>CAKRGM010000004.1 GCA_934330725.1 uncultured Lachnospiraceae bacterium | reverse complement strand
GGTTAGAATGTGTTTTTGCTTCTGCGGCAAGCTTAGAATACTTTTCCGTTAATGCCGCCCTAAATGCTTTACCTGTAGGGATTTTTAATTTACCCTGTCTTTCGTAAGAGCAGTGATCAATCTGATTGTCTATGGATAAATGCCGATTACACATCTTAGCCCATTCGCTTCGCCATAATCTTCAGGACATGTTCGTGAATCCTCCATGATCTGCCTGACATTTCTTATTCTTTCCGTATGTCTGGACTTTTCATGCCGCTCATTTTGTGCATCTATGGAATCTCCGAATTGTTTGTGATAATAAAGGTATTCAACTTCATCAAATAAATATTTTCTTTCCGGTCGGACTCCATTTTCATCCGCAAGGTTATATCCTTGCAGATAATCCCAGTAAACATTCCATTTGCTCCTGTCAGCATCAACATGCTCTGCATTTTCAAGATTAAATGACCGGTCATTATGACCTGCCTTAAATACGCCATTACTGTCTTTGCGACCATTTGTCCTGGTTGCTCTCACTTTTTTCTTTTCCATCTCAATTTTCTCCTTTCGTAGCAAAGCTACTATATCTGAGCGAAGCGTGACAGATAATAACCCAATACGATGTGTCACAACACATCTATGGGCCCGCTGGGAGAGACGCTTCGCTTCGGTCGGTTCAGAGCAATGGTCCACCGGACCATTTGACCCCCTGGACGGACTAGGGTGCTTCGCACCTTTTTCATGCCAAATAATTATTGTATTATCCCTATAAAACGAAATTTATATATGCTTAGACTTTAGACTTGTGTAAACATAGATTCATTTCCATGCTTTTGAACCAATTCTAATAAATCTTTTGCCTGCATCCAAACAGTGGCAGTATTGTAATTGGGATGGATACCAATTTTATTCCCCTCAAACGCAGAATCCAAAAAGAAATGCACGCGATGTTCTGTATCGTTTAGTATACCCAGTGGAGTAACAGAACCAGGTAACAATCCCATAATATCAAACAGTTCATCCGCAGATGCAAATGAAAGAGCCCGTAAACCATGTTGCTTACGAAATTCCTTTAAATTCACTCGCTTATCTCCCTTTATCGTAATTAAATAATAATTCCGTTTTTTATCATCTCTGACAAACAGATTTTTGGCATCCCACTCGGGATAAGGCAATTCCACAGAATCCAGTTCTCCCATATTAAAAACAGCTTTATGCTCCGTCTTTTCATAGGGAATATTCCGTTCTGTCAAATAGTGATAAATTTCCTCTTTGTCCATACTTTGACCTCCATAAATTAGAAGTTATCTCAATCGAACAGTGTCACTGAATTCGGATTTTCATACGAATCAAAGCACATAAGAATTTATTCTTTTGTGCATTTTTCGAGTTCAATATATCTTCACTTCTATTGCTGTACACTTTCCACTATTAGTATCACACTCAGATACGCTACAGGCAGATATTCCCAAGACACAATCAACAAGTGCTGTTAATACTATTTTGTCTCCAGCTTTTGATAAAGGTTTCCTTATTTCAATTTTACCATTCGAATCAATTGCAGTATTCATAAAAAAATTGATTGGTTGAATAATTGTTCTCTCTGTACCAAGAGCATGATTGATATTATCCAGACAGTTCGGATGATTAGAACCATTTTGATAAAAGAAATCATACATTTTCTTGCTACATGATGGAAACAACAGATCATGTGCACCGACATCATCACTTTCTACTTTGAACATTGGATTATATTGATTGGAATATATAATACTGCCAACCTCTATTTTCAATGATTCGTTGCAGTCCATTGTCACAGATGGAGAAACATATTCGTCATGTGTACCTTTTATTTCTGCAAAGAAATCAGCCACCTGACCGCCATCTACATCAATAATCTCTATTTTTTGTCCTTTATTTACATCAATTCGTATACCGCTTTGCGGCTGAATTAAATACTTACACATAGGATATTTTCTCCTTTACAGTCGAGTAGACTTACACCTCACAGTGTAAGCCCCTCACAGAACCGTACGTGCGGCTTTCCCGCATACGGCTCTTCATAATAATATTTACAGTTTCAAAACAAGCTGACATAAATCTTTGGCATTGCCAATGGATAATATTTCAGCATTTCAATGAATCCTTCTCTGGTATAACTCTTTCTGTCACTTCGTCTGTTCAGCACCTTAAACAGAAGTTCTCTCACCTGTTGCTTGTAGTTTGAAATCATTCTGCCATTAAAACTAATCCCATAGTACCTATAATGTCCTGTCAGCTTCAGATTAAGCATCCCCATTAGTTTCTTTAACTGCTGGTCTCTGTTTGCGTATAACCATAATTTTATGTCTCGGATTTTCTGTCTGAATTTCTTAGAACTTGTCTTTGGTATTATATATGGTACTCCTTTGCGTGAGCGTCCACAGTAAAACGTAAATCCCAGAAAATCAAATGTTTCTAATCTGGTAGATTCACCGTTCTTTTGCTTTGCCCTTGCAATGTAAGCACCGCTTTGTAAGAGACGACTTTTACTATCTTCTAATTGCAAACCGAACTTTTCCATTCGTTCCTTAAGAAGCTTATAGTAATTTTCTGCTTCCCATTTATATTGAAATCCTGCAACAAATTCATCTGCATATACAATTAGGAAGTTATCTCCCTTGCATTCTTTGGTAATAATAAACTTATACCATAGTGTCAATACATTGTGCATATATATGTTTACAAGGATTGGACTTATGATATTACCTTGCGCTGAACCTTCTTCATTCAACATAAGTTCACCATTATCCAGCACTCCCACTTTAAGATACTTCTTGACAAGACCGATTATGTTAGGGTCTTTGATATAAAGTTTGAGGAACTTGATAATCCATACATGCTTCATATGATCGAAGAATCCTTTGATGTCAGCATCCACAATATAGCAGATTTTCGTGTTGTTTAATCTCTTATACAGTTCTTTTATTGCGTTATGACATCCTCGATTTGGTCTGAATCCGTACATGCAGTTCAGAAATCTCGGTTCATAGATAGCTTCCAGTATCTTCTTTAATGCTAATTGGACTATTTTGTCCTCGTAACACGCAATTCCTAATGGTCGAAGTCTTCCATTGCTTTTAGGGATATATACCCTAATTGATGGCTGTGGTTTGTATGATTTTCTTTTCAATCTTTCTACCAAGTCATCTATGTTTTGTTCCAGATTCCTCTCGTATTCTCTCTTCGTAATCTCATCCATACCAACTGCCTTACTTCCGTCTAATTCTTTGTGGCATTGCAGAAGCATTTCTTTATTGATTAGATGATACAACGATGTGAACTCTGGTCTCGGCGAACTTGCCGATATTTCTGCTATTCTTTCCAATTTTGTTTCCATCAATACCTCCGTCCCTGAGTACGGTTGATGTGTCCTCAGAAAGACCATTATTATGTAGCTCCCTTCCCTCCATTGGCATTACCCAACTTCTTCAGTACTATGAAGCTATCCGACTGCCTGCTGTTCTTTTGGCATTCTCCCGTTTTGCAGTTGTTTGCCATACTTGCAATGACAAGAAACAACAGGCTCTCCCCAGTTGACTGAATAGTCACAATGTAAAACATAAAGTGCTCTTTGACCCCGCAGAAGCAAACCATTTCTCACCAATGCGAATTGATTTGTATTGCTTTCCGTCGAAATTAAAACGTCAGCCTTCTAAATGTCAAAATTTCGAGGCTCAATCACACTCTCTATTTTCTCGCTGTCTACGCTTAGCAACTGCCATTACTGACAGCCACCCAAGACTCGCTACTGGCGATTGGTTAGACCTTACCAGACAGGCATTCCACCTGCCAGACTACTCGCCATTGTCTGGGCGCACAATCCCGATTTGTTAATTTGTTTTATTATATCACATGTAAGCTCATTCACAATAAAAAAAGAGCAACCGAATTTTCTCGATTACTCTCTGTTCATTACTTCCATGATAATAATATCATAACTTCCTTTTCAAAAAAAGTCTCAATACCGTAGCCAAACCGTAGTCATTCCATATATATTTGTAACTTTTTGTAAGTCATTTTTCTTGCCACAATAATATTATCATCTCTTATTTGAAAAAGAAAAATACGTGTGGTTAGTTCTTTGTTAGTCCATGGTTAGTCTTTTGTTAATTTTTCGTTATCATTCAAATAGAACATACCGTTTTCCCCATAAGCTTACCACTCGTTACATTTCAGATGCTTACCACTCAGACTTACCACTTTGAATCACGGTTTTGTGATATTTTGCGATACTTTACGAGGTTTTCTCTGTAAACATCAAATGCCTTCCATCCCTTATAAATCAAGCATTTCAGCTACTTTCCAGTCATTACTTCTCATCAACAACCTGGAAGATATAAAACTTAAGATAAAGTGACTGTTCATCTGACCACAATATTGGATGATCAGGAGCCTGTGTTCTGTATTCTATCTGTCTTAAACGCTTATGTACATTTTTTGCAGCCTGTGCTATTGTCTTAGCAAATAATTCAGGATCCATAAAATGTGAACATGAACAGGTTGCAAGATATCCTCCATCCTTTACAAGCTTCATTCCTCTTAAATTTATTTCTCTGTAGCCTTTAACCGCATTTTTTATAGAATTCCTTGACTTTGTAAATGCCGGAGGATCAAGGATAACAACATCAAATTTTTCATTGTTTTTTTCAAGCTCAGGAAGTATTTCAAATACATCGGCGCATTTGAATTTTACTATATCTGAAACACCATTTAATTTGGCATTTTCCTCTGCCTGCTTAACACCAAGCTCTGATGCATCAATTCCCAACACACTTTTGGCTCCTGCCATTGCTGCATTTAATGCAAATGAGCCTGTATGAGTGAAGCAGTCAAGAACCCTTGCACCTTTACACAAAGGCCTTATTGCTGCACGGTTATTCTTCTGGTCAAGGAAAAATCCCGTCTTCTGTCCGTCCCTGACATCTACGTAATATTTCACGCCATTCTCAACTATCTGAACCTTTGTATCAAATTCATCACCAATAAAGCCTTTCACACGCTCCATTCCTTCATTCAGACGAACCTTTGCATCGCTTCTTTCATATACTCCACGAATGTTAAATCCATATTCTTTAAGAACCTTTTTTAACATGTCAACGATTAATGGTTTTAATCTGTCAATTCCTAATGCAAGTGATTCAACAACAAGTACATCCTCAAATTTGTCAATAACAATTCCCGGCAGAAAATCTGCTTCCCCGAAAATCAGACGGCATGATGACATATCAATTGTATGCGCCCTATAATCGACACAGTTTCTTACTCTCATCTCAATAAATGATTCATCTATGTTATGCTCATGTCTGCTTAACATACGGACAGTAATCTTTGATTTCCTGTTTATAAAACCTACACCCATAAAATAACCGTCAAAATCATGAACATCTACAAGGACGCCATCCTCAAAATTACCTGTTATGCTGTCAATCTCATTGTCATATACCCAGAGTCCTCCCGATTTTAATGTTCTTCCTTCACCCTTTTTTAAATTCACAATTCCATGTATCTTAAATAAATCTTCCATCGTAACTTTCCTACCTCCAAAAAACATGCACATGTATTAAATGTTTCACAAAATCCGGCATTTTCAGATGACACCTTACAAAATCACAAAATCATGCATCACTGCCTTTGCCACACATATTAAAGATTACAACACCTCCTATGGCAAGGGCAAGCCCTAAAAGCTTAATCCATGAAAATTCTGTTTTTTTACTTCCAAATATACCAAATAATTCTATCAGATATGATACAGCAATCTGCGTAATTACTATTGTCACTTCCGCCTTGGCCACTCCCATATCGGACACTGCCTTTATAACAGTAAAAGTGATAAATGCACCTATTATTCCTCCAAGCAGTGATATCTTTGGATGAACCGAAAACAGCTTCATCACTGGCTCCTTACCATTAAGAAACCACATGATGGCACATGTAGCAAGTGCAGTAAGCTGCACAAACCCTGCTGCAACCCATACACTGCTTGCCTTTGTAACATTTGTATTAAATATTCCCTGAATACTCATTAAAGCACCAGAAATCATTGCAATAATAAATCCTGCCATTTAATTCTCCATTCCGTGCTGCTTTTAAGCACATAGCATAAAATCATCGCATATGCATGATTTTCATACCATTTTCATTTCATTGAAATTTTATTTATATTTATTTATATTTTTTAATATTAACTTAAAATGGCCGATTTATTCAAAAATCCATGTATTTGTACCATTGCAAATACATGGATTATATAATCTTATTTTAAATATTATTGCTTAAATTATTGTTTAATTGATGACATCGTATTTTTTAAATCTTCTACAGATGCTTCAATTTCTCCGCCTGCCCAGATACTTTTAATTACCATGCCATATTCACTGTAAATATTGTCTGCACCAAGAAGCTTTGCCTTTGTAACTGTATCAGAATATGCATCTGCCACAGCTTTATATAAATCCCTGTTTTTGGCTTCAAGCTTATTATAAATATCAATTCTGGCACTTAAACGTCCTGTATATTTTTTTATCTCATCTGCATAATCATAGCTTAATGAATTTGCCACTGCCTTTGCAACTGCGAGATTTTTTGCATATGGATTAACAACTGCAAGTGTCGTATATGACATTGCCTTTGTATCATACGAATCTGTCAATGCCGGAATACTGCATGCACCAAAGTCAACATCTGAATCCTGCACTTCACAAAGTCTGTCAGTCTCGATTATAGTATAAATGAGTTTTCCTTGTTTAAATAAGTCTATACAGCTGCTTTCATCTGTATCTGACACAGTAAGTCCATAGTCATCCTTAAGCTTTGTAAATGCTCCCAGTGACCCTGTAAGCTGTGACTCTGCAAGTTTTACCTCACTCTTGTTATCTCCATTCTGACCACCTATGTCCATATACTGTCCTGCAAATGCATAATTAAGAAACGGATCTGACACATCCCATGTATTAATTATACTTACATCCTTATTATCATCATTTACAGTATATGAACTACAGAAATTCTTTATATCCTCGAAACTCTGTGGCTGTGAAACATACTTTTTATTATAGAGCATAACCGCAGTATTATATGTCAGTGGATATCCATAGAGCCTGTTATTATAGCATGCTGACCTGATTCCGGCATCTCCATAATTATCTGTTGTATAATTATATCCATAAATATCATTCTCAGCTGCAATTCCCATAAGATATGCCCTTCCAAGTTTGTCCGATGTCAGAAGGTATATATCTGCTGTATTTTCATCTCCATTAACACTTCCATTATAAATATTGTCAAGATAATCCCTTGTATCAACCTTCTGTATGTTGAGTCTGACCATATCATTTGCTTCATTAAACTCAGATGCCGCTCTTTCCAGATACGACGTATAAACATCATCTGTATACCATACATTAACTGTTACAATATTGTTCAAATCCAGATTTTTAGCAGTCTTATATCTTTTTCCTGTACATGCCGTACAGCTTATCATAATAACAGCAATCAGTAATAACGCTGTCAGCTTCTTAGTAAGCTTTCCAAATGTTTTCATGAAAATTCTCTCCATTTATATATGTTATATACTTGCTGTATAAGAATACTACATTGTTTATACTTCGTCAAATGACTTTCTAAGCTTAACTATCATTTCATCCACATCTTTTTCTGTAATAACAAGTGGCGGAACAAAACGTATAACATTTGTACCCGCTGAAAAAAGTATAAGACCATTATCAAGTGCCTTTGAAATGATATCCTTAGGACTTACTGTAAGCTCAAGGCCCTGCATAAGTCCAAGTCCACGACGCTCAACTGCTATATCATAATCCTTTACTACTTCATCAAGCTTTGCTTCAAGATACTTTGATACTTTATTGACATTATCAAGTACATTAAGCTTGTCAAAAAGTTCAAATACCTTTACACATGCAGCACATGCAAGTGGATTGCCACCATATGTTGTACCATGATCTCCTGGAACTAATGCCTTTGCAACTTCTTCTTTTGCAATAAATGCTCCCATAGGTATTCCGCATCCTATAGCCTTGGCACTTGTAAGAATATCAGGCTTTACACCATACTGCTCATAAGCAAACATTGTACCTGTTCTTCCCATTCCGCACTGAATTTCATCAAGTATAAGAAGTATTCCCTTTTCATCACAAAGCTTTCTTACTCCCTGGATAAATTCCTTTGTTGCAGGATAAATTCCGCCTTCTCCCTGAACTGTTTCAAACATTATTGCACATGTCCTGTCATTTACAAGTGCCTTAACACTGTCAAGATCATTAAAATCCGCATATCTGATTCCAGGAATCATAGGTCCAAATGCTTCCTGATAATGCTTATTACCTGTTACTGCAAGCGCACCCATTGTTCTTCCATGGAATGAATGCTTCATCGCAATAATTTCATGATCTGTCTTATTGTCTTTTAAATATGCATACTTCTTGGCAAGTTTTATTGCACCTTCAACTGCCTCGGCACCACTGTTTGTAAAAAACACTCTGTCAAGACCTGCTGCCTTTGTAACACATTCTGCTGCTTTTGCTGCCGGCTCATTATAAAAATAATTTGAAGTGTGAACAAGTTTATCAACCTGTGCTTTTACCGCATCATTATATTCTTTATTATTGTATCCTAAAGCAAAAACGGCAATACCTGCTCCAAAATCAAGATATTCCTTTCCATCATTGTCATAAAGCTTTACACCATCACCCTTTTCAAGTACTATCTGATAGCGGTTATATGTATGGATAAGCTTTTCTTCAGCTAAATCAATTATTTCATTAGTTTTCATAATAGTCTCCATTCCACAGACGCTTTGCACCGGAGAAACCCGCAGGCTGAATTTCAAATCCAGCTTCGCGCATATAGCTATTTATGGCGCCTGCAACACAAATAGCCGTGTGAAAAATCATCGCATCAGCATGATTTTTCACACTATCCTCCATATATTAATTAAGCATTTTCATTAAAAAATCTTTCTGCATTGTCATCAAGAATAGCAGTACCAATACCTTTATTGGTAAATATTTCAAGAAGCAGGCAGTGTGGTATTCTGCCGTCAAGTATATGTACCCTTGATACGCCCTGCTCAATTGCCTCAATGCAGTTATTAAGCTTTGGAAGCATTCCGCCTTCAATAACCCCACTGTTTACGAGTTTTTTTGCTTCTGAAACTGTAAGTTCTGAGATTAATGAGGACTTATCATTAAAATCTCTGTAAACCCCTTCAATGTCTGTTAAGAAAGCAAGCTTTTCTGCATTAAATGCCTTTGCAATTGCACATGCTGCATCATCCGCATTGATATTATATGCATGATAATCATCACCAAATCCAATAGGACATATTACAGGCAGAAAATCATCTTTAAGAAGTGACTGTATAAGGTTTGTGTCAACTTCTGTTACATTTCCAACATATCCGATATCTTCACCATTTGACAGCTTCTTTTCAACCTTTAATGTTCCGCCATCTTTACCACTGATTCCGCATGCCTTAATTCCGAGCTTTCCAACCAGTGATACAAGACTTTTATTTACTTTATTTAATACCATCTCTGCGATTTCCATTGTAGGCTCATCAGTTACACGAAGACCGTTAACAAATCTTGGTTCCATTCCGGCCTTTTTAACCCATGAACTGATTTCCTTTCCACCACCATGTACGATGATTGGCTTAAATCCAACAAGCTTTAAAAGAACTACATCCTGGATTACCTTCTGTTTGAGTTCTTCATCCACCATTGCACTTCCGCCATATTTAATAACAATTACCTTACGGTTAAATTTCTGTATATATGGAAGGGCTTCTACAAGCACCTGAGCCTTCTTTAATACTTCATCCATTTCCATTTTCTTATCCTCCACGATTATGATCTGTAATCGGCATTAATCTTTACATAGTCAAATGTAAGATCACAGCCCCATGCTGTTGCACTTTCATTACCCATATTTACATCTGCGATAGCCGTTACAGGATTCTTTGAAAGTATTTCTGTAGCTTTATCTTCACTGTAATCAGTAGCGCTGCCACCCTTTACTATCTGCAGCTTACCTGCTTCACTTTCAAAATATATATCAACTTTTTCAGGCTCTAACTGTGCACCTGAGTAACCCATTGCACAAAGAATACGTCCCCAGTTAGCGTCGTGTCCGAATATGGCAGCTTTTGTAAGGTTAGAAGTTACGATTGACTTTGCAAGTATTTTAGCCTGCTGCTTTGTAGCCGCATTAACGACCTTTGCTTCAAAAAGGCAGGTACATCCTTCTCCATCACCGGCTATCATTTTAGAAAGTTCTGTAAGAACATATGATAAAGCCTCATAGAATTTGTCGTAATCTTCTCCTTCACCTGTAATCTTATCATTTCCTGCAAGACCATTCGTAAGCACAAGTGCTGTATCATTTGTTGAAGTATCACCATCTACAGAAATCATGTTAAATGAATCATCTACTATCTGGCTCATAGCCTTCTGTAAAACATTCTTTTCAATATTAACATCTGATGTAACAAAGCAAAGCATTGTAGCCATATTAGGATGAATCATTCCTGAACCTTTACACATTCCGCCTACAGTAACTGTTTTTTCACTAAGCTGTATTGTTACAGCTACTTCCTTAGAACGTGTATCAGTTGTCATGATTGCCTCTGCTGCAAGTGTTCCTGCTTCTTTAGATGAATCAATTAATTCCGGGAGTTTATCAATGCCTGTGCATATCTTATCCATTGGAAGCTGTTTTCCAATAACACCTGTTGATGCTATAAGTACTGAATCAACGGGAACATTAAGCTTTGCTGAAACTGCCTCTGCTTCCTTTTTACATGCCTCGTCACCCTCGACACCTGTACAGGCATTTGCAACACCACTGTTAACTACTACAGCCTGTGCATATTCTGAATCATATACGACTTTTTTATCCCACTTTACAGGAGCTGCAAAGACCTTATTTGTTGTAAATGTTCCTGCGGTTACACATGGCTTTTCGCTATAAATAAGTGCCATATCCTTTTTTTCTTTATTCTTAATACCTGCACACAAACCTGCAGCCTTAAATCCTGCTGCTGCAGTAACGCCGCCCTTAATAATCTCCATTCTTAATACCTGCCTTTCGTAAATACACAAATCTGATTGATTTAATATTACTTTATCTGTAAAATTTAATATTACATGATGTTGCGGTCAAAGGATACCTTACGGATTGTTTTGTACATGGTTCGCAATCCCACAATCCTGCAGGGCATCCGCTTATCATAAAGCTGTCGTCTCACTTTTATGGAAATACAGGTGCCATCATAAGACCTTCTGTTTCCGGAAGTCCAAATAACAGGTTCATGTTCTGTACTGCCTGTCCTGCTGCCCCCTTTACAAGATTGTCAATCGCTCCAATCATGATAAGTCTCTTTGTTCTTGGCTCAATCTTAAATCCGATATCAACAAAGTTACTGCCTTCTACCCAGCGTGTTTCCGGGTATACATCCTTTTCAAGTACACGTACAAACTTTTCTTTTGCATAATACTTGTCATATGCAGCCTTTACTTCTTCGTATGTAACATCCTTTTTAAGATTTGCATATGCTGTTGCAAGAATTCCTCTGTTCATTGGAACAAGATGAGGTGTAAATATAATCTTTAAATCATTTCTTCCACATGCATATCCTAACTGCTCTTCTATTTCAGGAGTATGTCTGTGTGTTGCAACTCCGTATGCTTTTATACTTTCATTTACTTCACAGAAGAGGTTATTGATCTTAGCTCCTCTTCCGGCTCCTGATGTACCACTCTTTGCATCGACAATAATAGTATCCGGATCAATAATTCCTTCCTTTACCATAGGATAAAGTGTAAGGATTGATGTAGTAGTATAGCAGCCCGGATTGGCAACTATTCTTGTATTCTTATTTATCTTATCCCTGTTTATCTCACATAATCCATAAACAGCTTCATCTATGTACTGAGGTGCCTTATGCTCAAGCTTATACCACTTCTCATAAATATTCACATCTTTTAATCTGAAATCTGCACTTAAATCAATAATCTTAGTCTTTGACAATATTTCATCATTAACTAATGATGCACACAGTCCCTGCGGAGTAGCTGTAAATATTACATCTACCTTTTTAGCGAGTTCTTCCATATTATCATCCAGGCATACATCATCAACTATCTGAAACATATTCCTGTATACATCTGCATACTTCTGGTCTACATAACTCCTTGAACCATACCACACTATCTGTGCATCCTTATGTCCGAGTAATATTCTTACAAGCTCATTGCCTGCATACCCTGTTGCTCCAATAATACCAACTTTAATCATATCAATCCCCATTCTGCCGTTACACACGGCCTTTTAATACTGGCTGCTGTAATAAAAAGATGTCCTGACAAAATATTGTTCACGCTAAACTTTGAACTAAACATCATAAAAACGTAGTAGCATATTTCCCATTATAGCAATTTTTTCTTCTATGTAAAGTATTATTTTAAGAAATTTTATATTTATGCATTATTTTTGCATAAAGTTGCATATTTTATGCATAAACGCAAAATTTCTATTGCATTTTATGCATATTTGGATTATCATTAAACTCGAATTAAATGTTTAGACTTTAGGAGGATTTTAATATGAAAGAAAAAGTTGTTCTTGCTTATTCAGGCGGACTTGATACTACTGCTATCATTCCCTGGTTAAAGGAAAATTTTGACTATGATGTTATCTGCGTATGTGCAGACTGCGGCCAAGGTGAAGAATTAGATGGTCTTGAAGAAAGAGCACTCGCCTGTGGAGCTTCAAAATTATATATCGAAAATGTTGTTGATGAATTCTGTGAAGATTTTATTGTTCCATGTGTACAGGCTCATGCTGTATATGAAAACAAATACTTACTTGGAACTTCAATGGCAAGACCTGTTATCGCTAAAAGACTTGTTGAAGTTGCACGTAAAGAAAATGCTGTTGCAATCTGCCATGGTGCTACAGGTAAGGGTAATGACCAGATCAGATTTGAGCTTGCAATCAAGGCACTTGCTCCTGATATTAAAATCATCGCTCCTTGGAGAAGTGATAAATGGAAATTACAGTCACGTGAAGATGAAATTGAATACTGCAAACAGCATGGCATACATCTTCCATTCTCACCAGATTCAAGCTACAGCCGTGACCGTAACTTATGGCATATCAGCCATGAAGGTCTTGAACTTGAAGACCCTGCAAATGAGCCAAACTACAAGCACCTTCTTGTTCTTGGTAATACTCCTGAAGAAGCTCCTGATGAAGCCGAATATGTTACAATGACATTTGAAAAGGGTGTTCCAAAGACAGTTAATGGTGAAGCAATGAAAGTTGCTGATATCATCACAAAACTTAACGAGCTTGGTGCAAAACATGGTATCGGTATTATTGATATTGTTGAAAACCGTGTTGTTGGTATGAAATCACGTGGTGTATATGAAACACCTGGCGGAACTATTCTTTATGAAGCACATCAGCAGCTTGAAGAATTAATCCTTGACAGAGATACTACTACTGAAAAGATTAATATGGCTAACAAGTTTGCACAGATTGTTTACGAAGGCAAATGGTTTACACCTCTTCGTGAAGCTGTACAGGCATTTATCGAGAAAACTCAGGAATATGTTACAGGTGAAGTTAAATTCAAGCTTTACAAAGGTAACATTATTAAGGCAGGAACAACATCTCCATATTCACTTTACAATGAATCAATCGCATCATTTAAAACCGGGGATCTTTATGATCACCATGATGCTGAAGGATTTATCAACCTGTTTGGTCTTTCACTTAAGGTTCGTGCTCTTAAAGAACTTGAAAATAAGAAGAATAAGTAATTAAATAATAAAAATAAGTAATAAAATAAGCTTTAAGCAACTATTTAAATTAAATGTTTTGCTTAAAGCTTATTTTAATATTACCTTAACTTCATTATTTATAATGAATTTATAAAACGCATAAATGCCTCTCTGCCCTGTGGTGTGCATTTATAAACACCTGAATCCTCAAGAACTCTTACAAATTCCTTTCCGACTTCAGTATTTATTACATCATCTATTGTATCTTTATTTATTGGTTTTCCGGCTTCTTTATATTCCTTAGTGAAACTGTCTACCCATGCTGCATGCTTTGCTACTGTTTCATTTTCTTTAACAGGCTTGCCTTCAAGTATACATTCCTTTAAAACAGCCATTTCATTCTTAAGACGTGATGGAAGTACTGCAAGTCCCATTACCTCTATCAGGCCAATGTTTTCTTTTTTAATGTGATGACGTTCACTGTGTGGATGATATACTCCAAGAGGATGTTCCTTTGTTGTTATGTTATTACGAAGTACAAGATCAAGTTCATACTCATCATCACGCATACGTGCAATAGGTGTTATTGTATTATGAGGCTCTCCATCTGTCTCGGCAAAGATAAACGCATCCTCATCTGTATAACCACGCCATACATTAAGGATATGTTCTGCAAGATCCGTTATACGTTTTGTATCTTTTGCTTTGAGTCTGATTACAGACATTGGCCACTTTACAATACCAGCCTTTATATCATCATAACCTTTAATACTTATTTCCTTCTCTATTGGTGCCTTTGCCATTGCAAATTCGTAACATCCGCCCTGGAAATGATCATGTGAAAGTATTGAGCCTCCTACAATTGGAAGGTCTGCATTTGACCCGATAAAATAATGTGGGAACATCTTTACAAAATTAAAAAGTCTTTCAAATGAACCACGTGATATTTTCATCGGAACATGCTCTCCATTAAATACGATGCAATGCTCATTATAATATACATAAGGTGAATACTGGAATCCCCAGTCGTGCTCATCAATCTTTACCGGAATAATTCTGTGATTGTGACGTGCAGGATGATTAAGCCCTCCTGCGTATCCTTCATTTTCCATACATAAAAGACACTTTGGATAGCTTGAGCTGGCAACGTTCTTGGCAGCTGCAATTGCTTTAGGGTCCTTCTCCGGCTTTGAAAGATTAATAGTAATATCTATATCGCCATATTCACTGCTTACCTTCCACTTAAGATCTTTCCTGACCCTGTAACGCCTTATGTAATTACTGTCCTGGCTAAGCTTGTAAAAATAATCTGTAGCTGCTTTTGGAGACTCGCTATACTTTTCCCAGAATGTTTTACGGACCTGAGACGGTCTTGGCATAAGACAGTTCATAATCTTTGTATCAAATAAATCCCTGTATGTAACACTGTCTTCAATAATATTTCTTTTAACCGCTTCATCCAAAAGCTCTTTTAAAATATCTTCAAGTTCTATTTCATCATCTTTTACTTCTGTTGGTTCATAATCTCTTTCATTAAATACCTCAAGAAGAAGATTTGTTGTATAAATTCTTTCATCTTCGCTTATAAGACCGCTTTTTAAGCCATATTCAACCAGTCTGTCTATATTATGCGATAACATGTGCGCCATCTCCTATCTGAGCTACATATATTTCAGCATCGATGCCTGTTTTTTCTTTGTAGCCCCTGCTTATTACATTTTTAAAATTATCTATGGCATCATTTTCAACGATATTAACTGTACAGCCACCAAAACCGCCGCCTGTGATACGTGCTCCGATTACTCCCGGACAGTTCCATGCAAGCTCTGCAAGAATATCAGTTTCTTCACATGATGTTTCATAATCATCACGAAGAGAAATATGTGATTCATTCATAAGCTGACCGAATGTTTTTATATCATTTTCCTTAAGAGCCTTAACTGCTTTTATTGTACGCTGGTTTTCATATACGGCATGCTTTGCACGTCTGCGGCATACATCATCCTTAATTGCCGCTTTATTCGCCTCAAATTCATCAATACTTAAATCGCCAAGAGTCTGTATATCTACAACTTTCTTAATATCAGCAAGTGCCTCTTCACACTGTCTTCTTCTTTCATTATAAGCTGAATCAACAAGGCTGTGCTTAACTTTACTGTTAACTATAACTATGCTGGCATTCTCAAGCTTTACAGGTGCATATTCGTACTTAAGGGTTGCTGTATCAAGAAACATTGCATTATCCTTTTTACCCATAGCACTTGCGAACTGATCCATGATACCACAATTCATTCCATTAAAATTATTCTCTGAATACTGTCCGATCTTTGCAAGGTCAAGCATTGTAATCTTATCAAACTTAAACATTTCTTTTAACATAAGACCTGTCATTACTTCAATTGCAGCTGAAGATGAAAGCCCTGAGCCATTAGGTATATCACCATAGACCAGGATATCAAGTCCTCTATCAAGGACATATCCACCTTCTTTTAATGCCCACATAACGCCCTTTGGGTAATTTGTCCAGCCTGCTTCGTCCTTTAAAACAAGATCATTAAGATCTGACTCAATAACACCATTTTCCTCATAGTTCATTGAGAAAAATCTAAGCCTGTTATCATCACGAAGTCTTGCAACACCATAATTACCAAATGTCAAAGCACATGGAAATACATGTCCACCATTATAATCAGTATGTTCGCCGATTAAGTTAACTCTTCCCGGTGCAAAAAACACATGAATATCTCCGCCTGCGCCATAAATTTTCTCAAAATTATTTTTTAATTCAGAAATGTTTACTCCCATTAATCCAATGCTCCTCCCCGCTTATCTATAAATTAAATTATTATTTTCTGCAAAAATTTTACATTTGCCATTATATTTTAACCTAACTGGATACCAACTTCAAGAATAATTAAATAAAATAGCTGATACTCTGTAAATTAATAATTTACTGTATTTGTAACAAAGTAAATATTAAATCACATGTATCAGCTATACTGTACATTTTTTATTTTAATTAAGATAATCACATTTTTCTGTATCGGTCATATCTTTGTTCTACAAGCTCCTGCGTTGTCATATCCTGATACTTCATCATAAAGTCAGCAATCTTACGCTTCATATATAATGTCACCCTTTTTATATTATCTACGCTTATAACAGGATGCTCAGGAATAACTCTTTCAATTATGCCCATTTCCTTAAGATCCGGAGCAGTTATCTTCATTACCTCAGCTGCTTTCTGCGCCTTGGTAGAATCCTTCCATAAGATTGAGGCAAAGCCTTCAGGAGAAAGTACTGAATATGTTGAATTTTCCATCATCCATACTTCATTTGCCACTGCCAGTGCCAATGCACCGCCGCTTCCGCCTTCACCGATAACAATTGAAAGAACAGGTACTTTTAAATCTGCCATCTCAAACAGGTTTTCAGCAATCGCCTGTCCCTGTCCTCTTTCCTCTGCTCCAAGTCCACAATATGCACCTGGTGTATCTACAAAACAGATTATCGGACGGTTAAACTTTTCTGCCTGCTTCATAAGTCTTAAAGCTTTTCTGTATCCTTCCGGATATGGCATACCGAAATTACGTATTACATTTTCTTTGGTATTTGTGCCCTTCTGATGCCCTATTACAGTAACAGGCTGTTTACCAAAGAATGCTATACCGCCCACAATGGCTCCATCATCTCTATATGCCCTGTCTCCATGAAGCTCATAAAAATCTTTTGTAATATAATCAATATAATCCAGAGTGGTTGGTCTTGAATTGCTTCTTGCTATCTGCACTCTGTCCCATGCTTCATATTTATTACTTTCTTTTACTTTTTCATCTTCATTAATATCAATCTTTTTAGAATAAATATCATCAAGATAGGTCTTATATTTTGCCATCTGATTATTTTTAGATGACGTATGCATCTTTACAAGCTTTGACAGAGTTTCTTTTAAATCTTCTCTCTTTACAATATTATCAATAAGTCCATGCTCAAGTAAAAATTCAGATCTTTGGAAGCCTTCCGGCAGTTCCTGACCAATTGTCTGCTTAATTACACGGGGACCTGCAAATCCCACAAGTGCTCCGGGCTCTGCTAATATTATATCTCCAAGCATCGCAAAACTTGCAGTTACACCACCTGTTGTAGGATCTGTCAATACCGTAATATAAAGATTACCTGCCTCATCATGCTTTTTTAATGCAGCTGATGTCTTTGCCATCTGCATGAGAGAGACCATTCCCTCCTGCATTCTTGCTCCGCCTGAACATGTAAATACTATGAGCGGAAGGCTGTACTGCGTTGCCCTTTCAACAGCTCTTGTAAGTTTCTCGCCTACTACATGTCCCATACTGCCCATAATAAACCGTGTATCGCAGACACCTATTACTACATCTCTGCCATCAATTTTACCACGACCCGTAACTATAGCTTCGTCAATTCCTGTACGTTCCTTAAAGTCTTTTATTTTTTCAGGATAACCTTTAAATTTACATGGATCAGCTTCCTTAATGCCCTTATCCCATTCTTCAAATGTTCCTTCATCAATGACCATACCTATTCTTGTATAAGCATCAACTTTAAAATAATGACCACACTTTGGACATACCATGTTATTAAAATATAAATCCTCTGACAACACCGGTGAATGACACGCCTTGCACTTTGTAAACAATCCGTCAGGAACATTAGGTATATCACCCTCTGCCACTGTATTCTGTCCCAGTTTTGACTCATCAGCTTCCGGATTTACATTATTCTTTTTAAATAATTCTTTTAAACGCATGTACAAAAATCCTCCAAATGTTATTCATAGAGACCATATTCATTTGCGATAAAATCTGTATCAATGTCTCCACTTATAAACTTTTCATTTCCAAGAATGTCATACTGGAAATCCAGATTTGTGGTAACACCCTCTATAACAACTTCTCCTAAAACACTTCTTAACTTATTTATCGCTGTTCGTCTGTCACTTGCATATGCCATAATCTTTAGAATCATAGAGTCATAAAATGGTGGTATTTTGTAACCTGTGAAAACCGCAGTGTCTATACGCACCCCATTTCCACCCGGAATATGAATATTTTCGATTGTACCCGGACATGGTGCAAACTTCTTTTCAGGATTTTCTGCATTTATTCTTACCTCAATTACATGTCCTCTGTAGGTTACATCTTCCTGCTTTATCTTTAATTCCTCACCGGCCGCTATCTTTATCTGCTCTTTTATAAGATCAATACCTGTTACAAGTTCTGTAACACCATGCTCTACCTGAATTCGTGTATTTATTTCTATAAAATAAAAATTCTTGTTTTTATCAAGGATAAATTCAACAGTTCCCGCATTACGGTAATTTACAGCTTTAGCAGCTTTTATTGCCATCTTTCCCATGCGTTTTCTCATACTGTCATCAAGTGCAATAGAAGGTGACTCTTCTATCATCTTCTGGTGATGACGCTGAACAGTACAGTCACGTTCACCTAAGTGAATTACATTTCCGTAATTATCTCCGAGAATCTGAAATTCAATATGACGTGGATGCTCAATATATTTTTCAATATACATGGCATTGTCGCCAAAACCTTTAATGGTTTCACGCTGCGCATTTTCGAAGTTTCTTTCGAATTCATCATGACTTCTTACAACACGCATTCCTTTTCCGCCGCCACCAAGTGCAGCCTTTATCATTACCGGATAGCCTATTGAATCAGCAAACTCAATACCATCTTTTACATCGTATATAGGATGTGTTGTACCCGGAACAATGGGAACTCCCGCCTCTGTCATTGTATTTCTTGCAATTGATTTATTACCCATTTTTTCAATTATTTCTGAAGACGGGCCAATAAATGCAATATTGCACTTTTCGCACAGACCGGCAAACTTACTGTTTTCTGAAAGAAACCCAAAGCCCGGATGTATAGCATCCGCGTGTGACACTATTGTTGCACTGATTATTCTTTCCATATTAAGATAGCTGTCTGTTGCCGGCGCTTTACCAATACATATAGCTTCATCAGCAAGCTGTGTATGAAGAGCATCCTTATCAGCCTCAGAATATACTGCAACAGTCTTGATTCCCATTTCACGGCATGCTCTTATTATGCGGACTGCAATCTCTCCTCTGTTTGCAATTAAAATCTTATTGAACATAATTTCACCCTTTTATTATCCAATCATAAATGTAAGTTCTGCTTCAAGTGCCACTTCACCATCAACTGATGCAACAGCCTTTCCAATCCCTAAAGGTCCCTTCTGCTTTATAATCTCGCATTCCATTTTAAGCTTATCGCCAGGAACAACCTTTCTTTTAAATCTGGCCTTATTGATTGCCCCGAAATATGCTGTCTTTCCCTTATTCTGTTCAAGAGAAAGAATGGCAACTGCTCCTACCTGTGCACATGCTTCTACCTGAAGCACACCTGGCATAACAGGTTCCTGTGGAAAATGGCCTGCAAAATATGGCTCATCATATGTAACGCATTTATACCCTGTAGCTTTAACACCCGGTTCAAGTTCTTCTATTGTATCCACAAGTAAAAACGGATGTCTATGTGGAATAATATCCATAATTTCCTTAGTTGTTAACATATTTACTCTCCATTTCTGCGCCGATTTTTAAAGCGCATAGTGTAAAAATCACTGCATAAGCATAATTTTTACACTATCTTCTTTACTCAATAACAAACATTGGCTGACCAAATTCAACCATCTGTTCATTTTCAACAAGAATCTGCTTTACAACGCCATCATAATCACTTTCAATCTCATTCATCAGTTTCATGGCCTCAACTATACCAAGTACCTGACCCTTTTTAACAATATCTCCCACCTTGACCATTGGTTCTTCATCAGGTGAACCTGCATTATAGAAAATACCAACAAGTGGTGATTTTACAACATTTCCTGATACAACCTGCTTATCCTGTGCAGCAGCTTCTGTTGTGTCTGCGGCAGCCGGCATCTTTTCTGTTGCAGATACATTTCCAGCAATCTGTGCATTTACTGCGTCAGTATTAACATTAAATGTATTACCGCCATTTCTGTTTGCTTCAAATGTAAGTTTAATATTTCCATCATCTAATGAGAAACTGCTAAGAGAAGATTTAGAAACCGCATCTATAAGCTTTAAAATTTTATCTAATTCCATAACTATCTTGCCTTTCTGCTAAAACCGCAAAGTTATTATGCTTCTTTATATTTTCTGACAGCAATTGTAGCATTATGTCCGCCAAAACCGAAACCGTTTGAAATAACAACATCTACGTCCATATTTATGCCATTATCCTTAACATAGTCAAGATCCATCTCTTCTTCTGTTTCCCTAAGGCCGACATTCGGATGAACATAACCTTCTTCAATTGACTTAACACATGTAATAAACTCAACTGCTCCGGCTGCACCAAGAAGATGACCTATCATTGATTTAGTTGAACTGATCTTTACATCATTAGCAGCATCACCAAATGCGCTCTTTATTGCTCTTGTTTCAAATAAATCATTATGATGTGTACTTGTTCCATGAGCATTGATATAATCAACTTCTTCAGGCTTAATTCCTGCTTCATTAAGAGCATTTGTCATAGCTCTTGCAGCTCCGCTTCCATCCTCTGCAGGTGAAGTGATATGATATGCATCGTTTGAACATCCATATCCTACTATTTCTGCATAAATCTTTGCACCACGTTTTTTAGCATGCTCTAATTCTTCAAGGATAACAATACCTGCTCCTTCTCCCATAACAAATCCTTTTCTGTCTTTGTCAAATGGAATAGAAGCCCTCATTGGATCTTCTGATGTTGAAAGTGCTGTAAGTGCTGCAAATCCGCCAATACCAACAGGAGTAATGCTGCTTTCCGTACCGCCTGCAACCATGACATCTGCTTCGCCATGCTGAATGCTTCTGTATGCTTCACCAATACAGTTATTACCTGTTGCACATGCTGTAACAACATTAATACTCTTTCCCTTAAGGCCATATGCAATTGCTACATTTCCTGCAGCCATATTAGTAATCATAAGAGGTACAAGAAGAGGATTGATTCTTCCAGGTCCTTTTTCCAATAATCTTGTATGCTCTCTTTCCATTGCATTAAGACTTCCTATACCTGAACCTACTGAAGTACCTACCATAAACGGATCTTCCTTAGACATATCAAGTCCGGAATCTTCAATAGCTTCTTTTGCTGCTGCAACCGCAAACTGACAGAATGTTTCCATTCGTTTTGCAGCCTTAAAATCCATATAATTCTTAGGGTCAAAACCTTTAACTTCTGCTGCTACTTTAGCTTTATAATCTGTTGTATCAAACTTTGTAATAAAATCTATACCTACTTTGTTTGCCTTGATTCCATCCCAGAATTCATCAACACTTAATCCAATAGGAGTTATTGCTCCCATTCCTGTAACTACTACTCTTCTCATTATATACCCATTCCTCCATCAACTGAAATCACCTGTCCTGTTATATATGATGCGGCATCTGATGCTAAAAATGCTACAGCATTAGCAACGTCATCCACATGTCCCATCTTACCCATAGGTATAGATGCAAGAACACTTTCCTTTACTGAATCAGATAACACATCAGTCATATCTGTTCCAATATATCCTGGAGCTACTGCATTTACAGTAATTCCTCTTGAAGCTAACTCTTTGGCTGCTGATTTTGTGATACCGATAACACCAGCCTTTGATGCTGCATAATTCACCTGGCCTGCATTTCCATGAACGCCTACTACAGATGACATATTTATTATTCTTCCTGACTTCTGTCTAAGCATCTGTCTTGCAACATTTTTAATTGTGTTAAATGTTCCCTTTAAGTTTACATCAATTACTTTATCAAAATTTTCTTCTGACATTCTCATAAGCAGATCATCTTTTGTTATACCTGCATTGTTTACAAGTATGTCGAGTTTTTTGTATTTTTCAATGACATACTTAATGAGTCCCTCAACTTCTGCAAAATCTGCAACATTGCATTTGTAACTTTCTGCCTCTCCACCTGCAGCTTTGATCTGTTCGACTGTATCAGCAGCAGCTTTTTCACTTCCACTGTAATTTACAATCACAACTGCTCCCATTCCTGCAAGTTTCTTTGCAATTGCACTTCCAATGCCACGGCCCGCGCCTGTAACTAATGCTATCTTTCCTTCTAATTCAGCCATAAGTTCCTCCCGTCATTTTAAATTAAAGGTCCTGTGTCTTTTCAATATTAACAAGCTTAATATCTGATATTCCCATATCCCTTGCAGTCTTCTTTACAAAGCCTGTAAGTGTTCTTCCAGGTCCGACTTCAATAAATGTATCTGCACCATCATTAAGAAGCAGTCTTATTGACTGTTCCATTCTTACTGAAGAATAAACCTGCTTTATAAGAAGATCCTTTATGCTGTTCCTGTCTGTGACATACTCAGCTGTAAGATTGGCAATGTATGGTTTTTCAATATCTGAAAATTCAATGTCTTTAAGTACGTCTGCAAGCTTATCACCTGCACCTTTTAACATCTGTGAATGAAATGGTCCACTGACATTTAATTCAATGGCTCTTTTTGCACCTGCTTCTTTTAAAAGATCCATTGCACTAAGAACTGCCTGTTTTTCACCTGATATTACAATCTGTCCCGGGCAGTTATAGTTTGCTATTGATACGTTGCCTGCATTTGAATCATTTAATACACTTTCAACCTTATCCGCAGTAAGTCCGAGAATAGCAGCCATGCTTCCTTTTCCGTCAGGAACTTCCTGCTCCATGTATATTCCTCTTTTACGCACAATCTTACATCCGTCTGCAAAATCAAGTGCTTTGCTGGCAGTAATTGCTGCATATTCGCCAAGAGATAAGCCTACATTAACGTCTGACTTATATCCCTTTTCCTCAAGTGCCTTTAAAATAGCAACTTCTGTTGTGTATAATGCAATCTGTGTATATTCTGTCTTATTGATACGGTCATTCTCATTGAAACATAAATCTTTTATATCTATTCCAACAGCTTCAGATGCTATATCAAATATCTTACTGCTGCATTCAAATTCTTCTGCAAATGAAGAACCCATACCGATATATTGTGCTCCCTGTCCTGGAAACATAAATACTGTCTTTCCCATTAAATCTCCATTCCTGCGTTTCAAGCGCAATTATAACTTTAAAAGCTTTGTAGCTTCATCCATAAGTTCCTGAATAATCTCACTGCATGTCTGTTCTTTCTTTATAAGTCCTGCAATCTGTCCTGCCATAACAGTTCCCATTTTAACATCACCATCAACAACAGCACTTCTTAAAGAACCTAATGTAAGACGCTCCAGCTTATCAAAATCAACTCCCTGCTTTTCCATCTCAAGGTATTCTTTTGTCATTGTATTTCTAAGTGAACGCACAGGATGACCTGTTGATCTTCCTGTTACAGTAGAATCAATATCTTTTGCTGCAATAACTCTGTCCTTGTAATTCTGATGTACTGTACATTCTTTTGCAACTATAAAACGTGTTCCAATCTGGACAGCCTCTGCACCAAGCATAAATGCTGCAGCAACGCCACGTCCGTCTCCGATACCGCCGGCTGCAATTACCGGTATTTTTACTGCATCGACAACCTGTGGTACAAGTGTCATGGTTGTCTGTTCCCCGATATGACCACCTGATTCAAGTCCTTCTGCAACAACCGCATCAGCACCGGCTCTTTCCATCATTCTTGCCATAGCTACTGATGCAACAACCGGAATCACTTTAATACCGGCCTCTTTCCACATTTTTAAATACTTTGCAGGATTGCCTGCTCCTGTAGTTACTGCTTCTACCTTTTCTTCCGCAACTACTTTGGCAACGTCATCAACATGGTCACTTAAAAGCATTACATTGACACCGATTGGTTTGTCTGTAATCTGTCTTGCTTTTCTGATCTGTTCCCTTACCCATTCTGCAGGAGCATTTGCAGCACCAATAAAGCCAATACCGCCAGCCTTTGATACATTAGCTGAAAGATCTGCATTGGCTACCCATGCCATACCTCCCTGAATAATAGGATATTCTATTCCAAGAAGTTTAGTAACTCTAGTTTCCATATTAACACCATGCCTTTCTATTTCGAATTAATTATTCTTCTACACCCTTATCTTTAAGATAGTTGATTACGTCACCAACTGTAAGAATCTTTTCAAGATCCTCTGATGGGATTTCAACTGAATATTCATCTTCGAGAGCCATAACAAGTTCAAATAAATCTAATGAATCTGCGCCTAAATCATCCTTAAAGCTTGATTCCTCTGTAATTGTTTCTGCATCAACGTTTAACTGCTCTGCTACGATTTCTTTGATTTTTTCTAACATAATAATCCTCCATTTTATGCGTGTAAATACACGTTAATTTCTTTTTATTTTTTATTTTATATTTTAACTGCTCTTGCAGTTAATACCTTTTTATAGCTGCTATATACCTTTTTTCATACTACTGCTAATATCATTCCTGCTACCATTCAAGGTATATGCTTCCCCAGCTTAAGCCTCCTCCAAAGCCTGATAAAATAATTTTATCTCCAGTCTTTAACATGCCGGATCTGTTTAATTCATCCAGCAAAATCGGAACACTTGCTGCACTTGTATTTCCATAATTTTCAATATTCATTGGAAACTTTTCAATAGATTCTCCCAGACGTTTTGCAACAGATTCTATTATTCTTTCATTTGCCTGATGCAAAACATAATATTTGATATCTGATTTATCTGCATTTGCCTTCTTAAGAACCTCATTTATTGATTCCGGCACCTGCTTTACTGCAAACTTAAAAACTTCCCTGCCGTTCATAACTATATTTTTAACAGCCGGTTCATCTTTGTTTATCTGTATTGCATTACTTGTAAGACACAAGCCTCTGCTTCCATCACTATGTATGTCTGATACCATCTGACTTACGTCTTCTGCCTGAAGTACCGCTGCTCCTGCACCATCTCCAAAAAGAACACATACGCTTCTGTCACTCCAGTCAATCTCTGATGACATTACTTCCGCACCAATTACAAGTACTGTCTTATATACTCCTGCTCTGATAAATGCATCTGCAGTGCTTAAAGCAAATACAAAACCTGTGCATGCAACACTCATATCAAAACATGCCGCATTAGATGCACCAATAATACTCTGGACACATGCCGCGGTGCTTGGAAATGCATAATCAGGACTCGATGTTGCAACAATTATAAGATCAACCTGATCACTTTCTACACCAGCATTCTCTAAAGCCTTTAATGCAGCCTGTGCGCCTAATTGTGATGATGTTTCACCATTAGAAATGCGCCTTCTTTTAATTCCTGTTCTTGAACTAATCCACTCGTCATTCGTATCAACTAATTTTGCCAGATCATCATTCGTTAATACCTTCTGTGGAAGGCTGCTGCCCGTACCTTTTATTCTCGTATTCATAAGCCCTCTTAATATTATTTTTTATACTGCAAAAATGCTTTGCGATTTATATATTGTTTGAAAATCAAACTATTATAGTTATATTACATATGGCAGTAAATGTCAATATAAAGATTCCTGATACCCCCTTTTACATGGGATACCAGGAACCTTATATTACTATTTATTTACATCAGAGAAAAAACTGAAAGTCATTCATGCCTGCTAAAATTAATTCTTCGTCTGCAGATTAATCCTGCCATTGCTTGTATTAATATCTAATGAATTTTGTGCCCCTGTATTTTTTTCATAGCTTTCAGACTTCTTTTCATCATTTATATACACATTTCCATTACTCGTACTTGCATTTATATTATAATCATTGATACTGCTGTCTGTCTCAATATCTATTTTGCCATTTGAGCTTTCGAAAAAAGCTTCGCCTGTATATGAGCCTTTAGCATCAACCTTTCCGTTTGATGTTATAAAATGTGATGTTCCATTAAATATTCCGTCACATTCTATTCTGCCATTATCAGTACAGATATAAGAAGATTCTCTTACTTTGATATTAGAAACCAAAACTTTTCCATTACTTGTTTTCAGCGTAAGTCTGCCAACTTCCATATTTACAGCTGATTCAATCTTTCCATTATTGGTGTAAATCTCAAGTTCTGACAGGTTCATATCTTCAGGAATATACACGGTTGCATATGTGCTTTTAAACATATCTGTGGAAAAATCAAATCCAAAATTGATTCCCCAATTATCCTTATCTTCTACTTTAAACTGACCATTTTCTTCAGATACCTTTATATCTTCGGCATCTTTATAATCACATATATGTACTCTTACATATTCATCATCTGATCTTTCAATATTAACTTTCACATTATCAGCATCAAGAAATATTTTATCAATATTTCCTTCAGCTTTATAATCAAAGTCGTTCAAATCAGATGTCTGTATTCCCTTTCCATTAATAACAAGCTTTCCTTTCCCTCCTGAAAGCTTTCCGGCCACACACAGAATAAATCCTGCTGCAAGACATATTAAAGCAACTGTAATCCACCTTTTTTTATTCTTCAACATTATTTTTTCTTCCTCCTTATTATCTTTGCTGAAACATACATAAACAATGCTTTTAGTTTTGCAGCGGCTATTCTCGTTATAAATATAAATAAAATACCTGTTCCGATCATTATAAGTCCCTGACCTATATTTAATATTCCGGATGGAAAATTAATAAACAATAATATAATTCCTGAAATAACCAGTACTATTGAAGAAAACACAAATGCTATACAACATACACCCAATGCAAATACAACTGCTCCCATTGATACAAACAGACAAAATACAACTATAAGTGCTGCAAGACCTAATGGGAACCATATTACAGATGAAAAAACTGCTGCAAGAATAATCCCAATATCGGAGAAAGTACTTCGTTTTTTGTCTGTCTCTTTATCTGTTTTTTTCTTATACATATCATCATCTGATTCATAATCTCTTATAATATAATCAGCTGCAGCTTTTCTTGCCAGAGACTCCGGTGAACCCAGCTCTTTTATAACATCCTGTTCATTCTCTATACCTGCTTCGTCGAAATATTCACTATAATAACGGATAATATTCTCCGCCTCATCTTTAGGAATATTAGAAATTCTCTGTTTCAAAATTGTTATATACTCATTCTTATTCATTACTTTCCCCTTTCATAAGAATCCTGTCAATCTTATCCTTATAATCTTCCCACTCTGTGCAGTAAAACTGCAGCTTTTCTTTTCCTTTTACCGTAATCCGATAGTATCTTCTGTTACGTCCGGATATAGGCTGGTCATACGTTGACAGTAAACCATCCTTTAAAAGACGTCTAAGAACCGGATATAGTGTTGATTCAGAAATGTCAACTATACTTTTAACACTCTGCGTTAATTCATATCCATATGTATCCTTTTCCTTTACTATTGCAAGAACACATGCATCAAGGATATTTGCGCCTAATTGAAAAGTCATGCTTATCCTCCATTCAATAATATAAGCCATTTAATATTATACGTCGTATAATATATATTGTTTTCTATACTATATTATACGTCATATAATATGTCAAGATGAATTTTCAATATTTTTACTATAGATTTAAACAAAAATAAAAAGAACCCGGAATTTAAGCATATTGTACATACTTAAATTCCGGATTCCTCCATAATTGATAAATTAATATTATAATTTCAAAACAGATGACGACATTTTATTCATAAAGTGGATACTTATCAGTTAATCCCTTTACTAATTCCATAGCCTCAGCTTTGTTCTTGTCAACATCATCTACAAGTAATGCTATTGCATTTGCAACAACATCCATATCAGCCTCATTGAAGCCTCTTGTTGTAACAGCTGCTGTACCAAGTCTGATACCACTTGTTACAAATGGTGATGCAGGATCATTTGGTATTGTATTCTTATTACATGTGATATTTGCAGCATCAAGAAGTTTCTCAACTTCTTTACCTGTAACACCCTTATTAAGTAAATTAACAAGCATAAGATGGTTATCTGTTCCACCTGATACAATATCAAATCCTCTGTTCATAAGGCCCTTGCAAAGTGCCTGGGCATTCTTAATGATATTTTCTGCATATGTCTTAAATGATGGTTCAAGAGCTTCCTTTAAGCATACTGCCTTACCGGCAATAACATGCATTAATGGTCCACCCTGAATTCCCGGGAATACGCACTTATTAAACTTGTACTTTTCAGCATTCTCTGCAGAACTTAAAATCATACCGCCTCTTGGTCCACGAAGTGTCTTATGTGTTGTTGTAGTAATAACATCAGCATAAGGAATTGGGCTTGGGTGCTGTCCGCCTGCTACAAGGCCTGCAATATGTGCCATATCTACCATAAGAGTAGCTCCGACTTCATCACAGATTTCTCTGAAACGCTTAAAATCAATAACTCTTGCATATGCACTTGCACCTGCAATAATCATCTTAGGTCTGCATTCCTTGGCAATCTTTTCAACTTCATCATAATCTATGAAACCATCTGCATTTACTCCGTAAGGAACAACATGGAAATACTTACCTGAAATATTAACTGGTGAACCATGTGATAAATGTCCGCCACAGTCAAGGCTCATACCCATTACTGTATCTCCAGGATTAACCATTGCAAAGAATGCTGCCAGGTTAGCCTGTGCGCCTGAATGAGGCTGAACATTAACATATTCGCAGCCAAATAATTTCTTAGCTCTCTCAATTGCAAGTGTTTCAACAACGTCTACATATTCGCAGCCGCCATAATATCTCTTTCCAGGATATCCTTCTGCATACTTATTTGTAAGAGGACTTCCCATTGCTGCCATAACAGCTTTACTTACAAGATTCTCAGAAGCTATAAGCTCAATGTGAGTTCTCTGTCTTGTAAGTTCATCATCCATGGCTTTAGCCAAATCCGGATCATAGTTTTTTACTTCATCAAATGAATACATAAATTCCTCCATTCCGCTGAAAAATCCAGCTAAGTTATTTCTTAATCTTCCTTTGTTACCTCAATACTTAAATCCTCGAGCTGTTTTTTATCAACAACATCAGGTGCATTAGTAAGAAGACATGTTGCGTCTTTAACCTTAGGGAATGCAATTACGTCCCTTATACTGTCACGCTTAGCCATAAGCATGACAAGTCTGTCAAGACCATATGCCAGTCCTGCATGAGGTGGAACACCATATTTAAATGCATCAAGAAGGAAACCAAATTTTTCATTTGCGACTTCCTCACTTAAGCCTAATGCCTTAAACATTCTTTCCTGTATATCAGCCTGGTGGATTCTTACACTTCCTCCACCAATCTCTGTACCGTTAAGAACTATATCATATGCTTTTGCACGAACTGAACCCGGATCAGTTTCAAGCTTGTCAAGATCCTCTTCCATTGGCATTGTAAACGGATGATGCATAGCTACATATCTGTTTTCTTCATCTGACCACTCAAACTGAGGGAACTCTGTTACCCACAGGAACTTATAATCACTCTTGTCAAGAAGTCCCATCTGTCCTGCAAGTTCAATTCTTAATGCACCAAGTACACTCCATACAATCTTGTTTCTATCAGCAGCAAACAAAAGCAGGTCTCCCGGCTGTCCGTCAAGTGCCTTAACAAGTGCATCCATTTCTTCATCTTTCATGAATTTTGCAAATGAAGACTTGTAAGAGCCATCTTCATTAATAACAATATAAGCAAGACCTTTTGCTCCATAGCCTTTTGCAAAATCAACAAGTGCATCAATCTTCTTACGTGACATGCTGCCCTGGCCTTTGGCATTGATTCCTCTTACAGTTCCACCATTTTCAATAGCCCCTGTAAATACACCAAATCCACAATTCTTAACTATATCTGTTACATTCTTTAATTCCATTCCAAATCTCAAATCCGGCTTATCTGAACCAAATCTGTCCATTGCTTCCTGCCATGTCATACGCATGATTGGAAGCTTAACTTCAACCCCGAGCACTTCTTTGAAAAGATATGCAAGAAGTCTTTCATTAACATCAATAACATCATCAATATCAACAAATGAAAGCTCCATATCTATCTGTGTAAACTCAGGCTGACGGTCAGCTCTTAAGTCCTCATCCCTAAAGCACCTTGCTATCTGCATATATCTGTCATAACCTGAGCACATAAGCATCTGCTTAAATAACTGTGGTGACTGTGGAAGTGCATAAAACTTTCCAGGATGCACACGGCTTGGTACAAGATAATCTCTTGCTCCCTCAGGTGTTGACTTTGTAAGCATAGGTGTTTCTATTTCAAGAAATCCTTCATTTGCAAGGAAAGCCCTCGTAAGTGTAGCCACTTTACTTCTCATAATAATATTAGACTGGATATCAGGTCTTCTTAAATCAAGACATCTGTATTTTAATCTTACCTCTTCCTTTGTGCTTATATTTTCTTCAATAGGAATCGGAGGTGTCTGGGCCTCTGAAAGAATTCTAAGCTGTGTAGCTATAATTTCAATATCACCTGTCTTAAGGTTTTCATTAACTGCACCGCCACGCTTTGCAACCTTACCTACAACTGCAAGTACATATTCATTTCTTATGCCATATGCCTTATCGAATCCTTCCTTGCCAATATTTTTCTCATCAAAAACTATCTGCAGAAGTCCGCTTCTGTCCCTTAAATCAACAAATATAAGTGAACCAAGATTTCGTCTTGTCTGTACCCATCCCATAACGGTTACTGTTTCACCAATATTAGAAGCTGACACTTCTGTACATCTGTGTGTTCTTTTTAAGCCAACCATTGACTCAGCCATATATTTTTCCTCTTTCCTGCCCTTAGGCATTTGTTTTATTTAATTTAATATAAAAGATGCAAGTATCAAAGGTTCTGTCACGTAAACACGAATGACTTTTGACCTTGGTATCAATATAAAATAAAGTATATCACTTATATTTCATTCATCAAGCTAAAAAATGTTATTTTCAAAGAATATCTTTTTTCTTTCAATCATTTCATCAATTCTGTTAATATAATTAACAACATCTTTAACATTCTCTACTCTCTCTATTCTGACACCTCTTGCATTACTTACCTGATTATGAAAAACTATTTTTGATGAAGCACCGGCCCCCATTGCGATAATTGTCTGGCGTTCTTCCATAATAAGAATATTGTAAATACATTCTTTTCCCGGGTGGCTGTATCCTACATTTTCAAAGTTACCGGTCATATTCTTCTGCCGGTACATATAATAAGGAACCATTCCCATGATTCTTGCATATTTTTCAGCCATTTCAACCATCTCTTCACTGTTTTTAAGCTCTATACCCACATATTTCTCACGCCATATATTAAGTGCTGCCGCTCTTTTTATTGCAAGTGAATGTACTGTAAGGCTCTCCGGTGCAAGTTCTTTTATCTGTTTTAATGTATTTTCAACCATTGATTCATCTTCACCCGGAAGTCCAAGAATCATATCCATATTTATATTGTTAAACCCACACTCTCTTGCCATGTTAAATGCGTCCTTTACCTGTTTAACAGTATGGCGTCTTCCAATAATATCAAGTGTAGACTGGTTCATTGTCTGAGGATTAATGGATATTCTTCCAACATTATGCTTCTTTAACACCTTAAGCTTGTCCGCTGTTATACTGTCAGGTCTGCCTGCTTCAACCGTAAGTTCAATGGCATTACCAACATCAAAACACTTCTCAAGCTCACTAAGCAGTTCATCAAGCTGTTGTGCTGTAAGTGTTGTAGGTGTTCCGCCTCCAAAGTATATTGTATCCAGTCTTTTATCCGCCATCGCTCTGGATACAAAATGCATTTCCTTATACAGTGCTTTAAGATAAAGGTCAACTTTGCTCTTAAAGGCAGCTACAGAATATGATGTAAACGAACAATAAAGACATGTAGTCGGACAGAATGGAATTCCAATATAAATGCTGTATCCATTTTTATAATCCATTTCCGTTAAAATGCTTTTTTCTGTTTGTGCCACATCAATCGCAAGCTTTGCTTTCTTTTCATCAACAAAATGTGTATTTATAAAATCCTTAAGAACTTCTTCCTGTGTATATCCTTCTTCAAGCATAAGATATGCATTCTTGCTTGGACGCACGCCTGTCATATATCCCCAGGGAAGTTTTCTTCCTGTCATGCCTTCAAGCTTAAGATACAGTTCTTTCTTAAATTCGTCATGGATTTCTCTTTTGGTTCCCGCCTCTTTTTTATCAGGGATAGAAGGCTCTATAACAAGATCATCCTCCGTAATCACTGTATTGTCCTTTAAATGCATGACATCCCTGCGCGGATAAAATGACCTGATCATAATAATCGCATCATCATAGAAATCCATATCCGATATCTTTATATAAATCATTTTTATTTCCTAACTAACTATAAGTATTATATTTAGATAATTGCGAAGCATATATTTTCCAAGTAATGAATTGGTTAATTTTGCATAAACACAGTTAAAATTCATAAATATCGCAATCACCAGAAATCATTTCAATTCACATATGGATTATGTTGTTTTTCATATGCTATGGATGAACTTTCTCCATGCCCTGGAAATACCTTTGTATCGTCAGGCAGCTTCATAAGTCTGTCATTAACCGAATGAACTATTTCTGACATGCTTCCTGTCGGAAAATCAGTTCTTCCAACTGAGCCTGCAAACAATGTATCACCTGAAAAAAGAGACTTTTCATCTTCTATATAATAACAGCAGCTTCCCTTCGTATGACCCGGAGTATTAATAACCTTTATGTTAAAACCTGCAAGCTTTATTGCATCACCATCATTAAGCCACACATCTGCTTCAACGGTTACAGTTCTGCCGTTTCCCTCTGAAAGATTATAATGAGTTGATGCGAGTACTTCTTTTTCATCCACACTTGCATATACCTTTGCACCAAATGCTTTTTTTACATCATCAACAGCTGTAATATGGTCAAAATGTCCATGTGTAAGCAGGATTCCGCTAAGGCTGCATCCGTTATAACTGATTCTTTGATTAATCATAAAACCGCTGTCAGCAGGATCTATTACAACGCACTGCTTAAGTTCATCGTTAATCAGCAGATAACAATTTGTTGACACCATTCCAAGCACCATGTGCTCCAAACGCATTTTTCCCATTATCAATCCTCCATTTCAATCAGTTCTGCTGTATTTTTTCAGCCTGTTGCTCTTTCAATATCATTCACGCCTTCAACTTTACGAAGGTTGTCAATTATTTTATTAAGTTCATCAATGCCATGAATATCAAAGCCAAGGTTAATTGTTGCTATCTGCTTCTTATTAACACGGCTGTTCATAAACTTTACATCTATATTGGCTTCTGTAAACAATCTTGAAATATCTACAATAAGACCTGTTCTGTTCTGTGCATAAATATTAATCTCAGCACTGTACTTTTCATCCTTGGAATCAGATTTTTCCCATTCTGCATCAATAAGCCGTGCCCTCTCACTCGCCGGAAAATTAAGAATATTAACACAATCTGTCCTGTGAATGGATATTCCTCTTCCCCTTGTAACAAATCCGACAATTTCATCACCAGGGACAGGATTACAGCATTTTGAAAATCTTACTGCGACATCATGAATTCCTTTTACAACTATTCCGCCCTTGTTCTTTTTATTAGATGGCTTGTCCTTATTTTCATTCTTAACAAGCTCTGCTAATGCTTCTTTATCCGTCATCGAAGCCTTCTTAAGCTTATCAAATTCTTCAAGCAGTTTATTAACGACCTGTCCTTCTTTAAGTCCTCCGTGACCCACAGAGGCAAGAAGTGAATTCCAGTCCTTAAAACCATATTTATTAAGAGCTTTTTGCTCTATCTCCGGTTTCGTAAGATTAGATAAAACTATTCCTTTACTCTTACAGTATGATGTAATAAGTTCTTTGCCCTTAATAATATTATCTTCCTTAAGTTCATGCTTAAACCACTGATTTATCTTATTACGTGCCTGTGTACTCTTTACAAGCTTAAGCCAGTCACGGCTTGGCCCTTTTGAGTTCTGTGAAGTAATTACCTCTATTCTGTCACCATTCTTAATCTTATAATCAATTGGAACAAGCTTTCCATTAACTCTTGCCCCTACCATCTTATTTCCAACTGCACTATGAATGCTGTATGCGAAATCGATTGAACAGGAACCTGCCGGAAGATTTTTAACATCCCCTGATGGTGTAAAACAGTAAACACTGTCAGAAAACAGATTAAGATCGTTCTTTATGGATGACAGGAATTCTTTATTATCTGACATTTCCTTCTGCCATTCAAGAATCTGTCTTAACCAGCTTAACTTAGCCTCTTCTCTTTCATTTCCTTTTTCACCGCTCTTGCCTTCTTTGTACTTCCAGTGAGCTGCGATACCATACTCAGCAGTCTTATGCATCTCATATGTTCTTATCTGTATCTCAAATGGCTGTCCATTTGATGCAATAAGCGTCGTATGAAGTGACTGATACATATTGGGCTTAGGCATAGCAATATAATCTTTAAATCTTCCGGGAATAGGCTTATACATCTCATGAATGATACCAAGAGCCGCATAACAGTCCTTAACAGTCTCAACCTTAATTCTTACCGCAAAAATATCATATATCTGGTCAAGGGTCTTATTCTGGTTGACCATTTTTCTGTATATAGAAAAGAAATGCTTAACACGTCCGTCTATCTCTGCATCTATACCCGCATTACTTATATGCATTGCAACTTCTTTGATTATGCTTTTAATAAATGCTTCTCTTCCCGGTCTGTTTATATTCACCTGATTAACCAGATCCTTATATACATCAGGCATAAGGTACTGCATCGATAAATCATCGAGTTCAACTTTTATCTTTGAAATACCGAGCCTGTGTGCAATAGGTGCATAGATATCCATAGTTTCTCTCGACTTCTCGATCTGCTTCTCAGGTGTCTGATACTGCATCGTACGCATATTATGAAGTCTGTCTGCAAGCTTAATAAGGATTACCCTGATATCTTTTGCCATTGCAAGAAACATCTTACGCAGATTTTCTGCCTGCACTTCAAGCTTGTCATGCTGATAGTTAAGCTGGGTAAGCTTTGTAACACCATCAACAAGAAGTGCTACTTCTTCTCCAAACTCTTTGGTAACATCTTCAATAGTCATAACCGTGTCTTCGACTACGTCATGCAAAAGTCCTGCTATAATCGTTTCTTTATCCAGCTCAAGCTCTGCAAGAATTATTGCAACACATAATGGATGAATTATATATGGTTCTCCTGATTTGCGGAACTGATTCTTATGTGCTTCATATGCTATTTTATATGCTCTCTCTATATCTGACAGATCTGACGATGGGTGATATTTTTTTATTTCCCTTATAAGATCATCATATAATTCCTCTGGCGGTGTAAAATCTGGTGGAGTGTCTACCGGCCGATCAGTTTTTTCTACTTGAACGTTATTATCTAAAACTATTTTGTCTGACATAAGCCACCTCCGAATTTACTGTATAGAAAATTAATTTTATTATACGTTTTTGTACTTAAAAATACAAGTCAGAAAAACCTTTTTTTACTTTAATATTTCTGTTATACTTATGTAGCCGTTTTTAACCGCTATGCCAGTGCATCGTCCTTAAGATAACCGGAATAAAAACACAGAATATTATCACTAAACACAGTACTGTACGGAATGGAGTGTCATATATGAATTATGCAGAAATAAAATATAATGATGTAGCAAATGGACCCGGCGTCCGTACAAGCATATTTGTAAGCGGATGTAACCATCACTGTAAAGGGTGCTTTAATGAAATTGCCTGGGACTTTAATTATGGCAATGAATTTACGCAGAAACAGATTGACGAAATAGTCGATTCCCTGCGTCCTGAATACATTGCAGGACTTACCCTCCTTGGCGGTGAGCCTTTTGAATACAGCAATCAGATCGGACTTATCCCCCTTCTTCGTGCTGTTAAGGCAGCTTATCCACAAAAAAACATATGGTGCTTCACAGGATTTCTGTTTGACCGGGATATTCTAAACATTATGTGCCCGAAATGGCCGGAAACACGGGAAATGATTTCCTACATAGATGTATTGGTTGATGGCAAATTTATTGAAGAACTTAAGGACCTTAATCTTAAATTCAAAGGTTCTTCAAACCAACGCACAATTGACGTTGCTAAATCTCTTGAAAGCAGCCGTGTTGTAATACTCAGCGGATATTAATAAATATATAAAGAAAGAGGATTTAAATATGAACACTATCGTGAACTTTAAAAAACTTACAGAAAATGCAACTATTCCAAGCTATGGAACTGAATTTGCTGCAGGGTGTGACTTATATGCAGCTAATGAAAACGATATAACTATTGCCCCTGGCAGGACTGAATTCATCCATACAGGAATAGCAATAGAAATTCCCGCAGGACTCGTTGGTCTTGTATATGCCAGAAGCGGAATGGCCTGCAAGAAGGGAATCGCACCTGCAAATAAAGTCGGGGTTATTGATTCTGACTATCGTGGAGAAATTATGGTTGCATTACATAATCATTCAGACGATCCTGTTACAATAGAACCAAAAGAACGAATTGCGCAGCTTGTACTCACACCTTATGTTACAGCATGCTTTAACCAGGTTGAAGAACTAAGTTCAACTGACCGTGGAGCTAATGGATTTGGCTCAACAGGAACACACTGAGTTGTAATGTGAATTTATAAAGAATGGAGAATGTAATATAGTAATATGTACCTTGAACATATACCATTATTCAGCGAATTAAATATTTATTCCATAACCGTACGTATACTCTTAGCACTTTTCCTGGGTGGCCTTATAGGCATAGAACGTGAACAGAAACAGCGCCCTGCCGGATTCAGGACATATGTGATTGTATGTATTGGCGCAACACTTACCTGCATAACAAATGTATATATGTGTGATATGCTTGGAAGCAGTGACCCTGCCCGAATACCCGCACAGGTTGTAAGTGGAATAGGATTTCTTGGTGCCGGAACAATTCTCGTTACCAGAAACAGCCATGTAAAAGGACTTACAACAGCGGCCGGTCTGTGGTGCTCTGCCACTATCGGAATTGCAATAGGATCAGGCTTTTACTGTGGTGCAATTATCTGCAGCGTAATCATTGTATTTTCATTAAGAATATTATCACTTGTTGACAAATATTTTATGAAATATAATAAATACATTTGCATATATGCTGAATACAGCACCCACAGCTACATAAGAAATCTCGTAAAATACTGCAAAACACACAATTACGCAATTCATGAGCTTGAAATATACCGCGATTCAAACAGCGAAGGCGGTTATGTAACCTACACTGTTAAAATACAGGACCCCAAAATGCGCCAGGCTGTAATAGCGGATATGCGAAGCTTTGAAGGTGCCCTGCTTACAGAAGAAATGGCCAACTGATTAACAGGCGTATAAACAATAAAAACCGCACTGCATATTCTAATTAATTAAAATATACAGTGCGGTAATTTTTATGTTTAATGTTTAATTCTATAAATTAAGCAACCTTTGACTTTGCTAATTCAGCAAGCTTTGCGAAACCTTCAGCATCGTTGATTGCCATTTCTGACAATACCTTTCTGTTAAGATCTACATCAGCTAACTTTAAACCATACATAAACTTGCTGTATGATAAACCATTAATTCTTGCAGCAGCGTTGATTCTGGCAATCCATAACTGTCTGAACTGTCTCTTCTTCTGCTTTCTACCTGCATATGACTCTGTAAGAGCTCTCATTACAGACTGCTTTGCAACTCTGTACTGCTTTGATCTAGCTCCTCTATATCCTTTAGCGAGCTTTAAAACTCTATTATGTTTCTTCTTTGCGTTTAAACCGCCTTTAATTCTTGCCATTTTAATATTCCTCCTTTAAATCAATACTCACAAATTAGAGATAAGGCATGATCTTCTTCATTGTCTTTACATTAGTTGCATCTGTCATAGCTGCATGTCTTAAATTTCTCTTTCTCTTTGTTGACTTCTTAGTAAGAATATGTCTCTTATACGCTTTCTGTCTCTTTAACTTACCTGATGCAGTTAATTTGAAACGCTTAGCGGCTGCTCTTTTTGTTTTTACCTTTGGCATAATAATCCTCCTAAACTAATAACCTATTTTATTTTAACGTTTTTCAGTTAAAAACATAGTCATGCTTCTTCCCTCAAGTTTCGGTGCTTTATCAACTACTGCTACATCGCTTAACTTCTCAGCGAAATCTGATAAAATGTGCTTGCTGCTTTCGATATGGGCCATTTCACGACCTCTGAACCTTAATGTTACCTTAACCTTGTTACCCTTAGAAAGGAACTTTCTTGCAGCATTACTCTTTGTATTAAGATCATTCACATCAATATTAGGTGATAATCTTACTTCTTTGACTTCAATAGTCTTCTGCTTCTTTTTAGCCTCTTTTTCTTTTCTTGCAAGTTCGTATCTGTACTTACCATAATTGATAAGCTTACATACCGGTGGAACTGCTGACGGAGCCACTTTAACAAGATCAACATTGGCTTCCCTGGCAAGTTTCATCGCATCCTTAGGTGACATAACTCCTAACTGCTGTCCTTCTTCTCCAATAACACGAACTTCCTTATCTCTTATCTGTTCGTTAATCATTAATTCACTAATAGTAGTGCACCTCCATAATCAGCAATATAAAAAAAGTGGATAGTCAGACTATCCACTTATATTCGGCAAATATAACAAAAAGCATTATAATAGATAAATACTTTTTAAATATTCTTAAATATAAACCCGAGTCACTTTCCTGTGCTAAGGTGAGAGTGGACACTCTGCTTCGCTTTACAACTTCTATAGTTTATCACCCACATTGATATGTGTCAAGTGTTTTTTTACTTTTATTTGCGCTTTTATCTACAAATTTTATTTATGCATTTATAAACTGTAACATTATGACAGTTATCTTTCGCCTGGTACCAGATAATGGGCTCTTTCGCCCCCAATAAACTTCGGGCGTGTTCTTGCACAGACAAGATGAGCTTTACCAATCTTATCCACACTGATTCTTACAGGAACTGCTACATCTTTAAGATGCATTCCAATAAGTGTATCACCTATATCCATTCCTGCATCAGCCTTTATATGCTCAACTGCAACAGGATTTGAAAAATGCTCATATGCCTGTGTTGCAAAAGAACCTCCTGCCTTTGGCCATGGAACAACATTTACAATCTCAATATTCCTTAATACCGCAAGTTCTTTCTCAATTATAATTGCTCTGTTAAGATGCTCGCAACACTGGGCTGCAAGATACATCTTTCTTTCTTTTACCGCATCATATATCCCTTCAAATACTTCTTTTGCCAGTTCAGGCTTTGATGAAGAACCAATCCTTTCACCCGACACCTCACTTGTAGAACATCCTGCAACAAGAATATCGCCTTCCTGTGTTCCTGCTATATCAAGCAGTTCTACAGCTGCATTATAACTTTCTTCTTTAAGACTCATAACTGCTCCTTTCTTTGCTTATACGTAATAGTTAATTGCGAAACGTTCAGTTTTTCAGATAATGCCCGGCAAAATTAACAATTCAACGCAGGCACGCTCGCGCTGCTTATTGCTGGCAGCGGTACGTAAGGCGGTAAAATACACCGCCAAAGTACCGGCCGCACTAAAGCACCCTGCTTATGAATTTATTAATTTGGCATAAATGTAGTCGAAATTCATAATTCACAATTACCTTAGATATATGTGATATTATACAGCTTTCTGATATTAAATAAAACAGCCAGTTTAGCATTTTCTATTATGGTCAGAAATTTTTTCCCATCCGCCAATAGTCCTTAAGTACATAAAAATTCCAATTCCACCTGATATTATCTCAGAAGCCGGAAATGCTATCCACGTATAATCCAGGCCAATCATAGAGAAGCCCCAGAATATGGGAATCAGGCAGAATATCTGTCTTGCCACCGACAAAAACAGACTCTCTTTTCCTTTGCCAATCGCCTGAAAAAATACCGGTATCATCAACGAAAATACCGCAGGAATAAAACTCAGTCCTATGACAGGAAATGCAATGGCTCCTATTGAAAGAACCTCCGCGCTATCAGAAAACAATCTTATAATATGGGATGGCATAAATACAAATGCAATAACTCCTATAATCATAAATAACGTAGAAACACTAAATGAACTCTTCATTATATCTTTGCATCTTTTATATGATTTTCTGACATAATTAAAGCTTATTACCGGAACAATACAGGTCTGCAGTCCAAATAATGGTATAAAGAAAAAAGTCTGCATTTTATAATATAAACCAAGCACTGTAACAGCCGCATCCGAAAATCCTGCGAGAATAATATTTAAGACAACTATATACACTGTATACAATGCCTGCATCAGAATTGACGAATATCCATAAAAATATATCCTCTTTATGTAATGAAATAGTCTGTTAAGCTTCGGTGGTCTCCTGTATCCACTGATTCCTGTAATAACTGCTGCCGCAATCTGTCCGCAGACTGTAGCTGCTGCCGCACCGTCAACTCCCATTTCAGGAAACGGGCCTACCCCAAAAATCAGCACCGGATCAAGAACAATATTAATAATTGCCCCGCAGATCTGGGCAATCATCGGGAGTCTCATATTTCCATGTGACTGATGTACTTTTGTAAAATTTCCTTCAAGAAATGCACCAATACTTCCAATACACACAATATTTCCATATGTAACTGCCGATGATACTGCATCAGGTGTTTTTGCAGAAGCCATTACATAAGGTTTCATTATTAAATAAGAGATAATTGCAAAAACAAACCAGGTAGCAAACTCTAACACCATTCCGGTTCCTGCTGCATTATCAGCATCATCTGTCCTTTTTTGTGCATATTTGCCCGCCATATATGTATTAACACCAACTCCGGTTCCAACAGCCAGCGCAATAATGATAAGCTGCAGCGGATATATAACTGATAAAGCCGTTAACGCATCATTTGAATATCTGCCAACAAAAAAACTATCTACAATATTGTATAATGCCTGGATTAACTGGGCTAACATAACCGGTGGGGCAAGTTTTAAAAGTATTCTGCTGATTTTTTCCGAACCTAAAAAATCATCTTCTATAATTTTCGTATTTTTACTCATTTTCATTTCCTGACTTGTTTTTATTTTTGTTTACAGGCTTAATCGTATCGCCGGAATTTTTATTTGCAGACTCTTCCAATGCTTTCATAAGAGCATTATCAAATTCCAAAACAGTTTCTGTCATGGCAATAATTTTTTCCTTTCCCACCATTTTAACTGTCCTTTGTTCGACATCATTAAGCGACTTAAGCAATCGTTTAGCATATTTACTTCCTTTATCGGTTAACACAAATGCCTTTTCCTTCCCATTACTATTTTGTGGACTGATTTCAAGCAATCCCTCATTACGCATTTTTGCAATTGTATTATTTATGGTCTGACGCGGCAGAAGATAGCTGTCACATATTTGTTTCTGAGTACAAAATCCATATTCTCTTATAGTGTAAAGAACAAGCATCCTGTTATAGCTTATATCATGTTCTTTTGACCATAATGAATACACCGAACGACACTTAATAATAGCCTTATTCAACTCATTATGAAGCTGTTGTATCTGTTTATCACTATACATATGTCCCTCCTTAATAATCCCATATGGGATTATTGAATTATAAGGCACTTATCAGCTTACGTCAATATTTTTTCTCTGAATATGATATAAAAATATAAGTTGCAACAGGAAATGTAAGCGGGCACTTGTGATTTTATTGCTATAATTACATTTCAATGGTATTATATACATAATTGTAATCTAAATACTCAAAACTCAATATTTTTAAGGAGGCACTTTAATGCGCGATTTTATTATTTCGACAGATACTACAGCAGATCTTCCTGCTGAATTCGTCAAGGAAAATAATGTTGATATCCACACACTATATTATTCTATTGATGATACGGTTTACGGACCTGAAAATACACTTCCTATTGAGGAATTTTATAAAAAAATGCGAAATGGTGCCATGCCTACAACAATGGCATGTAACCCTGAAGAAGTTTACAAGCTTTTTAAGAAGCGAATTGAAGAAGGCTATGACATTCTGCATATTGCATTCTCATCCGCATTAAGCTGCAGTTATAATAACTATATTATCGCAATGAATGAACTGAATGAAGAATATCCTGATGCCAATATTACGATAATCGACTCCTTATCTGCATCACTTGGCGAAGGCCTTGTTGTTTACCGGGCAGTACAGCTTAAAAAAGAAGGAAAATCTCTTGAAGAAATTGCTGATTATGTTAAATCACATCTATTTAACTTCGCACAGTATTTTACAGTTGATGACCTTTTCCACCTGTATCGTGGCGGACGAGTTTCCAAATCATCTGCATTTATTGGCTCTTTAGCAGGTATAAAGCCTATTCTTTATATCAATGATGAAGGTAAGCTTATTCCTACCGGCAAAGTCCGCGGAAGAAAAAAAGCGCTTTTAACTTTAGTTGACAAGGTTGCACAGGATTCCGGCGCATTTAAAAATGAGGCTGGAATCGTATTTATCGGTCATAGTGACTGCATTGAAGATGCGCAGTTTACAGCCGATAAAATCAAGGAAAAGACTGGTCTTGACAGCGTAATAAATTACTTAAGTCCAATAATCGGAACACATACAGGTCCGGGAACAATTGCCGTATTCTTTATGGCTGAAAAACGTCACTAAAATATCTTCAAAAATGCTTTTCTATATAATAATAAAACAGGCTCTGGCATTTATTATCTCAATTGTGCCGGAGCCTGTTTTGGATTTTATTATTATTTTTCAGTTATGATGCCAGGATTAAAATATACCTTTTCATTCTGTAATCACTCAAGTTCTGCAATACGTGAAAGCCTGACATATTTATCAGATATTTTATACCACGTTGGAAAATCAACTATTCCTGTCTGTGGAAGGTCAAATAAACGCTGAAATACTCTTACTGCTTCTGCTGTACGTTCACCATAAATTCCATCTGGTGTAAGCACCGGAATTGCGTTATAGTACTCGCCTATAAGATTCAACTGTTCCTGCAGCTGCCGCACCTTTTGTCCTGACGAGCCAACGTCAAGATCTGCCCCCGGCCATGATGATGGAATTCCACTTATTTCTTCAGCCTCATTAATATACATGTCATCACCGTAATAGTATCTTATAATCTCCAAAGGATCATAATTCTGGTCTCCGAGATATTTACTTCCCCACTGGCTAAGCCACCTCGGGCATTTTACTCTTTTACCATCACAATACTGTGTAAGAATCGGCTGCTTCACATTAGGTCTTGATAAATATCTGTTAAATATATCATCTACAACATCTGAAATGCTCTCGAAAATATTTCTTCCGTTCACCCATTTATGATCGTACGCTGTTGAAGTAGTTATAGTAAAATCGTATCCCTGATTTCTATACCATTCCGTATACACCCGGTTTAAAGTAAATGACATCATTGCAAGCACATTAGCTTCAATTGTCTGTCTTGGCCAGGTAGAATAAATCTCGCTGCTTGCAACATTTTTAATGTAATCCGAATAACGCTCATAATAATTAACAGCAGTAGAATCACCTGGAGGGCCATCATGGACTACCACTATTTCCGGAACAACCACTCTGCTTAACACAATTTCTCCCGGCTGATTTACCGGTTTTATCTCACTCTCCGGTATCTTTGGTGGAAAATTACCGAATAATGTATTTGCAGGTATTACAATATTTTCAGGTCCGGTATCGGTACGGATTGACATCATCTGCATAGACTGAATACTTACTTCACCAGAGAAAACATCGCTTCCCGAAACGCTGAATTCCTCGTACCCTTCCGCCCTTACTGTGACTGTATACTCTGAAAACGGCTGATTCACGCTGGGTTCCATGCTGTACTCAAGCGGTGGGGCCGGAAGCACTACCTTTTCCGTCTGTCCATTGTCATTAGTTGTTAACTCTTCTATTGTTGACTGCGGATCAGCTGTATATGCTATATCAACAACTGCATTCCTAATCGGTCTGTTTGTAGCCCTGTCTACAACATCAACTCTCATCTGCCCCTTATCAATCGCATTAACAGGTGTTTCTAATGTATGAACATATCCAACATTCATTTCAACCCTCATCTGGTTTTCTAAAAGTTTTTTCTTATTATTATATGCTATGTACTAAATTTTATGATTAATCAGCATACATCTGCCTTTTATGCTGTAAATATTATTAATTTTGTGCCAGACATACGCCTTCTTTTTTCCTGTTAATTACAAAATTAATTATAATGGCAAGTACAGTTGAAAGAACATGGCTAATAAGAATTGCTATCCATATTCCATTAAGTCCCATACTTCCTATCAGAATCTGTGCAAGCGGTATTCTGACAACAATATAATAAAAGACAAATAAAATCATACTTAATCCCGGTTTCCCAAGTCCACTGAATTTACCAAGAAAACAACTTGTAAGCATGTATAAAACATAACCAATACTAATCGTGAAAAAGAACTGTTTTACAATTTCTGCAATTACTGCTCCTTTTACAAACAGGCCTGACAAAGATCCACTTAAAAGAATCACTGCTGCTGAAAGAACTGCTATAAATATTCCGCCTGTAATGCAGGCATACTTAGTGTAATCTTTTACCCTGTCATACCTGCCTGCTCCTATACACTGTCCAACAATTGCTGTAAGTCCCATATTTACTGCCATTGCCGGATAAAACAAAAATATTTCAAGCTTTGTTGCAACTCCATAACCGGCTACGGCTGTTAAGCCATACCTTCCAACTAAAGCAACCATAACAGCTGAACTGATTGCAGGAATACATTGTTGCACGGCTGCCAGAACGGCATCCTTTAAAATGTCCTTTGCATAAGACATGCCTTCCTTTGAAATGCATATCTTAAACATTTCTTTTTTCTTATAATAATAAAATGCATATAAAAGGCAGACTATTTCAGATATAACTGTTGCAATGGCTGCACCCTTAAGTCCCATCCAGTTAATCATAAGCGGGTCTAATACTGCATTAAGCACTGTAGTTGCAAGCATTCCTTTAAGCTGAAATACAGGATCTCCGAAAGAACGCATTATTGCCGTAAACTGAAGATAAATGAAAATAAAAACATAACCTAATAAATAAATCTGTAAATAATCATATGCTGCCTGTTCAACTGCCACAGGAGTCTGTAACATATGAATCAGTGGCCATAAACCTGATTCTGCAATTATGGCAATTACTATAGAAAATACTGCTGCCATAACTACGATTGCTCCTATGATTTTATTTGTTTTTTCTTTCTTGCCTGCACCTGTTACCTGAGATACAAGAATCGAAATACCATTTCCGGAGCCAAGCGCAAGGGCATTTAATATAAGAATCACTGATGTAGAATCTGTCAATGCTGCGTATCCCTGCTCTCCCAGAAGATTTCCAATCCACAGACTGTCTACCATATTGTAAGCCATCATTAATATCATAGATAATAATACCGGCACTACCATAGCTAAAAGCGCTTTCAGCGTTTTTCCATTTACAAAATCAATTTTACTGTTCATAGTTTCCTCCTTAATGTTTTAAATGAATGTACTTCATTCATTTATATTTTTATTTTTAATCCCGGCAGAATTTATTTCTTACCGGGATTATTTTCTTTATGATAAACCAAGCAGCCGGAATGTTATATCTTCAAGCTTCTTTCCACATTTCTCATCAGATATATTGCGATCAAATATAAGCGGCAGCTGTCCATACATCATAAACCTGGCCGTAGCAGCTGTATCATCAATTGATATCTCGCCTCGTTTTTTTGCATCAGCCAGTGCTTCTTCCATATACGGAATAACCTTTTCCATAATCAGAAACGAAAGCTGCATGTGAAGCCTTTTCCCATCCGGACGATGAAACATTTCATAAAGCCCTTTATCTTCATGCTCAGCATTCTTATATGTACTCATATTCTCACAGAGCAGCTTAATCTGCTCCCGAAGTGTTACCGCATTATTTTTTTTCACAAGTTTAAGATATTCATTATGATTACGCTGTGCAATCAATGTTGCGTACTGCTCTACTGCTTCATTATAAATATCTTCTTTAGAAGGAAAATATCTGTAACAAAGTCCCTGCGACATATTCGCCTCAGCCGCAATATCTGAAATTGATGTCTTGTCATATCCCTTTCTTGCAAATACCTGAATCGCAGCATCTAAAATCTCCTGCTTTCTGACCTCAGGATCCTTTACAACTCTCATCTGTTTTCCTCCAAATGCTTTCTACGGTGTTTTATCAACTTTACAGATTATATTTCCTGTCTGCATTGATAATACTAGCACAATAAAAGAGTTATGTCAATGAATATTATTCATTCATTATTACCTTATTTTTCTTTAAGACAGTGCTATTTTATCTATTAACTCCAGCTCTTCTTTGGAAAATTGCGCCGCCTGCATAACTTTTAGATTATTAAGAATCTGCTCTGGTCTTGATGCTCCAATAAGAACACTTGTAACATCGTCATCCTTTAAAACCCACTTAAGTGCCATCTGGGCAAGAGTCTCTCCTCTCTGGGCTGCAATATTATTTAACTGTGCAATCATATTTATACGTTTTTTATCGAGCTGGTCTCTATGAAGGAATCTTCCATCTGTAGCCACACGACTGTCTGCCGGTATTCCGTTTAAATAGCGGTCTGTAAGCATTCCCTGGGCAAGCGGACTGAAAGATATAATTCCCTTTCCACACTCCCTTGCTGCCTCTTTTAATCCATTATTCTCAATTGTACGATTAAATATATTGTATGAATTCTGATTAATAATAAACGGACACTTTAAATCGCTTAATATTGTGCAGGCCTTTTTCATGGTCTCGCCATCATAATTGGAAAGTCCGACATATAAAGCCTTTCCACTCCTGACAATCTGGTCAAGTGCTCCCATAGTTTCCTCAAGCGGCGTTTCAGGATCCATTCTGTGATGATAAAAAATATCCACATATTCAAGTCCCATACGCTTAAGACTCTGGTCTAAACTGGCTATCAGGTACTTGCGGCTGCCCCAGTCTCCATATGGACCTTTCCACATGTCATACCCTGCTTTTGTACTGATAATAAGCTCATCCCTGTATGCCGATAAATGCTCCTTTAATATCATCCCAAGATGCTTTTCAGCGCTTCCCGGCTCCGGCCCGTAATTGTTTGCCAGGTCGAAATGTGTAATTCCATTATCAAATGCTGTAAAACACATTTGCTTCATATTGTCATATGACGAAAAATCGCCAAAATTATGCCAGAACCCCAGCGATACTACCGGAAGTTTAAGGCCACTTCTGCCGCATCTGTTGTATTGCATATTGTCATATCTTTTTTCGGTTGGTGTGTACATATATAATCTCCTATCTAATTTATCTATTATTTTTTGCATATCCTTCAAGCAATGCATCTATCTGCATATTTATATTTTCCGGAAATGTAGTGGCACTGTTATGTGGCACCTTTATCCAGAAATCCAGATTTTTGTACTTTACTGCCTGTTTTGTATTAAACCTGTCCTGCTTTTTTGATATTTCTGTCTTTACCTGCGCCCTTCGCTGCTCAAGAAGCGGTATTACAATGTAGTAAAGCCTATCGTCCTTAAAGGATATATAACCTGCCTGCTGTCCTGATTTTGTCTTTAAAAACAACCTGTGCTTCTTTATTTCTGCAGGATAAAGGGTCATCCCCGCCCTTAAAAATGGAGCCGGCTGTGATATTTCAAGCATAGAAGCTATATAAAATACATATGCGTCCTCCGTGTCTATAGGCGTAAGAAGCTTATTAAGCATTTCTGGTGCATCAATAAACTGCTGCGCCAGAAGATATGCAAGTTCAGCCTGAACTGAAATTTTTGTCTCGAAGCTTAAGTTTCTGTCAAGCTTTGTATCGACGTCATTAAGCAGTTTTTCACTGCATTCAAATATGCTCTTTATAAATAAAGCAAAATCCTCCTCAAGCTTCCAGATATATTTCCCACTGGCTATTTTAAAACTACCTGTAATATCCCCATCATAGCCCTCCGCATAATGGTAAATGCTCCGATTTGTATAAGCATTAACATTTTCCGGTGCATTCCATCTGTATTTATATTCACTCTCACGGCCTTTACTGTTTCTGTAGTCTTTATACTGCCTGTGGTTATTATTATCGCTGGAGTCTTTATACTTTCTGTATCTATTATTACTCTCCTGTTCTTCTTTATCATATTTATTACCGTAATATGTATTTTCCAGTCTGCCTTCCTTACATAAAAATGAATATGCTTCATTTATTTCCTGTGCGCTGTACTGGTACGAAGGTTTTTTCGATGCAAATGTGTCCGGATGGACCTTATGCATCAGAAGCCGGTATTTTTTCTTAATTTCCTTTTTATCTGCACCTTTCTTTACTCCAAGAATTTTATATGCCTGCTCTACTACCACCAGTTCCACCTGTCTTCCATTTTTGAATTTTGCGCGTTCCATAAATAATATAACTATTATATTCTATTTTATTTTTTCATGCCAGAACAATTTATAACAATACCATGTACTAACAGTATTTTATATGCTGCATTTTTTTCTTTCGCACCAAAAACAGTATCAGCCGCATTTCTGCTGAATATAATAATGTGATACCGAATTATTATTTTAACAATGGAGGCTGTCTATGTCTGAAATAACTGTAGCGCTTGATGCCGGTCACGGTGGAAGTGATTCCGGTGCAACCTATGAAGGCCGTAAGGAAAAAGATGACGTACTTCGTCTTGTACGTGCTGTCGGAAAAATTCTGGAAGAAAATGGAATAAATGTATACTACGTAAGGACCGGCGATGAGTATGAAACTCCATTTAAAAAGGCAACTGATGCAAATAATGCCGGTGCAGACTATTTTGTTTCAATCCACAGAAATTCATCAGAAAGAGATAACCAGTATAGCGGCGTTGAAACACTTGTATACAGAGATGATGGCGTTAAGGCCATAATGGCACGAAATATTAATGCCGAACTTGAAAAAGTTGGATTTAAAAACCTTGGAGTAAAAGAACGTCCAAACCTGGTTGTACTTAAACGTACTAAAATGCCTGCTGTTCTTGTTGAGGTGGGATTTATAAATACAGATGCTGATAATGAACTGTTCGATGAACGTTTTAATGATATTGCCCAGGGAATCGCCAATGGAATAATAAAAACCGTGTATTCCCAAAATCCTTCCATGACAGAAAGCAGTTTCAATGCAGACGCGGATGAAACACAGGATAACAGACGTATGGATAATGAACAATCAGATAATAACCGCATTGACGATAATCGTTTTAATGATGATCGTCTTAATGATGACCGATTTAACAACGACCGCCTTAATGATGATCGATTTAACAACGACCGTCTCAATGATAACCGATTTAACAACGACCGTCTCAATGATAACCGATTTAACAATGATCGGTTTAATGATGATCGTTTTAATGATAATCGTCTTAATAATGATCGTTTCAATAATGACCGCTTTAATAATGACCGTTTTAACAATGACCGTCCTAATAATGACCGTTTTAACAATAACCGTCCTAATAATGATCGTTTTAACAATGACCGTTTTAACGATGAAAATGATCCGCAGAAACTTTATCGTGTACAGGTCGGTGCATACCGGCAGAAAGAAAATGCTGACCGTATGTTAAACTCTTTACTTATTCAGGGTTTCCCTGCATTTATAATATATGAAGACGGCTATTATAAAACCCAGGTCGGTGCATACCGATTTCTTTCCAATGCAATTAAGATGGAACGTCGTCTCAGACGCTTTCGTTATAACACATACATTGTTTACTCATAAATATCATCACTTACTTTTCCTTCACTATATGATTGTTAAAAGAAATATTATATCCATAACCGTTAAATGCCAAAAGCCCTCCGCTTAAAAGCAGAGGGCTTTTGTAAAAATTAAATTTGATTAGAAATCCCAACTATTTGAATTGTAATCATTACTGTCTGTATTGTCTTCATATGTACTATCGCCGGTTCCATCATAAGAGTCTGAATCGTCTGAACCGCCAAAATCATCGTCTGAATAACCTGAATCTCCTGAATCTCCAGAATCACCTGAATTATCGCCTGTGCTTCCATCTCCAATGCCGTTTGAATTTTCATTATAATAATATCCGCCAAGGCTGCTATAATTCTTGTAAAGCTTCTTAAGAATATCTTCTTTACCTGATAACTCGCTTGCAAAATCAAGTAACTTACTTCTTGTGATTGTAGTAACGTCTACAGGATTTTTAAAATCTGACTTATCAATGTCAAGCGATGAAGCACTGCTTGCCTTAACCTCGCCACTTAATGCAATCTCGGCACTGGTGTTACCTGAAGAAGCATTCATACTTATATCATTAATTGTAACCTTCTTATCACCATCTGATGTCATATCCATGTTGATTGTGACTTTTGTTTCGTTTCTCTTGCCCTTATCTAAATTAATATCAGTATTAAACTTTATTGCATTGTTTTCATTAAGATAACTCATTGTAACGTTGTTATTATCATCATGAATATCTGCCTGTAATCCATTATATATTGAATCTTTTCCTGTAAATGTAACAGACATGTTTAAATTGTCTTCAGCATACTGTGAAAGATCAAATTCATACTTAACTACTTTATCATCTTTAATATAAATACTCATTGTAAATGGCTGCATTCCCTTAATAGAATCCTTGGCCTTTTCTTTGATATCATCCTGTGTTGTTCCAAGATATGTTGTTGCAAGACCTATGTATGAAGATAACTTTGAATCACCGTATAATTCATCAATTGTTTTATCAATTGCCTTGCCTAATGCCTCTTCATTTACTGTAATAGTATATTTTGTAGTTTGAATATCGCCATTATTTGTTGATAATGTCTCTTCACCTTCTTTTTTGTATTCAACATTATCAACTAATTCTTCATATCCCTTAATAACGTCTTTTGTAACTGCATCAATCACATCTGAGTACTGTTTTACTGCTTCCATATCAATATTATCAAATGAACCTGATATTGAATTAAACTGCTTAAAGTACTTTGATGCATCTGAAGACTTATATGAACTTCCTGAAGTTGTTTGTGATAAATCTGTCTTAAAAGATTCCTTAAAAAGTGCTGGAATACTATAGTAAGCTATATCTCCATCAATCAGGTACTTCATATCAACAATTGAATCACCATTATCCTTTGATAATCCTATTGTACCTGATGTCTTATTATTGCTAAGATCACACTGTACTTTATACTTGAGTGTATTAACATCTGTATACTGACTGAGATTGTTTGAACCTGAAGCAAACTTGTCAATCTTTATCCAGCCTTCACCCTGTGTAATGCCTGAAGAATTATTATCACCAATCTTATCTACATATCCTGTTAATGCATTTTCAAGATCGCTTCCTGTGTTCTTTAATGCCTTAACTGCCTTTGACTTAGGTGAAAACGCATCTCTTATCATTGGATACGCAAAATATGTTCCCACACCAAGAACCAATGCAACAGCTACAACTACTGCTGTTACAACAGGCCACTTTTTCTTCTTCTTCTTTGGCATATCACCAACTGGCATCTGTCCATTACCTGCAGGATTGCCAAAAGGCTGCTGACCATTTGACTGGAATCCCTGCTGTGCATTTGACTGGAATCCCTGCTGCACATTTGGCTGGAAGCTCTGCTGTTCATTTGGCTGAACACTCTGCTGAGTCATATTCGCCTGCTGGGTACTAAAATTATTCTGTGATGGCTTTGGATTAGCCGCTGATGCATTGCCAACCTGATTGCCGCAGTTTGGACATATGCTGTTATCTCCCATGTTATATCCGCATTTCGTACAAAACATAAACTATCTTTCTCCTTATATTCTTAATTCTATAATATGCTGCAAATCGTTGCTAGCAAGTAAACAAGAGAATTTTATCAAAATAAATTTATTTTTTCAAGTAACTTTTAGTACTAATATCATAGTACTAAAGTACTATATGACACACCCGTGTAGTACCATAGTACTATTTTTTGTCATTTTTTTACATATTTCACAAATTCATATACAATATCAAAGTATGTCTTTTCATCACTTTCTACTTCAATATACCAGTTGTCCATTTTATCAAGGTTAGGGAAATATGTATCTGCATCATATTTATAATCAATCTTTGTTATATGTGCAACATCACACATATCAAGAAATTCCCTGTATATTTCACCACCGCCTATAATATAAACATCCTCTGATTTATATGGTTTTATTTTCTCAAGTACCTCATCGACACTATGACATATTATTGCTCCATCCGCTTTATATGTCATGTTTGTTGTAAGTACTATATTAATTCTTTTTGCCAGGGGGCCTCCCGGCAGACTTTCAAATGTTTTTCTTCCCATGACAAGGACTTTTCCCGTTGTCTCTTCCCGAAAGTACTTCATATCTTCCGGTATTGACACAAGACTTTTTCCTTTTTTCCCAATTGCCCAGTTGTTATCAACAGCTGCTATCAAATTCATTAATGTAATCCACCTTTCCGTTATTTTAATACCATATGTTTTGGAACATAGCCCTCAACATACACACCATCTTCTTTGTATTCTTCTTTTATAAGCTGTCCAAAATTACGAATATTCTGTATTTTAGAGGTCTCGCTATAATCATATTTTTTCTTAATATAAATAAAGTCTTTAGTAACCACCTCTGAAAGTATTTTTTCAAATTCTGTAAGTCCCATGCCTGTTTTCGCAGATATATATGCCGTATAATCAGCCTTAAAGTCTCTTGGTGCTGCTGAATCAGACATATTATCTGATGCCACATCACATTTATTAAAAAGTGTAATTATGGTTTTATCTTTTACACCAAGCTCATTCAATGTATCATAAACAATTTTCATATGCATGTCTTTATCCGGATTGGAACTGTCTACAACATGTATTATTATGTCCGCATATTTAGCTTCCTCAAGAGTACTGCGGAATGCATCGATAAGATTATGCGGAAGCTTATGGATAAAACCTACTGTATCTGTAAGCAGAACCTTTTCTCCATGTTCAAGTGTAAGAAGTCTTGTAGTTGGATCAAGTGTTGCAAATAATTTATCCTCGGAAAGGACTCCTGCCCCTGTCAGAGTATTAAGCAGTGTGGATTTTCCTGCATTAGTATATCCTACAATTGCAGCAACAGGCATATTATTGCTTTTTCTTTTTTTCCTTGTTATATCCCTGTGGTTTTTTATCTCTTTAAGCTGTCTTGATAATTTAGTAATTCTTTCTTTTATAATACGTCTGTCTGTCTCTATTTTCTTTTCTCCGGGACCTCTTGTACCAATTCCGCCGCCAAGTCTTGAAAGTGTAACCCCCAGTCCGGCAAGCCTTGTCATCCTGTACTTAAGCTGTGCCATTTCTACCTGCAGCTTACCTTCACTCGTACTTGCTCTTGATGCAAATATATCAAGTATTACCATAGTTCTGTCCATTACCTTGGTATCAAGTGCATCTTCGAGATTACGCAGCTGCGCAGGTGATAATTCATCATCACATATCACTCCTGTCGCTGAAAGTTTGTTTATAAGATCCTTTACTTCTGCAATTTTACCGCTTCCAATATAAGTAGCCGGGTCAAAATATTCTCTTGCCTGTATCACTTTCGCAAGTGTGACTGCCCCTGCCGTATCTGCAAGTTCAGATAACTCATTAAGTGAACTTTCTGCGCTATTCCCATCATTTAACTGGACACCTATTAGTATAACCTTTTCTATACTCTCATCTGTCTGAATCATTTCAGCCATGCTTTTCCTCCAAACCACTTATTTTTTCATTTCGTGCAGCAATATAATCATTTATATAATTTGAAATTTCTTTTTCAGTGCACATTTCCATCACTTTATCAGTCAGTTCAGATGCCTCTTTCACCGACCATGATGCAATATTTTTTCTTGTTTCAAGCGTCTTTGAAGCAGATACACTGAATTCATCAAGTCCAAATGCAATAAGCAGTGGTATCATTCCCTCAACTCCTGCCGCTTCACCGCACATTCCAACCTCTATATTATTCTCCCTGGCGCACCCGATTATTCGCTTTATTGAACGAAGTACTGCCGGATTAAATACTGAATACAGATATGCAACATTTTCATTTCCCCTGTCTACTGCCATTGTGTACTGCGTAAGATCATTTGTTCCAATTGAAAAGAAATCGGCTTCTTTGGCCAGAACATCTGCCATAAGGCTTGCTGCTGGTGTTTCAATCATTATTCCTGTCATTATATCTTTATTATACTTTATTTGCTGTCTGTCCAGCTGTTCCATAACGGATGCTATTATCTGTTTTGCCTCAATCACCTCATTAACACATGTAATAAGCGGAAGCATTATCCTTATATTTCCATATGCACTCGCACGCAGTATTGCCCGTATCTGTGTAGTAAATACATCCGTTCTGTCAAGACAGAATCTGATTGCCCTGTACCCCAGAAATGGATTACTTTCCTTTGACAATCCAAGATATGGCACATTTTTATCACCACCTATATCTATAGTCCTGACTGTAAGAAACTTTTTACCACATATAACAGCAGCCTCTTTATAAGCATTAAACTGTTCCTCCTCTGATGGCAGAGACGTTCTGTTCATAAAAAGATATTCTGTCCTGAACAATCCTATTCCTTCTGCCCCCGCTTCCATGGCTTTTGCTGCATCCTTTGAATTGGCAATATTAGCAGCAAGGCAAAGCATTTTTCCATCAGCGGTCACTGTTTCCTTTTTTATGTACTGCTTTAATTCTTCCGCCTTTTTTAAGAACTGCTTACGTTTCTTCCTGTATATATTAATTGTACATTCGGTAGGATTAACAAATACTTCTCCATATCCACCATCGACAATAACAAAATCATTTTCTTTTATTTTGGATGTAATATCCTTAACATTTAATACGGCAGGTATCTCGAGTGCCCTTGCTAAAATTGAAGCATGAGATGTATCTCCACCCTTTTCAGACACTATCCCTGCAATATTATCTGTATTTATTGCTGCCGTTACAGACGGATGGAGTTCTTTTGCAACCAGGATTGTACCCGGCTTTATATCTGCAAGTTCCATTTTGCGGCTTCCTGACAATATACCTATCATCCTGCCACGCACATCCTCAAGATCAGCTACTCTTTGTTTCAATGCGTCATTATCCATTGACGAAAACATTTTTATATACATCCTGCACATTTCGTCAACCGCCGCCTGTGCACATACCTTTTTTGTAGAAATAATGTCTTCCACGCCCTTATTAAGCTCAACGTCCTTTATAAGATAAATCTGATTTTTTAATACCATTGACGTATTATCATCATTTCCTAATTTATTCTGAAGATCTTTTATCATCTCTTCAATTTCACTTATAAATGCTTCTTTTGCATCATTGTATTTTTGTATTTCACCTTTAACATCATCAATCAGTCTTGTTTCAACTTCATTATCTTCTGACGATATCAGAAAGGCTTTTCCCATCCCAATTCCTTTTGAAGTTCCTGCACCCCTTAACATACCCGTTCCTCCATTTTGGTATCATATATTTATCATATATCCGTTTAATAAACATAATATTGTAAAAAATGTGGCAGCTGATTACAAATTGTATGTTTAATCAGCAGCCACATTAACTGTTATTTTCTAATATAACATCTTGTCCATATTACCTGACTTATTATCTCTTATCATAATAATATACAAACGCATATACATGAAAAATGATAACGTAAGCGCTGCTGCACATACTATAAGCATTACACTCTGTATTACCGGTGTAATACCAGGAAATGCTACAAGTATAAGCATGCTCAGATACAACACAGCCGTGCATACCTTTCCATACCACTTTGCTCCGTTGAGTCTCCTATGACATGTCTTCATTATAATAAATCCAGTCAATGATGTTACTACCTCTTTAATAATCAGATAAATAACAAGAATATACATATATTTAATTTTTAACGTTAATGCAACTAGCATTGCAAGCTGCATCAGCTTATCAGCAACCGGATCGATAAACCTACCCAGATCCGTAATCATATTGCACCTTCTTGCAATCTGTCCGTCAAGGAAATCTGTAAATCCTGACACCATAACCACTAATGTTGCTAAATAATAATCTTCAGGAGCCTGTGCCGTAAAATATATATGCAAGAATAACGGCACCATTATTATTCTCAAATAACAAAGAATATTTGGTATTTTGAACAGATCGCCAATCTCAAACTTAAAATTCATCAAAGTCCTCCACAGACGATTATTCATACGCAGAACAAATTCGTTTTAATCCGCATCTGTTCCGGCCATATCAAAATTATCAATTATTTCATCAGATCTTCAAGAGTTTCTCTTACTGCTTTAATGAAATCCTGTGTATTAAGTGTTGTTGGATCAGGATTTGTTGTAATAAGAGCAAGATCCTTTGTCATCTTTCCATCTTCAATTGTCTTAATACAAGCTCTTTCAAGCTTATCAGCAAACTCTCCAAGTTCTTTAATATTATCTAATTCACCACGTTTTCTAAGAGCACCTGTCCATGCATAAATTGTTGCGATTGGGTTAGTTGATGTTTCCTCACCCTTAAGATGCTTATAGTAGTGTCTTTGTACTGTTCCATGAGCAGCTTCATATTCATAATATCCCTTTGGAGATACTAAAACTGATGTCATCATTGATAATGAACCAAATGCAGTTGCTACCATATCACTCATTACATCACCATCGTAGTTCTTACATGCCCAGATATAACCGCCTTCTGAACGTACAACTCTTGCTACTGCATCATCAATCAGTGTATAGAAATATGTTATGCCTGCTTCTTTGAACTTTGCATCATATTCATTATCATAGATTTCCTGGAAAATATCCTTAAATGTATGGTCATACTTCTTAGATATTGTATCCTTTGTAGCAAACCAGAGATCCTGCTTTGTCTCAAGTGCAAAGTTAAAGCAGCTTCTTGCAAAGCTTTCAATTGAATCATTAAGGTTATGCATACCCTGAAGAATTCCTGCTCCCTTGAAGTCATGAATAAGTTCCCTTGTTTCATTACCATTCTCATCTGTAAATACAAGTTCTGCCTTTCCAGCTCCAGGAACCTTCATTTCACTTGCTTTGTATACATCACCATATGCATGTCTTGCAATTGTAATAGGCTTTTTCCAGTTCTTTACGTATGGCTCGATACCTTTTACGATAATCGGCGCTCTGAAAACTGTACCATCAAGCATTGCTCTTATTGTTCCATTAGGACTCTTATACATCTTCTTAAGATTGTATTCTGTCATACGTGCTGCATTCGGTGTGATTGTGGCACATTTTACTGCAACTCCATATTTTTTCGTAGCTTCTGCTGAATCAACGGTTACCTGATCGTCTGTTTCGTTTCTGTGAACAAGTCCAAGGTCATAATACTCTGTCTTTAAATCAACAAACGGAGTAAGTAATTCCTCTTTAATAAGCTTCCACAGTACTCTTGTCATTTCATCGCCATCCATCTCTACGAGTGGAGTTGTCATTTTTATCTTTTCCATGCCACATCTTCCTTTCCTAAAAACAAAATTTATTCAATATTATAATGTATTTTCCGGAATTTGTAAACCCGTAGCAGCCTTGAGTTTTTCTTAATCCTTTTATTTTTGTCTGCAGCTTATACTTTTTATTCCATTTTTTTATTCTAATTTAACGTTATTTTGCTTTAGATTTTAAGAAAATCTTAAATTGCATTGTATTAAATTAGCCAGTCTGTTATAATCGTACTGTTTAAATATTAATGATGTCAGGGTCATAATAAAGTTTTGCCCCTGACCAGATATCATATTTAATACGATATGGAGGATTAATATGTGTGGATTTGCAGGTTTTACCGGATATCTTGATAACGGTAAAGAAGTACTAACTAATATGATGAATAAAATCGCCCATCGTGGTCCTGACAGTGCCGGACAGCATATTGACGGAAAAGCTTACATGGGATTTCGTAGATTAAGTATTATCGACCTTGATAATGGCAGCCAGCCAATGTATAACGAGGATCGTAAGATTGTAATAACTTTCAATGGTGAGATTTATAACCATCTTGAACTTAGAAAGGAATTAATCGCAAAGGGTCATACTTTTTCTAATAACGCAGATACTGAAGTTTTAATACATGCTTATGAGGAATATGGCGAAGACATGCTTCAGAAGCTCCGTGGTATGTTTGCATTTGTTATCTGGGACAGCGAAAAAGAAACTATTTTTGCCGCAAGAGATTTCTTTGGAATCAAGCCATTATATTATGCTGTTATTAACGGCAACCTTGTATATGGCTCTGAGATTAAAAGTATTCTTGAATATCCTGGATATAAAAAGGAAGTTAATGATGTAGCACTTGAGAACTACCTCACATTCCAGTATTCAGTTCTTGATGAAACATTTTTTAAAGGTATATACAAACTTATGCCTTCACACTGCCTTAAGTTTTCTCATGGTAAGCTTGAAGTTAAAAGATACTGGGAGCCAACTTTCGATGCTGATGAGAACTTGTCATTAGATGAAATAACAAGTGAAATTGATGAATCAATGCATGATTCAATTGAACACCACAAGATCAGCGACGTTGAAGTTGGATCATTCCTTTCAAGTGGTGTTGACTCAAGTTATGTAGCAGCTACATTTAATGGTGATAAAACATTTACAGTAGGATTTGACTACGAAAAGTACAACGAGATTAATTATGCAAAAGCATTATCTGAAAAGATTAAAATAGACAATTACAGTAAGCTTGTTTCAAGTGAAGAATACTGGGATGCCATTCCTAAGATTCAGTATCATATGGACGAGCCTCTTGCCGATCCGGCTGCAATCGCATTATATTTCGTAAGCCAGACTGCTTCAAAATATGTAAAGGTTGCTCTTTCAGGTGAAGGTGCTGATGAATTCTTTGGCGGATACAACATTTACAGAGAGCCTCATGACCTTGCTTCATTCCAGAAACTTCCAAAGGGCTTAAGAAAAGGACTTGCAAAAGTCGCACAGGCAATTCCGTTTAAGTTTAAGGGAAAGAATTTCCTTATTCGTGCAAGCAAAGATCTTGAAGAACGTTTCATTGGTAATGCATTTATGTTTAATGAAAAAGAACGTAACAAAGTATTAAAGCATCCTACAGGCAAGTATAACCATACTGAACTTACAAAGCCTTTCTATGATAAGGTAAAGGATAAGGATCCTGTTACAAAGATGCAGTATATTGATATTAATTTCTGGCTTATCGGAGATATCCTTCTTAAGGCTGATAAGATGAGTATGGCACATTCACTTGAAGTACGTGTTCCATTCCTTGACAGAAAAGTATTTGATGTAGCAAGAAAGATTCCTACAAAGTACAAGGTAAATAAGCAGAATACAAAGTATGCACTTCGTATGACAGCTCACAAATATCTTCCTGATATGGTTGCTGAAAAGAAGAAACTTGGTTTCCCTGTACCAATCAGAATCTGGTTAAAGGATGACAAATACTACAATATAATTAAGAAGGCATTTACAAGTGACGTGGCTGAAAAGTATTTCAACACTGATGAATTAGTAAAATATCTCGATGACCATAAGGCTGGCAAGGCTGATAACTCAAGAAAGATATGGACTATCTATATGTTCCTTGTATGGTATAACGATTACTTCGGTGACGGATACCATGGTGCTGAATCAGAGAAAAAAGGCGACGTTGCATAAATTATAAAATCAAAAAGCAAAAAGCAGATTAAATACCATGAATTTTCACAAACATTTATAATGATTTTTAAAGCTTAATATAAAAAACCGGAAGGACTTATTTCCAATTCAAGTCCTTCCGGTTTTTTATATTTTTATATTAACAACTGTCTTCATAATTACAACTTTATCTTTACACTCATTATGCTGATTGCCAGCACTCCCGCTATAAGCACTATAAAATCAATCCACATTGATAATTTTAATATGCATACAACAACACTTAAAAGCAGGAATACCGCTTCAAATATTGCAAACATTATAAGTATTTTTTTTGCATACTGCTTTCTTCGCTCAGGGCCGGCTAAAACTGCCGTTTTATAATCTATCCCGCTATACCAGTATACCTTTTGCGTTAAATATATCATTAGTGTAAGGATTACTACTCCGATACCGGCAATATTAAATACTAAAAACATTGTAATATTCTCTCCCGGATCAATAATGCATATTCCAATCTCTAACACACTGAATATAATTGTCCATAAAACAAATCCCAAGTATCCTTTTTTCAAATTTGTCACCTCTATTATTTACTATTATTATATTAGCTTATATCCAGATCAGGTGGTACATCAAGTTTCTCTGGAGCCGGTGAACCATTTTTCTTTCTTTGTTTTACACATTCTGTCAGCAAATATTCTATCTGACCATTTACAGATCGAAAATCATCTTCTGCCCAGGCTGCAATGGCATTATACAACTTTGCCGACAATCTAAGTGGAATCTGCTTTTTACTGTTATCAGCCATTAATACAAGCTTCCCGAATTAACAACAGGCTGGGCATCCTTGCTTCCACATAATACAACTAAAAGATTTGATACCATCGCTGCTTTACGTTCTTCATCAAGCTCAACAACCTGCTTTTCTGATAAACGCTCTAATGCCATCTCTACCATTCCTACAGCTCCGTCAACTATCATTTTTCTCGCATCGACAATTGCTGATGCCTGCTGGCGCTGAAGCATAACTGCCGCAATCTCAGGTGCATATGCAAGATATGTAATTCTTGCTTCTATAATTTCAAGTCCTGCATCTTTAACTTTTTCCTGTATTTCATTGCGGATACGTTCCGCTACAATTTCACTTGAACCACGAAGACTTCCTTCATCTGCAACACCATCACCTGTTGTATCAACATTTTCAGCAACATCATATGGATATACACGTACAACATTACGAAGAGCGCTGTCACACTGTAATGAAAGATATTCCTTATAATTATCTACATTGAATACTGCCTTAGCTGTATCTGTAACCTTCCACATAACTGCAATTCCAATCTCTATAGGATTACCAAGGCAGTCATTTATCTTCTGACGGCTGTTATTTAATGTCATAACCTTTAATGATATCTTTTTGCTTCCACTGCCTGTCAGTGAAATATCTGAACCTACTGATTTTGAGGCTGCAAGCTTTAATAAATTATTTGAATTCTCATCCACATCACCACTCTGGTTAAGTTTAGTATTAGCTGCCGGGTTAACACCTGTACAGAACGGATTTACATAGTAAAATCCGGCATCCTTTAAGGTTCCTATATACTTTCCAAATAAAGTAAGAACCAGTGCCTCCTGAGGCTTTAAAACTTTAAGACCGCAGAAGAATATCCATCCTACGCATACATATATTATTCCAAGCACCATAATAACAATTCCTGCCGCACTATATAAACCTCCTTCAATCATTATTGCGCCAAAAACTATGGCTGCTATTCCCACAGCATACAGTACGATAAACAAAAGAAGCATCGCCATACCATTCTTATTTTTCTTTAAAATTTTTTCTTCCATAATAATCTCCACTCCTTACATTTCTTTTTGCTGATATTTGTATGATATCATTATGATATCATTATGTCAACTTATTTTAAACTGAATCTGATTAATTTTACAAAGTCTTCCACCTGTCCTTTATCTTTTACATTCCGCAAATCAGATAAAATGTAATCATACTGATTTTTCCCAAAATACATATATCATAAAGTGCCACTAAAAAACAGACCCCATAAAGATGATAAAATCATCTCTATGAGGTCTGTTAAATTCTGTTAATTCCTTTATTTAGTTCTTTCTTAAAACGAAGATTATTAATAACTGTGCATAATAAATATCTTCATCATTTTGCCACTGGATATTTATTTATCAATCCTTAAAGTAAGCAACACCTGATTCAAATATCTTAATATCCTGCTCACCATAGATATTAACAGCTACTGAATATCCTCTTCTTTCTACATGTGCCATCTTTCCTAAGCATCTGCCATCAGGACTTGTAATACCTTCAACAGCCTTAAATGAACCATTAACATTCCACTCTTCATCCATTGAAATATTTCCATTGATATCACAATACTGTGTAGCAACCTGTCCATTTGCAAATAATTTATTCAATACATCCTCAGGTGCAACAAAACGTCCTTCACCATGTGATGCCGGATTACAGTAAACTCCGCCAAGCTGTGCCCCTGTAAGCCATGGACTCTTATTTGAAACAACTTTTGTATAAACCATCTTAGATATATGTCTGTTAATTGTATTAAATGTAAGTGTAGGTGAATTTGCATCCTGACCTGTAATCTTACCATTTGGTACAAGACCAAGCTTTATCAATGCCTGGAAACCATTACAGATACCAAGTGCAAGACCATCTCTTTCGTTAAGGAGTTTTTCAACTGCCTCTTTTAACTTGGCATTTCTAAATGCTGTTGCAAAAAACTTAGCTGATCCGTCAGGTTCATCACCAGCTGAGAATCCACCTGGGAACATTATAATCTGAGCCTGTGCAATTGCTTTTTCAAACTCATCAACAGATTCTCTGATTGCATCAGCACTAAGATTTCTAAATACCTTAACAATGACATCAGCGCCGGCTCTTTCAAATGCCTTAGCACTGTCATATTCGCAGTTGGTACCAGGGAATACAGGGATAAATACTGTAGGCTTGGCAACCTTATTCTTGCATACATAAATGCTGTCAGCTTTATAAAGCTTTGTTTCTACTGGTGTAGTATCTTTTACAGCTTTTGTAGGGAATACTTTTTCAAGCTTTGTTGTCCATGCATTTAATGCTTCGTCGATAGTTATCTCTACATCCTTATATACAAACTTTCCATTATCCTTTACTTCACCAACTTTGACATAGTCTGTATTTATTTCATTAAGCTTATCCTTGGCAACTTCTGCTACGATACAGCCGTAAGCAGGTGCAAATAAATCCTTTGCATCAACTGACTCATCAATTACAAATCCCAATTTATTACCAAATGCCATCTTGCAAAGAGCAGGAACAAGTCCCTTTCCATCAAGAACATATGCTGACTTGATAACTTTCTTTAAAATAAGTTCATGAATTGTATCGTACAGCTTCTTTACCTGCTCAAATACAGGTACATCATATTCATCAACAGCTATATTAAATCTTACTAAAGCATCTTCATCATTCTTTAATTCAGGTGTGATAATCTCATTTTCCTTAGCAACATCAACTGCAAATGAGCAAAGTGTTGGTGGAACATCAATATCTTCGAATGTACCTGACATACTGTCCTTACCACCAATTGAAGGCAGACCGAACTGAATCTGTGCTTCATAAGCACCAAGTAAAGCTGCAAAAGGCTGGCTCCATCTTGAAGGATCTTCTGTCATTCTTCTGAAGTATTCCTGGAATGTAAATCTTATCTTCCTGTAATCACCACCGGCAGCTACAATCTTAGCTACTGATTCAAGTACTGCATATATTGAACCATGGTATGGACTCCACTTTGATAAATATGGATCCAATCCATATGACATCATTGTTACTGTATCGCACTTACCCTTAAGTACAGGAAGTTTTGCAACCATAGCCTGTGTTTCTGTAAGCTGATACTTACCACCGTAAGGCATAAACACTGAACCAGCTCCGATAGAACCATCAAATCTTTCAACAAGACCTTTCTGTGAACACTCGTTAAGATCTGATAATGTGTCAAGCCACTTCTTCTTTACATCTGTAACATCGCCTGCCTTAAGCTGGCTGTCTTCCTTAGACGGAATATCAACAAGTACAGATGTTTCCTGATGTGCACCATTAGTATCAAGGAATGCTCTTGAAATGTTTACGATATCCTTTCCTCTCCACTGTAATACAAGTCTAGGCTCCTCTGTTACTCTGGCAACTTCGACTGCTTCAAGATTTTCTTCTTCAGCATAATCAAGAAATGCCTTAACATCCTTAGGATCTACTACAACAGCCATTCTTTCCTGAGATTCTGATATGGCAAGTTCTGTACCATCAAGACCTTCATACTTCTTAGGAACCTTATCAAGTGAAACAACAAGTCCGTCTGCAAGTTCACCAATAGCAACTGATACACCGCCGGCACCGAAGTCATTACACTTTTTAATAAGCTTTGTAACTTCAGGTCTTCTGAATAATCTCTGCATCTTACGTTCTGTTGGAGCATTACCCTTCTGAACCTCTGCGCCACATGTTTCAATTGACTTTTCTGTATGAACCTTAGAAGAACCTGTAGCACCGCCACAGCCATCACGTCCTGTTCTTCCACCAAGTAAGATAATGATATCACCAGGTTCTGACTCTTCTCTTTTTACTGCACTTCTAGGTGCGGCTGCAATAACTGCACCGATTTCCATTCTCTTTGCAACATAATCAGGATGATAGATTTCCTTTACATATCCTGTTGCAAGTCCGATCTGGTTACCATATGAACTGTAGCCCTGTGCTGCACCTCTTACAAGCTTCTTCTGTGGAAGCTTTCCATGAAGTGTCTCAGACATAGGCACTGTAGGATCTGCTGCACCTGTAATACGCATAGCCTGGTAAACATAAGTACGTCCTGACAATGGATCTCTTATTGCACCACCAAGACATGTCGCAGCGCCACCAAATGGTTCAATCTCTGTTGGATGGTTATGTGTTTCATTCTTGAAATTAACAAGCCATTCTTCTGTCTTTCCATCGATTTCAACAGGAACTACAATACTACATGCATTGATTTCATTTGATTCTTCCTGATCTGCAAGCTTTCCTTCTTTTTTAAGCTTTTTCATTGCCATAAGGGCAAGATCCATAAGACATACAAACTTATCCTTACGTCCCTTGTATATTTCACTTCTGTCTTCTAAGTATCTGTTATATGTATCAACAATCGGCTTCTTATAATATCCGTCTTTAAACTCAACATCCTTAAGTTCAGTTGCAAATGTTGTATGACGGCAGTGATCTGACCAGTATGTATCAAGTACTCTGATTTCAGTCATTGAAGGATCTCTCTTCTCATCATTGTGGAAATACTCCTGAATAAACTGAAAATCCTTAAATGTCATTGCAAGTCCAAGTGAGTCATACAGCTTCTTAAGTTCATCTTCTGCCATGTCCTTAAAGCCGTCAAATATCTTAACATCATCAGGAACTTTAAACTCTGTAACAAGTGTCTTGGGAATCTCACTTCCTGCCTCTCTTGAATCAACCGGGTTTATACAAAGTTCCTTAATCTTTTCTTTTTCATCAGCTGTAAGCTTTCCTGAAATTATATATGTTGTAGCTGTCTTAATAACCGGCTCTTCATTCTCATTAAGGAATTTAACGCACTGCTCTGCAGAATCTGCTCTCTGGTCAAACTGTCCTGGAAGAAATTCCACTGAAAAAATAAAATCATCTGCTCCTGCTTTAAACTGCATTTCATAAACATCATCAACAGGTGGCTCTGAAAATACTGTTGTTAATGCCTTACCATATGTTTCATCTGAAAGATTCTCAATATCATAACGAATAAGGACTCTTACGTCAGTAATATCATTAATTCCAAGATATCCTGTAATTTCATCATGCAATTCTTTAGCTTTTACAGCATATGGTTTCTTCTTTTCAACAAAAACTCTTTTAACGCCGTTCATTTTTTCCTCCTAGATTATCTGCCGCTGCTTTTCAGTATAAACCTGAAAATCGTTATATAAATAACCGCGCGGTTAGTCTTATTTAAGAATAGGTTATTATTTTAACATACAATGCAGGATTTAACAATTGCCAAACAAAATGTTTTGACATAAATCACTTAATAAAACAAATTTTCACTAAATAATCAGCTCTCATTCATGTATCATATCCATACGTTCTATTCATGCATCATATTCATACACCTTATTCATGTATCACATTCATACAGCCTACTCATGCATCCTTCGAATAATTTTATAAACAACCTCATTACTCATTACAAGCGGTTCTGTATGTGCAAAGAATATAATCCCATCTGTTGGAGATACTATCTGGCTTTTTACAAATCCCTCATAAGGATCTATGACTTCACCAATCACCTCCCCATGACAGACCGGATCACCTACCTCCTTAAGCCTTTTATAAAAGCCTGCATCATATGTCTTTACAGGCATGAGATCCACTTCATTTACAACACTTGCAATATATCCACTGTGATTATTATACTTAAGAATTCCCATTCTGGTAAGAAATCTTAAAACTGAAGATACTGCCTGCCTTGCAGATTTATCATCCACATCATCCGTGCTGTTTGTATATATTGAAAATGCATTAGTGCCATTCATCTGCCAGTTATAATTAAGTGTCGCCGTATCCATAGGCTTCGGTCTTCGTATAATGACATACTGCAGTCCGAACAGATTGGCAAGACTTGGACTTTGATATCCGGTTTCCATCATTCTTACATGCGGAATAAAATCCCCATGCATATAAAAACTTGCAAACTGTATGCCATAGCTGTAGCCTTTAACCTTTTCAAACAATGTAGCCGTAAGCTGCTTTGTAGTCTCCGCATTAATATCTCCCGGAAAAATTCTGTTAATATCCTGATTATTAACAGGCCAGAAACGTTTGCCGACATTCATTGATATGCTGCTTACAGATGGAACAACAAGTATTTCATGATTGTGAGTAATTGCACCATGCTCTTCTAAACTCTTTAATGTTTTTATCAGCTGTGAACATATATACAGCTGCTGCACTTCATTTCCCCGTAAGGAACCAACTATGCATGCCGATTTTTCACCACTTCCAAACCTATAGCCCTCTATCTCATAATTTTGTCTGTATAACCCCTTTAGTGTGTATAATACTTCTTTCTTCATACTTTAATACTTATGCCTTTCTATACTTTCAAATTCTGATCAGACTTTCCTCCATGAACCCTGGCAATCAGGTCTCCTTTATATACAACAGGATTCTCTCTTATTGTAAATATAATTCCATCTGCAGGAGATTCAATTCTCTGAATGATTTTTCCTTCAATAGGTTCAACTATATCTCCTATATGTGTTCCCATGCTTATGGTACCCATCCTGTCTATTGCTGATACAAACACACCTGTCTCACAGGCATTTATAAAATCAACCGTTCCTTTTGTGGAAATAATCGGCTCCCGCACATCTATTGGTTTGTCATCCCATATTCCCATATTAACAAGCATATTAAATATACCATCTACGAATTGTCTGCAGTAATCTGTACTGATTCTGTGTCCCACTCCCATTTCCACTGCAAGTGTAGGAACTCCGAGATTATTAAGGCTGTATGCAAGAGTGGAATCTTTAACCGTAATGGATGGATATATCCATATAAAATCAACATTTAACATTTTGGCATATGGCATAAGAATATCCTCATGCTCCTTGTTAAGCCTTACCTGTGGCATCTCTTTAAGGAAAATATTACTTGAATGTATATCAAGGCAAAAATCACTTCCGATAATATCATTAACAATTCCTGCTGCGACATATTCGTTCATGGCACCATTATTGTCTCCTGGAAAAATGCTGTTCATATCCAGATCAAACATAGGTATTCCTCTTGAACCTATATCAAGTCCAAGAGGATTAACATCAGGATATAAATCTATTCTTCCTTTTAGCTTTTCAGGTTCGCGCTTCACTCTTCTTATCACTTCATAGCATATAAACTGTCCATCAAGTTCATCACCATATATACCCGTTGCAATTGAAACCCTTTTTTCCTTTCCTGTATAGCCATCCGGAATCAGTTTATTCTTTCTTACTGTCAGACGTTCGTGAACTGGCAAATCTATTGAAACAACTTCCTCAATCATGTTGTATGGTTTTCCTTTCTGTTTACTGATATTCTTTGACCACTATTTTATCATTAAACTTACGAACTATCAAATGTGACATTGTATCCATAGGTTTAAATACCTGATCTTCTATAATTATTTTAACTCCCGGATATAGATTCTTTCTTATCTTCACCTCGGACTTAACAGATTCTCTTATATCATCATAAAGTTTTTTCATTTCTTCTTCATACTTTACTTTTTCAGCCGTCTTTATTATTTTTGACTGAAATATCTTTTTATAAAGCTGTGGGTCAAATTTCTCAGGATTTACTTTCTTTAATCTGTTATACTTATCAATTGTATTGACAAATATCTCGATTTCTGAATTAATATCCTTTAATTTTAACAATACCTTTGAATACTGGTTTTTAAGGTTCTTTGTAAGACCTACTGTAATTACTGTATTAACAAATGATTCGCTTCCTATCTGGTTACTTTCAACGCCCATAACTCCTGTTATGTTTCCACCATATATTCCACCTTTTATATCCTGGATAAGCACCTTTCCACCTGCTTCAGCAGTACAGTTAAGTATATAGCCCGTTTTTATGTCCTGTCCTGCATTTAACTCGGCATTCTCCAGAAACTTTGCACATATATTTTCCTTTGCAGTAATTTTCCCTCTGGTCTTTGCATTTACGCCATTATTTATAATAACATCACAGCCTGATATTATAGTGGCATCCTCTACACGTCCGCCTATGAATATACTTCCCTTTGCATCAATCCTTACTCCGTTGAATACATTTCCGGATATTTTAACATCACCGTTAAATTCAATATTTCCAACAGAAACATCAACATTACCTCTGATTTCAAGTATATTTATAATATTAAGCTCATTATTACAATACTGTATCTTGCCATTGCATGCTGCAGTATATATATTCCCATCCTCAGAAACATCAAAGCCTCTGCCTCTTAATCGGGATTTTGGCTTACCCGGTTTAGGTGTTAAAAGACTTCCACACACATTATAACCAAACACCCCGCTGGTTGGCGGAACATACTCTGCAAGCTTATCGCCTTTCTGTGTTATTTCAAATTTTTTAACGTTATAGTAATCTACTGTTCCATCTTCTTTTACTACCGGCTTTTTATCAAGCCGCGTCTGAAAATTAAATATAAAATGTCCATCAGTTCCATTCTCGACAGGTTTTCCGTGTGCAACAATTACATCCTTATCATAGACATGGTTCTCAATAATATTATGTATGATATCATTATCAATTCCCATCTTTACTCCGGCTCCTGATAATGCATCCATCACTTCACTATACATATATTCACTGCCTGTTGCAGGTGTGTGCAGCCTGACTGTCGCAGACATCAGATCACTTTCTATGCATACCTGAATATCTTTATATTTAATTTCGTTATCTTCTATTTTGACTTCAGGATTATTCATATGTACCCCTATTCTTCCCTAAAATAAAATTTTATAAAAGTTATTTTAGAGACTCTAATTTTAACCTCATATTCCTCATCTCTTTACTTGAAATATCCGGATTAAGTAATGTTTGTGTATCTATTCCTTCTTCAAGAGCAAGTCTTATCTGTTCCATCTGCTTAAAATCATACTTTGGATCTGCATACAACGATACATCAACCCCATTGCTTAATCCCAAAAGAACCTCTTTACTCTGCAGTTCGTCAAGGCTTGTCTTATCATCACTGCCTTCAAGTTCCCGCCTTATCTGTTCCATTTCGATGGCATCCACAAACGGATCCGCATATGCTGATATATCTACTCTGTTTTCAAGGCCCAGTCTTATCTGTTCCATCTGTGCACATGAAAATCCCGGCATTGCATATGAATCTGTATTAATACTATTCTCAAGGCCCAGTCTTATCTGTTCCATCTGGTTACCACTGAATTCGATAAGAAGATATTTTGTAATGTCTACACAATTTTCAATTCCAAGACGTATCTGTTTTAACTGATACTCATCATAGCCTTCCTTTACAAAAAATGATATATCAATGTCATTTTCCTTAGCCAGACGTATCTGCCTTATTATTCCGCCCGAATATCCATGTATTGCGTAACGCGTCAGGTCAATCCCCTTTTTTTTGCCCATTCTTATTTCACGCATGACACTGTGACTATATTCCGGTTTACACAAATCGCTGATATCAATATTATCTTCGAGAGCCTTTTTGATTTCTTCCATCTGCATATAATCATATCGTGAATCTACATATTCAGTTATGTCTATACCCTCTTCAAGGGCAAGTCTTATCGCTTTCATCTGCGATGCTTCATATGTCCTGTCCGCATATCTGGATACATCAACATTATTCTGTATACCTTTTTTTATCTCCAGTATCTGAAAATTATCATATCCCATATCCGGAAGAACTTTTTCAAATGTACCATTCTGAATACATTCTAAAACATTATTGTCTTTTTCCCCCATAATTACCACACTCCATGCATTTATTAATACACCGCTGTTAAAACAGACGGGATACAAAACTTTTGCATTTTTTCCAGCACATCGTACAAAAATCAGCCAGACCAATAACGATGTACTGGTTTTATTATACAATATAATCTATATTATTGCACTATTTTTTCCAAAAATCGGTTACAACATCTGCCACAAAATTTCCGGTTACCGGATATATAAGATCCCACTCCCTCGGGAAAAGCATTTCATATTCCTTTGTCATAAAACGGTCGTCAAGCAAAACTATCACGCCTTTGTCGCAATCTGTACGGATAACCCTCCCCGCTGCCTGCAGAACCTTATTCATGCCCGGATAAACATATGCATATGAATATCCGTCTTTTCCAAAATCATCGAAATATTCCCTTAAAATATTCCTTTCCCTGCATATCATAGGAAGTCCCGTCCCGACAATAACTGCACCGATAAGGCTTTCATTTTTCAAATCTATTCCTTCTGAAAATGCGCCACCTGTTACACAAAATCCTACCAGCATGCTTTTATCATTATGTCCGCAGTGTCTTTCAAAAACATTTAAAAAATCTTCCTTTTCCTTCTCATTCATATCAGGAGTCTGAAGTATTACATCTATGCAGTCATAACCAAAAGAAACCCGTTCTTCATCTTCTTTCCCATTTAAAATATTACATCTGTACAATGACCTGAATTGCTCAAATACAGATTCCATATATGCATATGATGGAAAGAAAACCATATAATTTCCATTTTTCTGTTTTATCACATTGTAAATGTACCGGCTTATCTTTTTAAACTCTGCAATGCTTCGTCTTGTATATCTGCTGCTTACATCCCGTCCTATGATGACTCTCTTATTGTCTGTTGGAAATGAAGATCTGGCATATATGGCATGATCCTGTATCCTGCCCGACAGCATTTCCTTATAAAAATTAACCGGAAGCAGTGTCGCAGAAAAAAATATAGTGCTTCTTGCCTGCGCAAGCCTTAAACTTATATTCCCTGATGGATCAATGCAGAACAGTTTAAGAACAAAATCACCCTTGTCATCATGCTGTACATAAACTCTATATTTCTCATCCATGCAGTCATACATGTTAAAGAAATGGCGCACTTTTAAAAACATTTCCATTACCTTAACTGACTCCGGAGTGTTTTTATGATTGTCCATGAACTTCTGCATATTAGAATAGCACCTTTCTAAATCCGCAGGAAATACGCCTAATGAATCTATCATTATATACGTATCACATTCCCTTTTTAACTTAAGAAGATATCTGTTGCATTTTTCAAGACTGTTATAAAGCCTTTTATCTTTTTCCTTTACCAGCTTTTCCAATTCCAGAAAATCCTCTTTTACCAGACTGGCACTGAACATCTGCCTTGCACGATCAACAAGATTGTGTGCCTCGTCAACCAGAAACGCATATTCTCCGCTGTTGCCTTCCGCAAAATATCTCTTTAATGCTACATTCGGATCAAAAACATAATTATAATCACAGATTATGCCATCGCACCAGTACGATGCATCTAATGAAAGTTCAAAAGGACATACATTATGTTTTATGGAATACTGCTCAACCTTCTCACGGTTTATAACACTTTCATGGGTAATCACATCGTAGACTGCATCATTTATCCTGTCAAAATGTCCTTTTGCACATGCGCAGCTTTCCGGATTACAGTCCCTTGTATCAAGATGGCATATTTTGTCTCTGGCAGTAAGCGTTATAGTACGAAACTCAAGACCATGCTTTTTTAAAATATCAAATGTATCTGATGCCACTGTACGTGTTATTGTCTTTGATGTAAGATAAAATATTTTATCAAGATATCCCTGTCCCATTGCTGCAACCGATGGAAATATTGTGGAAACAGTCTTTCCAACTCCTGTAGGTGCCTGTATATATAAGTTCTGCCCGGCCTCCACTGTTTTATAAACATTTACAACAAGATTTCTCTGTCCATTCCTGTATTCGAATGGGAACTCCAGATTCTTTATTGACTGCTGCCTCTTATATTTCTCATCAAACAGGAAATCAGTCCACTTTGAAAAACCATTAAGAAGGCCATCAAACCACACTTTTAACTGTTCATATGTGTAATCTGTTTTAAAATGGTTAAGCGCTTCTGTCTCAGTATTGCAGTATGTAAGCTGTACACTTATATTCTCAAGGCTGTTATCAGAAGCATAAATATATGCATAGCACATTGCCTGTGCTTTATGTACATACACCGGCTCCGTCATTTTAGATACATCATTTTGTACTGTTTTAATTTCATCTACTATGACAGATGACACAGGCTTTTTAAGGCCTTCACCGTTCTCATCCATATCACATATAATGCCATCTGCCCTTCCTTCAAGTCTAATAATATAATTTACCCTGTCTTTTTGCTGCCTGTTAAATTCAAAATCCTTCTTAAGTGAAACCTCAGGATGATAATGGGCACCCATACTTTTTTGAATTTTCCTGTGAATGCGTGCCCCTTCCTGCATAAGCCTTACATCAGATGATGTGCCCTTTCTGTTATCAATGTCACCACTGGCACACATAAACTCAACAAGATTTCTGACAGATATTTTTATGCAATTGTCTTTGACAACAAACATACCATTTACTCCATTTATCAGTACTCAGCAACATTTGAATTTTAATAATGATTCTTTTTTATAAGAATACTGCTGTATATACTGAAACAGCCGTCAAGTACAAAAAATATTCCTACAATTCTTATAAAAAGAAGTCCTGTTCCAAACGGATTAATCATCATTAATATTCCGAAGAATACAGATACAATTGCAAATAAAGATACAACCTTCCATTTTTGATATCCAAACTGCTTAAGTGTAACACCATCCTGAAGCTTCACAATACCGCTTAAAAACAGAACAATTCCAATCACCCATGGCAGTATCGAAATAATAACAACCGGATTTAGTATTATTATGAGACCAAAAACGCCTAAAAGTGCAGGTCCAATAAACTGCAGCTGAAGATAGTATCTTTCCATTCCACTTGTGAAATATGTAATTAAAGATGAAATAGAAAGAATAAGGCACATTATTCCGATTACCATACATATAAATGTACTTGAAGCTGCAGGCTTGATTGCAAGAAACAATCCAAATATCACATATGCAACCGCAAGAATTATATAACTGTTTTTTATTTTATTAAAATATGACTGATTATTATTTTTACCAAACATTTTACTCTCCATTCCTGCGCCGTTTTTTCAGACGCACCTTAAATTTGTGTAAATACCGGGTATATGCCCATCGCTTCTTATAACCCATTTACGCTGCCTGTTTACATAATCCATTTACATGGCTTAATTGTATGGCATTAATCATTTACACAGTAAATTATAGAATTACCTTTCTTACCTGTCCTGATAACCGTCCCTGTAAATGTCAGGATATTAAGCGCAAGCCTTGCTGTTTCAACCGGAATCCGGCAGGCAGCAGCAAATTCCTTTGATGTAAATCCGTCATAAAGACTGTCTTCAAGGTCATATGGAATAAACTGCATATAATCTTCCGGCTGTTCTATATCGACAATTTTTCTTATTCCCAGCGGAATTCTGTCATAACGTGTGGCTCCACGTTTTTTTGTGTAATTCCAGCCATTAAGCAGTTTATATTCCTCGACATCCATCAAAACAAGCTTTATTTTCAGATTCTCATTTTTTAAAAAAGGCTTTATTTTATACATTTCAAAAAAAGCATCATACATATTGAAATGACGTGGTGATTTTCTAAATTTACCAGGCTTAAGTGTATCCTTGTCAAGCCAGCATATCCACTTATTACATGGCATCGGATATACGATTGTAACCGGATAATAATTCAGGAATACCGCCAGCTTTTCCCTTAACTTATCAAATCCTCTTGTCTGGATTTCAATAACTCCGGTCTGATTATATATATCAGCAAAATATCCTTCCAGCGCCACCTCCTGATTATTTTCATCTGGCTCAAAAAAGTTTTTAAGCACTCCGTGTACCGTTTTCTCGGAAAGAGTTCCAATACCTTTATTATTATGTTTCTTTCCTATGATTTTGTCTCTGGCCACAATAAACTCATTATATCTTATATATTCCGAGACGTCTGTAGTAATTACAGTATCATTTACATTATCCTTAATCATTATTTTTCCCTGTTTTATATTTCATCAGATTCTCATTTTAACTTACTCATAAGCCATTCGTAAACATCTTTAAATGCTTCCTGTCTCATTTCTGATGAAAACAGTTCATGTCTGCATGCACTGTAAAGCTTAAGTTCTACATCATTTAAATATTTCGTATAAGTATTATACAGCCGCTCTACATCCCTGCCATATCCTCCAACCGGATCCTGTGCTCCTGAAATCAGAAGAACCGGAAAATCTTTCGGGATTTTTTTAATATTTCTTTTCTTTTTTACAAACAGTATTGTATCAAATAATCCTTTAAAACCATTTGCTGTAAATATAAACTGACACTTCTCATCATTGTTATATTTTTTTAATTCATCAGCATCGGTGGTAATCCAGTCATTTTTTGCAATTGGATTTTTAATTTTCCTGTTATACGGACCAAATACAATTTTGTCGAGAATACTGCTTCTGTATCTGTCGCCATGTATCAGCCTTATCATTCCTGACATAAACTCACCAAAATAAAGCATTATATCAGCCTGGTTTCCTGTTCCCATAACAACTGCACAATCTACTGCATCCGGATATGTTGATATATATCTTCTCACTATAAACGATCCCATGCTGTGCCCGATAACTGCATACGGCACATCAGGATATTTTTTCTTCATAATACATGTAAGTCTGTAAGTATCATCTACCAGATGCTCACTCTGCTTTTCTTTGGTAAAATATCCGAAATCATCCTTACTTTTTACTGATGAACCATGTCCAAGGTGATCATGCCCGACAACCATAATTCCCTTTTTATTCAAATACTCTGCAAACCCCTCATATCTTCCAATATGCTCCATCATTCCATGAACTATCTGTACAATTGCAACCGGCCTGCTGTATTTGTTCTCATCCGGATACCATATAACTGAATTTATGGTATTAATTCCATCGGTTGATTTAAACCTTCTTTTTTTGCTCTCCATGTAATCCCTCCATTTGCCAGTTGATTTCTTAGTTAGTTTTAGTTGGTTTTTAGCTGATTTGTTAATCTGTTTTTTAATTAATTTCTCAGTTGAAAGTTTTTGCTCCCCACGGAAATCCATCCATATCAGGTTTTCCCTGTATATGATCAATATTTAAAAATGCCTCGCTGTCAATTTTTTCAACACCTTCCGGTATTTTTATATCTTTTACAGCGGCATCACTAAATGCGCTATATCCAATTGACTTAATACCGTCCGGCAGTTCTATCTCATTTAAGGATGTGCAGCCTGAAAAAGCAAATGAGCCGATTTTTTCAACCTGACTGCCAATTTCAATCTTTGTAATCGACTTATTATTGTAAAATACTCCTGATGCAATATATTTTACCTCATCAGGGATTTTATATTCAGTCACATCTGGTTTTACCTCTACAAGAATTGAATTAACTACAATCTGATCTGCATCTTTAAGCCTGTCCGACTCCCATTTGGTATTTTTTACCGCACTGGTTCCAATCTCAGTAACAGTTGACGGAAATGATATATTTTCAAGTGAAGTACAGTTAAGAAATGCATTTTCTGCTATTGTCCTTACTCCCTGTGCAATTTCCACACTGGTCACACAATTATTATCTCTGAAAGCTTCCCTGTTTACGGCTACAACATCATGGCCATCTATCTGCGCAGGTATGGTTATTTTTGAATCAAGCTTTCCTTTATCCGTAAGTCCTGTTATGGAAGCTGTATTATCCTCATTCACATCATATTTAAACACCGGTATATTTTTAACTTTTCCACAGCCTGCAAGCAATACGCCTGTAAATATACAGCAGCATGTCATGACCAGCCCCAATTCCCTTAATGTATTTTTTATCATAATAATCCACATTTCTGCACACGCTTATGTTAATTGTAAATTTGTGCTGAGTGTGCAAAACACAAATCCCTCATATTAATTAAATCTGATTAAATATGCTATATTTACCCTATTTTACAGCCCACATGTAGCAGAATGCCTGTGTACGTGCTGCAAAATAATTCTCTTTAAGAAGCTTTCTTACTTCTTCTTTTGTATACCAGCCAGCCTGTATTTCCTCAAGGGTTGAATCACTCGGTGCAAACGTACCTCCGGCCTTTCCTATAACTACAGCATTAGTTTCATTTGAAAAGCCCACTGCACTATAGCTGTCAAACAGTTCATCTGTAACTTCAATAAGATCCATCCCTGTTTCTTCTTTAAGTTCTCTTCTGGCCGCTGTCTGAGGAGTCTCTCCCGCATCAATAAGCCCTGCCGGAAAATTATATACATATCCTCCAACTGCCATTCTGAATTCGCGGTTTAGAAGAATTTTGTCTTCCGATTCATTTGTCATAACTATAACAACACCATCTGTGTGAGGATTTTTAAGGTCATTCTGTGTTTTAATATTTTTATCACGGCTTATCATTTCATAAACCTTGTTTTTTTTATCCTCTGTAACATAAGTTATATCATATCTTGATATGAACTTTCCTTCACTTATTTTTTCTACCTTTTTAAATTCCATTATAAATCATGCCCCATTTTTGTAATATTAAATGCTATTTTACAGTAATCTCAAAAAGTCTTGCCATTACAGGTTTATTAAATTCAACTGTAATTTCATTTGTGTTACTGTTAAATGTATACTTTGTTTCTTCATTTTCCGGGTATGCACATTTTACGGATAAAATCTGACCATCCTGTACCTTTAATTTATCAAGCGGAATCACAAATTTATCCTCATCTGCGTATCTTTTCCATACAGCCATATATGCTCTCGCCTGTTGTATGCCGTTTTTTATGTCATATGACACATTTCCTGCTACAACCCACTTATCAAGATTATCTGCAAGTCCTAAAGGCCAGAACGGTACTGAAGTTTTAATATCATTACGTATTTTTTTGTAATATGTTATTCCTTCCCTGACAAGTTCAAACCTTTCTTTTGAAAGTTCTGCAAGATGTCCACTCTGATGGATTCTTCTTAACATTGCATTGATCATATTATAAATTACTTCTTCTTTATCACCGTTTTTCATCGGATATGACCATACAGCAGCCTGTTCCGGAGTTACACCTGACGGCGCATTTGCTGAAATAGTTGCATAATTTCTATAATCCTCCTGGTCAGATGTTGACTGTATACTGTATCTGCTAAGTAACGCATAATCAATTCTAAGGCCGCCACTTGAACAGTTTTCAATAACAAGGTCCGGATATCTTTTAAATACATCATCAAGCCACTTTAAATATGCACGTTCATGTTCAAGAAGCCCCTGACCTGCACTGTCTGCATTTAACTCTGTGCCAATCCCCGGCTCAATATTATAATCCATTTTTATATATCCGGCACCATATTCATTTACAACCCGGTCAACAACCTCATTTACATGTGCAATAACTTCAGGATTCCTGAAATCAAGCTGGTAACGGCTTCTGTCAAAGACACGCCTGCCATGTCTTATAAAGAACCAGTCATCCGGCACTTTCTTAGCCAGTTCACATTCAATGCCCATTACTTCAAGTTCGAGCCATACGCCAGGAACCATTCCTTTGCTTTTGATATAATCTGTGACTTCCCTGATACCATTTGGAAAACGTTTCCTGCACTCCTGCCATTCACCAACGCTGTCCCACCATTCTCCCTCATCATACCATCCGGCATCAATGACATAATACTCGCATCCGCATTCAGCTGCCGCATCTATTAGAGGAATTTCTTTTTCTGTTGTAGGATCTCCAAAAAGGCAATTCATATAATCATTAAAAATTACAGGAAGCTCTTCATCATCTTTATTAGGTCTTCTTATAATTCTGCGGTATTTTGTAAGTTCGCCCATGGCATCATCAAAACTGTCATAAGCCACACCAACTGCCACCGGTACTGATACAAAACTTTCCCCCGGAGCAAGCTTTTTAAACCAGTGCGACTGCACTTCTGTAGGTCCGCTTACACATAAATACATATTATTATTCTGGTCGCCTATTTCATAATGCCATGAGCCGTTATGCTCTATCTGCCAGAACAGGCTTGAATGCGCCTGTCTGTTCTCCAGATACCCCATAGGAAGATATTTCTTTGTTGACCAGTTGCCTGTATTTGTGATTTCTATTACCTGAGATGTCCTCATGCATACAGTAGGCTGCGTTCTTGCAAATCCAAGATCATTAAATTTATAATCCTTCCAGCTCATTTCTTTCTGCCAGCCATTATAAGGTACTTTTAAATGCATTTTTTCATCAGGAGACTGATTTCCTTCTTTTTCAATACCTGTATAGCAAAATGATGAAAGATACTCTAATGTCTGTTCATCTTTACCAATGTTCGTGACTGTATTATATATTCTCACAACAGAAATATTGTTGTAGAATTGCATTGTAGTAACTACCTGTATTCCTGTAACTTCAGTATCCTTCTGTGTTATTACAATCTTTCTGCCCAGTTCATTTACGGTATCCTGCATGCCTGAATACTTTAACAGATATCCCGGTGCAGTCACAATATGTTTATTTCCATGTTTTTCATATGGTCTGTTGTAACCAGATACATTAATCTGGACAAGCTGAAACGCCTCATCAATAAACTGCTCTTTCTTATCCGCTTCTTCCGGCTTACATTCCTTTGCAGGTCTGCACAGATCGTCTTTATTAAATTCCGCATGCGAAAAATGCAATAACTTAATTTTATCATCATCAGTTATTCCAAATACAATATTAATTCCATTCTCAGTTATCTTTTTATACTGCATAAAAATAAAATTCTCCTGTTATTTTAATATATAATTAAGTGACTGTGAAACTTATAAATTTCAGCTGCATATATGTATAATTAACAAATTCATAAGCAGGGTGCTTTAGTGTGGCATCTTTTGACCTGTTTTGCATTGTTCCAATACCAATATACGCACCGTGCAATAATCCATATAACATCTTTTGACCCCAGTATCATAAAATGTATTATTATTTTGTAATAAATCTTAATATATCCGATACATCTTTTCTATTTGGAGCAACAGGTGTCTCATCAGGATATCCACATGCAATAAGAACCGCTACCTGCTGACCCTCCGGCAATTCTATTATCTTTGCTGCTTTTTCATCATCGAATATTCCCATTATTACTGTTCCAATTCCATACTCAGCCGCTGCAAGGCAAAGCGTCTGTGCTGCTATTCCGGCATCAAACATCTGCCAGCCATCTTTCTTGGAAGTTGAAAATGAGCCATCCTTTTCATATCCGCTTCTGCCCGTTACAACCGAAATCGCAAAAAGACCCGGTGCACCTGATAATATTCTGCTGTTATGTTCAAAACCAAGCACAGCTTCATCTGCGATTTTCTTTATAACCGCCTCATTATCTATATATGTATATCTGGCTATCTGTGTATTTTTCCATGATGGAGCAAAAGAGGCTGCCTTCACAATGTTTTCAACTATTGTTTTATCAAGATGATTACTTTTAAATTTCCTTATACTTCTTCTGGTTTTTATTCTTTCTATTGCTTCCATACCCTTCTCCTTCTCACTTTTTACCTGATTTTTACCAGTACATCGTTTCAAATTAATGTACCTGTATTAATTTTATAATGAAATACAAAACAAAACAAGGATAAACATATTGTTTTATGCAAAATGTTTATCCCTGTAAAAATACATCCTCTACTATATTAATTTTGATTCATATTCTGAAGCATCTTTAATTCATCAGCTTCTTTTGAAAGATGCACAACAGCCTGTGATACTTCATCTACACTTTCAAGATTGCCTTCCGTAACATCAAGAGTTTCATTAGCACTTGCTGTTACTTCTTCTGTTAAAGCCGATACATTTGAAATGCTCTCACTAATTGATTTATTAGCATTAGAAACTTCATTAACAACCTTTGTAAGTTCTCCTGATTCAGAAAGTACTCCATTTGTATTATCTGATATCCTGTCAAAGCAGCCTGCGGTATCAACAATATACTTACTCTGGAGTTTATTGTTTTCAATCAGCTCATTTACAGATGAAACAACATTAATAAGCGACTGTTCAATATTGCTGATCAGATTATTGATATTTCCTGTAGCGTCACCTGTCTGGTTAGCAAGACTTGATATTTCTCCTGCGACAACTGCAAATCCCCTGCCTGCATCCCCGGCTCTGGCTGCCTCAATACTAGCATTAAGTGCCAGAAGTCCTGTCTGGTCCGCAACATCATTTATCATTGAAATAATATCCTGCATTTTACTTGTATACTCTTTAAGTCCTGCCATTTTATCTGCAACATCAGCACTGACATTTTCTGAATTTTTCACCTGCTGTAAAAGCTGCTGTATAACATCTTTTCCTTTTTCAAGCTCATTTTTAGCATTGTCAATCTCACTGCTTATATTATCCGCAACTGAACTTACCTTCGATAAATGTACATTAATCTCTTCTGTATTTTCCTGCTGAAGCTGTATTGCATCTGCCGATTCTGCTGTTGCCTTAGCAAGATTTTCCATCGATTCTTTTGTAGAATCCATGGCAGTCTTTAATTGTCCCATTTTACCTGCCACACCATCAACATCTGTTGTTACTTCATTTGAAACAGTGATTATTTTACCAAGTAACTCCTGTGTCTGTTTTTTCTCAGACAATGCCTTATTTATATTAGCTTTATTAATATTATTAATAACATACAAGGCAATAACTGAAAAAACTGTAGAAAGAACTATACATGCAATAATTATTTCAAATTCTGTTATTTTAATTGCAGTAATATTACCTGACACGCATGCAGTAATAATAGTAATTATATTAGCCATGAGTGCATAAGCACCTACAAATATTGATAGCCTTAAATCCGCATAAATAATAAACGCCATATAGGCTACAAGAACATAACAAAATACCATATCTGTGGTTCTTATTACCAAAGCAGATGTGTACAAAAGGCAAAATCCGATTGATACCATATGCCTTATATAATCAGCATCTTTTTTTCTATGATATACACATATGGTTATAATCATAGGAATTATACTTACTGCTACTGTTGTAATTACACCAGCAGGCTTGCAATTACCTTTTAAATATTCAATAAAATATGCAATAGCAATTATAACATACATTATTGATATTGCTGTAATTACCATCTTATTTTTGACTCTCTCTGCTTCATATGGAATTTCATAGTTAACTTTTTTCTTCATTTTTTTATCCCCCCGTTATTATGTATTTGCGACTATGTCTTTTTTGTATTATACCATATTCTGTTATACTTTGTCATTTGTATTCAGTACTTTTTTATATTCATTTTTAAGTTTGTCAAATGACCATGCTGCATTTGCCGGACTGGTCGATGGTAACAATTCAATTTCTTTTTTTGTATCATCATAAATATATTTTTTATACAGCTTAAAAGCTGTATGTCCATTGGCATAAACCCTTTTTATTGGTACAGTATTCAGCAGTTTCTTTATATCTGCCGGAATCACGTTTTTTATACTGCTGTCACTTGACCCCTTTATATCACAGCTTTCTATAACATCCCATAATGCCACACGATTGCTTAACAGAAATTTCTTTTTTTCTTCTATCGTCTCAGGTACCTGATTATTAAAAACATATGCCATAACTTTCCAGAATCTGTTCATTTTATGTCCATAATAAAATCCATACTCTCTTGATTTAACAGATGGAAAGCTTCCAAGTATTAATATTTGCGCGTTATTATCATAAACCGGTGGAAATGTATGTGAAACATGTACGTAGTCCATATTATGTCAGTCCTTTCTTTTAAAATTTTATTGCAATTTAATATCTGTATATATGTATAACCCTGGTACAGCAAAAAAATATGGCTATGGAATCACTTTCCACAGCCATATAATTTATTGCACTCTTAATATTATTATACAAATGAATTATAAATCTCACCAGACTTGAAATTATATGAATAACCACCTGTTTTGCTGTATGTATTAGCTTTTAATATTTCATTCTGTGCGTAATACCTGATCATTGATGCCTTTGCTGAAACCTGATATCCATATGACCCCGTACTGTTAAACATTGATTTGACTGAACTCATATCAGCACTGTTAAACTTATCTTTACTGATACTTAATGTATGATCCTTTTCATTAATCGTTATTCCGGCAGAATTTAAAAGGTCTTTATTTTTATCAGTCATATTAACAAGATCTGTTGCAGATTTTGCAATATTTTCCGAACCAGTCGACGCTGTGGCCTTTATAAGCGAATTATATGAATCAACAAATGCACTTACCTTTTTATAAATTGCATCAGAATCATAGCCGTTAGTAACATTTCCATTTTCATCCGTCTTACTTACTTTATTAAAAACAGATGCAGTGCCTTTATCCAAAAGCTGATTGGCTGTTTTACTTAAATCCTGTGCCGGACTCTCAACAGATGCCAGCTTCTTAGAAGTGTCTTTAGCTGTTGATGTAGACGTATTTACCTTTGAAGATGCGTTCGACGAATCATTTGAATCAGCTTTTGAATAATATGCTTTCATCAGCTTATAGTAAGATCCGTCTTTAATACTTGCATAATCCATAAAATTAATTCCACTTAAAGATGATGAGCCAAACAGACCTGAGCCGAATGAATATTTATTTGTTGATGAATTTAAACCTGAAAACAATGTTTTAATTGAATTTGAATCATAAGAATTAATATACATATTCCCCACCTCCAATAAATCAAACCAGTTAATAAAAATAACAAGACTTACTGTTTTCCAAGTAACATTATATAAAATTAATATTTTAACATGTAATCATTCACAGCATTTATCTATCCTAATTGTATATCGTCATCATATTGATTTTTTTTATAGTAAAATGTGTTTTATTTTACTTTTACTAAATAATTATTGCTCATCAGTGAAATAATCCGTCTTAAATTCTGCATTTATCTGTGATATTTCCTTTTCACCGTTAATGTAATCATTATACATATCCCACAAATCAATACCACAGTCATTAAGACCATCGTCATCAGGAATCCAGCTCTTAATAAGTTCAATACGCTCTTTTTTTGTTGTATCTTTTATTAAAGTACTTTTCAACATTTTTACCTCCAGAATTACTATGTTATTATATATAGATATCGGGGTCAAACGATGTCTTACGGATTGTTCCGTGCTTTATGCTGCCACAATCCTTCCCGGTATTCGATGCGGATAATCCAAAAATACCTATTCAACAATAAGCTGTTTAATTTCTGTCCTCTTTATCCTTCCAGAAAGCAGATATGCAAAAAACATAAATGTTATTATAACAAATAATGCTGATCCAACAACTCCGGATAATGTAAATCTTGACTTAAACAAACTTACACCACATTTTTCAAACAATGCTCCCGCTATTGGATCCGCGGCAAAAGTACTTAAAATAATTCCAATAACCGAACCTGCAAATGCAACGATTGAAAATCTTACTGCAAATAAAAATCTAAGTTTTGTACTGCTAAAGCCTAATGCCTTATAAACAGCAAGATCATGCTGTTCTTTGTAAATAACCTTGCTTCCTGTAAGTATGACAACTACTATAATAAAAATAACAACCACCGCATACATTAAATATGCAATAGCATCTGTTGCCGAGATGAGTGCATCCATACCGGACCATTCTTTTTCACCTATTTTGACCTGTTTATCATTATATTTTGCCTTTATACTATTGATAATATCACTTTTTTGAGATTTGTCACTAATTCGGTATAAAGTAGAGTATTCAAATTTATCTGAATCACTTCCAGCCAGCCTTTCAAGTCCTTCCTTACTCATGCCAAAATTAGAGCCAAGATCATTGGCACACTGGTATATTCCGGCTACCGTATAAGAAGCTTTTTTCCCGTTAAACAAAACATTTACAGAATCACCAATATTAACCTTCAGGCTTTTCTGCGTTATCTGTGTAATTACAATTTCATTATCATATCTGCATGTACGTCCTTTTAAAATATTGTATTCGTCAGGAGCAGATATAACATTCATTGTATAATTCTCATTTTCCACAGCAGCTGTTGTCATGGCAAACTGATATTTTGTTTCAATATCAGACTTACTTTTAATAATATCTTCAATCTCTTCCTGTGATATATTTTTATCATCTATATCGATTTCAATATCATAATCTGATGCACTGAAACACCTCATAAGCCCTGAACCATCATCTCCCATCCAGGTATTCATTCTTCCAATAACAGCTAAAAAGAATACTAAAAGAATTGTTACTATACATGTGCTTATATACTGTCTTTTCCCTGATACGATCTGCCTTAACGCAAGGAAAAAGCTTAATCCTTTTTTATTTATCGGTGTTGTAAAAAGACTCTTAAAATAAATATCGTCATGTCCATTGCGTATTGCCCTTATAGGCGATATTTTCCCTATTACATTAGTCTTTAACATTATAAAAGCACCAAGAAAAATGAGCATAATTAATAAAATACTAAAACACGGTATCACTGCCAATGAGGACGGATAAAGTATCCCTGTTACAGGCACGATTATTCTGTTTATAAATTCTACAACAAACACAGACGCAAATATCCCCGGAATCATTCCTCCAAGAATTGCCACTGCGTATTGAATTATCTGTAAAGACTTAAGACGTGAACCTGTATATCCTACTGCCTTTAATATTCCCATATTAACATAATCCTGCTCTATGCTGCTGCTTATACTGTGACCTACTACTACCATTGTTACAAAAAACAAAATAACAACGAACACTACAAGTAAACCGACAAAAATCTTTTGTAATATCAGCATAAACTCAAGTATCGCATCAAACTGATACGTATATGATAAATACTTTGACATCTCTGTTTCAGAATTGATTTTCCCCAATAGTTCATTATTTGACTGTCCACTATTCTTATCACCCTGTATATAAACTATAGCACCAGCTTTAGCATCACCATCCTGAATATTATCATTATCTTCAACCTCTTTATAAAGAGTTTCAAAATCATCATCACAGACTAAAATCTGCTTCATTCCCATCATTGCACTGCCTGATACCGGATCTTCGATATATCCTGCTATTTTAAGACTGCTATTTTTTGTGCCATCCCCTGATATCTGCATTGTAATGTCATCACCAATTTTTGCGTCATATAATGAGCAGAACGCCGGGGATACATATGCCTCACCCTTTTTAATCTGTACAGCATCTTTTTTTATTTTTCTTAAGTCATCGGCAAAAAAATTATATTTAAATCTGCTGTCATCATACTTTGTCACATTAGCTGATGAACTTGCTCTGGTTCCATTAACACTATACCCTGTTAATATTGAAAACTGTCTGTCAACACTTTCAACTCCATCTACATTTCTTACATCATCACATAATCTGTCAATGCATTCTTTTCTGGAAGCCTCACCATCAAGTCCCTTATAAAGCCAGAATGCCATATCTTTATATCCGCATTCTTTCAGAATTTTTTCTTCATAGTTTTTAGAATTCTGCCATATTGTTATAACTGCACAAAGAGAAACAGAAACAATAAACACAAGAATAAGTACACCTGTAAAACTGCCCTTCTGGCGCTTTAAATTTGCTTTAAATATAGTAAACATAACTTACACCTCCTACCATTCCATAGAGGTAAGCCATGCGTTTACCTGTTCTTCACGTTGTTTAAAATCTTCTTCTTTGTAAGGTGAAAGTGACATTTCTCCTATGATTTTTCCATCCTCAAGATATAAAATACGTGTTGCCCTTATAGCAGCATGAATATCATGTGTAACCATAAGAATACTTTGCCCTTCCTCATTAAGCTGTGTAAGCAGATTTAATACATCATGTGTATTTTTTCTATTGAGAGCTCCAGTCGGTTCATCTGCAAAAATGATGCCAGGATCATTTATCATAGCCCTTGCAATTGCAGCTCTTTGTGCTTCTCCCCCTGATACCTGTGACGGAAGCCTGTCACCCGCATCACTTATATTTACTTTACTTAGTAATTCATGTGCACGTTTTTTAGTTTCCTTTGATGTTCTTTTTTTATTCTGAAAACCTGTAACAGTAACATTTTCATATAGTGTAAGATTACTTACAAGATGTGCCTGCTGAAAAATAAATCCGAACTCATTCGCGCGAAAATCTGACATCTTTTTTTCTTTATATCTGCTTATTTCATTTCCTTTATAATAAACACTTCCATTAGTTATCTTATCCATCCCGCTTAAGGAGTACAAAAGCGTGGATTTACCGGCTCCTGATGAACCCATGATAACTGCAAATTCCCCCTGATATATATCAATATTGATCATATCAAGTACATGATTCTGCTTACCATTACTTACATAACTCTTACATACATCTTTTCCTGAAATAATTATATCTTTCATTCTAATCCCCATTTCCATGCCATTTACCGGCACTGATTCTGAATACTGTTTTCTTAAGTAAATGTACTTAACTTATTTCGTTGTTAACTATATCAGAATAATTATTAAGAAATCTTTAAAGATATTATTACTTCAAGACCATCATTGTAAGACTTAAGTTCAATATGTCCCTGCATGCGCTCAATAATATATTTAGTAATATATAACCCAAGTCCGCTTCCAGGTTTATCAGATACATTTTTACCACGGTAAAATTTATCAAACACAAATGGCATATCCTGTGCCGGAATGCCTTTACCATGATCTTTTATATGAATATTGTAACAGCCATCCGAAATATCAGCCCATATACATACTTCTTTTCCGGCAGCATACTTCCCGGCATTATTTAATATATTTTCAATGACCTGAGCCATTCGCTTTTTATCTACAGTGCACTCTGCATGTGGAAAAGGTTCTTTAATATGTATTTGCTGTGATGCAAAATCGCAGACGATTCTTTCAAGCACCTCTCCAATATCTTCATCAGTTTCCTTTATCTCAAGCTTATCCAATTCTGACAGTGAATGTAAAACCAGATCATTTGTAAGAGCTGTCACCTCATCGCACTTTCTTTGAATCACCTGAAGATATTTCTGACGTTTTTCATAAGAATCCCCAATTCCCGCTTCAAGTCCCTCTGCATATGCCCTTATTGATGCTATAGGAGTCTTAATGTCATGTGATAATGTAGCTATAATCATCTTATTCTGCTCAATGGCTTTCTGTTCATTTTTCTTTGCAGAAAGCAGTTCTTTTCTCATATGATCAAAAGCCCATGTAAATTCTCCAAAAAAATTAGTTTTTTCATAGCCAAGTGGAACATCAAGATTACCTTTAGCAACCTCCCCTGCATAATCCTTTAACTTTTCAAATGGGCGAAGTATTTTTACATATAATATCAAAGCTGTCACAAGCATGTAAATTAATATACAAACTCCATATATGCATGCTATTTCTTTTATTGCATCTTTTTGTATATGCCCATCGTTTTGTTTTAATTCGGACTGTAATTCATCAATCTGCCCTTTTACCATATCCGCACCTTTGCCATCTATCTGCGCCTGTTTAATATCCTGAATTAAAATCAACTGATTTTCACTGGTATACTGACCCGGGGCATTATTCATATTTACGATAACGCAGGACGAAATAATTACAAACATAATCAATGGTCCAACAACTACCATTAGTAAAATCTTTTTCAATATTATTCCTCCATTATGAGCTTGTAACCTATCCCCCATACTGTATGTATAAAATATGGCCTGGCAGGATTATCCTCAAGCTTTTCCCTTAGCCATCTTATATGAACTGAAACTGTCGATATTTCTGTTTCAGAGAAAGCACCCCATACTTCACTTAAAATATCCTCTTTTTTTAATACTTGATTTGGATGATGACACAGGTAATTCAAAAGATCGAATTCTTTTAATGATAACTTAATTTCCTCTCCATTTTTTATAACCTTTCTTATCTGTGCATCAACTTCTATATTTTTATCTTTCCCAAGATGGTATATCTGGTTCTTTAACTTGCTGCCATAAGTTCTCCTTATCAATGCATTAATTCTTGATAGGAGTTCTTTTAAAGAATAAGGTTTAGCCAGATAATCATCTCCTCCTATGTCAAGTCCTGTAATCTTATCATCTTCGCTTGTTCTTGCACTGATAAATATAACAGGCACCTGTGAAACCTTCCTTAATTCTTTGCATACTTCAAATCCTGTAATTCCCGGAAGATTAATATCTAACAATATAAGATCAAAGCGCTGCTTCGAAAGCATATTAAATGCGTCCTCGCTTCCAGATGCATGGAATACTTCATAACCATACATCTGCAATGCATCTTTTGTTATTTCCATAAGATCACTGTCATCATCTACAATAACTATTTTATAAGCCATGATTACAATTCCACCTTTACTTCATATCTTTACCAAAGCTGCTGCAAAACAAATTTATGTACCTATAAAATTCCTACCGCCTCTTTTGCCAGCCTGTCCGCTTCTTCATTGCCTTCAACTCCTGAATGACCTTTAACTTTAATAAATTTTATCTCAATATCCTTTTTAACTGAATTCATAAAATCATAATACTCAATAGTTCCTTTTTTATTTCTCTTCCATGCTCCTTCAGCCCACATCTGTATTCCCATATAATCATAATATATATTTATCTTTTTAATTCCAAGTTCAAGTGCTTTTTTTACAGCTGCCATACTGCCTAATATTTCACCTGCAACATTTCTCATTGAAGCCATATCTTTATCACTTCCACTTCCTTTAAGCAATATTTTATCACCATTATATTTTAAAAATCCGCCATATCCATATACCTTTGTTGAAATATTAAATGAACCATCGACAAATGCAAATGCTTCACTCCCATCACACTCCATACTCTGTGCATCATCCATCTTTGCATGCATAGGTATATCGTCGGAAATCCCAATAAAATTTTGTGCATCCTTAAGAACTGTAAAACTTTTATAAACCGCTCCGGGATATCCGTGCACCATCTTTTTACATTCATCCCATGTTCTGTATATACCCGGGTTTTTACCAACTTTAACTGCATAATACTTTGTAGCCATACTAATCTCCATTCTCAAGTAACTTTGTTTTGAAGAGGCACCGCGAAATTCGCACAGGCGATTTCTCATCTGCCATACAATTTGATTTGAATTTATTTTATCATATATAGCTGCAAATAACAAAGCAGCCGGCAGATATCCCATTGTCCGCAATCAGCTGTACAGGCTTATCAGCTTATTATGTATGTATATATGTAACTGCACTCTTTAAACAGTTACATATATACTTATATTCTTAAAGAATCAAAACATATTCCAATATGCTGTTATTTTAAACATCTGCTTCCTTATAGCATGCTGAAAATTTCTGCTTTGCCTGATCCACTTTTTCTTCCTCTGCCTCTGGTGTTGGATACATTCCCCTTGAATGCATCATATTAAATACATCATTCTGTATACTGTGTTCCTGAGCCAGAATATTAAGGCTTGTCTGTCTTATATCATCATGAACACATTCGTTACTGAATGTATTATAGTTATTAGTTGCTGCCTTCTGCGCTGCAAGTCCATCTCCAAGAATCTCTTTATCCGAATATACTTCCTGCATAATCTGTTACCTCCAAACTAAATTTGTACTGCTTGTGCTCACCCAAGCTGTGAATATAAATCATTAAAGTGGCCCTGATGCTGCTTTGCAATCTGTTCAAACTTCTCCTTTATCTCTTTGTCATCTGTATGCTCAGCAAGCATCTTAAACTTCTTAACCAGAAGTTCTTCTTCATCCAGCATATCATTTAAAAATGATAACTCTTTTTCTGAAATCTGTTTCATATCAATCTCCATTCTGCAGACACCTTTTATCGGAAGAAGTTCAGACTAAATGTTAAATCCAGTCTTATGACAAAACTGTTTGTGGTGTCTGCGGCACAAACAGCTGTATTAAAATTATCTCTTCCGCATTTATAATGATCACTTTTTTAGTATTAACTTTTTTTAAAAATATATTATTTTTTCTTTACGAACAAATGTTTGTATGTTATTATTATACAAACGTTTGTTCGTTTTGTCAATACTGTTAGTATATATATTATATTATTAAAACAAGAAGAGGTGTTGTTTTATGATTATACAGGAAAATATGAGCCTTACAGAAAAACTTGCCATACTATCAGATGCTGCAAAATATGATGCTTCATGTACTTCCAGCGGTGTAACAAGAAAAAATAATTCCAGAGGAATTGGAAATACTGTATCATGTGGAATATGCCACAGCTTTTCAGCTGATGGCCGATGCATAAGTCTGCTCAAGATTCTAATGACTAATGAATGTATATTCGACTGCAGATACTGTGTCAACCGCTCATCAAATGACGTCATACGTGCTACATTTACTCCTGAAGAAATCTGCAGACTTACCATAGAATTTTACAGGCGCAACTATATAGAAGGATTATTCTTAAGTTCTGGCATAATACACAGCCCTGATGAAACCATGAAGCTTATTCTTGAAGCCGTTATGCTTCTAAGAATCAAATATAACTTTGGTGGTTATATACATATTAAAGCTATACCAGGTGCATCTCATGACATAATTCAGGCTGCCGGCTGGTATGCTGACAGAATGAGCATTAATATTGAATTTCCAACAGCTGAAGGTCTTAAAAAGCTTGCCCCGCATAAAAACCGTAAAAATATACTTACCCCAATGCGAAATATACAAAAGGGAATATACCTTAACAGGGAACATTACAGGCTTAATGACAGTGAGAATCATTTTAATAACCCAATATCTTACAGGTCATCTAAAAATTATATGTCAGAACGCACATTTATGCCGCCTGTTTCCAACACCGGTTTCCACCGGCAAAATTCATTTGTTCCTGCCGGTCAGAGCACACAGATGATAATTGGTGCCACTAATGAAAGTGATTATCATATTGTCACTGTGGCTGAAGCTCTTTATAAACAGTATGATTTAAAAAGAATATTTTATTCTACCTTTATAAATGTAAACAATGATGAAACTTTGCCGATGCAGCCTGATGGAAAAGGTGTTCCTCTTCTAAGAGAGCACCGCCTTTATCAGGCCGACTGGCTTATGCGTTACTATGGTTTTAAATCCGATGAGCTGCTGACGAATGACAGGCCTAATTTTAACGTATTTCTGGACCCTAAAAGTGACTGGGCTGTCAGACATCTTGAAAAATTCCCGGTTGAGATTAATAATGCCGGTTACTATACCCTCCTTAGAGTCCCGGGTATCGGTGTTAATTCTGCTAAGCGCATCGTAAAAGCGCGACGCAGTGCCAGACTTGATTTTAATGATATTAAAAAAATGGGAGTAGTTTTAAAACGCGCAATATATTTTATAACCTGCAATGGCAGAATGATGTATAACACAAGAATTGACGAAGATTACATAACAAGTAACCTGATAAGCAGTAACCGCCTTAAAGATTATGGCATTACACAGAACAACTGCTACAGACAGCTCTCACTGTTTAGCGACTTTAATATGCAGTAAGCCGGTTACAATTCTAATATTATAAGGACAATTCTAATATTATAAGATAAGATGGAGATAACTATGCAGACAAACCATAAAAAATATATTTTTTGCTGTGAAGACAGTATCGATGCAATATTTACTGCAATCTATAAAGCATGGGAATATGGAACCAGTTGTACCGATGTCCGTGTGGATTCTAATATGAATTATTCTCTTTTTGAAGACTATATTAATATAGAGGCTGATATTTCAACTGCCGTTAAGGTTGCCACATCAATACAGCGTAAACTGTCAGACATCATATATAACTATGTATACAATACCTGCCTTTCATGCGAACCTGATAAAGCTTCAATAGCTTATCACTTTTTGCAAAAAGCTTTTAAAACCGGAAAAAATATAATTTACAATTTAAACGACGATACAGTATGCCAGACATTTGAAATATCCAGAAAAGTAAATAATGAATCCCACCACACTCTCGAATTCTGCCGTTTTGAAGAACTTTCCAATGGAGTATTATTCTGCAGAATTGACCCGCGTAACAATGTACTTCCCATAATTTGTCCACACTTTGCAGACCGATTGCACTGTGAGAACTGGGTTATATATGATGTAAACAGACACACTGCTGCACTGCATACCGCATATCACGGCTATATTATCACAAACAGCTTAAACCCTGCATCTGTCAAAGAATTTTTAAAGCCTTCCAAACAGGAATCTGAACTTCAGATGCTGTGGAAAACTTTCTTTAACACAATAGCCATAAAAGAACGGACAAATAAAAGCCTTCAACGCAGCCTTATGCCACTGCGTTTCCGGCGATTTATGTCAGCAGAAAACGAAGATGACAGATAACACAATAATCTGTCCCATATTCTATTCATCCAGACATTCATGTAAAAAATTAAATGACTTTTTTATATATGCAGCCTGATCCACGGCATCAAAATGTTCTATTGCATAGTAGCCATTATATCCACAAGAGCGTAATTTCCTTACAAGTTTATCAACAGGAAGTATACCGCCGCCCACATGGACAGTTGATAACCCCGGCCCTCTGTCCTTGCAGTGAACGTGACATATATAACCTTTAAGCAATTCATATGCCTCACTTACATCATCACCGCTATATGCAAAATTCCCCATATCAAATGTAAGCTTTAAGCCCGGAACATTATTTAAAAACCACAACAGACCTTGCGCCGTTGCATATGGTGCTCTCTTATCATCAAAATCTTCAAGTGTTATATATACATTACGACTATGTGCATATTCCACGGCAGCCTTTAATGCCACCGCCATATTATTACGCTGGGTTAACGCCACATTCCCAGATGCAATATCCATATCCCCTGATTCAATATAGTCATCATTAATAAATCCCGGAACAACAAGGATTTTTGCCGCATCAAGTTCTGACGCCATATTTATATGGCCAAACAGCATTCTCATATCACCGTCAGTTTTCCCATCATAATCAGTAAAGTCATAAAAGTCGTATATACAACTAATTCCGATGTCATTCTTTTTTAACAGCCTCGTTATCCTTTCTTTATTATCTCTTAAATACGAATAATTAATTTCAACTGCCTCTATACCAAGCTTTCTGATACCTTTTAAAAAATTATCCATATCCCTGTCACTGTCTGTATCTAACCCCTGCTGCTGTACTGCCTGAATAATATGGTCAAAAAAAACTGATATTTTCATTACTTTTCCAAAGGCTCCTTTACTGCTATACAATCCGGTTCTGTTCTTTTTATGTTTATTGGAGCAACGAACCTGACAGCATTTTTTATTATCTGCTGTATCTGTGGAATGCAATATACGGGATATTCTTCATGTCCCGGTTGAAAATAAAAGATTTTTCCCATTCCCCTTGTAAATGTACAACCGCTTCTAAATACTTCACCACCTGCAAACCATCCCGTAAACACTACATCATCCGGCTTTGGAATATCAAAATATTCTCCATACATTTCCTCTCTTGGAATCTCAACATATTCACCTATCCCTGCTGCAATCGGGTGATACGGTGCTGTAGTAAAAAGCCTCTCCCTGTCATTATGTCTCCAGTGTAATGTCATTGATGTACCCAGAAGTTTCTTTACCGGTTTGCTGTAATGAGCAGAATGTAACGCTATAAGTCCCATTCCCATAAGTACATGTTTCTGAATCCGTGACGCAACTTCGTCACTAAATTCATCCTGCTTCATATGACTCCAGAAAATAAGTACATCTGTATCAGCCAGTACTTCTTCTGATAATCCATGCTCATCCATATCAAATGTTGCTGTACGTACTTTAATATCATTTTCTGTTTTAAGAAATGAAGCTATGCATCCATGTATACCTTCAGGATATATTTTCTTTACTTCATCACTTAATCTTTCATGATAATATTCATTCCAAACCGTAACCCTAATCATACTTTATCTCCATTTCTTAAGCGGTCTGCCACAAATATGCGGCTCAAAATCTGCTCAGGCATTTTTTGTCAGCCATTAATGCTGTTTATTTATACCATGTAATATTATTATAATGCAAAATACAACATAAAACATCATAAAAGTTTTAAAATAATATTTACTTTTTAAATCATTTGATATTTAATAATTTAGGATAGAATTTAAACTACATTTATAAACTATTTTTTTAACTATATTTTAAAATTATAGCGAAAGGAAACTATGGATTCAGAAACTCTTTTATCATACACTCTCGATATTGCAGAAGAAATGCTCAAAAGCGGAGCTGAAGTATATCGTGTAGAAGATTGTGTCAACAGAATCTGTATGACATATGATGCAAAACGTATTGATGTTTTTACAATTACTTCAACAATAATTGCAACCTATGAAGATTCTGCCGGTAAACACATTACACAGACCAGAAGAATTGAGCACTACCATACCAACCTGACACGTATGCACAGACTTAATAATCTTTCAAGATATATATGTGAAAACAGACCGGATCTTAATTATATACACGACCAGTTTGAAAGTATTATAAATGAACAGCCCTACTCTTTATTTATACAATGTTTTGCATATGCTGTTATCGGAAGTTCATTTACCTGTTTTTTCGGCGGTCATATCATAGATGGAATAATAGGAAGCGGCATTGCAATTATTCTGCGCCTTGCTTTTTATATACTTGATCTTACACATATTAACCAGATTCTTACAAACATTTTAGTTTCATTTACGTTATGCTTTCTGGCCTTTGTAATTCATTTTCTGATTCCGGTGACACTTTCAAACAAAATAATCATCGGTAATATAATGCTTTTAATCCCTGGTATTGGATTAACTAATTCCATGCGTGATATGATAAGTGGTGATACAATGGCAGGAATGCTAAGATTTTGCGAAGCATGCCTTATAGCACTTGCAATCGCAGCCGGATATATACTTGCAGCTTTAATATGTCAGACAGCAATGTAAATTTTACAAGCTGTAAGACTTGCCATTTAATAAACCATAAAGCTTACTATCTTAATAAGCTGTAAGACTTGCTATTTGTAATATTTAATATGAAAGGCCGTTTCATTTTATGAATACATTTATATTAACACAACTTATTACTGCATTTCTTGGCACACTGGGATTTGCAGTATTATATAACCTTAAAGGCGCAAAACTTCTTTCTGCAGCATTTGGAGGTTTTTGTGCCTGGGGAATTTATCTTTTCTTAGGTCTATGGATAAGCAATGACCCGCTGAAATATTTTATAGTAGCCATTATGGGCGGCATATACAGTGAATTTCTTGCCCGCATCCAGAAAACACCTGCCACAACATATATGGTACTTACGCTGATTCCCCTTATTCCCGGTGGCATGCTCTATGAAACCATGAACTATGCTCTCCAGAATTCCTGGGATACTTTCTTTAACAGTGCCATTGAAACACTCAAACTTGCCGGTTCACTTGCACTTGGTGTAATTACAACTTCCTCAATTGTACGAATCCTAAATGCACTGAACAGCTTTATGCTTTCAAAGAAACGATAATCTAAAGTTCCTGAGCACATAAAAACAACGGGAAATCTGCACAGGCAGTTTCCCGTTTATAATCAGTTTATAATCAGTTCTATTCAATTGACTTAAGTGATTCAGCCATGTTTATTTTTTGAAGCTTTCTGTACATCAGTATATTTACAAGCATTGCAAATACAAATGTAAATATAAAGCTTAACAGATAACTTTTCGCTGATACATATGTCTTAAACGAAACCATATCAATATTAATATTGTACATTATAAACTGATGAAGAAGTTTTCCCATAATAAGACCGATTCCTGCACCGATTGCCGTAAGGACAATATTCTCACGAAAAACATAATCTGCAGTTTCTCTCGGATAAAATCCCAAAACCTTTATAGTCGCGATTTCCCTGATACGTTCAGTAATATTTATATTGGTAAGATTATATAGTACAATAAATGCAAGACACCCTGCACATACAATAATCATAAACACAATATAATCCATACTGCTCATCATCTTTCCAATTCTCTGTCTTAAATCCTGAATTACTGTTACAGAAATAACATCCTGCCCCTCAGATATATGTGCTGATGCTTCATGAAGGTCCATGCCATCTCTGGCAAATGCAAATGCGCCCTTATATTCAGGATATCTGCCAAGCTGGTTAAAATACGTATCTTTATTTATATATATATAATTGTATACATAATTTTCACACAGAGCTTTTACAGTCACCTCAAGCTGATTCATTTCACTATCACGTATAGTGATTTTATCTCCGGCCTTTATTCCCAATGTATCAGCTACCTTTGCAGTAATTACAGCCTCTCCATCAGAAGGATATTCTATTTTTTCTCCTGATTTCGTATGAAGTTTAAAAAATGATTCTATACTTTGTGTATCCTGTGGAACTTCCATGTAAACTGACTTTGTCTTCCCATCATAGTCAATGTCAACACTTTCCTCATCTCTGTAGGCGATATTTTTTACATAATCCTTAGTATATTCGCTAAATTGATTCATGAACTCATCTGTTAAGGGATCTGCAAATGTGATTCCAAAATCATACACCTGAATATCATCATATTGCAGATCTGCAATATTTGCCACAGAATCCTTTATGCCAAAACCCGCAACCAAAAGTGCCGTACACCCGCTTATTCCTATAATCATCATAAAGAAACGCTTTTTATATCGTAATACATTTCTTATAGACACTTTATGTAAGAACTTCATACGTTTCCATATAAACGTTATTCTTTCAAGAAAGATTCTCTTACCATTCTTTGGCGGCTTGGGCCTTATCAGACTTGCAGGAACACCTGAAAGTTCACTTTTGCATGAAACCCATGTTGCACCCACAGAACACACCAGCGCTGCCACCAATGATATAGCTGCAAGCAGTGGACTGAACAGATAGTCTATGCTGCCCATGTTATACATAATGGAATAACCCTTCCATATTGTTTTTGGAAATATCCATGTACCAACCGAAAATCCAATTAATGTTCCAATAAATGCTGCACTTCCTGAATAAAATATATATTTTCCCATTATAGTTTTATTGCCATAACCGAGTGCCTTTAAAACACCTATCTGCGTTCTCTGTTCTTCTACCATTCTGTTCATTGTTGTCATACAAACAAGCGCTGCAACAAGAAAAAAGAACACAGGAAAAACATTTGATACTGCAGCAACTATATTAGAATCGCTTTCGTAGCATGCATAACCAATATTTGAATTCCTTGTAAGGACATAATAATCTCCGCTTATCTGACTTATTGTGTTACGTATCTGTTCTATCTGTGCATTGGCACTCTGAACTGCCGGATTATCTGCAGGCATTCCCTGTACCATTGCAGTTATTGCGTTTATTTTGTCCTGTGCATCATTTATAATAGAATTATAATGTTCATCAACTACACTTTTTGTAGCTTCCTCAATATTATTTTGCACACTATCGATGTAATCTTTGTATTTATCAGAATAAACATCATACTTATTTTTAAGAGTAACATATATCTGCGTTTTATACTGAAAATCCATTGAAGACTCCGGAACATACGCAAAACCGGCAACTTTACCCTGCCCTATGGATGTAGTCCCACGTTCGAAATTAATATAACATGGCGAATTAACAATACCTACAACTTTATACGACTTTGTTTTAAACTTTGCAAGCGTATCGTCCGTATTATTACCTGTAATTGTCATGTTGCTTCCAATTTCTGAATTTTTATATAAAGCAGCATCAAGTACACATTCATCGTTATTTTCAGGCATTCTTCCTTCCACAAGCTCAAGCTTGTTTATCCTGTCTGGAAGGGCATGTATTTTAAAAACTGTTTCATTCTGGCTTCCAACGGCACACATCGCATCAATCGAAACTGTAGCTTCTACATCTTCAACTTCATCATCTGCTTTGGCTATTTTTTGTGCATCCTCATCAGTAAAGCCCAATGTTGATATCAGATTAAAATCAAAGAAATTTTTTTCCTTTAAATATCTGTTCTGTGTCTTTATCATAGCCGGCTTTGTAACCTTCAATCCGGCAAAAAGACCAATTCCCAACGCTACTATTGCAAGTATTGCAATATATCTTCCCAGGCTGCCTTTAATCTCCCGAAGCGTTGTCTTTACCACTGCACTTTTCCCATTTGTGCCTCTTTTTCCTGCGCCTGTTTTTTTCGTATTCCTTCCTGTTGCACTTCTTTCTGTGTTTTTTTCTTTATTCTTCATACCGACTTCAAGCCCCCTGCAGCATGCATTAAAATTTATATAGTCACATTCTTCTAAATTTACCATTCAATTTCTTCAACTGGTACAATATGATCATTCATTTTCATACTCTTTACGGTTCCGCTGTTCACTGTAATAATTCTGTCTGCCATAGCTGTAAGTGCCTGATTATGTGTTATTACTACAACTGTCATTTTTTCTTTTCTGCATGTATCCTGCAAAAGCTTAAGTATGGCTTTCCCTGTCTTATAATCAAGCGCGCCTGTCGGTTCATCACAAAGCAGAAGTTTTGGGTTTTTGGCAAGTGCCCTGGCAATTGCAACTCTTTGCTGTTCCCCACCTGACAACTGTGCTGGAAAATTATCTGCTCTCTGGCTTAATCCTACCTTTTCCAGTACTTCCATGGCATCAAGCGGTTCTGTACATATCTGTGCTGCCAGTTCAACATTTTCTAACGCAGTCAGATTCTGTACAAGATTATAAAACTGAAATACAAATCCAATATCATATCTTCTGTATGTAGTAAGCTGTTTTCCCGAATATCCTGAAATCTCATTTCCATCGAGCAATACCTGTCCCGATGTAAGACTATCCATTCCACCAAGAATATTAAGAATAGTTGTTTTTCCCGCACCTGATGCTCCTACAATTACACAAAACTCTCCTTTCCCAATCGTAAAATTGACATTATCGAGTGCCTTTATGTCAACTTCTCCCATATGATAAACCTTGCTTACATTCTTAAATTCTACAAAATCGCTCATAAATGTATCCCCCGAATTTTTATACAAATAACGTTTTTTAATTTTAAATATTTTTAATACCTTTAAATTAATAATATACCATCCGTTTTTTTTTAACAAGAATAAAAACATCATAAACACTGCTTTGTAATACGCATGCTTATTATTCCAATCAGCAGTCCCGTTATTGTTCCCGCAATCAAAAGCACGGGAAGATAATACACTATTTTTATGTTCTGTACTACAAGTGCCGCAACCATTATCTGTCCTGCGTTATGAGATACACCACCGGCAATACTGACTCCTACAATGGAAAATCCTTTTATCTTTTTTAGTATATACATTATTATAAAACTAAGTATTCCACCGGCAAGACTATATATAATTGACATTCCATTTCCAAACATAAAACCTGTAAGAACAATCCTCATTACCAGAACAATAAATACCTCGCAAGGTGTTAGAAAATATAATCCGGTTACAGTAACCAGATTGGCAATTCCAGGTTTTATACCTGGTATTCCAAAATTTATTGGAATAATACTTTCTACATAACTAAATACCATTGCAAGTGCAACAAGCATTGCACCATATGAAACTTTCCTGCTTATCTTCACGCTAATCCTCATTCCTGACAACTTTGTTATGAAAAGGCGCTGGGAAATTCACTCAGACGGTTTCTCAGCTGCCATCATGAGCTATTTGTTTTGCTCAGAAACAAACAGCCATTATTTTGCAATTGTATCCGGAAGTGCTCCGTCACTTTCCGAATCACTTTTTTTATCATTTATTTTACTATCATCTTCATTTATTACTTCAACTACAAGTTTGTGTGGCAGGCATACTATCGTCTGGTTTTTTCCACTTATTTTCCCCTGCCTTTTGCAATATCCGTCAGGGCAGTCTGCTTCCTGCATATACGCACTTCCTTCATGTATATTTATCAGATTGTGATTATCATTGTTATTTATGTCAATCACCTGGTCCTTATCAAGACTGTAAGTTCCATATACATTTCCATCTATTGTTATTCTTATAAAACTGCCGTTTTCTTTTCCTGTAAAATGCATAATAAGCAGCATAACTGCTGAAACTGCTAATACTCCCATGGCCAGTAAAATATCTCTTCACTTCTTTGTTATCTGAAAGCTCTGTAACACAATCCTCCGACCCCTGTGACGATACAGACTCTGTCACACTATTATTTTTATCTGCATTTTCTCCACATCCGGTAAATAATAATGCTGCTGATACCCCAAATATGGTTACTACTGTTTTTAGTTTCATAATTTTCCTTTCATCAGGTCTTTTTTCTAACCATAACAGAATAATTTGTATATCCCATTCTTGTCAATCACTCTAAGGCAATATTTGGCATTTTTTCTCATTTTTTTGTTATATTTTTATTATCCAGCCATAGAAAATATTCTTTATACCTGTATAAGAAGGCTGTCCTCCATGGTTGACGAAAAGAATGTCTTTTATGGGCAAAAAAATAAAACCTCCCATGCATACTGTAACATGTTATGACATATTACATATATGCAGAGGAGATTTTATTATTATGTGTATTTACTATTTAGAGAAACTACGAATCATTTTACCCCTATTAATCACTGATAAAAAATCTATATTCCCGACAAATACAGAAATTTTATAAGCAATTATTATTCATTAATATTATCTATTACCATATATATTAAATTCCTCCCCCTACAGATTTACTTAATTATATATGCAATCCAGAATTTGATAACATTAATTAACATTAAAGCTGAACTGATACTCCGCTGTAAAAACAATAACCCCATAATGCAAGCAACTTTTCATTATTGTTTTCTTTATCAACAGATTATAATTACATGCGTTCCACCCTCAATGCGAAATCAAATATAAAAATCTATTGAAATCACAACGCATATATCTATAATCTGTTCAAAATATATCTTTATAGTACTTTCACAAATGTGAAATTACGTCCTTGTAACTATAAACAATAATATTTTTATTCAGAATGTGTGTTTAAGTAATCACTCACATCAAGTACATCAATTTAAAATTAATTATGAACAAATTAAAAACAAATTTTGAATTAAATCCTCTTTTCATATCTTACCACTCATATTTTATAATCCCCTGGATTACTATGGCATTTAAACGTGCCATTAACACCCCTGAACGATAAATGCTGGCTTTGAAGTCACTCTTTTGTGCACAATAAGTTATTGAAATGTTCTTCATATCGTTCTTCTACATTATAGCAAAACAAGAAAACAAATGCAACAAAATTTTCGCAATTTGTTCATTTTTTATTCATATTTGTTATTTTTTTGTCATTCTATGTCGATTTCTATCACTTCTTAGCGGTTTTTATCCCTTTTATTGCCTTTCTTTTTGGCTTCTTTCATCTCTTCTTTTATCATATCGTCTACACTTTTTTCTCCGCGTGAACTGCTTTTTCCGGCAAACAGGCATCTTGCTACAAGCCCTGCTCCGCCAAATATTAATATGAGTATAAGTATCCATTCATATAAAGTAGTTTGTGAAAAATAAAAACTTGTTGACATAACTATTGAAGCGATTATCCATATTACACTTAATACTGTAAACACTTTTGATCCAAATGAACCTGTTGCAAACATCCACACTACTCCAATAATAAATGGAACTATTACAAGACCTGAATTCAGTCTTAAACCTCCAATACTAAATCCGCCATATCCAAACAATCCTGATGTTACATATACTTTCTGGGACAGTATAAATAACCCTGCCGCAAGCATAACAAGTCCACCAATAAATCTTAGTAATTCATTTTTTTCGCTTTTCATTAATTTCCTCCATTCGTTACTTCCTCTTTACAACCGCAGCTTCCGCACTATATCGTCCTGTAATCCGTTATGTGTTTTTATATACTGAATAAATTCATCCTTTGGCAGAGGTTTTGAAAAATAATAACCCTGAATATATTCTATGCCAATTTCGGCTATTTTTTCCATCTGCTCTCTGGTCTCAATTCCTTCAGCTACTATTTCAAGTTTCATATCATGAATCATATGCATCGCAGCATCCATAACAAATTTTGCTTTTTTATTCTGAAAATATGCATTACTCATGTCTTTGTCAAACTTTACAATTGATACCGGCATATCTACAATATAATTAAGATTCGACTCTCCATTTCCAAAATCATCAAGAGCAAATTTTACTCCACATTTTATAAGCTTTTCCATATTTTTTACAATAATATTCCTTGTAGCACTGGTGTGAATTGATGCTGTCTCCGTTATTTCAAGATTAATAAGATCCGGGTCGATTCCATAGATATTCATAATATCAATATAATTAGCTGCAAAATCATTTTTTTCACACTGCCTTACAGAAAGATTAACTTCAATATAATCAAGCCCCAGCTTCTTTATATCATATTCCTTTATCATCCTGCATACTTTTTTAAATACAATCTCTCCAAGCTGTATGATAAGCCCTGAGCTTTCCGCAATAGGAATAAACAGATCCGGTCTTACTATACTTCCATCTGTATTTCTTATACGAATCAATGCCTCAGCAGTTGTAAACCTTTTTTCCTTCACATTATAAATTGGCTGCAAAAATATTTCAACTCTGTCATCTTTAATTGCAGAAGTAATAAATGTCTTAATCTTGTCCTGCTGGCGCTTATGTTCAACAACATCCTTCGTAATATAAAACTCCCGGACCTGTGTATTATTATCTCTGTTAACCTTAAAATACCTGAAAGTATTAAACACCTCTTCAGCATCGTTTAATAATGTACTGTCGTTAATAATAATATAATACGTATTTAAATATATCGGTTTATTATTCCTGCGTCTGCTTTCCCATTCACGATTAAAACGATCCTGAATTGCATCATGTACTTCAGATATAATACTATCGCTATCAGCAATTATTATAAGTTCTCTTTCTACATTTTTAAATACTTTAATATTATTCCATCCTTCAAAATAAGTCACAATTTCCTTTATAGCTGTGTTAAGGCGTTCTATAGCAGCACTTGTATTCTGATACAGATCAAATGTAATAAAAACAGCAGAAAAAGTACTTTCCTTTCTGTACTCCTGCTTCATATATTCAAGCATCGCATGAGAATTAAAAACTCCTGTCTCTTTATCAATGTTTGCTTCCGGATTCTCAAGTTCAAAAAACAGTATCATCATATTTATTGCAGATGCAAAACCTATAAGCAGGATTGACTTAAATATAAATTGTATTGCCAGTGATACTATCCATACAACAATCCACATTTTTACAGCCTGAAGACGCCTCTGATTAATCAGTCTCTTATGTCTGTGTACTGTAATAAATGTCACAATTAATAAAACAAATGTAAAAGTATATGCAGCTATTGTACTTGGTCCATATGTATAAACAATATAATCATTATGATAATAATAAATCGGAACCACTGAGATTAATACTGTTCCAATTACAGCAGCTAAGCAATATCCCTTAAATGCCCTTCCGCCTTTCTGGTAAAAATATATGTCGGTACTCGCATATGCAAAGCTTAAAAGTCCCAGCCAGAATGCAGATATTATATACAGCTTACATATTAACTCAAGTAACCAGTGTGGAATATAATACATATAATTTATAGCTACCACAGAAATTATATCAAGGCATACACTTGTTATACTTACTATTAAAATTTCGTAAAAAAGCTTTTCTGAGCTTAACCCCAACACTTTATGTCTCTTTAGAAAATAAAGTAAAAACATCATTATAACTAAAGAGCAGATTTGAATTTGTATATTCATTGTGATACCCATTTCCCCCATATTGTGCATGGACCATATATATTTTCTGCGTCTGTAATCAATAAATATAATTCATGCTTATATATCTTATGTAAGTCCGTCTGTGTATGGCTTCTTAAGGATATAATATCACTAACGCTTATTTTGTTCAATTCAAAAATGTTGTTGAGATATATAAAAATAAGCTGTCAGTGCTCCATTTTGAAAGTCGCACTTCCAGCTTATTTTTATATATTCTGCTCTTCTGCTCCCTTTTTGAAAGTCACATCTCCAGCTTATTTTTATATATCCTGCTTTACTGCTTAAAATACTCCTTAAGTTTTTTCATTATGTCTGCGAGGTTTTTTATATTAAGAAGCGTATCATGTGTTTCCAGGGAATGGTCTGCATTATCTACGAGGTAAAGCTCAAGTCTGTTTTTTTCGCAGCTGGCTATAAGATCATTTGTATTTATCCAGTCGTCAGCTGTGCCGTGAAATACTATTCCTTTTGTTACATCGTACCTGATGGTTTCCTGAACAGGTGTAAATATTACATGTTCAGCATTTATTTTTATTACTGTATTATCGTAATCAGCTGCCAATATGCTACCAAGACTCTTTGATATAAATATGATTCTTTCATATTTTGAAAAATCCACACTATCAAGTATTTTACATACTGACTTCTTTGCTGTTATAAATGCCTCCTGTTTCTTTTTACTATTACCTTTAACATTCTCCGGCATATCACCATATGATATATTTATACATTCAAACCCAAGTTCTTTTGCCAGCTTTCGCGAATAATATAAAAGCGGCTTATCTACATGATAACCAATACCCGGGAAAAATACCGCAAGTGTTTTTTCTGCGTTTTGCGTTTTATTTTTTTCAAACATGATTTTGTAATCTCCATTCTTACGTTTTATATCATATTATGGTTCTGACTCCAACATCCAAACATAATTATGTATAACTTATCATGTTTTTATTGTAACACAAACAATTTAATTTAAAAACTCTATAAGCTTTATTAATTCGGACATATCATTTATGACATAATCCGCGCCTGCATTCTTAAATGTCTCACGTACTTTCTTATTAAGTTCATTTTTTTCTTTATCAGAAAGTGCTTCATACTCTGACTCACTTAATGCCATAACTGAACTTCCCTGTATTACCCCTACTGTAATTGTTCCTGCTGCCACACCCTCTTTTATATCAGATACTGTGTCACCAACTTTAATTACATTTCTCACTGATGATACTTTTAATTTTTCCATATTTTTAAATATCATATATGGATATGGTCTTCCAATGTTATTTACTGAATTTGGAGAAAACCAGCAATCCGGCTCGTATCCTGCCTTTTTGGCATCCTCTGTAACTATTTTCATCATTTCATCTGTGTATCCGGTTGTAGAACCGATTTTTATTCCCATTTCACGCAGTTTCTCTACTGTTTCTACAACAAATGGCTTTGGCTGTGCAAAATCATGCAGTATATTCATGATTTCTTTTTCGCTTTCTTTATAGACTTTGTCGATATCACTTTCTGTAAAATCTGTTTTGTTTATTTTTAACCATTCATTGTGAATTCTATCCATATTCATCATTGTTTTTATATGATCTCTTTTTAACATTCCCATAGGTTTTCTTACTTCTTCTACAGTTGGTGTTATTCCAAACTTTTTAAATGCATTAATAAATGCCTGCACCGGCGCAAAGCATCCATAATCTACAGTTGTTCCTGCCCAGTCGAAAATTACAGCTTCAATATTATTCATAATTATTTTTCCTTCCTTTATCTATCTATGATTTTTTAGTATTTATTAAACATTAAATTTTGAACGTCATTACCTAAAATTGTAAATTCCACAATTTTAATCAGCACAGTATTTCTTTAAATATTCTTCAATAATATCACACACTTTTTCCATATCTTCAGGATATATTTCCCCGATGCTTCCAATTCTAAATGTCTGTGCATCAGTTACTTTGCCCGGATATATAGCATATCCTCTGTCTTTAATATATTTATACATATCCTCAAAACAATACTTTTTACTGTCAGGTGTGAAAAATGTTGTTATTATTGGTCCCTGATGTGTTCCATCAATGTATGTATTTATTCCCATTTTATGCATTCTATCTATAAGAATCTTATTATTTCTGCAATATCTTTCATTTCTTGCCTTTATTCCACCTTCTTCTTTCAATTCCTCAATAGCCTTTGCGAATGCAAGAACTACATGAGTTGGTGATGTAAATCTCCATTTTCCATCCTTGTCCATTGTTTCCCACTGGTCATATAAATCAAGTGAAAGACTCGCACAGTTTCCTTTGCATTTCATCAATGCATCTTTTTTGCATATGATAAAGGTAAATCCCGGAACTCCCTGTATACACTTGTTTGCGCTACTTACCATAAAGTCAATTCCAATCCCCGGTACATCAATGTCAACGCCGCCAAATGATGACATTCCATCAACAATATAAGTTTTTCCGGCCTGCTTTACCACTTTTCCGACAGCTTCTATATCATTTAAAATACCTGAGGTTGTTTCACTGTGTATTATGCCGACATGTGTTATATCAGGATCATTTTTAAGATATTCTTCTACTACCTTTGCATCAGGTATTTTATTATATTCCTGATGATATACTACTACATTTTTACCTGCCTGCTTTGCAATCTGGGCCATTCTTGCGCCATATGCCCCATTTTCACATACAAGAATCTTATCATTCTTTCCTACTGAACTTGTAACAACTGACTCAACACCAAATGTACCGCTTCCCTGCATAAGAACTACAGTATATTCATCCTCATTTACATGTGCAAGCTCAAGTAATTCTTTTCTTATTTTCTGTGTAACACTTTTATAATCATCATCCCATGTACAGCGGTCAACAAGCATTTCACGCTTTACTGTATCTGTAGTTGTAAGTGGTCCCGGTGTTAATAATTTGTATGTATTCATAATTTTGTTCCTCCATTAATTTGATTATGTATGATATTAAGTAACTGCGAAACTTATAAATTTCAGCTGCATATATGCAAAATTAACAAATTCATAAGCAGGGCGCTTTAGTGCGGCCGGTACTTAGGCGGTGTATTTTACCGCCTTACGTACCGCTGCCTGCAATAAGCAGCGAAAGCGTGCCTGCGCTGAATTGTTAATTTTGCACTGCACAACCTGAAAAACAATGAGTTTCGCAATTGCCTATTGTAAAATATTATCAAAAGGTAAATTTGTCATGCACCTATTTGATTATGATAATAAAATATTCTTTATTTGCAGCTTTCTGAAAGGTTTTTATGTTTCTCAAGAAGATCAACTGTTAACTTTTCACTGAACTTCTTAGGATACTTTGACTGATTGACCGGATCTGCCTGTTCATCCTTATATATTGGATTAGGATAATATTTTATAAGTTCCTTTCTGCCCTTCTTTATAATGCATTCTGCCATTTCCATTGCAAGCGGGTTTGTGTTGTCACCTTTATCAATTACAGCAACAGATTCTGTTAATGAAAAATTACCTTCCTTTGGATCCACAAAATCAATTGGCATTCCCTCTGCTTTATCAGCAACTGCCTGATGTCTTAATCCAAATCCAACTGCCACTTCACCTGCACGAACCTTTTTTATAGGTCCTGAACCTGAACTTTCAAGATGATCTCCTGCATTTTCATATATGCCTTTAAGTACCTCTTTTGCACCATCTTCACCATATTCACTTATAAGTCCCTGTATCATAAGCCATGCTGTAGATGACCCCTGGATATCAGTAACAGAAAGCAGCCCTTTGTACTGTGGGTCTGCCAGATCCTTCAATGATTCCGGCATTTTAAGATTATTTTCTTTCATCATTTCTGTATTTACAATGATTGCACCTTCCTGTGATGTGATAGGTGTGTAATATGATGGATATTCATCTATTGCATTTGTATCAAATGTAAGATCTTTGTACATATGATGTGAATTTTCTGAACTTTCAAGGTAAAATGAACTCATTGTCACCATATCAGCCTCAGTGTTTTGTCCTTCTGCCAATAATTTTCCTCCAAGCTCACTTGTACCAAAACTCTGTATCACATACTTGCCTTCATAACCATTTTCATCAAGCGTCTTTTTCATACAGTCAATAGCTTCATCATCTGCATTGGAATAAAATACAACCTGTGATGACTTTGAACTTCCTGACCCCTTTGTATTTGTACAGCCTGCAAGTACCGCTCCGCCAATTAAAAATGCCGCAAAAAATCCCGACACAACCTTAATAAATCCTTTTCTCATAATTTTCTCCTTATTTTTCACAGCCTTTGGCTGCTTTACTTTTACATTTCCAATATTGCCAAGTAAACCTAATACAAATTTAAAAACTATATTGATAAGCAGAATCATTAACGACAAAACAAATATCTCATTGAATTTTGCAAAGTGCTGAAGTTCTTTTATTTTTGTCGTTATAACCATTGTCTTTGTTCCTGTTATAAATATAACCGCACTTACTGTTACCATTGCATTTACAAAATAATAACTGAACACTTCAAACAATGTTGATCTGACATTTGGTGTTATTATTCTTACCACTGTTTTTATCCATGAGTCACCCATAAGTCTTGCCGTAGTTTCCCATGAAGAATTCAATTTCTCGAGTGAACTTTTCATCATTAAATATGGTGTAGAGAAAAAATGAATCATATTACAAAAAATAATTATCGCAATTGTATTTTGTAAACTTGTTCCTGTAAATGTAAGCATAAATGCTATACCAAGAACCATGCCGGGAATTGTATTCGTGACCATCGCTATGCTTTCAATCACATTTTTACATTTTCCTGAGATTTTGCTTCTTGCAGTTACCAATGCTGCACCATACACCAGCAAAGTCCCACAAAAAGCTGTAATTACTGATGTTACAAGTGAATTTTTCACAACACCTGTTAGAGCTTTATCACTCATGACCGAAGCAACATGCTTAAATGTAAAGCTTACCCTGTATGGCCATTCATCAATGAATGGAACAACTATTATTACTGCAAATATGGCGACTATACATGTAATGATAAATAATGAAACGACACCATATCCTGCATCTCTTACGTTTGATTTTTTAATCTCTATTTCAGATACCTTGTTGTAACGGATATTGTATCTTTTAAGATACGCCAGCACCGCAACACTGATTATTGATGGTAAAAGCATGACTATTGCCACAACTGCACCATTATTAAAATCAGGCACACTTCCAAGCATTTCGTTGTATAAGAGTCCTGCAATTACATCAACTCTTCCGCCAACAGATGCCGGAATACCAAAATCAGTTATACTTAAAAAGAAGCTCTGTATTATTGATGCTGCAATAGTTCCAGATAATGGTCTTAAAACAGTCTGAAAAAATGTTCTCATTGTACTGTCACCCATCACTCTGGATACAATAACAAATCTTTTATCAATATATGACATTGTATTATTAATAAGTATAAATGATATTGGAAGTGTATATATTACATACCCCATTACGAGTCCGTTCACACCATATATATCAAATAACTGTCTGCCAAATAAATGTGTTAAAAGGCCCTGTTTACCAAATGAATATATAATGGCAAATCCATATGTTATCGTAGGCAGAAGCATTGGAAGCACTGCTATTACTTTTATAACTTTTTTAAGTCCTTTATTAATGTTTGTAAAATGTATGCTGTATGTCAAAATAAATGCAAGCACAGTCGTTATAACAGCACTGAATAACGCTGTGAATACACTGTTTTTTATGATTGTTCCAAATTTACCTGAAGTAAAAATGTTTTTATAAAAATCTAATGTAAAACCATTACTGCAAATAAATGATTTTTGCAATATGGCTATCATTGGAATTGCAAGAAATATACCAAATAAAATACAGCTTGCAATAAATATTGTCCTGATTTCAGGACATTTTTGTTTTTTCATGTTAATCCTCTTTTCTGAGCAACTTTGTTGCGAAGAGGCGATGAGAAATCTGCACAGGCGATTTTTCATCTGCCATCATGAGCTATTTGTTTTGCTCAGAAACAAATAGCTGTGTGAAATCAATCGCATCAGCATGATTTTTCACACTAATCTCCATTATGAAAACAGATTGAATATATTATCTTTTTTGATTTCCAGCTGATTTAAGATAAATTTCTTTACAAATGAACTTTCCGGATTATTTATTATCTCTGACGGACTTGCATACTGTGCAATTTTTCCTTCATTTATTATGAGCACCCGGTCAGATAACGTAAGCGCTTCTTCGGGATCATGTGTAACAATAATAGTAGTAAGCTTATATCCTCTTGCAATTTCTTTAATCTTATCCTTAATAGATTCCTTAATAACTCCATCAAGTGCACTTAAAGGTTCATCAAGCAATAATATTTTAGGTTTCATTACCATTGTTCTTGCCAGTGCAACTCTTTGCTTTTGTCCTCCCGATAACTGATCGATTTTTTTATCGAGATGTTCATGAAGCCCAAGCAGTTCTATAAGATCATCTACATCCTGCTTTGTTGAAACATTCGGCTTATTTCTTAATCCGTAAACTATATTCTGATAAGCTGTTAAATTAGGAAATAATGCATAATCCTGAAAAACAATATTGAAGCCTCTCTTTTCCATTGGCATATCTGTAATATCGTTTTCATCATAAATTATATGTCCCTGCGTTACATTTGTAATTCCAAGAATAAGATTAAGGAGTGTGGTCTTTCCACTTCCTGAGGGTCCTAAAATGGAAACGATCTCTCCTTTTTGAATACTGAGCGAAATATCATTTAAGATAGTATTATTATCATACTTTTTCACTATATTTTTTAGCTCTAACATTGTACGTCCTTTCTAAATTCGTAAATCGGATATCTGCAAAATATTTTGCCTGACAGGTTGTTCTGTCGTTTGCAGGATACAGACTAACATTAAAAAAAATTTCGTACTATCAATTTTATGTAAAATTTTGTAAAGCAGATTTTACATAAAAAGCCTGAAAATACGTAGTTTTTCTACATATTTCCAGGCTTTTAAGCTATCTGTGTTTTTATTTGTATTTAAATGTTAAATCAGTACTTTCTTTGTTTTACCATCTCACCACTGTTATGGAGCTCATCCATATATTTACTGCGGTTATCAACCAGAAGTCCCATATATATCATATCCACTACCGCAAGATGTATCGTCCTTGAAAAGATATCATTTCCGTAAAAGAACTGCTTATCTGATGTAAGTATTACAATATCTGCATATTTAACTAATGGCGTATCCGTATAATTTGTAATTGCAATCGTTGTTGCACCATTTTGCTTTGCTTCTTTTAATACATCTACTGTATTTATTGATGTTCCTGAATAAGATATGCCAATTGCAACATCATTCTTTCCCATATGTCCTGCACGTATACTCTGAAGATAATAGTCTGCACAAAACTCACAGTTTATTCCCAGATACATAAGTTTTGTCTGCAGATCCAGCGAAACAGAATTTGAATTTTCAACAGAAAAAATACACACATGTTCTGCATTTTCGATTGCTTTCACTGCCTTTTTCAGACTTTTTGCAGAAATAGAATTAATTGAATCTTCAAGCAGTCCTATAATATTGTGTATCACTTTACCCGGAACATCCTCAATATCATCCGATTCATCAATTATCATTCCAAATACTTCATCATTTCCGGCATTGGTATTTTTCATTTTTTCTTCTATAAATGCAATTTTAAGTTCTTTAAAGCTTTTATACCCTGCTGCCTTAAGCATTCTGAATATTGTTGCCTGACTCACCTGTGCTTCTTTTGCTACTTTCTCCAGTGAAATGCTATCCATATCATCTGAATGTTCCAGCATATACAAAGCTGCCTTTTTTTCTGACTTCCTAAGCTTTGGAAAAGCACTCTTTATCTGATCAGCTGCCATGATTCATCCTCCAGCTTGTAGTATTTCTACATATTAATAACAACATTCTCCAGCATTATTACATATAATGCATGTAAATTTAAGTTTACACTTTATTATTGTACAATAAAAAGAACAATTTACGAACCAGCATACCTGCTGTACTAATGCATTATTTTAATTCTGTACATTAATATGTTCTTTCTGAACCGGCTTGAATCTTACAAGTTCACTTCCGTCAAGATTTTCTTTATGCATATCTACCGCATTAATCTGATGATTATCATATGTTGTATAATAATAAATTCCTTTATCGGCATTACAGCATGACGTATATATTGTAATCTCATATTTTCCCTGCCCTAAATCACAGCAGCCTCTCTGCTGGTCAACACTTCCAAGTATATGAAAAAACTGACTTACGCTTTCCTCTTCTGAATCACCCGATACGGAATTCATTTTTACAAATGCTGCTCTTACAAAACGTGATGAAGATGATAAATCGCCCGGAAGCCCTATTGCCCCCATACCACGGCTGTAAGTATTAAATGAAAGCTTATCGGAGAAATTATTCTGAGGTGCTTTAGCTGACAAATGCATATAATCACTGAGATGGCGCATCTGCTCATCAAATGGCGGATTATTAGTAAGCACTCCTGCAGGATTATCATATATTTTTATGCCTTCTTTTACAGATTCTACTGTAACCGCTTCATTTTTATCGGCTATTATCCAGTGCAGCTGTGCAAGCGGAAGCTTGTCGCTGTATGGCAGGTTAATAAGATTAATCCTGTCAAGCAGTGTTCTTGCCTCACTTACGGATGTACACTGTCCAAGTATCCATGGAATAAATTCAAATTGCGCCACATTATCTGCGCCTTCTTTTATATCCTTATAATCTGCATTACCAACAAAGTTAAGACCTGCCATACCAAGGCCCTTTTCATTGACAGCATCATAATACAGCGGATAATCATCTGTAACATATGACATCCCGATTATTGCATAATGATTTTTAAGTTCCCCCATTTTTCTGAAATTAAACTTATAATTACGTGGTGTTATAGTAATCTCATCTCCATACGAAAACTCATAATCCAATGTACGTCCAAAATAAAAATCTTTTGTTTTATAAGTCGCTGCCGTGCACATATTAATCCCCTCCATTTATTCCCATTCTGCAAACGCTATTCTTTGTATCTGCTAACTACTCTACTCTTCCTGTGAAACTTCCATATTTTTAGGAAGCACAAGATTTAAAATAATTGCAACTATAAATACTACCGCAACACAGTTTTCCGCAAAAACAGTTTCTATTATTTTAGGAAATATACTAAATATTTCAGGAACCTGCGTAAATCCTATGCCTATACTTAATGAAAGTGCAGCAATTGTAATATTTCTCTGTGTAAATCCACACTTAACTATCATCTGTATACCACTTAATACAATATTTCCAAACATCATAAGTGTACAGCCGCCTAATACCGCATCAGGAAGTGTTGCAAGAAGCGAACCGAATACAGGAAATATTCCTGCACAAAGCATTATAACTGCTCCTGTTGCAATAGCTCTTTTGTTAACAACTTTTGTCATCGCAACCAGTCCGACATTCTGGCTGAAAGATGTTATAGGAAGACAGCCAAATACCGATGAAAGTGCACTTATAAAACCATCACAGGCAATTGAACCTGATAATTCTTTTGTGGTCGGCTCACGGTCAAATGCAATTGATGTTAAAGCTGTTGTATCACCGATTGTCTCTGTAGCTGAAACAAGAAATATAAGTGTAACAGATATAATTGCATTAATATCAAATTCAGGTTTAAACTGCATAATTCCCGGCAATTCTATAAATGACGTATTCTGAAGTGCTGTAAAATCAACCTGTCCCATACATATTGCAACGACATAACCTACTATAAGTCCGAACAGAACTGACAGCTGTTTCCAATATGACTTTGCAAAAATATTAAATAGTATACAGCTTAACAGTGTAACTGCTCCAAGTATCCAGTTTGTTGCTGAGCCAAAATTTTCACTGCCGCTTCCTCCGCCAAATGATGCAGCTCCAACTGATAATAGTGAAAAACCAATCGCTGTAACTACACTTGCTGCCACGATTGGTGTAATGAGCTTTATCCAGTACTTTGCAAAAAGTCCCAGTACTCCTTCAATAATACCGCCGACAAGTACAGCCCCGACAATAGTATTATACCCATATGTTGGTCCTATATAACAAAATACAGACACAAATGTAAAGCTGATACCCATAACAACAGGCAGTCCCGAACCTATCTTCCATAATGGAAACAGCTGTATAAGTGTTCCGATTCCTGCAATAATCATTGCACACTGGATAAGCATTGCACTCTGCTGTGCGGATAATCCACATGCTCCTGTAACTATAAATATTGGTGCAATATTTGCAACAAACATCGCAAGTATATGCTGCAGACCAAATGGTACTGCCTGCTTTAATGAAATCGGCCCGTCTAATTTATATACATTCTTTGGTGAGCCCTTTTCAAATATTTTATTCAAAATAATCGTTCCTTTCTCATCTTTTACTGTTCACGAAATACTATACTTCCATCTGCTGCATCCATGCTGTCAACAATTGCCAGTGATTCCAGATGATATCCTAAGTTACGTATAATCTTTCCGCCTGACTGGAATCCTTTTTCTATCGCAATTCCAATTCCTTCTACCGTTGCTCCTGCCTCTGCAACTATTGATATAAGTCCCTGCAGCGCACATCCATTTGCAAGGAAATCATCTATGATAAGTACATGATCCTGCGGATTAAGGAACTTCTTTGATACGATTACCTGATTCTTACATTTATGTGTAAATGATTCTACCTCTGCGACGTACATTTCACCTTCAATATTTATACTCTTACTTTTCTTTGCAAATACAACAGGTACACCAAAATGTCTTGCAACTATACATGCAATCCCAATTCCTGATGCCTCAATAGTAAGTATTTTATTAATGTTACTGCCCTCAAAACGACGCTTAAATTCCTCCCCCATTTTATCAAACAGATCAATATCCATCTGATGATTTAAAAAGCTGTCTACCTTTAAAACATTGCCTTCTTTTACAATTCCGTCTTTTTTGATTCTTTCTTCTAAAAAATTCATTTTTTTCTCCATTTCCGTACCACTTCTAATATATACAGTATTGGACATCAAAGGCTGTATGTCAAAGTATAAATACAACCTGCGATGTCCAAATCATTATAGTAAGCGTAACAAATTTTCAATAATATTACAACTAAAATTTTAATCTATATATCAGCATCCATATATCAGTATTCATATGAATCACACAGAGATCTTACAGTAACTTCCGGTATTGCCTCATAGCCCTCCGGCAGTTTTCCAGTAATTACATGTTCTTTATTATCCGTAAGATGTATGAAATTATCAGACAACACCATAATTACACCATGCACCTGAATCTCTGTAAAGAATGCAGCTTTATCTGCTTTTAAAGTAATTATCAATTCATCACCGCTGCGCTTCACATTATATTTGATGTCCGATTTTTTCAATTTCATATGTTTGTATGGTTTAAAGACCTCTACCTGGTGGCTTATATTTCCATCAGAATGTGTGAACACTGCTTCAACAAATACATCACTTTCTTTTCCCTTAACATATTCTGTAAGGTCTGTCGCATCCGCCTTTGATACAGACAATGCAGAAGTTTCAATCACACCGGACTTTTCAAAAAGAATATCACAATCCATATTTTTAAGATATACTGTATATTCTGTATGATCTGCCTTAAATGTCTCATCCTGTACATATGGAATCACCTTATATCCTTCCATCTTAAGGCTTCCAAGTATGTCAGCATAGAAATGCCTTGCCATATAATGCAGTGCTTTCCATCTTCCATAATAATCAATGCTTGCCCAGGATGCTACCGGCCAGTTGTCATTAAGCTGCCAGTATATTGTTCCCATGCATCTTCCTCTGTTCCTTCTCCAGTGTTCAACACCGTATTTTATGGCCTGTCCCTGCAGAACCTGACTTACATATATAAGACTTTCAAAATCCTTTGGATATAAAAAGCTCTGTGATATATAGCTTAACATCTTCTCATTTGCATTATCATTCTTCTGATGAGATTCCATTACCTCTGAAAAAATATTTCTGTCTTCTTTTTCCGTAAATGTTTCAATGGTTTCCAGCGATGGGAAAGACTGAAAACCAAATTCTGAACAAAATCTGAAGAAATGATTTTCGTAATCGGTAAATGGTTTCTCTCCATGCCATACATCCCAGTAGTGTCTGTCTCCGATATTATCACTGTCCGGCTCTTTCATTCCACCTCCTGAAGATGGTGATGACGGCCAGTAGGTTGTGACACCGTCTTCTTCTTTAAGTATCTGCGGAATCAGTTTTTCAAACATTTCAAAGTAATCCTGTTTTAAAGCATCGGAATGATCGCAGAATCCACCCCAGTGATCCCATGCAGATTCTATTTCATTATTTCCGCACCACATTCCAAGACTTGCATGATGACGGAGACGTTTTATATTATCCCTTATTTCATCTGTAATGCTCTCTTTAAATTCGTCAGTAAGCTCATATATATTGCATGCAAACATAAAATCCTGCCATATAATAAGACCTTTACTGTCACAAATATCGTAGAACTCATCAGACGGATAATATCCTCCGCCCCATATACGCAGGCAGTTAAAACCTGCATCCTTTGCCGAATCAGTAAGATACTGTATTCTTTCCTTTGTAATCCTTGAGTAAATTGCATCCTCCGGTATATAATTTCCACCCTTGATAAATATCTTTACGCCATTTACACAAAATGCAAATTCCTGCCCCCACTGATCCTTTTCCATGCTTACCTTAAGTGTCCTGAGCCCGATTTTAAGTGACTTTTCATTTGCATATTTATCTTTCACTTTAAGTACTGCACGTACCTTATATAATGGCTGTTCTCCAAATCCCGCGGGCCACCAGAGCTGTGGCGCATCTATTGTAATCTCATCATTTTCCACCTCAGTAACATTACCTGCCGGGTCAGTAATTTCATAGCTTACGCAGATATCCTGTGGCATACCCTTATTCTCATATAGTTTAATTTCTGCTGTTTTATCATCCTTTATTTCAGCCTCAAATTTAAGACGGACTTTTCCATCTTCATGGAACTGGTGTATCCTTACATTTTCAAGACTTGCTGTCTCATAGCTTCTTATGTAAATATCTCTCCATATTCCCATATCAGGAAGCTGGATTCCCCAATCCCAGCCATACATTGAATGTGCTTTTCTAAGATACTGGTTATCTTTCATTGCGCCGCTTGCCACATAATGAATCTCTTTTCCCGGCTGCGGCTTATGCTCCTGAACATATCTGATTGGTGAATGAAAATCGATTCTTATCTCATTTTCTCCGTCTTTTATTACTTCACTGCAGCTTATCTGATAGCGTGTATGCATATTGCTTACTTTTCTTAACAATATTCCGTTAATATATATATCTGCCACAGTGTCTATTCCATCACACATAAGTTCATAGCTGACACCCTGCTTTTTGTCTATATTTACCTTCCTTGTAAATACAAAGTCATCTTTAAGCATATCTCTTACTTCATATTCATTATCAGCAAAATACGGATCCTGTATAAGCCCGTTATCTAAAAGTCCCGAAACTACTGAGCCCGGTACTGTCACTTTACATTCAGTTACATTCTCCTTTAACTTTTCCCCAAGTCCAAGTGGTGCTCCATCTTTACGGCACATTTTCCATATTCCATTTAAATTTATACGTTCCTGCATTGTATAGCCCCCTTTTATGGTCTTTTATACTTCTATATGAATATAACAATTTAATATCTGTCATAGTATAATATTTTCATCTGAAAATTGCATAAATCTCTTTAAAATGTAAAAAAGTCTGCCCGAAGTACTCCGTTTGTCTGGTCGTACTTTGGGCAGGCTTTTATTACAATGAGAAATATTATTTTGCCGCACTTTGAATGATCTTTTATTATACGCCCTCACAGCTGTGAGGGACTTAATACATCACTTTCTTATCTTACAGTAACATATCCAGAACTACGCAGATAACCAATGCTGCTGCAGCACTGATAACAAATGCAATAAATTTCTGATATGGTTTCTTTATTTTTTCTTTTTCGATTTCTTTTTCATCTAACTGATTTCCTTCAGAAAATGCCACAATCTCTTTGTATGTCTGAATATTATACCTTTTCTTAAATATTTCTACCCTTATAGCCGCAATCATCGTGATTACTGCTATAACCGCCCATATTATCCAGCCTCTTACTCCTGAATATTTAACCAGCGGAACAGCTGAAATTACCATGACAAGCATGCATACAGTTAAAACTATACTATAGATATTAAAAATATCCCTGTCTTTCTTTTTAAATTCACTTTTTTTGATTTCTTCCTTCATAATCTGAATATCTCCTTTTATTAATTGATCAAGAGATACATTAAAAATATCGCTAAGTAACAGCAGACTGTGTATGTCCGGATAATTTTTTTCATTCTCCCAGTTAGAAATAGTCTGTCTGCTTACGTAAACTTTTTCTGCAAGTTCTTCCTGTGACATATTTAATTCTTTCCGGTATTTTTTTATCTGACTACTGAGTTCCACTTTACTTTCCCCGCTTTAATGTATTACTTCCTGACCTGATACCAGATTATGAAAATACAGTTCAAAAGTCTATATAACTTATTTTACATGTATTATCCATACGTGTCAAAATCTTTTGACATGCCGCATTTTATGCGGCTTTGCGATATTTATAAAGCAGATATGAACAATTCAATATTTAACAGTGTTACAATTACCGCTATAATCCACAGAACAATTTTCAGCGGAGTGCTGTTTGCATATTTTCCCATTACTTTTTTCGAAGATGTAAGATATATCTGCGTAAAAATCGTAATCGGAAGCTGTACCGCAAGCAGCATCTGTGAATATATAAGGCCATTAAACGGTGACTGTATAAGCAGAATTATAAATGCAGCAGGAACCATTGTTATAATAACACCCAGTTTTGTTTCTTTTGTAGAAACATCATATGGTTTATTAAATATTCCTGAAAATATTGTTCCTCCTGCCATTCCGGCTGTAATACTTGAAGACAATCCTGCAAGCAGCAGTGCTATGGCAAAAATAACTGATGCAATATTTCCGAGCAGTGGTGTAAGCATTGAACCGGCAGTTGCAATATCATCTATCTGCTGATAGCTTCCTTCTTTATAAAATGTGGCTGCAGCCATAAGTATCATCGCACTGTTGATTGCCCATCCCACAATCATCGAAAACAATGTATCCTTAAATTCAAATTTTAACTGATTTTCAATAACCTCATCATCCTGCAGATTCCATTTGCGGCTCTGTATGATTTCAGAATGTAAAAATAAATTATGCGGCATTACAACAGCTCCAAGCACACTCATAATAACAGGCATTGCATTAGGCGGAAATGATGGTTTTACCCAGCCAATAACTGCGGACTGCCAGTCAATCTTTACTATGCATATCTCAAAAAGAAATGAGAAACCTATAAGTGAAACAAATAAAATAATAAGTTTTTCTATTCTTTTATATGCATTTGTAAACTCACAGATTAAAACCAATACAAGGATTATCATGCTTCCCAGTTTTACAGGAATATGAAATAACATATTGAGTGCAATTGCACCACCCAGAATTTCGGCCATTGCTGTGGCAATGGCTGCCAATACTGCAGTAAACAAAATAACATTTTTCAGCTTTTTGTTTATATATTTACTTGCAGCTTCAGAAAGGCACAATCCTGTAACAATTCCAAGATGTGCTGCATTATGCTGTAATATTATAAGCATAATAGTTGAAAGTGTTACCATCCACAAAAGTTCATAACCATACCCCGAACCGGCCGCAATATTTGACGCCCAGTTTCCCGGATCAATAAACCCAACTGTTACAAGAAGTCCCGGTCCCACATACTTTAAAAAATTCAGTTTATCTCTCGTTTTCGACTTATGCAATCTTTTCATTAAATTATCAGCTCCATTCTATAAGCTAACGAAAAATGTAGTTAGCTTTAACTAACCACATTATACACAAGTTTATTTACTTAGTCAAATACTTAACTATTAATTTTATTGTATCTTTTTTTCAAGACAGACAAAACGCACATTGGGAATTCCATTGAAATTGCACGGTACAATACCAACTTCACTGAATCCCAGACGTGAATATAATTTTCTTGCTGTTATATTTTTTTCATTAGTGTCCATTCGTAAATACAGGCAGTCATTATCTTTAGCATATTTCTCATAATATTTCACAAATCCGGAACCATATCCTTTTCCTGAAAAATGTGGTGATACGACCAATGTATGTAAAACCATGATCTGGTCAGGTGCAGCATTGTTATATTTCCATGAACCATATTTGTACTCTGGAACCTGAATCTGATTTATTCTGGCTGCTGCAACCAGATAATCATCTTCTGTCATAACAAAAAGTTCATTTGCTTTAAGCGCCTCAACAGCAGTTTTTTCTGTAGGATATATTCCTCTTATCCAGCCTACTGATGTTACACCGGCTTCTTCCAGATCTAAAATGTCATTGTAAATTTCTACAACCTTTGGAATATCATTAGTTTCCGCTCTTCTTACATTCATCATACTAATCCTCCATTCCGCAGACACTTTGCTGCTGCTTTTTTGTTATATTTATGGCAATTATATGACGTATGTAATATAAAAACAATACTAATACCTTAATTTTTAATTAACCTGACCAGATATTTAAAATCAGATGTTTAAATACTGCTCATCTGTAACTTTTTCAAGCCATTCATTTGATGTGTTCTCTCCCGGACACTCTACTGCAAGATGGCTGAACCAGCTGTCTTTCTTAGCCCCATGCCAGTGCTTTACATTTGCAGGAATTGTAACAACATCTCCCGGTTTTAAACTCTGGGCAGGCTTTCCTTCTTCCTGATACCAGCCCTCTCCATCCACACAGATAAGCAGCTGTCCGCCACATTTATCTGCATGATGTACATGCCAGTTATTACGGCATCCCGGTTCAAATGTAACATTTGCAATAAATACTGTCTTCTTAGGATCTGTCAATGGCTTAAGATAACTCTTACCTGTAAAAAACTGTGCATATGCATCATTTGGCTGACCCATTCCAAAGAAACCACCATGTTCTTCTTTTCCATCTGTGTCATCTGAATAAACTTCCTTTGCCATTTTAAATGCAGCCCATGCATTAGGCCAGCCGGCATAAAAAGCAATATGTGTAAGAATTTCTGCCATTTCAGTCTTTGTTACACCATTTTTTCTGGCTGTTTCTAAATGATACTGAAGTGAACTGTCTACAATTCCCTTACCAATCAGTGCACAAATTGTTACAACTGATCTTAATTTAAGAGATAATTTATCCTCTCTCGACCATACTTCTCCAAATAACACATCATCATTTAACTGTGCAAATTTTGGAGCAAAATCATTTAAAGCATCTCTTCCTGCTGTCTGTTTAACCATAATAAATACCATTCCTTTCTTTTTATTTTACTTTAAGCCATTTTTTTATCTGAGCTTCTGCGTTATGGACACTGCTTCCATGAATTGCAAGACCGCCCTTAACTTTAGCACCGGTACATATTTTTTTGATATCCTGCTCACTGCGCCCCATACCACTGCCCTCATGGGTACAAAACGGATATATTGTTTTTCCATTAAAATCAAAATGTTCAAGAAATGTAAAAACCGGCATTGGCATTGTGCCCCAGTAATTTGTATAACCAATATATATTGTATCGTACTTATCTATACTTTCCGGATATTCTGACAACTCCGGCCTTGCATCACGCCGCTGGTCATCCTGTGCCTGTGCGATACATTCATTATAATCTTTTGAATATGGCTTAATTGGTTCAATTTTAAACATATCTGCACCTGTTATTTTTTGAATCATTCCAGCCGCAATTTCTGTATTACCTGTCTCAACCGTACGAAGCTGCCCGTTAAAATAATTCTCGTCAGCCCTTGAAAAGTAAGCTATCAGTTCTGCCACTATTTTCCCTCCTTATAAATTCATGAATTTTAATACTACATTATTTCAACAACATACTAATTTTATATTTTCGTGATTTCAACCACATACTAATTTTATATTTTCGTGGCTTGACTTTGAAGAACAGATATTGTAACATCGCATTAACCAAAACGTAATACGCAGTACCAGGTAAAACTAACAATTCAGTGCAGGCACGCTCTCGCTTTTCATGTTTTCATGGCTTGAAGCAGTGCGCAGAGAGGAAATCAGCATGTATAATCAGCAATTAAAAATCTTTACATGTGTGGCAGACTGCGGAAGCTTCAACAAAGCTGCCGAAAGATTATTTATGTCTCCACCCTCCGTAATGAAACAAATTAATGCGTTGGAAAAACATCTTGACCTTAAATTATTTGACCGTACAAACCAGGGCATCTGTCTGACTCCTGCAGGTCAGGTCATTTACCGCCATGCAAGATTTTTATTCGAATATTCAGAAAATGCCATTAATGAAGCCCGCCAGACAGAGCACCTCTGTAAAACAACCTTTTGCGTTGGCAGTTCTCTTTTGAATCCGTGCAAGCCGTTTATGGACTTATGGTATAACGTAAATAAAAAATTCCCGGGGTATAAGATTAATATTATTCCATTTGAAGATGACCACGAAGGGATTTTATCAGAAATATCTGCATTAGGGAAAAAATTTGACTTTCTTATTGGCGTATGTGACTCTCTTTTATGGCTTGACAGATGCAATTTTTTACAGCTTGGAACTTATCAGCATTGTGTAGCTGTTCCAAGACTACATCGTCTGGCACACAAAAAACGCCTCACTATAAAAGACTTCTATGGTGAAACATTCATGATTGTAAAAAGGGGAGATTCATCTGTCGTAGACAGCATACGGACCCAGCTTGAAAAACACCCCCAGATTAAGATTATGGATACACCACAGTTTTATGATATAAATGTATTTAACCAGTGTGAACAGATGCAGAATATTATGCTTACAATAGAATGCTGGAAAGATGTCCACCCTGCATTAGTAACTATACCTGTAGACTGGAATTACCCTATTCCATATGGAATTCTTTACCCTATGCATCCCTCAAAAGATATACAGCATTTTATTGAATGTGTAAAAAGTGTCAGCCTGTGACACTTTTCTCCTGTTAATCAGGCAATTGCCCTTTCAGATATCCGTATTGCTCCGGATACTTCAAACCCGAAACAAATAAACAGACGAAAAAGCAGAATGTTTCAGAATGTTCTATAATGTTCCAGAATGTTTCAGAATATTTTTAAATGTTTCAAAATGCTTCAAGATAGTTAACAACATCAGAAAGGGAATTAAGAATTACTTCAGTAATTTCTTTCATCTCTTCATTTGGAGGGAGCATATCCGGAACCATTATAGGGCGCAGTTTTCCTGCATATGCGGCTCTTATACCATTATAAGAATCTTCAATTGCATATGCTTCCTGTGGACAAACATTAATCTGCCTGCAGGCTTTTAAAAATATATCCGGTGCCGGTTTACTTCTCTTAACCATATCTCCACAGATAACTGCATCAAAATAATTCAGTATTTTCGCATCCCTAAGCTGGTTTACTACTGTATGCCTTCTCGTAGATGATGCAAGTGCAATTTTCTTCCGGGATTTTTTCAGATATTCCAAAAGGCTGATTACTCCCGGCTTCATTGGAAGTCTTCCTCCATCATATCTTTCATGATAAATAACAGACGCCTCTTTAGCATATTCATCATATGGAAAATCAGTTCCATATGTTTCAAGCATTTTTTCTTTTGTTTTCTCCATGTTGATTCCCAAACACGCAAGATGTGTTTCCTTCATATTTTTTATTCCATATTTATCAGCAAGTTCGACCCAGCACTCCATTACTACTCTCTCAGAATCAAAAATAACTCCATCCATATCAAAAACAACTGCATCATATTTCTTATCCGGCATGTACCAGCACTCCTTAACTTTTTTATTTTAAAATAATAACTTAAATTTGCAGGATTAACATATTCACCGCAGACATGTCTTCGCTGTTTATAACGGAAGCTGTACATAAGCCGGCAAAATACACCGCCTAAGTATCATAACTCTAAATCACCTGCGTATGAATAGTTTAATCCTGCGAAACTATATATGATAATTATAAATTTTATAACTGTTTAATTATAACTTAAAATATAAAGATTTTAAAGATACTATAAAATGTGTATTTTAAATTCCTTCTGATAAACAGACAGTACCTGACATTTTTTATTTTTCGACTACAGCATCAGTTGCCGTATATCCTTCAAGGGAATTTTCTTTTACCTGAATACATATAAAACTGATAGCAGAATCATCTGCTGCAAAAAACTGTCTCTTAGCTTTGGGCGCAATCCGAATCCAGTCTCCTTCAGATAAGGTTACAGCCTCACCATCGATAACCGCTTTTCCCTTACCCGAAAGAACAGCATAAATCTCCTCGTTTTGTTTATGCGAATGAACAAACGGTATACCTGCCCCTGCCGGTAAATTGTTAATACTGATTTCAGCTCCCGTCAAAGAAAGCGTATTGTGAAGCTCAGTTCTTGCGTCATTAGATACATTTACTTTACTGAAATTACTCATGATATTCCTCCATTTAAAGATAGCAGCAAACTGTCGGCCGCCCTGATTGCTCTCCATCATTCTTTGTTGTAATATTAATTGTTACATCAACTATTATACACATTTTCGTTGTAATGTCAATGGTTACAACATTTTTTACAAAATAAAAGCATAGTCAAAATCCGACTATGCTTTCTACACTTATTTTATATATTTTGCCATGTCTTTTTTTACATCTTCAAGAGTAATGGATTGCAGCTCGCGTTCCATCGCATTTTGCACACGCTCCAGTTTTTCATCAAGAATAGAATGAATATTCCCTCCCACCGGACATGCAGGATTCGGATTCTCATGAAAATGAAATAATTCACCATTGTCCACACATTCAACTGCTTTATATATATCCAAAAAAGTAATGTCTTTTAGCGGTTTTAGAATCTTTGCGCCACCTGAGCCTCTGACAACTTCAACAATACCTGCGTTTTTAAGCTGTCCAAGGATTTTTCTTATAATAACAGGATTGATATTTGTACTTCCCGCAAGAAAATCACTGGTAACTTTATGTTTTTCTTTAAATGTATCAATACATGCCAAAATATGAATTGCTAACGTAAACCTGCTTGAAATCTGCATTGCCAGTGCACCTCACTTTCCTGAACATTATAGCATTTCCCCTGTGTAACTTCAATGGTTACATCTTTTTCTTATTCAACTCACTAAATCTTTACTCCATTTCTTTATACCACGATAAAATATCATTTTATAATATCTGATATGCTTTTTTAAATCTGTATTTTCCTACAGAAAATTTTCTCGCATCAACTTTATCTACAAGTTCACAGGTCGTAATGAAATCTTTTGTTATTTTTACAAGATATTGTTTTCTGTCTTTTTCTACAAGATAAAAGGTTACAATTTCATTCAGCTGATCTATAACATCAACCACACCTGGTTCAACAATAAAATCAATCAGCCATTCCACTTTATTCATTTTTCGTGACCTGAACAACACATAAATGGCATCAGCATCACTATTCTTTGCAAAACAAGCCGCATCTCTTTTATCTCTGCATTTTCCTGATATTTTATAATCATCAAGATTAATTGCTTCCTTTATTTCATCAAAACTCAACTTTTCTCCGTCATCAAGCAAATAATCTACACTGACATTAAGTAACTGCGACATTGCTTTAAGATTTCCAATATCCGGCATCCCTTTATCATTTTCCCACTTTGCTATTGCTGATCTTGACACGCTCATCTTTTCTGCCAGCTGTTCCTGTGATAGTCCAAATTTTTTTCTTGCTTCTTTTAACTTTTCTCCAAATGTCATAATAATCCTCCATTCCCAAGCAACCTTGTTGCGAAGAGGCGATGAGAATTTCGAGTAGGTGATTTCTCATCTGCCATCATGAGCTATTTGTTTTGCCCAGAAACAAATAGCCGTGTAAAATCAATCGCATCAGCATGATTTTTACACTAATCCTCATTTCTGAGCAACTTTGTTGCGAGGAGGCGATGAGAAATTCGCGTAGGCGATTTCTCATCTGCCATCATGAGCTATTTGTTTTGCTCAGAAACAAATAGCTGTGTGAAAAATTATCGCATCAGCATGATTTTTCACACTACCTCCCTTAATAAATTTTACACAAAAGCTTTTGTGCTATAAATTCACCCTACTATACACAATTAAAAAAGCAAGAAACTAATTGTAACAGCAGTGTTACTATACGTAACATTCAGCATTTACTGCATTTTTTCACATTCCCGGCTTACAACTTCCCTATCGTCTCATCTCCCGTTTAGCTTTAATTTTTCCTAAAAGTCCGGAAAGATACATTGCAAGGACTATTAGCATACCAAAATCTAATCCAAGGCCTGCACTTGCTACTCTTTCATAGACGCTTCCAGGTGTATCCAATCCTGTAATTTCAATAATCACAAATGCAATCATTCCTATTATCGCAATAACTGTAAGTACCAATAACCGTCCTTTTATTTTTTGATTAATCGTCTCTGTATAATCAGATAGTTTTAATACGGTTTCTTTTACTTCTTTTTCCATAATCCCGCTTTTCCTTTCGCCATTGATGATTTCAGGAATACTTACATCAAAAATTTCTGCAATATCAACTAATAAACTAATATCTGGCATATTAGTTCCTGTTTCCCAACGAGATACAGTTCTTCCAGATACATATAGCATTTCAGCAAATTCTTCCTGTGTAATTCCTTTTTCTTTACGAAGTTCTTTCAAAAAACTTCCTATCTTCTTTTGGTCCATGAGAACTTTCTCCTTTCATCAACAGACTAACTTAGGCGTTTGCGAAACGCCACAGTCCGCATAAATACGGTACTTTTTTGTTGTTAAAAATAAAAATCTCCTCACGGT
>CAKRGM010000003.1 GCA_934330725.1 uncultured Lachnospiraceae bacterium | reverse complement strand
TTTTACCTTATCGCAAAGAAATCAGCTTAAATTTTAGTACTATTAGTGCGAATTATTTTTACCTTTCAAAGCTGTTTCCGTAACAGTACATTGTAACAATACACTGCCCTGCCGGCTTATTTATATTCAGCCATTTCCGCCTCTGGCGTTTCATTCAAAAACTGACGTTTCATTCGAAAAACATCTGTTAAACACGAATACCCCAGATTATTCATGAACGAATAGTCTGGGGCAAATCCTGTTAATAATTCAGTTTTACAACCTGTTATATAATTCCTCATATTTCTTTGCGGAATTATCCCATGAGAAATCCATCTTCATTCCACGATCTATTATTTTATTCCATTCACGTTTTCTGCCATAATATACACTCTTTGCATAGTTAATGATTCCAAGCATCTCATGTGCATTGTAATTGGCGAATGAAAATCCTGTTCCTTTACTTTCATATTCGTTATAAGGTTCAACAGTATCCTTTAATCCACCTGTTTCCCTTACGATAGGAACTGTACCATATCTTAAGCTTATAAGCTGGCTGAGACCACAAGGTTCAAACAGGGATGGCATTAAAAATGCATCACATGCTGCATATACTTTATGAGACATTGCTTCAGAATAATAAATATTTGCAGATACCCTGTTATTATATTTCCAGTCATAATGACGGAACATATTTTCATATTTTTCATCACCTGTGCCCAAAACTACCAGTTGGACATCTTCTGCACATATCTGATCCATTACATAAGCAATAAGGTCAAGGCCTTTCTGATCAGTAAGACGTGAGACAATACCAATCATAAAACGTCCCTTGTCCACATCAAGTCCCAGTTCTTTCTGCAGAGCCACTTTATTTTTATACTTTTCTTTTCTAAATGTTATCTGATTATATTTTGCAACGAGATTATCATCAGTTTCCGGATTATATACTTCATAATCAATTCCGTTAACTATACCCATAAGACAGTTAGAACGCGCATTCATAAGTCCGTCAAGGTGTTCGCCATAAAATGGAGTCTTTATTTCCTCTGCATATGTCGCACTTACCGTTGTTACATAATCCGCATATACAATACCACCCTTTAAATAATTCGCATCCTTATAAGCTTCAAGCTTGTCTGATGTAAAATAGCTGTCTGGAAGACCTGTTATATCTTTGACCTTTTTAAGATTCCACACCCCCTGGAATTTTAAGTTATGTATTGTCATTATAGATTTGATTCCCTGATAAAACTCTCCCTGTGAAAATCTTTCTTTTAAATAAACAGGAATCAGTCCGGTCTGCCAGTCATGACAGTGAATTATATCGGGTTTGAAGCCAAGCACAGGAATTGCAGACAATGCAGCCTTACTAAAGAACGCAAACTTTTCGATATCCTCATGTATCCAGCTGTATGGTTTTGGACCGGAAAAATAAAATTCATTATCAATAAAATAAAACATTACGCCATTGTATTCCAGCTCGAAAACGCCAACATACTGCGTTCTCCATGCAAGATCAATATAGAAATGTGTTTTATACACCATCTTCTCTCTGTATTCCCATGGAATACAAGTATACTTAGGAATCATAACTCTTACATCGTAATCATCCCTGTTAAAATACTTTGGTAAAGATCCCACTACATCTGCCAATCCCCCCGTTTTAATAAATGGAACCGCTTCAGATGCAATAAACAATACATTCTTCATATTCAACCTCCGTTCTGCCACTATTATCCAGCATTTATCTTATTATTAAAGTCAGATATAGTATCTGCAATAATCATATATAAAAGAATAAAGTGCAGCCTTAATCAAGCTACACTTTATTATATCACATCGTATTTATTTTTACCAGCAGCGTCTGATACTTGTTATCGGAAGAATTGTTGCTGATGCTACTTTAACTTTATCTCCAACCGTAGGTGCATGTATTATCTGTCCATTACCAATATAGATGGCTACATGTCCAGGATAACAGATTATATCACCAGGCTGTGCCTCGCTTAAACTTGAAACCTTTGTGCCGGCACCAGCCTGTGCACCAGATGTTCTTGGAAGTGAAATTCCACACTGTGCATAAGCATATGATGTAAGTCCTGAACAGTCAAAACCACTTGGACTTGAACCACCTGTTACATAAGGAACTCCAAGCTGAGCATACGCAATCTGTACAACTTTCTGCGCGATTGATAAATTACCGCTGCCTGTACTGCTGCTTGTTGTTGTAGCAGTAGCTGACGCACTTGCAGTCTTATCTTTTGATGCTGAAGTTGAAGCTGTCTGGGCTGCGGCTGCTTTCTGTGCTGCTTCTCTTGCTGCCAGGTCACGCTTTCTTTGTTCTTCTTCAGCTTTCTTTGTTGCTGCCTCAACAGCTGCTGTAAGCTGTGTATCAAAATCAGCAACTTTTGACTTCTGCTCATCTATGGTAGAATATAACAAAGCCTGCTTCTTTGTTAAATCATCTGATAATGCCTGAAGCTCATTCTTATCATTTTCCAATGATGTTTTTAAATCATTAATCTGCTTTGCAGTTTCAGCCATCTCTTCAAGCTTTGTTCTGTCATAATCATAAACCTTCTGGACATATTCTGTCTTATTAAGAGCATCTCCCATGTCGCTTGCTGTAAGGAAAGCCTCTGTCAGACTTGCTGACTGATCCTCGTACATATACTTAATCCTGAGCTTTGTATCCTCACGCTGCTTGTTATGTTTTTCTTCTGCGGCTTTTAAATCTTCATTAGCCTGATTAATCTCATCATTCTTGTCATATATCTTTGACTGTACATCATCCATCTGGACAAGAATATAAGCTAACTGGCTTTCAAGATCATTAAGCTGGCTCTCAGCTGCACTCTTCTGGTTCTGCAAGTCAGTGACTTCATCTGCGAGCACATTATAATATGTTGCACCAGTAATTGATGCGGCCAGCACTGCTACCGTCAAACTTTTTGCAATTCTTTTACGCATATGTTTATATTCCCTCTTAATATATTACAATTTTGTTACGTATTTTTTAAATACGTGTTCAATTATAATATATCATTGAATACAAATCAAGCATAAATTTTCAATAAAATGTATAGATTCTGTGAACATTCTGCTATTTTATTGTTTATATTTATAAAATTTATAATCATTTAATATTATATTGCAGTCTGACTTTATCAGCGATAAGTGCAATAAATTCTGAATTGGTAGGTTTTCCCTTACCATTACTTATTGTATACCCAAACAGGTCATTTAAAGTGTCCGTATTTCCTCTGTTCCATGCCACTTCTATTGCATGTCTTATAGCACGTTCCACCCTGCTTGCCGTAGTCTGATATTTTTTTGCTATTGTAGGATATAATATCTTTGTAATACTATTTATAACGTCATTATCTTTTACAGAAAGAATTATTGAATCCCTAAGATACTGGTATCCTTTTATGTGTGCCGGTATACCTATGTCATGTATTATATTTGTTATATCAGCTTCAAGGTTTCTGTCGCTTATTGCAACATTATCCTGCGTAAAAACATTAGAATTCTGCTTCTCATGTTTATTTCTTGACGTTTTAACATAACGTATTCTGTTTATAAGAACCTGATTATCAAAAGGTTTCATTATGTAATACGCCGCACCCATGTTAAATGCATCCTCTGTTACGCTTTCACGTCCAATTGCACTGATAATAATAAATGCAGGTGTCTTCCTGATATTTTTATCGTTTCTTACTTTTTCCATTACGGTAAGTCCATCCAGCTGAGGCATTATAATATCAAGTAAAACAACATCCGGTTCTGTTTTTTTGATAATGCTCAGCGTGTCTTCACCATTAGTTGCAGTACCAACAACATCAAGGTCTTGTTCGTCACCTAGTACTTTTTCAAGAATTTTCAACATATTCTCATTATCATCTGCAATTGCTACTTTTAATGTTTCCATATATCCTCCCCTTGGAAAATTAGCTTAAAATATAGATAACGTTAAAATTATATAATTAATGTCAAATTATGGCAATATTATTTTATCGCATAATTTACCATTATTCGACACATTTCGACATAAATATATTCAGCTCCTGCATATATGACAATAATATTTATAGTACTCTTTATTTTTTTCTTTTTGATGTCACAATATAATCCGCTGTTTCAATATTCTTTTCAAGCAAATCAAAAAACTTATGAATTGGCAGAAAAACTCCCAGTTCATCATATCTTGTATTTCCATCCTGTATGGAATCCTGGCCGTAATACACAAAAGAACGCGGAAGTTCGTCCTGCAGCTTCATCATTATATTCCATACCTCCGCATAAGCCTGTGCTTCTGTCTGTTTTTCTTTAACAGTATCGGGCAGTTCATATACAAGAAGAACACCTGTATGCTCGCCCATTTCACACTCCTCAATCTCCATTGTTTCTATATCATATAAATGTTTTTTCCTGTATCCATAAGCCAGATACATCTTTTCTTTTTCAGCCTTACGGAATACATTTTTAAAGCGGTTATAATCCTTTTCACTAACCTTTATTTTATTATTCTTCTTAAGATTTCCGTCATCATCAGTAAGAATTACCGGATTTTCTTTGCCATCCTGATTAAAACGGAATGGTACCAGAAATGAATTTCTTAAAAGATCAAACATGCTGTTCTGGCATACAGCCATAAGAAATGCTGTCAGGTCTTTATTTTTATATGAATCCAAAAGTGCCTGTGCAAACTTTTCAGGTGGAAGATATCCGCCGGTCATCTCCTGATCAGTATCCATTTCTTCATAAAATGTTTCCATCAGTCTTTCACATGCTCCTGGATTTCCTAATATTTTTTCAAATAACAAGTCAACCTTTTCTTCTCTTGGAAATATAGTCGCCATAACACATCTTCCTTTCTCAACATAATATTTTATTAACTTTAATCATTCCTGTCAGAAAACATAAGAAGAAAACTTACAGTCAGAAGTATACTTGATATCCATATTGCTTTATATCCCAGAAATATGGACAAATTACCGCCAATTCCGGCGCCTATTGCAAAGCATAAAATCACCCCGAAATAATAAAAGCATCTTTTTAGCTGCTCAGGTCTTTTTTCACGTAAATAAACGGATAACGCTGCTGTTCCGCTTCTTAAGTTACCTATGCACATCGTACTGGCATAGGAATTTCCATTTACTTTTCTGAAGCTCTGGACCTGCATCGCACATGAAAAAGAAACCAGTACTGTAGCCAGTGTATCCCACGCTTCTGTCATAAATCCAACTATAAATAAAATTACAATTTCAAGGAGAAGTACTGTCTGTCTCCAATGAAGTTTTCTGGCATATTTAAAACGCCCCTGAATCTGTTCCGCAAAAAATACGCCGAGTGCAAATGCCAGAAGAGGATACAGATAACGGAATCCCTCCTGCCAGTTTCCACTCATAAAATGCTGACTCATCAAAACAACATTTCCAGTCTGTGCATTTGAGAATACTTCTTTTCTCGTAAAATATGTGTATGCATCCTGAAAGCCGCCTGACAAAGCAAGAAAAACACTTGTAACAAACGCCTCTGACATTTGTTTTTCATAATCCAGACTTTTTTTACTAAACCTAAACATCGACATATGCCTCCATGCTGATTCAATTCAATTTCTGATTGATTTTTAAATTCAAATCATTATATGTGCACTGCAAATTAAATGTAAAAAGTATATTTCATATATACATCATATAAATTTTATATGTATTGACATATCCGTAAAAGTAAGTACAATATTAGCATAGCAATGTCGAATATATATGTATGCATAAATAAATATATGATTTTCATATATAATTCATCATGCATCATAAAAGGAGGTCATGGCAATGCCACAGACAGCATTAAAAAAGAATCATATGGATATCAGATGGCATGAATATGTAGACACATCATGCGAGCAGCCAATATCCGATGCATCTCTTAAGGAAAAAGCTTCTTTAATAGGGCGGGTAGGTCTTATGCTGCTTTCCTGCGGAACAGGTGCATGGCGTGTAAGAAGTTCAATGAACACATTATCCGAAGCACTTAATGTTACCTGTTCTGTTGATATAGGGCTGATGACGATAAATTATACATGCTTTGACGGTGATTCAAGTTTCTCGCAGTCATTGTGCCTTACATCAACCGGTGTAAACACTTCAAAACTAAACCGCCTGGAACGGTTTGTTTCTCTGTTTCCAAGTGCCGGAGTTACAATGACAGGTGAAGAATTACATTCGAGACTGGATCACATCGAACAGATTCACGGCCTTTACTCACCTGCTGCACTTGGACTTGCATCTGCGCTTGCATGTGGAGCATTTACATTTCTTCTTGGTGGAGGCTCCCTTGAAATGCTGTTGGCATTTGCAGGTGCAGGCATTGGAAACGCAATCAGATGCAAGCTTTCAAAGCACCACTTTACATTATTCTTATGTATTGCTGCATCTGTCTCATCAGCCTGCCTTGTTTATGCACTGCTTCTGCACCTTTTTGAATCAGCATTCACTATATCACTTCAGCACGAAGCCGGTTACATATGTTCAATGCTGTTTATTATCCCCGGATTTCCATTTATAACAAGCGGAATCGACCTTGCAAAGCTTGATCTGCGTTCAGGTCTTGAACGCCTTGCCTATTCAATAATAATCATAGTTGTTGCAACAATTTCAGCATGGATTATGGCTCTTTTACTAAAGCTATCCCCTGTTGACTTTCTGCCATTTAAGCTTAATCGCGGACTCATGATTATTTTAAGGCTCATTGCAAGCTTCTGCGGTGTATTTGGATTTTCAATAATGTTTAACAGTCCATTAAAACTTGCTGCAACAGCTGCACTCATAGGCTGCGTTTCTAATACGCTTCGTCTTGAATTATGTGATCTTGCAGGATTTCCACCGGCTGTCGCAGCATTTACAGGTGCATTTACATCAGGTATACTTGCTTCCCTTATCAAAAGCAAAGTCGGATATCCGAGGATATCTATCACAGTCCCTTCAATAGTCATTATGGTTCCGGGCCTTTATCTTTACCGTGCGATTTATAATCTTGGAATCATGTCGCTTACAGTATCAGCATCATGGTTTGCATCTGCGGCAATGATTATAATCTCTCTGCCGCTCGGATTAATATTTGCACGTATCATGACTGATAAAATGTTTCGGTACTGCACATAAAATTATATATTATGTCAAATTATATACTACGTGATATCACTATAAGAATCGAGGTTATACAAATGGTTACATATGACTACTACAGAATATTCTATTATGTTGTCCAGTATCAGAGTTTTACAAGAGCAGCAAAAATGCTCAATAACAATCAGCCTAACATAACAAGATGCATGAACAACCTTGAAAATGAATTGAACTGCAAACTGTTTATACGATCCCGCAAAGGAATAAAGCTTACGCCCCAGGGACATAAGCTTTATGAGCATATTGCGATTGCCTTTGAACAGATTTCTCTTGGAGAAGACGAACTCAAACAAAATATGGAACTTGAAAATGGTCTTATTACAATTGCAGCAAGTGAAAACGCACTTCACCTTGTTTTACTGGATAAGCTTGAGGCCTTTCACGAAAAATATCCGCATGTACGAATCCATATTTCAAACGATTCTTCCCCACAGGCTATAAATTCACTTACAAATAACCTTGTTGATATAGCTGTTATCACTACACCGGTAAAACTAAAAACACAGTTGAAAAAGCTGCCGCTTATTTCTTTTAATGAAATCCTGATCTGCGGCAGTAAATATAAGAATCTGTCTTCGTCAGCACATTCTCTTAAAGAATTGTCTGATATTCCTTTTGTATCTCTCGCAGAAGGAACCGGAACACGTGAAATGTACAATAAGTATTTCCTTGAACATGGTCTGGCATTCAATCCTGATATGGAAGCAGCAACAACCGATCAGATTCTTCCGATGATACAGCACAATTTAGGAATAGGATTCTACCCGGAACCTCTTGCTAAAAAAGCCATTGAAAACGGCGATATTTTTGCAATCAGGCTAAAAGAAGCAAATCCTCAAAGAGACGTATGCATTATATATAACAGCCGCTCTGCTTTTAATAATGCTGCAAAAAAATTCATTGAGTATAACTCTGACTAAGCATTTTTTCTGCAAAAATTCCATATCCTCGTGTAGAATCATTTACAAAAACATGAGTTACTGCACCAATGAATTTGCCATCCTGAATAATTGGCGCACCGCTCATTCCCTGTATTATCCCGTTTGTATCATCAATCAGCTCTTTTGAAGTAACCTTAAATGTGATATTTTTTAAGTTACCATAACTTATATTTTCAATAGATATATCATAATCCTTATACTCACGCTTCTCGTCATACAGTCTTATATATGCTTTTTTCTTTTGCACTTCATTGCTGTACCCGATTTGCATCGGAGATAATTTGTAATCATTTACAAGATCCGAATTTAACGTCCCATATATTCCGTTTTCTGTGTTCTTACATATTTTTCCTATCCTGTTTGAATTATTATAATCTATTGTACCAATATATTCGCCCGGTGTGCCATTACTGCCTTTGACAATGGAAAGTATTTTGGTTTTATATAAAAATCCATAATTTGATTCAAGAAGCTCTTCCGTCTGATTATCTGTTATTCCATGTCCCAATGCTGCAAAATTCCCATCTTTATCAATATATGTCATCGTTCCGATTCCCTGTGTATCGTCCTTAACCCATAACCCAACTTTATATTTGCCATTCTCATCCTTTACAGGCTGAACACTTACGTCAAAAACCTCATTTTTTCTTCTCAGTTTAAATGTAATTCTGTTACCATCTGATTTACTTACATATGAAACCAGCTGGTCTTTGTTTTTCATTTCCTGTCCATCTGCACCAATAATATAATCACCTTTTTTTATTATGTTCTGACATGGATTAATAACATCACCATTAATCGTTTTAATATCACTCGTATCAACCGCAAGCACACCATCCGCTTTTAAGTACAGTCCAATTGGAAAGCCGCCCGGATATATGAAATTTTTTTCAACCACATTGACATTTACTGTATTTGTTTCGAAAACCCCGAAAAGTTTTACCTTAAACTTGTAATTTCCCGGTTCGTTTGCACAAATTGTAAGTGGTTTATTTAAATCTGCAATTTTATTGCTTGCTTCGCATGTTGCAGGTATATTAAAAGATAACGTTGCCTTATTATTTTTAAGTATATAAATATTCTTTGGAATCTTTTTTATTATACTATCAACATAAAAAGAAAGGCCAATTACAACTGCAGCCAAAAAAACAGAGAAAAAAAATAACCTATATAATCTTTTCTTAACGCTTCTTCCTTTCAACCCTGTTACCTCCTGAAAGTTTCTTAAAAATAGTATCTGCATTAAGTAAAATCTTAATATAGGTTATTATTGTAAATATAAATAAATGATTTATTTTCCTGCAAGTTTCTTCATTTCTTTTGCACTGGACAAAACAGTATCTGTAATATTGCTTCCTCCCAGCAGCCTTGCCAGTTCTTCAATCATTTCATCTTTGTTCAGTTTAATGATTGATGTGGTTGTTTTTTCATGTTCAACCGACTTGCTGATAAGAAAATGTGTATCTGCCATTACTGCTATCTGTGGCAGATGTGTTATACAGATTATCTGGCAGTTTTCTGACAGCTGGTTTAACTTTTCACCTACAAGCTGTGCTGTTCTTCCACTGATTCCTGCATCAATCTCATCAAAAATAAGTGTTTCAATTCTATCCTGCGCAGCTATAACCGTCTTAATTGCCAGCATAATTCTTGATAATTCACCACCTGATGCAATTTTTGATAACGGTTTTAAATCTTCACCTGTATTTGTTGAAATCATAAAACGGACACTGTCATTTCCATTTGCAGTATACGAATCATTTATTGAAAATTCTGCATCAAATTTAACGTCCGAAAAATTCAATTCCGACAATGATTTTCTAATATCATCACATAATCTGACCGCAGATTTCTTTCTTGCCTGTGTAAGACGGCTGCATATTTCAACAAGCTCAGCTTCTTTTTCAGTATATGCGATATTAAGAGATTTAATGATTTTATCGTAATTTTTTAATTCTTCCAGTTTTTCAGTTTTATTTTCTGCATATTTTATTATTTCTGAAATACTGTTTCCATATTTCATTTTGAGCGAATTAATCAGGTCCAGCCGCTGCCTTGTCTGTTCAAACGTTACCTCATCAAATGAATTTTCATCCATATAATCCCTAAGCATCCCCGATACATCACACATAAGACTTTCAATATCTGTAAGGGTACTTTCAATCCCTGCAAGTGAATCATCAAACTGCACGACACTGCTGACTGACCTGACTGCCATGCTGACCGCATCAGAAGCATTATTATCACCATCAAACAGCCTCGACTGGGCAAGCGAAACTTCGTCCATAATTTTCTGCATATGAAGCATTTTTTTATAATCAGCCTCAAGATTGCAGTCCTCATCTTCTAATAATCCTGCACTCATAATTTCATTTATTTCATATTCCATAAATGAAATTTCTCTGTTTCTTGCCTCGGCATCAATATCCATTTCCTTAAGCCTGTTTTTTGCCTGGGAATACTGTTTATATATTTGTGCCAGTTCTTCTTTTAAAGGCTGTATTATGCTCTCTGCATACCTGTCAATAACATCAAGATGCTTATTCTCATTAAGAAGCAGCTGGTTATCATGCTGGCCGTGAATATCTATAAGAATCTCTGCTATTTTTTTTACCTGACCCGCTGTGAAATTTTGTCCGTTAACCTTAAACTGTGATCTTGAAGGCATAATTTTCCTTGAAATAATAATATCCCCATATTCAAGATCTTCTATTCCATATTCATTAAGAAGCTGGAGTTTTTCTTCATCTTCAATATGAAATGTAAGCTCTGTCAGTGCATAATCACAATTCTTTCTGATAACATCTGAGGATGTTTTTCCTCCAAGTGCAATATTTACTGACCCCAGAATAATGGACTTACCGGCACCAGTCTCACCAGTCAGGATATTGAGTCCCTTTTCAAAATAAACATCAGTTTCGTCAATCAAAGCCAGATTCTTTACATGTAAATTTGTTAACATATTTTCTCCCTCAACGGACAACCATTATATATACTTACGCCAATAAATGTATTTTATCTAAATAATAATTAACATTATAAAATGCTAAAATCAAGTCTATTTTATAATTTTTCTAATTTTATCTCTTACCCGTATAGTATCGTCAACACTTCTTATCGCACACATTATTGTGTCATCTCCTGCAATTGAACCAACTATTTCATGCCACTGCATTGCATCCAGCGCAGCACACACCGCCATTGCCATTCCTGAAACTGTCTTTATTACAAGTATATTCTGAGCCATATCCATGGATACAAACCCTTCTTTTAAAACACGTATATACTTGTCTGACATCTCAGGCTCGGCATTTTTATACACAACATATTTCTGCTTTTTTCCATCAATAGATGTTTTTGTCAGATTAAGTTCTCTTATATCACGTGACACAGTAGCCTGTGTAACATCAAAGCCGGAATTATTAAGAGCATCAGCCAGTTCCTCCTGCGTTCCGATGTTATTGTTCTGTATCAACTCAATTATTTTGTTATGTCTGTCTGATTTCATATTCACTCCATATTTTATTTAAAAACTGTCATCCTACATTTTATTACGTATTCTCTGAACAAAACTCAGTTTATTTGTTTTAATAAATTTTACAACCTGAGCAGCCCTTTTTATTATTATACGGTCACCTGATGCCATTTTGCAATAACTCTCACCATCAAAAAATGCCATCTGGTCATCTATATATTTTTTGCTGTTACATATTTCAATCGTAATCTCATCATCCGCTCCAAGAATAATGCTTCTTCTGTTTAATGTATGAGGACATATCGGTGTAATCATAAGCAGCTGGGCATTAGGCTGTATAAGTGGGCCACCTGCTGAAAGACTATACGCGGTTGAGCCTGTTGCAGTTGATATGATAACGCCATCCGCATGATAGGAATTCAGATATTCACCATTGACAATTATGTTAAATTCAACAATTTTTAAAGCACTGCATCTGTTAATTACAATATCATTTAATGCAGTATTTTTATATACTTCCTGTCCATCCGAATATATTGTTCCCTCAAGCATCATACGGATATCTATCTCATATCTGCCTTCTGTGATAAGATCAATCGTCTTAAATACACAATCCATATCCGTGTCAGTAAGGAATCCCAGTGTACCTATATTTACTCCAAGAAGCGGTATATCCTTTCCATTAAGGTCATCCGCTGCCTGTATAAGTGTTCCATCACCTCCAAGGACTATAATACAATCTGTATCATCCGGAACAATAGCCGCATTGGTATACCTGTAATCTCCTGCCAGATCATTGGTTGTATTAGTCATTTCAGGACTGCTGCACTGGCATGTCATTCCCTTATTTTCTATATACTCTATGATTTTTCCGGTAAGTGCATTATCAGGATCCTTTTCTTTATTTGTTATTATAAAAAATTTTTTAACATTCATATCATTTCAGCCCCATATGTTTTATACATTAAGAGTTTCATGTGCTTTTTCTACGATATTTTCTACTTCAAATATTGTATTTTCATAAATTCCTTCTGTATGTTTCTGAAGGTGAAGCAAATACTCTATATTCCCCTCAGGTCCTTTTACCGGTGAAAAATCGAGATTAAGCGCTTCAAATCCTATTGAAATTGCAAATTCAATAACCTTTTTGATAACTTCAACATGTACACTTTTATCTCTTACAACGCCATGCTTTCCAACCTTTTCCCTGCCTGCTTCAAACTGTGGTTTAATAAGACAGACGATTTGTCCATCATCACTTAAAAGTTCCTTAACAGGTCCTAAAACCTTTGTTAATGAAATAAATGATACATCGATACTCGAAAATTCTATTCTGTCATTAATATCATTCGGAGTAACATAACGTATATTGGTTTTTTCCATACAGACTACCCGCTCATCATTACGCAGCTTCCATGCAAGCTGTCCATGTCCAACATCCACAGCATACACCTTTACCGCACCATTCTGCAGCATACAGTCTGTAAATCCTCCTGTTGATGATCCTACGTCCATACAGATTTTTCCGTTAAGCGTAACATCAAAATTCTGCATTGCTTTTTCAAGCTTTAAACCACCACGGCTTACATATTTTAATGTATGTCCTCTTACCTCGATTTTGGCATTTTCATTAAAAGTTGAACCTGCTTTATCTTCTTTTTGATCATCAACAAATACAATTCCTGACATTATTATAGCTTTTGCCTTTTCTCTTGAATCTGCCAGTCCTTTTTTCACCAGAAGTACATCAAGTCTTTCTTTATTTTCTTTACTCATCCTTATAATTACCTACCTAACATAACAATATTTATATTAAATGTAATTTTCTTCATAACATCACAAACATCACAGTTCTTCATAATATATCACAATTCTTCATAATATGTCATAACTCTTTCAGTTATGCTGTCAGCATCAATCCCCGTTTCAGCTTTCAGAATATCAACACTTCCATGTTCTATATAATCATCCGGAAGTGCTATATTCAACACCCGCAGATTAATTTTACATTCTTCTACAAATCGGCTTATTTGCTCACCAAATCCACCACATATTACATTTTCTTCCATTGTGACAATAAGCTTATGTTCCTTTGAAAGCCTGTAAATAATCTTCTCATCAAAAGGTTTTATAAATCTTGCATTGATAAGTGTAACATTATACCCTTTGTTTTTAAGCTGTTTTCTCACAACATCCGCTGTTCTTACCATATTTCCGGCCGCGAGGAGCGCTATATCCTTTTCTTCATACATTATTTCAGATATTCCGTACTCAATTGGCTGTTTAAATTCAATAAATTCTTTAACAGCCTCACCTCTTGGATATCTTATGGCTATAGGTCCCTCATATTTATCAAGTGCAAATTTAAGCCCTCTGACAAGCTCCCATGCATTCTTAGGCGCAAATATTGTCATATTAGGAATACATGATAAAAATGATAAATCAAATATGCCCTGGTGTGTTTCGCCATCACTTCCTACAAGACCTGCCCTGTCAATTGCAAAAACAACATGCATTTTCTGAATACAGACATCATGAAGTATCTGATCATAGGCTCTCTGCAGAAATGAAGAATAAACTGCAAAAACCGGCTTTAAACCACCAGCCGCAAGCCCAGCCGCAAATGTAACAGCATGCTCTTCTGCAATTCCCACATCAAAGAATCTGTCAGGATACCATCTGGAAAATTTGGCAAGTCCTGTACCATCAGGCATGGCAGCAGTTATTGCCGCAATAGACGTATCCTTTTTTGCCATACTGCATATTGCATCTGAAAAGATATCTGAATATGTTTTTTTATGGCTGTCATCAAGTACATTTCCTGTTGAAACATCAAAAGGTGCAATTCCATGAAACTTACTTGGATTACGCTCGGCAAATTTATAGCCGCGTCCTTTCTGAGTAACCACATGAACAATAACAGCATGATCTATTCTTTTCGCAACACGGAATATTTTTATAAGTCTTTCAATATCATGACCATTAACAGGACCAAGATATGTAATCCCCATTTTTTCAAAAATCTGATCAGGCATTATAAGCTGTTTCAGGCTGGACTTGGTTTTTTTTATCTTTTCAACTATTTTGTCTCCCTGCGGAAGCTTGTTAAGTGTATTTGCAACGCCTTCCTTTAAATCATAATACGAATCTGATGATCTTATATCTCCAAGCATTTGTGAGATACCACCCACATTTTTAGAGATTGACATTTTATTGTCATTTAAAACAATTATAAAATTCCCTTTGACACGTGCTGCATTATTGAGAGCTTCATAAGCCATACCACCAGTAAGCGCACCATCACCAATAACAGATATCACATTATAATGTTCTTTCTTAATATCCCTGGCATGCACATATCCCAGTCCTGCTGAAATTGATGTTGAGCTGTGACCTGTATCAAATGCATCATAATCACTTTCATTTCTTTTTGGAAATCCACTCATTCCGCCAAACTTACGTAATTCCACAAATTTATCTTTTCTGCCGGTAAGAATCTTATGCGTATATGACTGATGTCCAACGTCCCATATGAGCTTGTCCTGTGGCAGATTAAAAACAAGATGAAGTGCCATCGTAAGCTCAACCACCCCGAGATTAGAAGCCAGATGTCCTCCTGTTTTACTTATATTATCTATTAAAAATTTTCTTATTTCCCTTGCAAGCTGATTGTATTCAATCGGATCAATTTTTTTAATATCATTCGGTTTATTTATTTTGTCAAGTATCATAAAGCATTCACGCCTTTCCAAAAGACTGTTAAAATACAGCAATCATTTTTTTCTGTTAATGAGCTTTTCAATGAGTTCTAAAAGGAATTCATTATGCCCTGCATTTTTAACTATATCAACAGCTTCTTCTGACAGAATCTTAACGTCATTTAAAGCCTTATCAATTCCAAATAATGTTACATATGTCGTTTTATTATTTTTTTCATCGCTTAGTACAGGCTTTCCAATAACCTTTTCATCTCCAATAACATCCAAAACATCATCCTGTATCTGAAATGCCATACCGACCTTATTTCCGGCCAGTTCCATATTTTTCACTGTTGCTTCATCCGCACCTGCAAGAATTGCACCTGTCATAAAAGAAGCCTCTATTAAGGCAGCTGTCTTTAAATTAAATATAAAATCCAACTGTTTTTCGCTGATTTTTTGGTCTGTCAGAAGGACATCAACAGCCTGTCCGCCTACCATTCCATAAATTCCTGCTTTTTTTGAAAGTACTGCTGCCGCCTTTATCATATTATTTTTGTATTGTGAATTATTGACTACAGCTTCATTAAGAGCATTAAAAATTATTTCATATGCATAATTTAATAATGCATCTCCGGCAAGAATACCAAAATCCTCGCCAAACTTCTTATGTGTGGTAAGTTTGCCTCTTCTGTACGCATCATTATCCATTGCAGGAAGATCATCATGAACAAGCGAATACGTATGGATGCATTCAATCGCAGCCATGAATGGCTTTATTACCTCCATGTCTGTACCACCACATAATTTATATACTTCCATTATTAGCACAGGTCTGATTCTCTTACCACCGGCATCAACGCTATAGACTGCTGCTTCAATTACTTTTTCCTGCATTCCTTCTACTTCCGGAAGGTATGCATCTATGATATTATTTATATATTCTGTTTTTTCATTAAGCTGCTGTTTAAAATCCATTACATTTCCTCTCCATCATTTAAAACAATTATCTGCTTTTCCACTTTATCAAGCTGTGAATTACATGCCTTAATAAGCTTCATTCCTTCATTATATGTTTTAAATGATTCTTCTAAAGAAATATTACCATCTTCAAGTTTATTTACAACCTGATCAAGACTTTCAAACAACTGTTCAAGTGTTTGTGATTTTGCCATCCGTAACCTCCATAGCCTTAGCCTTAATAGAACCATCTTTTACATGTATGTTTATTATATCACCTGTTGATACATCTTTTATACTTGAAATATTATTTCCCTGTTCATCCTCAGAATATGAATATCCCTGACAGAGTTTGTTAAGCGGCGATAGTCCGTTAAGTCTTGATGCATATACTTCAAGCTGATGACGTTTATGCAAACAAACGTTCCTGATCAGACTGTTAAGTCTGTCTTCAATATTCATAAGATGCTGACGGTTTTCTTCGACTTTATTCACAGGATTATTAATTTTTAACTGAAGTTCATACTTTTCAATCCTGTTTCGGAATGTATCTATTATATCTGTCATAGACTTATTAATATACTGGTTATATCCGTTAATCCTGTCAGTTATTACTGTCAGCTCTGTTACAGCCATTTCTGCAGCTGCAGATGGAGTTGATGCCACCCTGTCAGAAACAAAATCTGAAATAGTTGTATCTGTCTGATGTCCAATTGCTGAAATTACCGGCGTTTTGGCATTGAATATAGCCTGTACAACTTCCTCTTCATTAAATGCCCATAAATCCTCAATAGAGCCTCCTCCACGCCCCACAATTATAATATCAGTATTCATATCATCAAGTTTTTTAATGCCCCTTGCAATGCTGTACCTGGCATTTTCGCCCTGAACTAAAGCAGGATATAAAATAAGCTGCACATAAGGATTTCTCCTGTGTGTTATCTTAATAATATCCTGAATCGCTGCACCTGTAGGCGCCGTCACAACTCCAATCACTTTTGCATACCTGGGAACCGGCTTCTTATATATATCAGAGAAGTATCCCATCTCCTCATACTGTGCCTTTAACTGCTCATAACGCAGATACAGTTCGCCTAAGCCATCCTGTTTTATTCCACTCACATAAATCTGATATTTTCCATCACGCTCATAAATATCTATGCGACCTTTAACAACCACGCGCATTCCATCATGCAGTTCAAACGTAAGTTTACCTGCAGAGCTTGCAAACATGATTGCTGATATAGTAGCATTTTCATCTTTCAGGGTAAAATATATATGTCCCGAATTATGATACTTCAGATTGGATATCTCACCTTTTAAAGATATGTTATTAAGCACAAAATCCTGTCTGAACATATTTTTTATATATGAATTAATCTGCGTTATTGTATACACTGACATTATAAATCCGACTCTTTCATATCTATCTTTTAAACTATAACAGCTTTGCTAAAACTCCATTTACAAATGATGGTGAATTATCACCGCCAAACTTTTTGGCAAGCTCTACCGCCTGGTCTATTGCAACTGTTGCAGGAATATCATCATCATAAAGTATTTCATAAACAGCAAGGCGCATTATTGCCAGTTCTGCTTTACCAAGTCTGTTCACCGGCCATCCCTGCGAAATTGAATTTATTTTTTCATCAATATCCGGAATTAATGAAACTATTCTTTTGGTTTTTTCAGTAATATACTGTGAATCCTCCTCTTTCATTGAAGGAAAATCATTAAGATATAATCTTATCTGCTGTTCAAGTTCTTCTAAATTATGAAATTCCACTCTGAATAATAATATAAATATGCTTTCTCTAATTGCTGCTCTGGTCATTCTTATCCTTTCCGCCAAAAGGCCATACAAAAAAATACCTTGAAACCCTGATGGTTTCAAGTTCTCATTATACTATAACAAGCTGCGCTTAAAAAAGCGCAGCATATTAATAATTAATCAGCGTCTATATTAACTCCTGCAATCCTTACATTAACTGCTGACACATCCAAACCTGTCATTGTTTCAATAGCAGACTTGACCTTATCCTGAACTTTATTTGAAACTTCAGGAATCTCATATCCATATTTAATGTTAAGATTCAGGTTTACTTCAACTGATGCCTCTGCAACATTAACTTTAACGCCTTTTGAAAGATTCTTCATTCCAAGTCTGCTGACCAGTTCATTAGTAATATTGCCGGCCATTGATGCAACACCATCAACTTCCGTAGCAGCAAGACCTGCAATAATAGCAATTACTTCATCAGCAACACGTACCTCTCCGATATTAACGTTTTCATGTATAGTATAAGTATTCCCCTTATCCTCAAATTCCTTAGTCATTGAAAAGCCTCCTAATCATCCAAATGTACTTTGAGAATATTATAATAAATTTTTTTAGTTATTGCAAACATTTATTGTAATCTTATCTGCTGTAACCTGCGTTTTACGTTTCACTATATCTTCTATCTGTGCATGTTCAGTGTCAGTAAGGGATTCTTTTCCTACTACAACATCAACATTTCCATCTACCATTGATACTGCCACATCCTTAAAACCTTTTGCTTCAAGCATAAGCTCGGCTGCTATTTCTTTTTCGGAACAATCCGTGATGGCAGCAAGCTGTGCAACCGCCTTTGACCTGGCATCATCTGTAAGGGCTGCATTATTTATAATCTCAAGCAATGATTCTTTGTTTTTGGCCCGTATCTGTTCGCGGTTTAACTTAGCCTGGGAAATAACACCGGATGACACCCCTGTACCTGATGTAAGTACAGCACTTCCAGGATCTGCAAGACTTGACGGATCCGGCTCAGCATCATTATTTGCAATTTCACTGCCCGTTGAATTTTTTTCATCACTTCCCGACACGGCCGGTGTCGTTTTCTGAATACCATCATCTGCTGCACTTACATTTTCTGCTGCAACCTGCTTTGAATCATTTGTTTTTTTCACCGAAATAATATCCTTTAAATTTCCCGAATAGTTTATGTAACCTGCAATTGCTATAACAATAGCCAAAGCTGTAATAATTATCTGGTTTTTCTTGATTTTCCCCATCATTAAACACCAAACCTTTCTTTTATTCTATAATATTATTCATGACATTTTCAAAACTTTTATTTTATGGGCAGGAACGTCAAGCAATGCTTCAACTGCCGCAGTAATCTCTGATGCCACCGTACCATCACCACCTCCCTCAGCAACAACAATTATTCCCTCCACCTGTGGCATACTCTTTTCCGTTACAAAAGGTTCACTCCCATTCGCTGTATCATAAAATATATTAGTATTTGACTGGCTTTTTTCTTCTGTAACCCTGCTGCCCCCTGTGCTGTCAGATTCGTTTATCTTTTGTTCACTCATGGAGCCGTCGCTTGCAATTGTTTTTCTGCCTGTATTTTTAACAGTTACCGAAACCGTTACTTTGCCAACCCCATTAACTTTGCCAAGAATTGCAGTCAGCTTATCTTCAAGATATTTTGCATAATCATCACCACTTAATTCAGCCGATGATACTGTACGTGATGAATCAGTATTTTGTATACTGTCGTTTGTCTTTTTTACAGGCAGGGATATAACAAGCAGCAGGATTCCCGCAAGTACTACTATTGTTATTTTCTGTTTTCCCGTTTTATTCAGAATTATCTGAAAAATATGATTCAAATTAATTTTTTTATTCATGACAGCTCTAATCTCCGTTCAAATATACATTGACATTATCATTATTCAGATTAAAATAATCTGCAATCTGTTGTTTAAGCTCACAGCATTTTATGTCATTCTGTGTGTTTTTGCATTTTCCAACTGTAATTTTACTGATATTTATATCTGTCTCATTTTTGTTTTTTAAAGATACCGTTATATCAATTTTCATAAGCTTACCAAATGTTTTACTATCTTTATCACTGTCAATAACAACCTTTGTATCTGATGGGTACAGTTTATTATCAATTGCCATATTCTCAATCTGCCTTATAATTTCCACTCTGCATTTTTCAATAACCGCATCATCATTTTTATATATCAGTGCTTCATCAGCGAGGTAATTTATATCCTGTTTTCTTTCCATTGAGGAATAAATATCGGAAAAAGAAATGTTTTTACCCAAAAAATTAATCAATGGCATTATGCATATAATTGTTATGATAAGGTGACATACCATCTTTGCATATTCTATATATTTATCAGATGGCATAATATGCATTACGAGCTTTGAAATAATGCTGACAATAAATATCTGCTCTGCCCATTCAACTATCCCCTGCAATGATATTTTCCTCCCCTTAAATCCTCTTAAAATTTACCGTTTTATCACGAAATAAAATTATAGTTTGTTGATATGCATATAATTGCCGACATAAGTACAAACAAACTCATGGTTATAAGAACTATCTGTGCCAGCAGACCAATGGCAGTGCTTATGTCATTTACGGCTTCAACAATCCTTTTATCTGCCACAGGCTCTATCGCAGCTGCAGTAACTTTATAAAGAATTGTAAGCACCGCTAGTTTTATCACCGGCACAGCACATACTATAAATATAATTATTATTGCACCTGTTCCTATGGCATTTTTTATTATTATTCCTGCACCCGCTATTGTTTTTGTTGCCGCCTCAACCGAACCGCCTATACCTGGTATTGCCTGCAGTGATTTATAAAGCAAATTCTTTTTCATTGTCTCGCTTACCGGAACTATAAGACTTTTAACTCCTGCTATTCCCGAAAAAGCAATAAGTGAAAGCCTGCAGGCCCACTTTACAATTGCCGGAATCAGTTCTGCTGCTTTACTGAAATGCTCTTCTCCTGTTATTGAATCAGACATTTTAAACAATACATATACCTTATCAAGATATATGAGCACACTTCCAAACATCATATTAATTATTGTAATCATAAGCAGTACTACTTCATAATATGCCCCGCTTGTAATGTTTCCCTGTGCAAATGTTACCGCAGAAAAAAATACCGGTATTATGGACTTGTACATCTCTATGCAGCATCTGACTGCATCGCTGCATATTTTACAGCTGTATGCAAATGCTGCCAGCAGTATTGCTATAAGACTGACTGATATTATCATTCTTGCTGTATCAGATATCTGATTTTTATTGTATGATGGTGAAAAACCGTTTATTAAAGCTGATATTATTGCAAGCAGCACTATCTGCATTACGGCATTTTTATTTGACCTTATAAAATCTGTACATATACTGAAAAATGAAGAAATAAGCCCTTTATTGTCATTTTTCTTATTTTCAATAATGTCCATTATTAGTTCTTTAAAGTTTACACCAATACTGCTGTTTTCTTTTAACTGACTGTCAATGTCTGAAAAATCATATTCCTTAATATATTCGTCTATGTAACTGCTACTGTCTTTTTCATTATCATCCGTCTTTTCACTCTCTTTTTGTTTATAATATTTTTCTTCGTTGCCTTTTTGTTCATTTTCACTTTCTGTGCTTTTATCTGTATTAACACTTTCCACCTTGTTATATGTCTGTACTGCAGCATTGATAACTTTGTTATTTACCGTAATTAAAAACAGACTGCATGAAAAAATTAATAATATAAATTTCCTTATAACTTTATATATACTGACATATCTGTTTTTGTGTGAATCTGTATTACTCACTTCTATATACATTTTTTCACCATTTCAAACAATGTAAGAAATACCGGCATACTTATAACTGCTATGGACAGCTTACTAAAGATTTCAAGCTGCCCCGCTATTGCAGAATGTCCATTATCCCTGCATATATCAGAAGCAATCTGCGTCATATATGTTATACCTGTTATCTTGATAAGAATTAAAATATATTCTTTCCCAATCGGAATAAGCCCTGCAAGTTCTTTTAGCTGACTGATAATGCCAGAAAGCCTGCTGAATATATAAAAGAGTATTACAAGTGATATTGCGATTGAAACAAATACTGCAAGATCACTTTTTATATTTTTTAAAATGATTGCAAGAATCACACCGCATATTGCGATGACCGATATTTTCAATATTACTAACATCGCTTTTCCTTTCAATAAACTTCTGTCTGATACAAATCCTGCCAGTACAAATCCATATTCCTTAATAAATTGAAAATTTAATTCATATTTATTTATAACTCTTTATAAATTAAACATTTTCTTCATCGTTTCAAACAGCTGGCATATATAGGGAATAATCCAGTAAAGTACCAGCAAAAGTCCTGCAAGGCTGGTTAAAAAAGCGTGTTCCTCGCGCCCGCTGTGCTTGAGCACCTGACTTATTACAGATACAAGTATTCCAACTGCTGCAATTTTAAATATCAAATTTACTTCCATTTTTACCTCCCCGCTGTACAAATCGCCCTGACACCCGAAAGGCTATAACAGGATTAATACTATAAAGATACCCGCGCTTATTCCTGTACATCTGTAAATTCTGAGCCTGGATGCTAAATTTTCTGATGCATTTATAATATCTTCTTCAAGCATTTTTATATTTTCTTCAAGTTCTTTTATCTGCATCTGCTTATCCAGATAAACTGGCATATTCCCTACATTCCTAAATATCTCGCGATCCGATTCCGTAAAAATGTTGTCACAAAGATACAGATTCACGCCTTCATTCCAGGCCTCATTAAAATCACTGCATTCCCTGCTTCTTAACTTATTGCCAACATATCCGTAAAAATCTTTTACAGGCATGCAGTCGTTTCTTTTTGAAATATTTATAAGTATCTGTGGTATGCTGCGTATTGCAAAATCTATCTGCCCTGACATAAGTATAAAAGTTTCTTTCATCTGCTTAAGCCTTTTTATCCTTAACTGCTTTATGTAACCAAAATAAAATCCGTATAATGAAGTTCCTGATATAATAAGAATTGCTCCTATAAACTTAATCACTTTCTTCTCTCCTTAAATCAGCCATTTCTTTAATAGTCCCCGCTGCATCCGACCTGGCTAATACTATTATTTTTTTGAACAGCTTCATTTTATCCAGCCTGTCCATGCCCGGCTTCTTTCTGATTTCAGAAATACTGTTTCCATGGATGGTTCCAATAATAATACAGCCACAGTTAACAGCATATTCAACAGCCTCTATATCTGCCATACCTCCGAGTTCATCTATTGCAATGACATCAGGTGACATTGATCTTATCAGCATAAGCATTCCATCAGATTTCGGGCAGCAGTCAATAACATCTGTTCTCGGTCCCAGATCATTTTGAGGCACTCCGTTAAAACAGGCTGCAATTTCTGAACGTTCATCTACAACTCCAACTTTTATTCCTTTTATTTTCTTTGCTTTATTTCCGGTTGAGAGCTGTCTTACAATATCACGCAAAAGTGTCGTTTTCCCACAGCCGGGAGGTGATACTATAAGAGTATGTGAAAGCCCTTCAGCTTCAATAAAATCCATCACTTTATCTGCACATCCATACACCTGATGCGCAATACGGATATTCATAAATGAAATATACTGCTGTCCTTTTATTTTTCCGTTTTCAACCACCGCCTTCCCCGCAACTCCAACCCTGTGTCCTCCCTGTATCGTAATAAAACCATTTTTAATGTCATCCTGACATGCATATAATGAATATTCACTTATAAACTCAATACACTGATTCATCATTTCAGAACTAATAATAATATTTTTAAATACAAGCTCATTATTATCATATAAAATAATCAGTGGCTGATTTATTCTTAATCGTATTTCCTGCAGGCTTTTAAAATCAAAATCATTATAAAAAAAGTCTGTTTTTTTCATAATATCCCCTGGTAATATTGACCGTATCTGGTTAAAATCGCTCATCTGCACCTCTTTCCTGTTTCATGGTATTTTAGACCATTTACCTGTTGTTTTCACAATATATGAAATAGTTGTCCTGAATATGATTAAATTAAAAAACAAAATACCACCTGCCATTAATATGACAAGTGGTATTCTATACCTGATATTCGGGTTTTAATTATCAAATTTTAATTATTATATTGCTGTGGTGCGTTCATTATCATAAGCCTTTGCCTGTAAATCATCCTGCATCTCGTATCCTGCCCTTGCTGCTCCTACACTGATACTGCTGCTGTCCTCATTAAGACATGCATCTTTTAATGGTCTTTTAGCAGGATTTTCTTTTTTCATTGCAGGTGTATGTTCCCCAACACCTAAAGCCTCCCCTATAACTCCCATAGAAGCTACTGTTTCCATAACATCTGTCGGCATAAATATCTTCGTTGAATTTCCGTTTGCAACATCTTTTAAAGCTTCAATACTTTTGAGTTTTAATACGGATGCACTGATATTAGCCTCATTCATTCTTTCAATCCCCTTTGCTTCAGCTTCGTATACAAGACGGATACTTTCTGCCTGGCCCTTTGCAAGTGCTATTTTAGCTTCGCTCTCTGCTTCAGCGGCAAGAACCTTGGCTGCTTTGTCACCTTCTGCCCTCGTTACAATACTCTGTTTATGAGCCTCAGCCTCAAGAATAGCCTGACGCTTTTCACGTTCTGCCTTCATCTGTTTTGTCATTACTTCCTGAATTTCTGCAGGTGGCTGTATATTTTTAACCTCCACACGTGTAACCTTGATTCCCCATGCATCTGTTGCCTCATCAAGCACAACCTCCATGTTATTATTGATAGCATCACGGCTTGTTAATGTAGCATCAAAGTCCATCGCACCAACAAGATTCCTGAGTGTTGTTGCTGCAAGATTTTCAACACCTATGATAGGATTTTCAACCCCATATGTATAAAGCTTTGGATCAGTAACTTTCATAAACACAATGGAATCAATAGACATTGTTACATTATCCTTTGTAATAACTGCCTGTGGTGGAAAGTCAAGCACCTGCTCCTTAATGCTGACTTTACGTACTACCTTGTCAATAAAAGGCATTTTTACATGAATACCTGCATTCCATTCGCATTTAAACTTTCCAAGGCGCTCAATGACAAAAACTGATGTCTGTGGAACAACGCGGATATTTACTGCCAGTAACGCAAGTACAACTACAACAATAATCGAAATAATCATAATAAATTTCCTTTCTGCATATCATATCTGATATGTCTTTTTTATTAATATAATTTGATGCGGATATCAAAAGCTTAATCTGCCACTTCCTGATGTATACAGGCTATTTATACCGCCAAACAATTTATGCGGTTTAAGCAATTTATACTTTTAATAATCACACCATAATATCATTATATTTTAAATATATAATATCATATTCTTAATGATATTTAACATAAATATTATTAAATATATTTTTTTATGGGTAAACAATGATTTTAAAGAAGTTTGCTGCTGTATTATCTGCAGTTTTTATTTTATGTTATATTTTCTGTACGTCATCAATAAAAATAAATGCCCAAAGCGAAAATATAATCCTGAATGCAAGGCATGCTGCCCTTATAGATAGCACTTCCAAAAGAGTTCTTTATGGAAAAGACGAAAACACAAAGGCTGCAATGGCAAGCACTACAAAAATAATGACATGTCTTGTTGCACTCAAATATGGAAATTTCAACGCCCCATGTACATGTTCAGCATATGCTTCCAGTATGCCGCAGGTCCATCTTTGTGCTTCAAAAGGTGAGGCATTTGATTTAAGTGATCTTCTTTATTCACTAATGCTTAAGTCACAGAATGATTCTGCCGTTATCATTGCAGAAAATACAGCATATAATTATATTTATCAGGTAAAAAACAGCCTGCGTACTGATGATATGCAACTTATTGGTGATACTGATTTTTCATTTCTTAATATTAACAATGAATATAATTCTTCCATTTTATCTCAATTAAATTCTGACCAGTCAAAAATACTTGTACATATTTTTGCAGGTATTATGAATGAGACTGCAAAATCATTTGGCTGCTATGATACTTATTTTATTACGCCAAACGGACTTGATGCTTCTGACGAAAACGGTACTCATTCAACAACTGCAAAAGATCTTGCGGTAATCATGTCCTACTGTATAGATAATACTGATTTCTTAAAAATTACCCAGAGTGATAATCATACGTTTTCCTCATATAAAATAACAGATGGTAATAAGTTTACACCTTCCGGAAAATCATACAGCGTAAATAATACAAACGCTCTTCTGCATATGTATGACAATATCATTTCCGGAAAAACCGGTTTTACATGTGATGCCGGATACTGCTATGTATGTGCATACCGCTCTGAAAACAGAACCTTTGTTGTTGCATTACTTGCCTGCGGCTGGCCGCCTGCCAAAACTTATAAATATAAAGACGCCAAAGTTCTGCTGGATTACGCACGAAGCCGCTATTTTTATAAAGATGTCATATGCACACGCACAGCCATAAAACCTGTTACAGTAACAAATGGCAAAACTGATCATACTGACGTTTATATTATTGAAAATTTCGGACTTCTGCTAAGTGATTCCGATCAGGTAAATGTTATTTTTAATATCCCGTCATATCTTGAAGCGCCTGTAGTAAAAGACAGTGTTGCCGGACATATCTCCATTTATATAAATGATGTCCTGGTAAAAGAAATTCCAGCTTATACAGCTTCTGATGTGAATAAGCTGGAATATAATGATTTTATCACAGATGTCATAAAAAAGTTTATTTTCTCGCTGTAATAGTTATTCAGGAACAGATGCACTAAGCTATAATTCCTTTTATAATCTTATTAACTGATGGTATTTCACTTGAAAATGTATACGCATTTAAAAACTTTTCTTTTGCTTCTGAAACTTTACTGCCGTCATTTGCATATAGAACAGCTATTTTTTCACCTTTTTTTACATAGTCGCCTTTTTTCTTATTAAGTATAAATCCGACTGACAGATCTATTACCGAATTCTTGGTTTTTCTGCCTCCGCCAAGCAGCATCGATGCAATACCGACGCTTTCAGAATCAATATGCGATACATAACCTTCTTTATCAGAAACAATATCTTCAACTATACAGGCATTTACAAGCGCAGCAGGATTATATACATCATCAGCATTTCCCTGCTGTGCCTGAATAAATTCTGCAAACTTTTTTAACGCTGCTCCGCTTGCTATAGCATCCTCAAGCATTCTCGCAGCTTCTTCACTGTCAGATACTTTTCCGGACAGTTTAAGTATCTCCGTTCCGAGTCCGAAGCATAGCTGTTTAAGATCACCCGGACCTTCTCCTTTTAGTGTCTTAATTGCCTCCTGAACTTCAAGTGCATTTCCAACTGCATATCCCAGAGGCTGATCCATATCTGATATTACTGCAGCCGTTTTTCTTCCTGCTCCATTGCCTATATCAACCATTGCTTTGGCAAGTTTAAATGCATCTGCATCATTTTTCATAAATGCGCCACTCCCTGATTTGACATCAAGAACTATAATATCAGCGCCTGCCGCCAGTTTCTTACTCATTATGCTGCTTGCAATCAGAGATATATTATCTACAGTTGCCGTTACATCTCTTAACGCATATAACTTTTTATCTGCTGGCGCAAGATTTCCTGTCTGCCCTGTTATTGCAAAACCTGTTTTTTCTATGTCAGCCAGAAATTCTTCCTCAGAAAGAGAAGTATTAAAGCCTTTGAAACTCTCAAGTTTATCTATTGTACCACCAGTATGTCCTAATCCTCTTCCACTCATCTTGGCTATTTTTATACCACATGAAGCCATTAAAGGAGCAAGCACAAGTGACACCTTATCTCCAACACCGCCCGTACTGTGTTTATCCGCTTTAATCCCACTTATTCCTGACAGATCAAGCATATCCCCACTTTTTGCCATCGCAAGTGTAAGTTCAAGCGTCTCATTGTAATTCATTTTCTGGAAAAAAACTGCCATAAGCAGCGCCGACGCCTGATAATCCGGTATTTCACCTGACGTATATCCCTTAACAAAGTAATTTATTTCTTCCCTTGTAAGTTCACATCCATTTCTTTTTTTCATAATAATATCATACATTCTCATATACTTATCCCCATTATCTTCATAAAACCTCAGGCATTTGCTAAACTCATTATTTCTTTAATTATAACAGAATCTTCTTCAAAATATAATATTCTAAAGTAAATTGTAAAAAAAATTGATAATAAAAGCATAATAAAATTTAGAAAGTCAAAGTTTATAATATTTACATTTATCACAAAATATATTATAATTAACAAATTGTGATGGTAGCTATGACCATCAAATTTTATACAACAGAATGAGAGGTAAATATGAGTTTCGAATTTGTAAAAAAACTTCCTGTTCCTTCGGAAGTAAAAGAAGAATACCCGGTTCCTGACAATATTGCAAAATTAAAAGCTGCGACAGATCAGGAGATAAAAGACGTTATTTCAGGCAAGTCTGATAAATTTTTAGCAATTATCGGTCCATGTTCAGCTGATAATGAAGAGGCAGTTTTAGATTATACTTTACGTTTAAAGAAAGTACAGGAAAAAATCAAGGATAAGGTTATTATCATTCCAAGAGTTTATACTAACAAGCCAAGAACAACAGGTAAAGGTTACAAGGGAATGCTCCATCAGCCGGATCCTGAAAAGAAACCTGATTTATTTGCAGGTCTTCTTGCAATAAGAAAAATGCATATCGATGTTATGGCTCAGACTGAACTTATGCCTGCTGACGAAATGCTCTACCCTGAAAACTACTGGTTCTTATCAGACGTTTTATCATATGTAGCTGTAGGCGCAAGATCTGTTGAAGATCAACAGCACAGACTTACTGTAAGTGGAATGGATGTACCTGCTGGTATGAAGAATCCTACAAGCGGTGATTTATCCGTTATGCTCAACTCTGTTGTTGCAGCACAGGCTAAGCAGACATTTATTTACAGAAACTGGGAAGTTAATACTCCTGGTAATCCATATGCACATACAATCTTAAGAGGTGCTGTAAATAAGCACGGTCAGTGCATTCCTAACTACCACTATGAAGATTTAATAAGACTTCACAACATGTATCAAAAAACTGACTTATTAAATCCAGCTGTTATTGTCGATGCTAATCACAGTAATTCATCAAAGCAGTATAAAGAACAGATAAGAATTACAAAGGAAGTTCTTAACAGCCGTAAGCATTCAGACGATGTAAGAAAGCTTGTTAAGGGTATGATGATTGAAAGCTATATTGAACCTGGCAACCAGAAGGTTGGCGATGGCGTTTATGGAAAATCAATCACAGATCCATGTCTTGGATGGGAAGATTCAGAAAAGCTTTTATATACTATCGCCGAAATGGTATAAATAAATATACAATTATTATATTTGCTCTGCGATATGCGAATATATAACTATAATAAAAAACTGTACGTAAATCCTAATAAAGGATTACGTACAGTTTTTTTATTATATATGGATTTATATACGCTTCACAATATGTTCCTGCCGCCATTGCACACAGAACAACAATAAATAATACTATTTTATTTTTTCTGCATATCTGCCTTCTTAGAAGTAAATTATAAAGAATATATACAGCCAGACCATAAAATATGTAATGTGGCAGAACAGATAATATATATATAAGTATACCCGCAATTCCAAAACGCATTATTGCAATGCTTAAAAATGTTCCAAAGCATGCACCAATATATACAAGATATATTGATAAGAATAATTTTCTGAATCTTGTCAGCCCAAAAAGCGTTACAGCTGCTATATTTTGCAGCCTGTTCTTTGCAATATACTGCCATAGCATTACACTGTTCACCGTTATATCATTATAATTTGCAAAGTAACTGCTGTTAAATATTCCCCATGACAGACAGAAGGTCTTTGAAATATTTGCAAAGCATGTACCAGCAAGAATACCGGCCGCAATTATCATTATGCATCTGTACTTTATTGTATACTCTTTTATTACTGCTCCCAACTGATTAAGCCTTTCATTTTTTACTTATGGCTTAATATATGTCCATATTTATTGATATATGACATTATAGCTGAAATTGTTTTTGAATCCTGTATCTGTCCCTTATAAATCATTTCTGCAAGTTCTTCCGGATAATACATTTCAACATTAATATATTCATCTTCATCAAGGTTCTGATGTGTCTTTTTTAAATCTGACGCAACATAAATATCAATTATCTCATTACAGAATGCCACTGCTGTGGCAATTGATATCAGTGGTTCAAGTTTATCTGAATAATATCCTGTTTCCTCTTCAAGTTCCCTTGCTGCAGCAACAATCGCAGGTTCATCTTTATTTAATCCACCTGCAGGAATCTCAAGAGTTTCTCTGTCTAATGCATTTCTAAACTGACGTACCATAACAATCCGTCCATCATCCATAACAGGAACAACAGCTGCAGCACCTTTATGGTCAATAAAATCCCACTCTGCAACATTACCATTTGGCACCTGTATAGTATCTGCATACATAGAAAGCATTGAACCCTTATACTTAAGAGTTCTTTGCGTACGTACGATATGTTCAAGATTTTTTGGCGTTTTCATATCATATACTCCTGATTATTTGTTTTTATTGCAGGCCAGATAGCACTCATCCGTAGCCTTTATAAGAGCATTTCTAAGTCCATATTCCTCAAGTGCAGCAACTCCTCTTATTGTCGTACCACCAGGTGAACACACATCATCTTTTAGTTTTCCCGGATGTTCCTGTGTTTCAAGCACCATCTTTGCAGAGCCAAGTACTGTCTGTGCAACAAGTTTATACGCATCTTTTCTTGGTATACCATATTTAACAACACTGTCAGCAAGACTTTCTATAAACATGTAAACATATGCAGGTGAACTTCCACTGGCACATACAACTGCACTCATAAGATTTTCCGGCACTTTTACGACTTTGCCAAATGAGTTAAAAAACTTTTCAACCACATCTCTTTCCTCAAGTGAAAATTCTGCTTCATCATATGAAATTCCTGTCATACCCTCACCAACAAGTGCCGGAGTATTTGGCATTGCTCTTACAACCTTTACATCCTGTGCAAAACTATTTTTAATATTCTCAATTGTTATTCCAGGTGCAAGTGAAATAAGTACAGTATCCTCAGTAATAACATCCTTAATATTTTTAAGTACAACATCATATACCTGTGGCTTAACAGCAAGAATTATGTACTTTGCACTATTTGCACATTCTGCATTACTTTCTGCGTATTTTACGCCTGTTTCATTATATATCTTCTCCCTTTTTGAAGATGTCTTGCATGAAAATATAATTTCATCCTTTGAAAAACTCTCTAATGCACCTTTTAACATTGCATATCCCATATTGCCCATACCAATAAAACCAAATTTAAACATATACTCTCCATTTCTGTGCTTTTAACGCACAATGTAATATAATTCATTCCATATTAAAATATAAAGGCTGGGGCATAAAAATGTCACAGCCTTTTATATAATATATTAATATTATTTTGTTTCAAGAATTTTTTCTACACTTACAATCTTAACACAAAGTACAAATAAATCTGCAGCCTGAGCCATCTCTTCCGGTGTTGGGAATGAAGGCGCAATTCTTATATTACTGTCTTTTGGATCTTTTCCATATGGAAATGTTGCACCTGCATTAGTAAGCTTTACACCTGCTTCCTGACACTTGGCAACTATTGCTTTGGCACAGCCCTCTAATGCATCAAATGAAATAAAATATCCACCTCTTGGTGCATACCATGAGCCAACTCCTAATCCCCCAAGTTCTTTGTTAAGCACATCCAAAACCGCCTCAAACTTTGGTCTCATAACATCAGCATGTTTTTTCATATGTGCCTTTAAACCGTCAAGGTTCTTAAAGAATCTTACATGTCTTAACTGGTTTAATTTATCGTATCCTATTGTCTGTACTGTAAGCTTGCTTTTTATATCATCAAGATTTGCTTTTGATGCTGCTAAAGCTGCTATACCTGAACCTGGAAAGCTTACTTTTGAAGTTGATGCAAATTCAAATACCATATCAGGATTTCCAGCTTTTTCACATTCAGATATAATATCAAGAATCTCATCCTGCTTATCATCATATAAATGATGTATAACATATGCATTATCCCAGAAAATTCTAAAATCTTTTGCAGCTGGTTTTAATCCGGCAAATCTTTTAACAGTTTCATCAGAATATGTGAAGCCCTGAGGATTTGAATACTTAGGAACACACCATATTCCCTTTACAGTCTCATCATTATTAACATATTTTTCAACCATATCCATATCAGGACCATCCTGTGTCATAGGAATATTAATCATCTCAACGCCGAATGTTTCTGTAATCTTAAAATGTCTGTCATAGCCTGGAACAGGACATAAAAATTTAACCTTATCCAGTCTGCACCATGGAGTATTTCCCATTATGCCATGAATATAAGCTCTTGCAACCTGATCGTACATAATATTAAGACTTGCGTTACCATATACGATTACATTATCGGCTTTTGTTCCCATCATTTCAGCCATAAGTTCCTTAGCTTCAGGAATCCCATCAAGCACGCCATAATTTCTGCAATCTGTACCATTCTCTGTATTAAAATCTGAAGAACTGTTAACGGCATCCAATAATCCAAGTGACACGTTGAGCTGAATTGCTGATGGTTTTCCACGTGACATATCAAGCTTTAAACCCTTTGCCTTAGCTTCCTGATATTCCTTATCAAGATCAGCCTTCAACTTTAATAATTCGTCTTTGCTCATTTCATTATACTGCATAAAAATTCTCCATTCTTATTTTAGTTTTATTCTTCATATGTTTCCATAAACTTTTAACATAATACACTTTATTTATATAAAAATCAATACTACGATTATTTATTTGAACTTATATCCAAAAATATGTAATTTTATTAAGAATTTTTGAGATTTTTCTTTACATTATTAACGTTCTCGATGTTATCGCCCTTTTTTTATTAACTTATTTTGTAGAAAAGCATAATAAATTTAAGTATCATTCATATTACATGAGTAGCTTATCTTTGTATAAAGACATTACATAAAACACTATATAAGACATTACATAAAAAAGCCTTTAAATCTTATATATTAAGATTTAAAGGCTTGTCTCATTCCATAATATTAATTATTTTGCATAGTCGACGGCTCTGGATTCTCTAATTACACTTACTTTAATCTGTCCAGGATATTCCATCTGCTCTTCAATCTGCTTAGAAATATCTCTTGCCATAAGTACCATATCTGAATCATTAACAACTTCAGGAACTACCATTACACGAATCTCTCTACCTGCCTGAATGGCAAATGACTTTTCAACTCCCTTAAAGGAATTTGTAATATCTTCTAATTGTTTAAGTCTGTTTGTATAAGTTTCTAACGTTTCTCTTCTTGCACCCGGTCTTGCTGCTGAAATAGTATCAGCTGCCTGTACGATACATGCTATCAAACTTTCCGGTTCAACGTCACCATGATGTGCTTCTACAGCATTAATTACGATTGGGGATTCTTTATAACGCTTACATAAATCAACACCAATCTGAACATGTGAGCCTTCAATTTCATGATCAACTGATTTACCAATATCATGTAATAAACCAGCTCTTTTAGCAAGCTTGATATCAACACCTATCTCACCAGCTAACAAACCAGAAAGTTGTGCTACTTCAATTGAATGTTTTAATGCATTTTGTCCATAACTTGTCCTGAAACGCATCCTTCCGAGTAATTTTACTAATTCCGGATGAATTCCATGAACGCCAACCTCAAGGGTTGCGGCTTCACCTTCTTCTTTAATTAATACCTCGACTTCTTTCTGAGCTTTTTCAACCATTTCCTCAATTCTTGCCGGATGAATACGTCCATCAAGAATCAGCTTCTCAAGGGCAATTCTTGCAACCTCTCTTCTTATTGGATCAAAGCCCGATAAAACTACCGCTTCTGGTGTATCATCAATAATAAGTTCTACACCGGTAAGAGTTTCTAATGTTCTTATGTTTCTACCCTCTCTACCAATTATGCGGCCTTTCATTTCGTCATTAGGAAGCTGTACAACTGAAATAGTCGTTTCTGCAACGTGATCCGCTGCGCAACGCTGAATAGCTGAAACAACATATTCCTTTGCCTTTTTATCTGCTTCCTCTTTTGCTCTGCTTTCTAATGTTTTTACCATTATCGCAGTATCATGTTTAACTTCGTCTTCAACAGTCTTTAATAGATATTCTTTTGCCTGTTCGGAGGTCAATCCTGAGATTCTTTCAAGTTCCTTCTGTCGCTTCTGTTCAAGTTCATCAACTTCCTGCTTCATTCTGCCAAGTTCTTCTTCTTTCCTGGCAATGCTCAAGTCGCGCTTCTCTACAGCTTCGATTTTCTTATCAAGAGACTCTTCCTTTGCAAGAACTCGTCTTTCATACTTTTGTAATTCAGTACGTCTTTCCTTAGTCTCTCGCTCAAGTTCATTCTTAGTCTTTAAAGATTCCTCTTTAACCTCTAAGAGTGCCTCTTTTTTCTTTGTCTCAGCCACTTTTAAAGCATCATCTATTATCTCTCTGGCCTTATCATTAGCGTTGCCAATCTTAGCATCGTTAATTTTCTTCTGAATATTCGAAGAAATAAGCCATGTGATAGGTGCGACTATAATTAATGTAGCAATTATAGCGATAACAACTGACACAGGAGCACCTCCTTATTTAGTTTTAATTGTATAAACATACAATAACATAATTTTATACTTAAATATATGCATTGTCAAGAAAAACTAGTAGTTATCTACATCTGCAAACACAATATCAAGTGCTTTTTTAATCAAATCGACATTAAATCCTTTTCTATAAAACTTATTTATTATTTTACATTTTTTTTCGTAAGAAAAATCTTCAGCCGGAATATTTAATCGCTTTATTTTATCAATAAGACTATTTAGTTCAACTTCTCCGTTTTCAGCATAAAATTCTTCACAACAGCTATCAATTATATTTTTACTAATACCTTTATTCTTTAAGAAATACATAATCTGATATCTGCTTTTAGTACCTGATTTGAAATTAATATAATTATAAGCATATCTTTCATCATCCACATACCTATGCTGTTTTACATATTCTATTACATTATCTACTGCATAATCTGAATAATATGATTTTTTGAGTTTATTTTTAAGTTCATACTCTGTGTAATCTTTATCTTTTAAAAGGCTGACAGCTCTTGTCAGCGCTCTTTTATACAATATTTCAGAATTAATTTTCATTAATGTTTCATGACTCACTGCATGTTCCGGTTCTATATTATATTTTTTTATTTCAGAGTTATATAAAGCAAATGCAGGCTCATAATTTATATAAATGAGCCTGCGTTTACTTGATATATCCTTAATCTGCGTCACTATTAATTCAATATCATTATAATACATTCATATTACGCTTTCTTCTTTGTGTCAGACTTACCAGCAGATTCCGTCTTATCAGCCACATTTTCATTATCAGTCTCTTTTTCTGCACCATCAAGTTGATAATAATTCCTTACCTTCTGCTCGATTTCATTCATTATGTCCGGATTCTGTATAAGAAACTGCTTTGCATTCTCACGTCCCTGTCCAATCTTATTGTCATTATATGCAAACCATGCGCCGCTTTTCTGGACAATACCAACATTAGCCGCCAAATCAAGAATATCTCCTTCTACCGATATTCCCTTACCAAACATAATATCAAATTCAGCCTCTTTAAATGGCGGTGCTACCTTATTCTTTACCACTTTTACCCTGGTACGGTTTCCTACAACCTCTCCGCCCTGTTTTAATGTTTCTATTCTTCTTACATCAAGACGTACTGATGAATAAAACTTAAGTGCCCTTCCACCTGTAGTTGTTTCAGGATTTCCAAACATAACTCCGACTTTCTCTCTAAGCTGGTTTATAAATATAACCACGCAGTTATTCTTGCTGACTACCGGTGTAAGTTTTCTCAATGCCTGAGACATAAGCCTTGCCTGTAAACCAACATGCGAGTCTCCCATATCTCCATCGATTTCTGCTTTTGGTACAAGTGCTGCTACTGAATCGACAATAACGATATCTATAGCACCTGATCTTACCATTGTTTCAGTAATCTCTAATGCCTGTTCACCACTATCCGGCTGTGAAATGTATAAATTATCAATATCAACTCCTATATTCTTAGCATACACAGGATCCAACGCATGTTCTGCATCAATAAATCCCGCTATACCACCACGTTTCTGTACTTCCGCTACCATATGAAGTGCTACTGTAGTTTTACCACTTGATTCCGGTCCATATACTTCAATAATTCTTCCCTTTGGAACTCCTCCAAGTCCTAAGGCAATATCAAGACTTAAAGATCCTGTAGGTACTGATTCAACATTAAAATTGACATTTGATTCACCAAGCTTCATTACAGAACCTTTTCCAAATTGTTTCTCAATATTAGATATCGCAGCATCAAGTGCTTTTAACTTCTCATCTTTTAACATATATACTCTCCTTATTTATGAACATCTGTTCGTTGTAATTATAATATTATACCGAATGGCAATTGTCAAGCTGAAAACGAATATTTGTTCGTGCATACTGGAATAAATGCAATATCATATTATCACATTATCAGTTTTATGCAAATACCTTTTATGTATTTTATTTATTTTTAGTATATATTGCATATTTATTTTTTCTATTTCTGTACCACTTTTTTTATTATTTCAAAAGCTTCCTTAACCGTACTTTTTCTAATTTGTTCCCTGTCACCTGTAAAATTATATTCAAAAGCATTTGTTTTACCATTAAAATATAATCCTATATATACAAGTCCAACAGGCTTTCCATCTTCAATATCAGGCCCTGCCACTCCTGTAATGCTAATACATATATCTGCGCCTGAAAGTTTATGGGTACCAAAAGCCATCTCACATGCCGTCTGCGCGCTTACTGCTTTATATCTATCAAGAGTTTCGTGTGTAACACCAAGTATACGGTTCTTTACTTCATCACAATATGTAATATATCCTTCCTTAAAAACAGACGAGGCGCCCGCAATATCAACTATTGATGAAGCAAGCAGCCCTCCTGTACATGACTCGGCAGTAGAAACAATAAGATTGTTCTTTTTTAACAATGCAACTGTCTCTGCCGCCAGATTATTTATATTTAATTGACACATTAAACCAAACCTCCATTGTTTTACTGATTACATAATATTTATCATTTTTATTGTTTTTCAGAAAAAACTTTATGATTTTTTACTATATAATCAATAAGTGAAATTATTGTCAGCGCCACTGCCACATAAATTACAACCTGCTCAATTACAGGCATAAATGGCCAGTCAATATCAAGAACCAGTAATATTATCATTATCATCTGGAATGTTGTCTTAAACTTTCCCCAGTAGCTTGCTGCTATAACTACGCCACTATCAGATGCAACCAGTCTGAATCCGCTTATAATAAATTCCCTTGCTACTATCACTATAACTACCCAGGATTGTACTTTTCCAAGGTCAACAAGTGCAATTAACGCAGAACATACCAGAAGTTTATCCGCAAGAGGATCCATAAACTTTCCAAAATTGGTTACCATATTTTTCTTTCTGGCTATCCTTCCATCAAGGAAATCAGTTATACATGCTGCAATGAATATGGCAACTGCAATTATTTTATTAGTATTCCCCCAGAAATCGGTATACATAAATATAAGGAAAAACGGTATCATGACCGTTCTTATTATAGTTAATCTATTAGGTAAATTCATTATTAGCCTCCTATATCTTTATTTTCCCGATTAAATACACTTTTAACACAATTCTCCGATCAGATCATATTCCATGGCTCCGGTTATTTTTACCTTTACGATATCACCTGACATAAGATTCGCATTAGTATTAATAAATACATAACCGTCTACATTTGGTGCATCCTTATATGAACGTCCAACATATGCGTCATCATCTGCAATTTTACCCTCAACCATGACATCAATTACCTTATCAATACATTCACTTGACTTATCAATTGACACCTGCTGCTGAAGCTGCATTATTTCATCACGTCTTTGCTGTTTTATGCTTTCATCTATCTGATCAGGCATATTTGCTGCAGGCGTTCCCTCTTCCGGTGAATATGTGAACACACCAAGTCTGTCAAATTCCATTCTGTCAACAAAATCAAGCAGTTCCTGCTGATCTTCATCTGTTTCACCCGGAAATCCTGTAATAAGCGTTGTTCTTAACGCAATATCAGGTATATTCTTTCTGAGTTTTCCAATAACAGAAACAAGTTCATCTTTGCTTGTTCGTCTTCCCATTCTCTTTAAAATTCTGTCACTTGCATGCTGAATCGGCATATCCAGATAATTACAGACCTTAGGAAGTCTTTTTATCGTATCGATAAGCTCATCTGTTATTTCCTCAGGATAACAATACAAAATTCTTATCCATTCGAGTCCATCAATTTCTGAAAGTTTTTCAAGGAGCTGTGGAAGTGACTTTTTTCCATACAGGTCAATTCCATACATTGTAGTTTCCTGTGCTACAAGAATAAGTTCCTTTGCGCCTCCTTCTACAAGATACTTTGCCTGTTCTATAAGGTATTCAAACGGATAACTTCTGTAGTTACCACGTATTGATGTTATTATACAATATGTGCAGTGTTTATCACACCCTTCTGCAATCTTTAAATATTCATAATACCCTCCGGTTGTAACAATACGCTTATTACTTACCTGCGGCATCCTGTCAGTATCTTCAACTTTATTTATACCTTTTCCTTCTAAAACGCTGTCGACCACTTCTGCAATCTTATCATATGAGGAAGTTCCTACTATAGCATCTACTTCAGGAATTTCTTTCGTTATCTCGTCCTTATAACGATGTGCAAGACATCCTGATACAATAAGTGCTTTACACTTTCCGGTTTTCTTGTATTCTGCCATATCTAATATTGTATCAATACTCTCCTGCTTTGCATCATTAATAAAACAGCATGTATTTACTGCTATAACATCTGCCTGCGTTTCATCATCTGTGAATTCAAATCCATGATCTCTTAAAATTCCAAGCATATTCTCCGTATCAACAAGATTCTTATCACAGCCTAGTGAAACAAACATTATTTTCATTTATTTTCTCCATCTACATCTTTTTCTTTTTTATTATACTTCATTATAAAATATGAGCTTTAAAAAAGCAACACACAATAAAAGTCATATCACGCTAAATATCGCCCGGCCTGCATGTATAATTCCACTCTATATAATCTCCATTTTTCAACTCATACAAAGCACATCCATAACCGGGATAAGCTCCATTAACACTGTACATCCACCCTGATGTTGATAAACAGTCTTTTTCATACAAATTATTTATGCCACGTATATATGCTGATTTATATCTGGCACTATATTCAGAATCAAGTGCAATACCATGACTGCTGCAGGCATTACGAAGTGCTTCATATACCGATTCATGTTCATTAACAGTCACCGTTACCGTATTTAAAATAATACCATCAGAAGGTACATACTGCTTTTTCTCCGGCTTAAGCGAATCCATATTATCAAGAATACTTGCACATGAAATTTTTATCCTGCAGGTAATCTTCTTTTTTTGATTTTGATTATTGTCTGAAGATGAGCCCTGACTGTTTCCTGCATTATCCTCTTTAGGTGTACCCGTATCAGAAGAATTTGCTGAATTGTTTTTTCCGCCGGAGTCCTGACCGCCTGTGTCTTCTTTTATGCCGCTGCCTGCGTTTGCCGCTGTATTCCCGCCTGACTTTCCGGAATTCCCATGACTGCCGGATGTGCCATGATCCTCACCTGTGTTATTTACATCACCGCTGTCTGATGATGCAGTATCTGTATTTTCCCGGGCATTAATGCCTGAATTTTTTTCAGATGTTTCATCGGTATTTGACGAATCAGCTGTATTATCTGATATATCCCCACTGCCCCCTGTAATCATTTTATGCAGTTGTGAATTAATAAGTGCAGCATCATCTGCTGCACTTACTATCATTTTTGAATTTTCTTCAGATAATTTTTCTGTATCTGCCTGATTCTTTTTTGTGCTACCTGAATAAACAAATATTCTTGTTGCTGCACAGATTAAAATAACTAATAGTACAATAACACCTGTCAGATATTTTGTTTTTTTAGTTTTATTTTTCAGCCAGTTTACCATTTATTTTTCAATCCTTCGTCTGATGACACATGAACTTCCTGCCATAGCAACTGATAACATCATCAATGTAAGCCAGCAGATATAATCAGAAGCATCCGCAGTTTTTGGACTTTCTGCACCAGCTGTTTCATTAGAAGAAGTACTGTCATTCTTTATAGAACTATCATCAGCTGTACCTGATCCAGCTGTCGGATTTTCCGGTTTTATTTCATCATTACCTGTATCACCCGTATTGCCATTTTCAGGTTTCTTTACTTCAAATGCATCTGTCATATCATAAAGAGAATTTTTATTATTTGTAAATCTTTCAAATGCAACAAGCGAATACGCAGACTGCACTCCGGCATACGGATCTATTGTATTATTACCATAAGCTGTTTTAATACCTTTTCCTGCGATATAGAAATTCTTAAGTGCATCTACTACTGAATATCCGTTTTTTACAAAACGCACATCGTTATCAGGATTAATCTTTACAGCACTTAAAGCTGTAATTACCTGAGCCATGCTATATGCACTTTCACTTCCCCAGCTTGAATAACTTCCATTAGGATTCTGCATATCTGATAACGCTGTAACAGCTTTATCTACTGCTGATTTCACATTTTCACTGCTGCTATAATAAGGTGCAAGTGCTTGAACAGCCATCGAAGTCATATCAGGGTCAGCGCCTTGTCCGTACCAGTCCCATCCATTTGCAGAAGTCTGGGCTGCAAGTATTTTATCTACAAGAAGCTGTCTTGTAACCTGATTATCTTTATTCTCAATCTGTGGAATATCATATTTATTTGAATCAAAAGCGATAAGCGCATAAATATATGCATTAATTCCCTGCTTGTCTAACACAGATGTATCTGAAAATGGTTCAAGAAGATTATAACCATCTACTGATGCTGCATTTTTACCAATAGCTGTTAACGCAAGTGTTACTCTTGCATTAGTAGTTGCAGGATACTTATCATCGATATTAACACTCTTATTTTCATTCAGAACATTTTTTATGCTGTCATAATATGAATTCTTATTCTGTTCCGAAAGTATACCGGCTCTCGCTGCTGAAAGCACTGCCCATTCATCTCCATATTCACATGTTGCATTGTTAAGATCATTATTTATAATACTTAACATTCCATTATAAAAATCTTCATTTGATATGGTATTTTGTTTTACAACATTAAACACATATTCGCTTTTATCTGTACCATCACTTGTGCTGACTGTTATGACAACCTTACTGTTATCCTTTACCGGAATTGCATCATTTCTTTTATATTCGTTTCCATCAGCAGTAACCTTTACAACTCTGTTTCTGTTGTCTGCATGAGGCATGATCATCATTGAATCCGAATTTTTTCCGGCTGTAAGCACATATTCTTTTTTATCTGAAGAAAACGCTGGTGAACATGCTGCCCCGGCAAAATCAACAGAATCAAGTTTTACATTATTGATGTCACTATAGTCTGCACCAATGTCACTTCCACCATTAAGTGAATACTCGAACGAGAATTCATCTCCTGCTTCAACATTTCCCTGTGCAACTGAATAAAAAGAAATGCCATTAGGTGTAACAGAATCATTTTTAAGCATCATCCAGCCGGCCCATGAATTTCCCATTCCTGAGCTTAATTCATTGATACCATTAATATATGTTCCCCATGAGCCATCCTGTATATCAATTTTGTCTTTACTGCCAAGTGTCTGTAAAGCGGCCTGACCAAGCATGGATATTACGGTACTTTCACTGTCAATATCTACCCACGTATCAATTAGTGTACCAGTCCATGGAGCTCCATTCTCACTTTTATATGTATCGTTTTTTACAACAATACGCACTTTACCGGCATGATTGTCATTAGTTCCGGCAAACACAGTTGCTGATACCATTGTCATTATCATTACAAATGTAAGTAAAAATGACATTATTTTTGCAGAAATTTTCTTTTTTTGCATATTTTTCTCCTTTAAGTATGATATTTAACAGGTATTTGCTTAACCTGCCATTTTTTTAATAACGCCCGACAAAATTCAATTCATAATCAGACGCCTTAACGCACCTGTACTTAGACAATGAATTTTATTGCCTTCTTTTTTCTTTCAGCGCGTCTGGATGAAATCTTCCACATTCCCGGTGCAAAGAGCACAAGCATAGGAAACAGTTCCAAACGACCTATAAGCATATCAAGCATTAGAACTATTTTGGAAAAATCCGTAAATCCACCAAAATTACCGGTCGGTCCGACAGCATTTAACCCGGGACCAACATTATTCAGTGTTGTCAGTACTGCGGTAAAATTCGATGTCACATCAAATCCTCCAAGACTTACAAGCAGTAATGAAATTATAATAATCATAATATATGTTGCAAGATAGCACAACACTGTTTTTACAACATTATCCGGAACAATCCTTTTATTCATCTTTACCTTACGCACGCTTCTTGGATGCACCACCGCCATGATTTCATTTTTAACTGAGCGTATCAATATAAGGGATCTTGATATCTTAAATCCGCCACCAGTACTTCCGGCACAGGCCCCCAGAAACATAAGGATAAGTATAATCATCTGTGAAAATACAGGCCATACATTATAATCAACCGTTACAAATCCAGTCGTGCTTATTATTGATGCAACTTCAAATATCGCTGTCTGAAATGCTGTGAAAATATTTGAAAATCCATCTTTTATATTAAACGTAATAAGTACAGCGGCTGATAAAACGATAATCAGGAAATATTTAACTTCATCATTTGAAAAAGCTTCCCTGCACTTCTTTACAAGTAAAAGGTAATACACGTTAAAATTAATTGCACACAACAGCATGAATATTGTAAGAATAATCTGTACAGCCATACTGTATGACCCTACATTGGAATTCAAAATTCCAAATCCGCCGGTTCCTACTGTTGAAAATGAAATTGTAAATGAATCATAAACAGGCATACCTGCAATCAGAAGTGCAATAACCTCTATTATCGTAATAACAACATATATACCATAAAGAATCATAGCTGTACTTTTAAGCTTAGGTACCAGCTTGCTTACAGATGGTCCCGGGCTTTCAGCTCTCATAAGATGTATTGATGATCCTGGTGACAGTGGCAGTATAGCCATAACAAATACAAGCATTCCCATACCGCCAATCCAGTGGGTAAAGCATCTCCAGAATGCACTTGCTTTTGAAAGTGCTTCAACATCCGGCAGTACGCTTGCACCAGTTGTTGTAAATCCGGAAATTGTTTCAAATAACGCATCAATATATGAAGGTATCTCTCCTGTCAGAAAAAATGGCAGTGCACCTGCCATACTTAATAAAATCCAGCTAAGAGAAACAGCAGCAAAGCCTTCTTTAGCATAAAAAACACTGCTTTTAGGATTACGGATTCTTCCACACACGCCAATGACAATACAGCATAATGCAACAGCTAAAAATATAAATCCCTGTTTTTCTCTATATATTGCCGCAACTAATGCGGGAAGGAGCAGAAATATTCCTTCAAATCCAAGAACACTGCTTAATATATACCTTATCATAGAATAATTCATAACATACAGCTCCAAAAATCAAAAAATATAAGATAAACAACATACCCGAACTGAATATTTTATCTTAAAATATCCTTAATGTCATGAATTCTGGTTGTTGTTGTAATAACAATTACAGTATCACCTCTGTTTATGATGCTATGACCATTAGGAATAGTAACCAGCCCCTTATGTGTTACACACCCAATAAGAATATTAGGTTTAAGCTTAAGATCCTTTATCGGTATCCCTGTCAATGGAGAATCTTCCTTCATATACAATTCTAATACTTCAACTCTGTTATCATTGAGCCTGTATAATGTTTCAATGTTACTTCCAATTGAATTTTTCATGGCTCTTACATATTTTATAATATATTCAGCAGTAATATACTTAGGATAAATCGTACTTCCAACGTCAAGACTTTCAATTATTTCATCATACGTAATTCTATGCACCTTTGTTATAAGTTTCGCTTTAGACACACTTTTAGCAAACAGTGTAAGCATAATGTTTTCTTCATCGAAATTAGTTGTTGCCACAAATGCATCAGTATCCATGATTCCCTCTTCCAGAAGAAGATTCTTATCAGTTGCATCACCGCATATAATCATTGCATTATCAAGCATTTCACTAAGTACGCTGCAGTGTTTTTCATCACGTTCAATAATCTTAACCTTAATTCCCATTTCAATAAGCTGTTTTGCAAGATATATTGAAGTTCTTCCGCCTCCTACAAGCATTGCATTTTTGACAGCCGTTGTAGGGGCACCTATTTTCTTGAAAAATTCAATTGTTTTCTTTTCTGTTCCTACAATTGATATTATATCTTTCTCTTTTAAAACAAACTTACCATCTGGAATTATTATCTCATCATTTCGTTCAACAACCGGAATAAGTACATCACAACGAAGTTTACTAATCAGGTCCTTAAGTGAAATGTCACACAATGGAATGTTTCCTTCTATACGATAGCTTACAAGTTCCACTCTGCTCTTTGCAAATGTATCAATTGACAATGCTGACGGAAATTTTAACAAACGTGCCATTTCTCTTGCAGCTGCAAGCTGTGGATTAATTATCATTGAAAGCCCCAGCTGTTCTTTAATAAAGCCTATTTCGCGGCTGTATACAGGATTACTTACTCTGGCAATTGTATTACAGCCACCGGCTTTTTTAGCAAAAAGACAGCACAAAAGATTTAATTCATCCGACCCTGTAACAGCTATAAGCAAATCAGCATCATTTACATTAGCTTCCTGCAAAACGCTATAGCTGGCGCCATTTCCAACGACCCCAAGTATGTCACAGCTGCTTGACAGTCTCTCAACAAGCTGTTCTCTGGTATCAATAACTGTTATATCATGCTTCTCTTTGCTAAGCTGTTCTGCAAGCGTAGCCCCTACATTACCGCAGCCTACAATAATAATCTTCATAATAATCCATGCCTTTCAAACATATGTTAACTTATATCCATAAGAATATTTATCAGCGGCAGTCATTATCTGGCAGAACTACTGAGAGCCTTATTAATTGATTCTATAGCAGGTACCGGTTCAGTGCTCCATGGATATCCCTTAATATCATAATCAACTGATTTGATGATATTTTCTGCATTTGGTCCGATCAGCTGCTTATAAACACTATATACACTCTTAAATTCCTCATTAAAGTCGTCTTTATCATCTTGTGATAAAGATGCATACCAGTTCTTCACTTCAGCCTGGACAGTCTCATCGGAAAGCTTTGTTTCGACGCCCCAGTTAAGCATATCTGCAGCTACTTTAACTGCATTCATTGAACTGCCTGCTGTGCCTACTCTTACATCTTCCTTGATTTCTTTAAGAACAGTCTTCATATTCTCAATATCTTTCTTATCGGCTGCTGCAGTTGTTGTCTCAGCAGCTGTAGTTGTCTGCTGTGCAGTTGTTGTCTCCTGCTGTGTTGCAGTTGTCTCTTCCTGTGTTGCAGTGGCAGCTGCAGTATTCTCCTGATTTTGTGCATTATCATTACCGCATGCAGCCAGTGACACTGCCATAATACCAACTACTGCTCCGGTTATAAACTTCTTATACATATAAACAACCCTCCGTTCACATTTTTAATAATTTTAGCATACAGTCTCTCTTATTTCAACTTATTAATTATTATGCCCATTGGTCAATACAGGAAACCCTGTAATAATCTGTATCAGGGTGTCAATTATTCATAATAAGCATCTGAAGCCTGTTTTCCACATTTGCAAAACTTGTATCAGGATCAAGATCTAATGGAAGTATCTGTATTGCCGGATATTCATCCTTAAGCCTTTTAATAACTCCACGTCCGCAGATATGGTTAGGCAGGCATCCAAACGGCTGCAAAATAACAAAGGATCTGACTCCTTCTTTTGCAAAATGTGCAATCTCTGCTGCCATAAGCCATCCCTCACCGCAGCTTAATGTTTCAGGTATAATATCCTTTACACCCTGATATATCTGTTTTGGCCTTAATACATCATTATAAAGCGGATGCATCTTTGCAATCCTTTCAAGCTTATTCTGGACGTTATCAAACAGCCAGCTCACTGCAAAAGGATATGGCGGAATATTTGCATTATAGTTCTTTATCTCACTCATTGAAGCAAGAAAATCTTTTCTTAACTGATCTGTAATCCTTGGAAATACAGCTTCCATTCCGTTTTTCTCAAGATATTCTTCAATATGGAAATTAGAACCGGGATGATAAGTTACAAGCAATTCTCCTGTTACAAATACTCTTGGCTTTGGATTACTTCTGTCGCAATCTATGTTCTTCATATCATCAATGCATTCTGCGAAAGCCTTTTTTGCACTTTTGAGCCCTTTTCTTGCCCCATCTGCAATTTTATCTACACATTTCTGATATACACGGTCTGTTTCACCCGCCACCTTCTCATAAGGTCTTATTTTCCTTGTAAGTTCTGTCAGTATATCCAGCATCATAAATGACCATACTGCTTCAAGTACAGCATTTATGCCAAGCATAAATACTCCGGGATGCATTCGTTTTGTGTCATTTACATCTGTTGTCACAATCGGAACATCCTTAAATCCAGCCCTGTCCAGTCCCTTTCTTAAAAGTCCTGCATAATGCGACATACGGCAGTCACATTGGAATTTAACCATTCCGACTGCAACCTCATCCTGTTTGTATCCACCTTCAATAAGCTCGGCAAGGAGTTCTCCAATTACCATCTGACATGGAAAACATATATCATTATGAACGTATTTTTTCCCATATCTTATCTGCTTTGTTGAACCTATTGGAATGGTTTTTACTATAAAATTCTCTTTTTCAAGAATTGCCGCAAGAATCTTTGATGCTTCAGCTGATATATTAGGCACAAGCAGTGTACGCACCTTTTTATCTTTTTTATAGAATTTAACAGGACTTGGCTCTGATAACTTTTCATATGAACCAAAGGTCTTTTTTGCCAGCTCCTCATTTTTTCTTCTTATCTTAACAGTTTCAATAAACGACTGTGTTCTTATCCCAAGCGAACCTGATGCATCGCTTTCGTCAACCTTGAGAATAAGCGGAGGCTTTTTGCCGCTTTCTGTCATTATTCTTATAATCTCATCTGAAAGAATTGCATCATGTCCACACCCAAAGCTTACTATCTGGGCATACTCAAGCTGTGGCGTTTTTGCCGCTATCATAGCCGCAGAGAGCATTCTGGTATGGAAATTATTAGTTATCTCAGGAATAACATTTCTTAAATCTATATTATTAAGATCTTTCAAACAGTCAACTGTAAGAACCGGTATTCCTTTTCCTGTAAACATTTTTGAAATATTATGGCTTACAAATGGGTCTGTGTGATATGGTCTTCCTGCAAGAACAACTGCAAATTTATTTTCCTTTGCTGCCTTTTCAATAATTTCACTGCCCATGAGTATCAGTTTATTCTTGTACTCATTATACGCTGACGCTGCCTGTGAAAATGCATTTTCAACTTCACTTTTTGTTACTCCAAGACTTTCAACAGCATAGCTGCATATCTGTTTCTTCCTGTTCTTTTTATCAAACCAGTGAAAAACCGGTGTATCAAACTTAACCCCATATGTTTTTTCCGGAGACTGTGAATTTCTTACTACCATTGGATATCCCATTACAACTGAACAGACATATGGACTTAGCTTATCAACTCCTTCAGGCGGCATATGCATTACATAAGGCATAAATATCCTGTCGACCCCCTGCTTTGCCAGATCCATAATATGGCCATGGACAAGCTTTGCCGGAAAACATATAGTATCCGATGCAACATACTGTATTCCCTGTTCATATAATTTTCTTGAACTTTTGTGCGAAAATTTCGTATCGTATCCCAAAGCGCCAAAAAATGTGCTCCAAAACGGCATACTTTCCCAGAACTCAAGCACACGTGGAAGACCTATTGTTATATTCTTTTTAGCGGAAACCACTTCAAACGGATATTTTGAAAACAGCAGTTTTTCTCTTTCAGCAAACATATCCGGCACACCGGTAATCTCCTGATTTATCTTTCTTATCTGTGCTGCTGCTTCTTTTTTATCATCCGTTACAATATTTCCTCTTTCACAGCGGTTGCCTGTTACCCATGAACCTCCACCTGAAAAATTCATTATTGTTCTGCTGCAATGATTAGCACATGCTGTACATTTCACACCTGTTCTTGTTGTATATGTAAAATTTCTTACAGCTTCAATTCCGATAAATGAAGTACTTATTCCATTTGCATAACCATCTTCTTTTATGTGCTGCTTCGCTGTAAGAGCTGCGCCAACTGCCCCCATCTCTCCAGGATATGGTGCAAGATGAACTTTCTTTCCAAGATACTCCTCAAGTGCACGAAGAACTGCCCTGTTTTTAAAGGTTCCACCCTGAACAACTATATTATCCCCAAGCTGTCCTTTATCATTAATTCTTACAACTTTAGTAAATACATTTTCAATAATCGATCTGCAAAGTCCCGCCATTATATCATCCGGCTGCTTTCCATTACGCTGTTCATTTATAATAGTACTTGTCATAAAAACAGTGCAGCGGCTTCCAAGCACTGCAGGGTTCTCGGATCTGAAAGCAGCATCCTGAATCTTTTTAACATCTATTCCAAGTGTTGCGGCAAAATTTTCAAGAAAAGACCCGCATCCTGACGAACACGCCTCATTAAGCATAATATTTGTTATAATGCCGTTATTAAGCCATATTGCTTTCATATCCTGTCCGCCTATATCCAGTAGAAATGTAGTATCCGGATAATATTTTTTACATCCGCTTGAATGTGCAACTGTCTCTACAGTATGATAATCAGCTCCAAATGCTTTGGCCAGCAGCATTTCTCCGTATCCTGTAGTTCCAAGCCCTTCTATTTCAAGCCTGATGCCTTTTTTTTCATATTTATCAAAAATACTTATAAGACCTTCCTTAACAACATCCAATGGCTCTCCATGATTATTTGCATAATATCTTTCAATTACATTCTCATCTTCATCAATAAGTACAAACTTTGATGTTGTACTTCCCGAATCAATTCCAAGATATGCTTTTACAACTCCGTTTACAGGCTTTGCAGGACAGACCTCTAAAAGTTCCTCATCATGTCTTTTGGTAAATTCCTTCAGTTCATCAGCATCTGAAAAAAACGGTTTGCCTGATGACTGCTGTGCTGATACTTTTTTATCATCAGATTTATTTAAAATATCAAGCAGACTGTTAACAGTAATGCATTTATTATCATCTGGAAAAAGCTGTTTTATTGCAATTGCAGTTCCATATGCAACAATGGTTTCCGGATGCTCCGGTATTATTATTTCTTCATCTTTAAGTTTTAATCTTTCTGCAAATACTTTTATAAGCTGAGGGTTAAATGTAAGAGGACCTCCCTCAAATATTACCGGAGCCTTAAGTTCCAGTCCCTGAGATAGTCCTCCTATTGTCTGTTTTGCTATTGCATGAAATGTTGAAAGTGCAATGTCCGATCTTTTAGCTCCCTGAATTAATAGCGGCTGTATATCCGTCTTTGCAAAGACCCCGCATCTTCCCGATATGTCATATACATTTGTTCCCTGTTCGGCAAGTTTTTCAAAATCGTCCGCTCCTGTATTAAGAAGCGTTGCTATTTCATCAATAAAAGCTCCCGTTCCACCGGCACAGCTGCCATTCATTCTCATATCAGAAGCCGTCAGTTTTTTTGCATGTTCATCATAATAAAAAAATATAACCTTTGCATCCTGGCCGCCAAGTTCTATAGCAGTTCTTGCATGTGGATACAGCTGGCAGACAGCTGCAGCATTTGCAACAACCTCCTGAATGTAATGAACGCCTAATGCCTTTGCTACAGGTTTTCCACCCGAACCACATATAGCCACCCTGAAGCTGCATTCGCCATATTTTCCAGCTATCTCATTTAACAGATTCTTTACACACTCTACCTGCCTTGAATTATGTCTCTTATATTGCGAATACAGCATTTTCTTTGTCCTGTCATCAACAATTACCAGTTTAACAGTTGTTGAACCAATATCTATCCCCAAAAGCAATTCATTATCTGATGTCATTTCTTACACTTCCTCTTTTTGTTAATTCATTATAGTTTAGTTTAATTAATGAATCAGCCCCGCTATATCATCATATTCAAAATCATAGTCAAGCTTTTTCCCATACGCTGCCTCATATGCTGCCTTCTTTTGCTCGTAGTCCTTTTTCATCATTATTACACTGTTTTCACGCACTGATTTATCTGGATCCGGATAAATAGTCGGAAGGACATGCAAAATATATTCAACCTTATAAAACTGTTCAGTTGCCTTTTCATATGTATTTTTCATTTCAACAAAACACGAAATAACCGGCACCATAAATCTTGCAGCATAATAGTAGGCTCCTCTCTTTGGCGGGCGCGGTTTTTTATAGTTAAGCCACATTTCCTGTTCCGGATATATAAGAACATACTGATTCGCCTTTAAGACGCTCTTTATCAAATGCGGAAATTTGGTTTTCATGTATTCATTGTTATCTGTTATAGGAATTATGTCAGCATAGTTAAGAAGATATCCAAAGAATCCGCTCATCGCCATATTAGTATCCTGACTGACAATAAATAACCTCTTCATGCTTGATTTTCTGATGCATTTTCTGATGATAGTACTGTCATCAGGATTAAAATGATTGCTTGTTATGATTGCTCCGCCAGTTACTCCTTTAATATTTTCCTGTCCGATTATCCGGCTTTTTTTATTCACAATTCCTGTAGCAACATCAACCATTCTGCATGCTGACCAACATTTAAGTTTATATTTGACCGTATCGTGTTCATTAAGATACTTTTCTATTAACTTCTTCTTTGTTTCTTCAGAAATATTAGGATCGTTTACTTCAACTTTATTATAAAACTGCCTGCTATTTGCTGCATTTTTTATATTTTCAACAACAAGATCTTTATCATTTCCAGCTATTATCATACTAATCTCCATTCCGTAGACGCTTTGCTTTGGAGGAATCATGAGCTGAATTTCTGATTCAACCCACAATTATAGCTGTTTTGTGGCGCCTGCGGCACAAAGCAGCCGTGTGAATAATCAGCATATCTGCATGATTTTTCACACTAACCTCAGCTTTCTGCTTTCATGAATGACACAAGCCTTGTATATTCATCAAGAATATCATCATACTCATGCATTTTCAGTTTTTCATGTACCCTGTCAACCTGCCATGGTTTTACTGTCAGTGTATGAATCCATGGAAACAGTCTGAAGCTTGTTGTAAAATGCTGTATCACAGTATTTTTATGAAGCCTTCTCTGTTCATTATATTTACCCGGCAGCTTTTTTTTGGCACGTGAAAGCTTATTGATTGCTGACTGATCCGGCATAAACATATTTCTTGTTGCACAGACCTTTCTGCATTTTCTAAATAGACCGGTCTGTCTTATCATCTTAAGATTAAGCAATAATACGCCTGAATTAAGATAATCAAATTTATAGAATTTTTTCTTGAAAAACCACTTACCATAATAATCCAGTACTCCTGCAAGTTCATATTTTTCAATATTTTCGTTATATAAATCTGATATGTCTTTTCTGCATATAACATCATTATCAAGATAAAGAATCTTGTCAGGTAATTCCACAAACATATCCGCATATAGCCTCAGCATGCAAAATGGCGTAAAACGCGTTTCCATATTTGCCTTTGGAAGTTCATTTATAAATTTGTCAGTCACATCAAGTTTTATCACGAAGCTGTCACGATTCTTCTCTTTAACAAGCCCATCAAGATATTCTACAGCCTTATCTGTAACTGCAAAGTATTCTTTGTCTTTTATCTTCATGTTCATTGTCATTACATAAATATGCAGATTGTCATTTACATTTTTTAATAATGATAGTATAGAAATAAGTAATCCGTCTTCTATATTTTTATCTCCACAATATAGAATATTCATAGTATTTTCTCCTCGTATTGAATATATTGATATGTGCTTAATTCACTTCTTTTCTTCATACAATTAAATATCTCATCATGCAGTTTTTTCTGCTGTGCTTTCTTTGATGTTAAAGAACTGTCCGGATAAAATGGTCCGTCAATATAAACCGTCATCTTCGGACGCTCTTTATTTTTTCTCTTTTGATAAGTTGTTGTCATGCAAAAAGCAGGAACCCCGTCTTCTACCGGAAATCGAAAGGATGTTTCCGGATAAGGTCGTATCATAGTACAATATGGCCAGACATGAGCCTCCGGAAATATAACGACTGGATGTTTCTGCTTAATTCGTGTTTTTACGCCTTTGTAAAAGTATTTATAATTTTCTATTCCATCAGGAATTGGAAGTGCCCCAAGCCTTGATAAGATTTTTCCTATAACAGGTATTCCATAATTAGACATACTTACAATGGTATAAATTCTTCGATCTTTACATGCTCTTGCCGGGATTACAACATCACCAAGCGGCTGTGTGTGATTTCCATATACGTAATACCCCTGCTTTTTAAAAGGCTTTAAAACCTCACGATTCTTAAATGAACCATGCAGCCATACTTTACAATAAACATGGGCAAATGCCAGCGCAGCCGCATAAATTAATCCTGCGCTTATTCTGTAAAATATATTATTATTAACCCACTTGTAATTATCCTTAAGTCTAAACTCCTGATTACTGGTAGTCACCATATCATCCGTATACGATGTATAATAACATACCCTTTTTTTATCATTTTTTCCCATTTTCATATCCTTTATGATATCTGTTATAATCCACTGATTATTGCATAATATAACATAATACAGGTGCTTTATCAACATTCTGTTTGTAATTTATCGAGTATTTTTACTCAACAGCTATTTATATGTACTACAACACATAGTTTTAATTACCATTTGTTGCAATAGTATATCATATTTTTAATATGAAATAAAGTGAATTTTATGTCAGTCTTTTGATTTATAATAAAGCATACAATGACAATACCCTTCAAAATCCGGATCTTTAATCTGTTCTCTGAACTCCCTGCACATACACTTATAATCCTCTGTTCTTTCAAGTCTGCACGGGCAGTATCCGCCTTTTTGCTTAAGCCCTTCTTTTATTTTTTCAACAATTTCTTTATTATCATTTAATCTTACAGCCACCTTATATATACCCCTTTATATAATATTATTTTTTCATACAGATATACTTTCAAATATTTAATTATTTGAAAATCTTTACAATAAATAGTATCACATTTTTTATTGCTTTTAAACATGTCTTATAATATGATAAGTATAACTTTCATTATATTTAAGGAGGTATTTCATGGAACGTGAAAAATTCAAAAGCCGGCTCGGCTTTATACTTATATCTGCCGGATGTGCAATCGGCATTGGAAATGTCTGGCGTTTCCCATACGTTGTGGGAAATAATGGTGGATGCATATTCGTTTTATTATATCTGCTGTTTCTTATAATTCTCGGCATTCCTGTAATGACAATGGAACTTGCTGTAGGACGTGCAAGCCGTGCTTCTGTTGCCAAATCATTTAACATACTTGAAAAAACCGGAAGTAAATGGCATCTCCATGGCCGATTCGCACTTGTTGCCAATTATATGCTTATGTTTTTTTATACAGTAATAGCAGGATGGATGCTGTATTATTTTTATGAAATGCTTACAGGACGTTTTGTCAACGCCTCATCAGATATGATTAAAGATAATTTCAATGATCTGACCGCCAGTCCACTCATAATGACTATCCTCACCTTTATTGTCATCGCAGCAGGATTCGGCATATGCTCTATCGGTCTTCAAAAAGGTGTTGAACGTATAACCAAAGTAATGATGATTGCTCTTCTTATTATAATGGTTGCTCTTGCAATAAACAGTATTTTTATAAAAAACAGTTCTGCCGGTCTTAGATTTTATCTTGTCCCTGACTGGAATAAAGTAAAGGAAATCGGTTTTGGCAAAATTGTTGTCCAGGCTTTGAATCAGGCATTTTTCACGCTTAGTATCGGAGTTGGATCCATGGCAATATTTGGAAGCTATATTGACAAAGAGTCATCACTTTTAAAGGAATCAGTCACTATCGCTTCTCTTGATACTTTTGTTGCAATTGTAGCAGGTCTTATAATTTTTCCTGCATGCTTTGCTTACGGTGTTAACCCGGACCAGGGGGCAAGTCTGATTTTCATTACACTTCCAAACATATTCAGTTCAATGCCAAACGGAAATATATGGGGTGCATTTTTCTTTCTTTTTATGACTTTCGCCTCATTTTCAACTGTTATAGCAGTATTTGAAAACATTATGAATATGTCCATAGAAATCAACGGCTGGTCAAGAAAGAAATCTTCCATTATAAATGTATTTATTGTAATGGCAGGCTCACTGCCATGTATATTAGGTTTCAATGTACTTTCAGGATTCACTCCATTCGGTCCCGGTTCAAACGTACTCGACCTTGAAGACTTTTTTGTAAGCAACCTGGCACTTCCAATAGGAAGCGTAATATATGTCCTGTTCTGTATGAGTCGCAAAGGATGGGGTAAAGAAAACTACTTTAATGAGGTTAATGCAGGAAAAGGCATGAAAATGCCACGTTTTCTTGCGCCATATCTTACCTATGTAATTCCGACTGTCCTGATACTTATTGTAATATACGGAATCTGGGCAAAATTCTCCTGATTCTTTTGTTTTTACCATGACCGGTTATTTTATGTATAAAACATCTTAAATAAAAGAGTTTACTGGTACATCATAAAGGCTTATAGTTTACCAAATAACAGCTATAAGCCTTTACCAGTCATGATTTTGTGTTTATTTCAGAGAATCCTTAATTACTGCCTAATCAGTTATATTCCATCCTTCTGCCTGTTCACGGATTTTTACAAATTCCTTATATCTGCCTTCACGTTTAACAAGTTCTTTATGTGTTCCCTTTTCAACTATCCTTCCATCATCTACAACAAGAATCTGATCTGCATTTTCAATAGTTGCAAGACGGTGTGCAATCGTAATGATTGTTTTGCCCTTTGTAAGTTCTGTAATAGCATCCTGGATAAGATGTTCATTTTCAGGATCAATGCTTGCTGTCGCCTCATCAAGGATAATAACAGGTGCATTTTTCATTATTGCACGTGCGATTGAAATTCTTTGCTTTTCTCCGCCTGACAAAGTGGAGCCGCCCTCGCCTATAACAGTATCATAGCCATTTGGAAGCTGCATTATAAAGTCATGGCAGCGCGCTTTCTTTGCAGCAGTAATCATTTCTTCCTTCGTCGCATCCGGCTTACCAAAACATATATTATTTCTTATGGTATCATTGAAAAGATATACATTCTGAAATACCATTGAAAAGTTTTTAAGAAGGCTGTCACATGTAAAATCTTTTACATTTCTGCCACCAAGCGTAACACTTCCACTGTCAACATCATAAAATCTTGAAAGAATATTGCATATTGTAGTTTTACCGCTTCCTGAAGGACCTACTATGGCCGTTGATGTCTTTTCAGGAATATCAAAACTTACATCCTTTAATATCTGTCTTGAATCATATCCAAAATTAACATGTTTAAAAGATATATTATAATTTGAGACTTTAATATCTTTACCATCTTTATCTATATAATTGCACTCCTTAAGCTCATCGAGCTGGTTCATTGCTGTATCAATCACACCAAGGACATGTGCGCTGTCACTGATTGGTTCAAGAGATGCAAATATACTGAATGAAAAGAAAACAAACATAAGCATCATGCTAAAGCTCATCTGATCTGTAAATCCCAAAAAGCATGCAGCTCCCGCAAGTGCTACTGATGCTGTTTTTAATGCAATAAGATGCATACAGTTTGCAGGAGTAAATCCACTTTCGATCTTAAGATTAATATCCCTGCTGTCCCTGCATGAATCTGAAAATGCTTTCATTGCCGCACCACCCTGTCCAAATGACTTAACAACAGGAAGCCCGTGGGCATATTCAATAGTTGCTGCTATAATATCTTTTGTGGCTTTTGCCTCATATGGTGCATACTTCTTGCTGTGTCCTGAAATAACAAGCAGAAATACAAATGACACTGCTACGCCTGCAATTGCAATCAGTGATACAACCGGGTTTACAAACAGCAGAAATAAGAATATTACAATGAAATTCAAATATCCTCCGACAAAATTATCAACCATTCTTATACCCATATTTTCAAGTGTATGTAATCCGGTTGTTACAGAGTTTAAGATACTTCCTGTATCCATTTGCTGGAAATATCCAAGTGACACTCTCTTTAATGCATCACCAATTGCCAGTCTGTCTCTTGCAATCAGTTCATAGCTTATGCCTTCCTGAAAACGTGCTCTCAGATAATCAAACAGGAATCTCAGTAATACAAGGCCGATAATGCTGACCAGACTAAGCCATATCCATTTTTTATCAAATACAGCATTTCCCCTTGCCTGCTCTATGAGCTGGCCAATCGTATATGCCGCAATAAATATCGGCATTGCAGTAAACCAGTGTGAAAAGAATGCAAAAACAAAACCTGTATATAATTTACCTTTAAATTCGCCGCACCAGTTAATTATTCTCTTTATTGTTTTAAACATTTCCTGCGGCCTCCTTTCCTTTAACTGCCCATTGCTTTGCACCGATATGTGCCTGCCACATCCGCTGATACATCGGACAGTCTGAAAGCAGCTGTTCCTGTGTTCCCTGTGCATATATGCTGCCATTATTTAAAATAACTATATTGTCTGCTTTCTGAATAGTTGAAAGTCTGTGTGCTATAACAAGCAGAGTCTTTCCCTTTGTAAGCGCTGCAATACTTTTCTGGATCTTGTTTTCATTTTCAGGATCAGTAAATGCGGTTGCCTCATCAAGTATGACTATCGGTGCATTTTTAAGCATCATTCTGGCAATTGCAATTCTTTGCTTTTCACCACCCGAAAGTCGTTTTCCGGCATCACCGGCATGGGTATTATATCCATCAGGAAGTTTCATTATAAATTCTTCACACTGAGCAGCTCTTGCAGCAGCCTTTACCTCTTCATCTGTTACTTTTGGATTACCCATTCTGATATTTTCAAGAATTGAGCATTTAAATAAGAAGTTATCCTGTGCGACAAAGCTTACGGTATCTGACAGCTGGCTAAGCGGCATATTTTTAACATCTGTTCCACCAATCTTTATGCTGCCATTTGTAACATCATAAAAACGCGCGATAAGCTTTGCTATAGTTGACTTACCACTTCCTGACGGACCAACAAGTGCTGTAAAACTGCCCTCTGGTATATCCATACTTACATTTTTTAATACTTCCTTGTCAGGTGCATCACTATATGCAAATCCGACATTTTTAATTTCAATATTATAACCTTTTAAATCAGCATTTTCAGATGGTTCCGGAAGTGATGGCATCTCAAGATACTGATGAAGTTCATTTACAGTACACTGCATTTCACGTATATTCTCCGAGAAAACCTCCAGCTTTGCAAGTGAACTTACCATAGACATTGCAAGCATTACTGCAAGTGCTGCCTGTGCAACTGATATTGAGCCATTCACTGCAAGTGCAAGGCTTACAGGAAGTGCTCCAAGTAACGTAGATGGAAACAGGGCAAATGTAAGCTTCATTGTTGCCCATGTTGATGAGAGCCATTTCAGTACAAAATCTCTGTAGTTATTTATTGCATTTGCATATTTTTCATATGACGCACCAGATTTTCCAAAAGCCTTTATTACTTCAATTCCTTCAATATATTCAACGATGGTACTGTTCATCACGGCATTTGACTCGTTATACTTATCAAAATTCTTTCCGCTTATTTTAAATGTAACCATCATTAACACAAAAGAAACAGGCACTGTAGCAAGTGATGCAAGCGCTATTCTTCCGTCAACAATAATAAGTGCTATAAGACTTACCAGCGGCTGTATGAAATATCCTGCTCCTTCAGGAATAATATGTGCAAGCGGCGGCTCAATATTTTCGATTTTTTCAACAATAATATTTTTTATTTCACCAATTGAATGTGATGTTACCATTCCAAGCGGCGCATGTAAAAATCTGTCTGCCACCTTTAATCGTAAAGATTCAAGAATATGATATGCCACATGATGGCTTAAATTTGTTGAAAAGCCAAATAACACTACCTTTACAACATAACTTACAAATGCCACTATGCACCATTTCAGTATAATATCGGCAGATGCTTCATTGTTTACAAATGTTTCTATAACCTTATAAAAACAAAAGTAAGGAATAAGCCCGCCAACCACGCTTATTACAGACAGCAGTACTGATAATCCAAGTTTTCCTTTACTTCCGTCCGCATAAGACAAAAGTTCCGAAAACCAGCTGTCCTTTTTGTTTTTTTCATTCACATTAATCTCTCCTTCCTTTTTTCCACATAAACAAGTATTTGCAAAACTTAAAATGGATGGTGCTTTTCACACCATCCATATCTTATCATTACTGTATTATATTTCTACTCTGAAAAGACAATTCAGTCCCAAATAGACAAAGCGTTTTAGATAACTAACTATCTTAATTATTTTCTATATTGTGTCGGAGACTGTTTCATAATCTTTCGGAATGCAATTGCAAATTTACTCGGACTTTCATATCCGAACATGGATGCAATTTCTGTAACACTTAGTCCCTTATTGTTTTTTAAAAGCACCGCCGCACAGTTCATTCTGTACTGCAGCAGCCACTCACCAATTGAACAGCCATATACTGACTTAAAACACTGTTTCATGGACGTAAGTGGAATATCAAATTTATCAGCCAGATATTCCTGTTTGAAATTTTTATCTGCATTGTCTTTTATGAATCTTTGTACTGCTTTGACTTTTTCCACCCTGATTTTATAAAAATACGGCTTTTCTTCTGTATTTTCCGGAATATTCAATGCCTTTAAGAAAAGCAGAAGTTCAAAAACCTTAATTTTCATATATTCCATCTTTATCTCTTCAGGGACACAAAACATCTCATTAAATATATGCTCAATTGAATTAAGTCCGTGCAATACCCTTGGAAAACGTGTCCTGCAGAATTTATCACGTATCTCATACAAATCCACAGAAAAATCCTTTATCTGTTCTTTTAAAGCTTTTGAGGCGGTCTCCATGTCAAATCCAACCATTATTCCATGATAATGTGACAGTGGCATTTCAAACCGTCCCATATGGGTAAGGCGTCTGTCAAATTTAACATCTCCCGCTTCAACATATGAATATGTATATTCCTTTGATTCATACTCAAGCCTGCCCTCACGGCAATAGTCTATACAAAAAAAATCCTTTCCGGGCGCAAAATCCGAATCGTAATACTGCATATGGAAATCATTAAATGCAATTGTCACACCCGGAAAAACATTATATCCTGTAATTTTGCCTCTGCCTGAATCATTTGAAAAATCATATGTAAAAGTAGTATTATCAATGTTATTATTCATTAGTTCCCTGCCATTTTCCAATTAACTGCTTTATTTCTTCCTGTTACAAAATTTTTATAAATACCATCATGTTTCATCAGTTCATCATGCGTTCCGCTCTGGGCAATATTTCCATCCGAAATAACAATTATCTTATCTGCATTTCTTATAGTGTTAAGTCTGTGTGCAATTACAATCAGCGTCTTGCCTTTGCACAATTCACTTATAGCTTCCTGGATATATTTTTCATTATCAGCATCAACACTGGCTGTAGCCTCGTCAAGTATAACAACCGGAGCATCCTTAAGTATACATCTGGCTATCGATATTCTTTGCTTTTCTCCACCTGAAAGGCTTTCTCCGCCTTCACCAATCATCGTATCAAAACCGTCTGGAAGCTGCATTATAAAGTCATAACACCGCGCTTTTTTAGCTGCTTCAATGACTTCCTCCTTAGTTGCATCCGGTCTTCCCATGCTTATATTATTATATATTGTATCCTGAAACAGATAAACCCTCTGAAACACCATACTTATATGATTCATAAGCTCTGAAAACGGTATATCCTTTATGTTTTTTCCTCTTACATATACACCGCCTGACCTGACATCCCAGAAGCGGGCAAGAAGATTGGCTACTGTCGATTTACCGCCACCAGACTGTCCAACAAGTGCACACATCTGATTCTTATCAACTGAAAATGATATATTATGTAATACATCTTTCTTTGCATATGCAAAATTAACATTTTTGAATTCTATTTCATGTTCACCTTCCGGGCATACAGATGGTATATTTTCTTTTCCATTATCATTTAGTTCTTCCCTTGCAAATACATCTTCCATTCTGTCCATACAGCTGTTCATAACTGTCAATCTTGTACTTCCGCCATATAATGCCTTTAACGGGCCAAAAAGATCAAAAACAAAAAGCATCAGGCCTATAAGATAAGATGTACTTATAAGACTGTTTTCAAAAAGAACCATTGCAACACCGACAATTACTGCTGCACCAATACCATAAATAAGATTAAGCTTTCGCTGCCATGGTCCATGTGACATCTCAAATCCCAGGTTTGTTTCGCAGCTTTTCTTAAAGTTATCCGTAAGCTCCTTTGACTTTTCACCAAGAAGGTTATATGTCTTTATAATACCAATTCCTTCTGTAAAATCAAGTACCGCCTTAGTAAGATTTTCACTCTGTTCCTGACGTTTGCATGAATCATCAAGTGCTTCTATTCTCATTTTCTTTGCTACTGCAAGTATGACAAGTATTATTACGATGCCGCAAACTCCCAGCCATATATTAAGAGCAAACAGGAAAAGTATCATTATTCCCTCTGCAAAAATTTCACTCATCATATCCGCAAGTGCCGTCATACAGTTTTCTTCTATAAATACCATGTCCGTAGATAGCACTGAACTTATCTTTCCGATATTTCCTTCTGTGAAATATCCCATTGGCATTTTTCTTAAATGTTCTCCAAGCTCCATTCTTTTATCGGCAAACACCATAAATCCTGCCGCTGACTGCAGTCTGTCTGCTATATTCTGACATATTGCCTGCAGTATGACACAAATTACAATACTTATTCCGATTGTAAGGCACAGCTTTCCTGTAACATCACCATTTATAAAAGCTGAAAACATAATAAATGCCATACATACCGGTGCTTTCGCAAGCAGTGATTTTAAAAATGAAAATACAAATGCAGCTTTTATTCTCCATTTATATTTTCCTGATACAGCCATAATTCTCCTTATCAGATTTATCATATTAATCTCCATTCCGCAGACGCTTTGCGTCGGAGGAATCGCGAGCTGAATTTTAAGATTCAGCTCTGCAATCATGGCTACTTTGTGGCGCCTGCGGCACAAATAGCCGTGTGAAAAATCGATCGCATCAGCATGATTTTTCACACTAATCTCCATTTCTACTACAACTTTGTAGATACTTTCCAATTTGCACTGCCTTCACCGGCCTGCCACAACCTTTTATACGTTTCACATGTTTTCAGCAGTTCATCATGTGTTCCCGATTGAACAAGATTTCCTTTATCCATTACACATATTCTGTCAGCATTCATTATGGTATACAGTCTGTGTGCAATTACAATAACTGTCTTATTCTTTATGACTTCCGATATGGCTTTATTCATTTTTTCTTCATTTTCAGGGTCCATAAATGCTGTAGCTTCATCAAGTACAACAATTGGTGCATTTTTTAAAATTGCCCTTGCAAGTGAAATTCTCTGCCTTTCACCACCCGAAAGCTGTTTTCCGCCATCTCCTGCCATTGTATAGATTCCATTTTCAAGCCTGTTTAAAAACTCATTACATTGCGCTTTTTCTGCTGCTTCAAGCACTTCTTCATCAGTCGCATCAAGTTTTCCAAGACGGATATTTTCCATAAGACTCATGTTAAACAGAAACTGCTCCTGTGACACGTAGGATATTTCCTTATTTAAGGCTTCAATACTCATATCCGTTATATCCTGGCCGCCTATTTTAACTGTTCCGCCTGTCACATCATAAAAATGCACCATAAGCTTTGCAAGTGTTGACTTTCCACTTCCTGACTCACCCACAAGTGCCGTAAATTTGCCACTGTCAGCTGTTAATGTTATTCCATGAAGCACCTCTTTATCCTTTGCGTCTTCATATGCGAAATGAACATTTTCAAATGAAACTGTACGATCACTACCTTCAAATACCCTGCTGCTCTGCTTTAATGCCGGCGCACTCATCATATTCTCAAGGCTTTCTATTTTGAAATTTATCTGCGGCAGTGTACCCATAAAGCTGAGTGCACGAAGAAGCGGTGCTCCGACTCCAAAGCTCATACAAATAACAAGTACAAGGTCAGGCAGTGTCGAATACCCCTGCAAAACCATCCATGAACCAATTGGCAATGTAAAAAGTGCAATACATGGAATTATACTGTTATACAGTGCCATCCATGGCCAGCATGCCTTATACCACGCCAGTGTAAAATCTCTGTAGCTTCTTACATCTTCTTCAAGTTTTTTATATGACTCGCCATCGCGGTTAAATACTTTTACAACTTCCATACCGTTAATATATTCAACTATCGTATTATTCATTTTCTGTGATGAAGCATAGTATGCATTCATCTGCCCCGTGCCACTCTTATACATCATTCCCATCGCAATAATACCAAGTGGAAGTGAGCAAAGACTAAGCAGTGCAAGCTTCCAGTCAATAAAAAACATTGCTATAAACACCAAAACCGGAACTGCAAGATTTGATGTACCCTCAGGCAGTGCATGTGCAAGTAATAATTCAATTGTTTCAATATCATCAATGAACATCTTTTTTATAACTCCGACACCTTTACCCTGAATTACTCCCAAAGGCTGCGCTTCCATTTTCCCCTGAAGGGAAATTCTTATATTCTTTAATGTATTGTAAGCTGACTCATGTGATAAAGACAAACCACGTACATAGCATATTGCATATCCGATTCCACATAAAGCTATGGCAGCCACTCTCCATACAATGCCGCCAGTATCAAGCTCACCATATCCAAGCAATGGTGTGATAAGCTGATATACAAACACAAATGGGATAATACTTAATGCCACACCGATTAACATCCATATAATTGCATGATAAGTATACTTTTTATACTCACCGGCATATTCCAAAATCTTTTTAAGCAATTAAACTGCCTCCTTCTGAAATTATTGACGAAAGCCTAATGTCTTCTTCCAGTTAAAGAGTCTGCATATTAAATCGCAGTGTTTATCAATCTCATCAAGTGAATATCCCTGAATAAACGGCTCATATATAGTCGCCCAGAATGCCGTAAGAAGAATATGAACTTCTTTTTTACTTAAATCTGTATCAGTTATCTTTCTTTCATATGCCTCTCTATAATATCCGTATGTAATTGTGGTCATCTTATCCACCCATTCACGTTCAAAATCAGCATATTTTGTTCCCTGTGAGCGGCATAGCAAAAGCACAAATCCGTCATAACGCTCATAAAGGAATTTATACCACCACATCATGTAGTCTTTATCCATCTCCCATGATTCAATAAGTTCCTTATCTGATAGTTTTTTTACATCAAGCGCTCTTTTTTGTTCAACCGCTTCATTCATATCATTTACTACATCTGCTACTACTGCACTGAATAAATCTTCTTTACCACTATATCTTTTATACAATGCACCGGTCGTCACCTTTGCATTGGCACATATCTGCTTTAACGAAGCCCCTTCAAATCCTTTTTCTAAAAACTCCTTTTTGGCACTGTTTATAATAAGTGGATCAATACTCTTATCTGGTTTAGACATTATTCTTTCCTTTCTGATAATTTGATTACCGATAATTCGATTATCAGTATAAAATATACGTATATAAAAAGTCAACCACAGCAATTGATACGCTTTTCTCAATTACTGTGGTTTATTTATTGTTACTCTGCTGGTTATATTCTGTTTTTCTTAAGAAAATCTATTAAAAGAGGTCTCATATCCGCAGACAGATATAAAGAACCACATACTATTATTGCATCATTTTCACCAAGACCGTCAAATGCCTTTGAAACCGCCTCGTTAAAATCCTGTGTATAACAGGCGCTGCTGCAATATGCCTTTGCCTGTGCACATAGCATTTCAGCCGGCAAAGCCCGGACATTATTTGGACTGACAGCAATAAAATCAGATGCATATGGAACAATAAGTTTTATTATTTGTTTATAATCCTTATCTGCAAGCACTCCCATTATCATTCTCATGCGTCCGGTTTTCTTTTTCTTTATTTTATCAAGCACCTGTGCCAATGCCTTTGCTCCGTCAGGATTATGTGAACCATCTATAAAAACAAATGGTTTTTCTGATAAAACTTCTGTCCTTGCAGGAAGTACAGTATCATGCACTGCTGATGAAATATTTTCATCAGAAATATGAAGTCCAAGCTTTCTTAACTGTATTGCAGCTTCAATAGCTGTTATACAGTTATATACCTGTATATCTCCCAATAATGATTTAACGTATTTTCCCCCTTTATAGACAAAATCGTTTGTCATTTCGGTGTGTTCCAGTTTTTTTATATCGGGAATAATATACTTTCCGTTTGTGTCATTGCACTTTTTTTCAATGACTTCAAAAACATCTTCATCCTGCAGTGGATATATAACTGTTGTGCCACCTTTAATTATTCCTGCTTTTTGTTCTGCAATTTCTTTAAGATTGTTTCCAAGCACTCCTACATGATCCAGACTTATTGACATTATGACCTGAAGCAAAGGTGCCTGAATCACATTTGTTGAATCTTCTTTTCCACCCATTCCTGTTTCAAGGCAAACGTAATCACATTTGCTGCGATAAAACCATTCAAATGCAATAGCTGTCATAACCTCAAACTTCGTGGAATACTCACCATCAACATCAGAAATCTTTGCCTTATTTAAAACAAATTCTGTGCATTCAGCAAATTCATTTTCCGGAATCATTTCACCATCAATCTTATATGTTTCCAGAAAACTTATCACATATGGACTTGTAAAAAGACCTGTCCTGTATCCGGCTGCTGTAAGAATATTAGCTATCATGGTTGATGCTGAACCTTTGCCATTTGTTCCTGCAATATGAATAAATTTTAACTTATCCTGCGGATTTCCCATATTCAAAAGAAGCTTCTTTATCCTTTCAAGTCCAAGATGTATTCCAAATTTATCAAGCAGCTGAAGACTTTGCATTGCTTCATTATAATCCATCATTTTCTTTATTCCTCTTATTATCATATCATTATCAGGCATTTGTAAATCCTGACATATTACATATTATAGGTAACGCCCTGTATGATTAACAATTCACCCTGACATACTCACACTGCAGGATCAGGCGTCATTGATTCTGCAACTTTTCAAGAAGTTCACGCACATTTTCTTTTTTTACAGGATGTATTAGATAGGGATCTATCTGAACAAGTGGTTTTAATACAAACTCACGTAAATGCATTTCAGGATGCGGTATCTTTAAATCATCTGTGTATATTATCTCATTTCCATATAAGACTATATCCACATCCAGTGTACGCTCTCCCCAGTGACGCTTTTTTACCCTGTTTGCATTGTGTTCAAGCTTATGGCAGAATTCCAGCAGTTCAACTGGTGTATAAATTGTTTCAACCTTCAGCGCTGCATTGAGAAAATCGGGCTGATCTGTGACCCCATAAGGTTTTGTAACAATATAATCAGATTTAGCAAGCTCTGTTATATATTCGTTTTGATTGATTGCATCCGAAACACTGTCAAGATATGCTTTTGTATCTCCAAGATTTGAGCCAATGGAAAGATATGCAACAACTTTTTTTCTTGTTATAGTAACAGTAACATCTCTGAATTTTGTCTGTATTGGTGCATCAGGCTTATGAACCGTCAACTTAATGCTTTTCATAAGTTTATATTTTACAAGCAGATATTTTGCCAGCTCATTAACAAGGGTTTCAAGCAAATCATATGTCCGATTTTTACAAAAATCCACAATATCTAAAGATACCTCACCATAATTAACTGTTAAATCAAGATTATCATTACAGGACGATGTATCAAGCGTAAATGAACAATCAACACTGAATATCTGCCCCTGCTGCTTTTCACTTTCAAACACGCCATGATGTCCGAAAAATTCAATTCCGTAAATCGTTACAGTATCCATCATCGTATCCATTTATGCTCCTCCATGATTGAACGTGTCATTTTAATCGCATCCATATTAGCATCAACATCATGTACTCTTACAAATGATGCTCCCTTTAATACTCCGACAGCTGTAATCGCAACTGTTGCATATGCACGCTGGTCGATTGGCTTATCAATACTTAATCCTGCTACTGATTTTTTAGATGCTGCTATCATAACAGGGCAGCCAAACTTACAAAGTTCTTCAGTTCTGTTAAGTACCATAAGATTCTGCTCATATGTTTTCTGGAAGCCTACTCCTCCATCGAGAATTATCTGCTCATCCTTAATACCTGCTTTATGGGCAATATCAAATATTTCCTTTATATCACTTATATAATCAGTCCAGAAATCCTTATAATCCGGCTGTTTTCTGTTGTGCATAAGACAGCATGGAAGACCCAGCTTTGCAATCACCTCTGCCATGTTATTTCCATATCTTAATCCCCATATATCATTTACAAGATCAATATATTCGCCTGCTGCAAGAATAACATTGCTTTTATAACTGTCTAACGACAATGGGACATCAAAATTATTCTTTAATTTTTCAAGCACCGGCATAACTCTTGAAATCTCTTCTTCTTCGGAAATCTGAGTATATCCTGGTCTTGTGGATTCACCCCCGATATCAAGTATGTCCGCGCCTGCCTTTATCATATTTTCTGCCTGAAACATAGCATTGTCAATACTGTTATACTTTCCGCCATCTGAAAATGAATCCGGTGTAACATTTAAAATTCCCATAATATAAGTATTGTTCTTTGTATCAAATTCTTTATTTCCTATTCTCATAACTGTCCTCCGATATATACCTGCCTTTTAATTAATTGCAAAACTTTTTCCTATACTGAAATCCTGTTGTTTTTTCTTTCTTCTTTCCAGTTGCACTCCTCATATGCATCACACGTAAAACAGTTTCTGCTTTGTTTATCAGCATATTTTAAAAGTATCCCAAGTTTATTTCCCGCAGTTTTATTTTCGTGATTATGTCCGAGTATCGCATTGCATATAAGCTTAATATCTTTTTCTTCAAATCCTGAATCTCTTAATATTTTATCAGCCATTCTGGCACTTGCCTGATCATGCTGCTCACCATCAGTATACTGCCTTGCACGTCCGATATCATGAAGCAGAGCTGCCGCATATATTATCTCCTTACTGAAGTCTGCATACGAATCAGCCTGCTCATTACATCCTTCCTGACACCTGTCCTCAAGGCTTCTTATATACATGATTCTTGCGACACTTAACAAATGTTCGATATCATGTATACAAAATATTCTATTAACTTCATATTTTTTAATTACATCCATAGCAGCTGAAAAATCGTTGTGATTCAGAATTCTGTTAATCCTATCCGTATCTTTCGCCTCCAATCAAAAAACTCCATTTATACATAGTATGAATTATACTTAGTATAAATGGAGTTCACTTTTATGATATCACATGCACTATAAACTTAAACATATTACATAACAGCGGGATGCGAAATTTATGCCGCAGGTTCATTCCTTTCGTTCATTCGACAACTCCCCGTTCAAATGACACTTAACGCATAAATCCCTACTCTGCAAATAATTAATAAATTACTTGTAAAAGTCAAATTAAACTTTAGCACATTACTATCAAAAAAACAATATTAAATTTGTAATTAAATTTACACAATTAAATTTATCAAAACAAAGTAATCATCACAGACTGCTTTATATTAAATCATCTAATTCCATGTCAGCAAGTGACATTATGACATTAATCCATATTACGAATTATCTTTCTGATTGGAAGTACCATGCCTGGTGAAACAGATAACTCATCAATACCCATCTTAACAAATGTTTCAGTTAGTGTTGTATCGGCTCCAAGTTCACCGCATATTCCAACCCAGCAGTTATGAGCATGACCATTCATTACAGTCATTTCAATCATTCGTAAAACTGCAGGATGATGTGAATCATAAAATGCATCCAAATTCTGGTTCTGACGATCAATTGCAAGTGTATACTGTGTTAAATCATTAGTTCCAATACTAAAGAAATCAACTTCAGCTGCAAGTTCATCACTTACCATAACTGCAGCAGGCGTCTCAATCATAATTCCCTGCTCAACTTCGCCAAACGGAATCTGTTCTTTAGTAAGCTCATCCTTTACTTCTGCAACAATTTCCTTTATTTTTTTTACTTCATTAACAGAAATAATCATTGGATACATAATTGCAATATTTCCAAACTTTGCAGCTCTGAAAAGAGCTCTCAACTGGGTTTTAAAAATTTCAGGACGGGTAAGACAAATTCTTATCGCACGATACCCCATAGCCGGATTATCTTCTTCGCCAAGATTAAAGTAATCAACTTTTTTATCCGCACCTATGTCAAGTGTACGAATAATCACCTTTTTTCCAGCCATACGTTCAGCTACAGTTTTGTATGCTGAAAACTGCTCTTCTTCTGTCGGATAATGGTCACTTTCAAGATATAAAAACTCACTTCTGAATAATCCAATTCCGGCCGCACCATTCTTTAATACATTTGCAACATCCGAGACATTTCCAATGTTTGCATAAAGCTTAATCTTATGTCCGCTCTTTGTAACATCTTCTTTGTTCTTAAGTTCGGCAAGCAATTTGCGTTCTTCCTGGTACTTATCATATTTATCCTGCATTTCTTTCATGGTTTCTTCATCAGGATCTACATAAAATGTACCTGTGAAACCATCAATAACAGCCATCTTGCCATCCCATGCTTTATCAATATTTATTCCGATAAGCGCTGGAATGCTCATTGTTCTTGCAAGAATCGCCATGTGGGAGTTTGTAGAGCCTAACTCTGTTATAAAAGCTAACAGCTTGGTCTTGTCCATCTGGACAGTCTCACTTGGTGCAAGATCCTTTGCAACAAGAATCACAGGCTCCTTTAAATCGCTTGCATCCTGTACTCCACAAAGAATATTTACAACTCTGTCAGATATATCTTTTACATCTGCTGCTCTTGCTTTAAAATAATCATCGTCCATCTCCGAAAACATCTGAGAAAAATTATCTCCAGTCTGTGCAACAGCATACTCAGCATTCAGATTCTGCTGTAAAATCATATTCTTAACAGAATCATTATAATCCTCATCCTCAAGCATCATAATATGAACTTCAAAAACCTCAGCATTGAGCTTGCCCACCTCTTTACATGCCTTTTCGTAAAGTTCATGTAACTGCTCTTCTGCTTTGGCTTTTGCATCTTCAAAGCGCTGTAATTCCTTCTGGGTATCCTCTATTTTTGTTCTTCTTACCATCGCTTCCTGTTTTTCATAAAACAGGATTTTGCCGATTGCAATTCCCTTAAAAATACTTTTACCTTTAAATGTTTCCATAACAATTCCTCTATCTTTTACAGATTCTCATTAAAAAACTCCTGCATTGCTGTAGCTGTTGAATCTTCATCAGCTCCCTCTACTGTTACAGTAACCTCATCACCGTGTTTTACGCCAAGACCCATAAGTGCCATAAGTCTTGTAGCTTCAGCACTCTTTCCATTGATAGAAATTGTGATTTTGTCTGAAAACTCCTTTGCCTTTTTTACAAGAAGACCTGCTGGTCTTGCATGAATTCCTACTTCATCCTTGATAACATACTTAAATTCTTTCATTATTTCTACCTCCATATTGCGACTATTTTCTATAGGATCAGTTAATAAAATCAGCCATCATCATTAGAATATACCCTTGCAATGTGTATAGCAAGATAACCGATTTCATTCTCATGCAGCTTGCGGTTAAGCTGCTCTGACAAATGATTACAAACCATTTTTGATATTTCAAATGCTTTTGGAAAATTCTGTCTGATATAATCATTCATATCAAACTTTAAGTCTTCCCCTCCAATTGCTCTTGCTACCATATATTTTATATGGTTCATCAAAAGATTATACGACATAGTCTGTACGTCTATATGTTTTTTACTATCGTTCTCTATCAGCGTAATACATTCCCTGACACTTCCTGCCATTATCATTGCATTGGATACTTTATCATCACATATTGCAGAGTGCACATGTAATGCAAGATATCCTATTTCATCATCTTCTACATCTATATTATCAATGTTTTTAAGCAAAGGTCTGACCATAGATGCAATCTTATATTCTTTATAAAATAATATCTTTATATCCTGTGTCAAAGGATTACTTATTGCCTCACCATTTTTAATTCTCTGGGCAGCAAATGCAATATGATCGGCCATTGGGAACATTATGCTTCTGTCTATTCTGCCAAATTCCTTTTCTGCTCTGTCTAATATAACATTAGAAATCTCAAAATACATAGGATCAATTTTTTTAATCAGCTGTTTTGCTCCATCCGTTCCCTCATTGGTATTATCCATAAGAGAATAAATCCGGCAGTCATCACCAGCTTCAATGGTTTCAGAAATCTTTTTCCCAAATCCAATACCTTTTCCCATTAACAGATATTCCTGAATGCCATCTTCCTTAATTGCTAAAATCGCATTATGGTTTAATATTTTAGCTACTTTGTACATTTCAACTCCATCCTCGGTTATCTTGCTTTATATTTTTAAAATATGAATATTTCATATATAAAATTTTACACCATTTCATATATTAAGTCCATATTTATTTCCAAGATAACTTAACAGTCATTTCTTATGAAATAATTGTTTAATGCTTCTTTTTAACACCTGGAAAAATGTTAATGAACGAACCATTCTCTCTGATGGAATATACTGACGCATAGCCTTCAGCAGTTCAATAGGATTTTTAGCTGAGAATGAATATGTCCCATTCGATTTTGTTTCAATTGCAAAGCGTGGGATTTTCTTTCCTTTAAGCATAACAGATGCAATAACATAATTAATTTCTTTCCATGGAATCTGAATAAAATCTTCAACATTACGATCATTATAAAATTCAAATCCCTTATCGCCTACCATAATCTTCCCATATATATCAAGACCATGAAATGATATTCCATCCATTACGATATCAACTTTGCTGTTTATTGACTGAGCCATATCCATTCTCCATTCTTTTAGTCTTACCTTTTAGTTATTTACCTAATGATGTCATTATATAAATCCATTTTTTAATATACATCATTTTCATCATTTACAATTATAATAATCCGATTACGTGTCCAACAATACCTACTACGAATAAAGCTAAGATTATTACAATTGGTGATACTTTCTTCTTTAAAAGCCACATGCATAATAATGTTAATAACAACGGAACAAGTCCCGGAATTAATGAATCCAGATTCTGCTGTAATGTTGTTACTTTAACATCTGAAAGTGCAAGGCCGCTTGAGTACTGTGTAAGTGCTTCCTTAATGCCTTCTGCTCCGCTTGAAAGCTTTGACCAGTCTATGAAAGCTCCATCTGATAATTTAACGGTTGATACAACAGGCTGGAAATTAATACTTACCCATCGTTCAATCAGACCACCCAGTACGAACATACCAAGAATTGATGCGCCCTTAGTAACCTTTCCTAAAAGACCACCGGAAATATCTTCTGTAATCTTTGCACCTGCTTTGTAACCAAATTCCTGTGTATACCACATAAATGCCCAACGAATTACATTCCATAATACGAAGAAAAGTATAGGTCCTAAAATGTTTCCTGCCATTGCAAGTGATGCGCCAAGTGCACCAAGTATTGGTCTTACTGTAAACCAAAACACAGGATCACCTACACCTGCCAAAGGTCCCATCATACCGACCTTAACACCCTGTATTGCAGCATCATCAACCTGTGCACCATTTGCACGGTCTTCTTCTAATGCTAATGTAACACCAAGTATTGGTGATGCAACATATGGATGAGTATTAAAGAAAGCAAGATGTCTTTTTAATGCTTCTTTCTGCTCGTCTTTTGTTGTATAGAGTCTTTTAATTGCCGGAATCATTGCGAAAACCCAGCCACCATTCTGCATACGTTCATAGTTCCATGAACCCTGAAGGAAGGTAGAACGCCAAGCTACTGATAATCTGTCTTTTTTAGTTAATTGAACTTTTTCTCCCATGATTAATATCCCCCCTTCATTAATAATCATTCAAAATATCATCAAGCGGATCACCGATATTTCCACCGCCGTTGCCATTTGATGAATTACCATCTGTTACTTTGATATAAAGTAATGCTAAAGATATACCAATTACACCCAGTGCAATAAGTGTAAGTCCTGATAAAGCTGCAAGACAGAAACCTATTGCAAAGAATGGCCATATTTCTTTAGTAGCCATCATGTTAAGTACCATTGCATAACCAACGGCAACAATCATACCACCGCCAATTGCCATACCATCTGTAAGCCATGCTGGCATTGCCTTAAGTGCGTTCTGAACTGTTTCAGCAGGAATGAATAATAATGCTGCTGCTGGAATTGCAACACGAAGTCCCTGTAATACAAGAGCAATTATCTGCCATAATTCAACACCTTTGAAGTTTGCATCTTCAGCTGCCTTATCCATACGATGTACACATGCAACTGAAAGTGTACGAACGATCATTGTTAAGAAAAGACCTGCAACTGCAAGTGGAATTGCAACTGCGATTGCTGTTGAAACTCCTTCTTTTCCCTGTCCACCAAGAACAAGAAGAATTGCTGATGCAACTGAAGCTAATGCTGCATCAGGTGCGATAGCTGCACCGATGTTTGCCCATCCTAATGCTATCATCTGAAGAGAACCACCAAGGATTACCCCTTCTGTAAGATGTCCCGTAACAAGACCGATTAATGTACATGCTACGATTGGCTGATGAAACTGAAACTCATCAATAACGCTTCCCACACCCGCTAGGAAAGCTACTACTAATACCAAAAATATTGCTATACCCGACATTTGTAAATCCTCCTTTTACATTTTATTTTAATTCAGCTCTGGCTTTATTTAAAATATTATCCATATTTTCTTTACTGTCAGCAGGTACCTTACGTACATCAAACTTAACACCAAGTGACTTAAGTTTTTCAAAAGTTGCAACATCATCTTTTCCTAAAGATATTGCTTTGTTTACAACTACTTTTCCAACTGAATGAGCCATTGATCCGATATTAAGTTCTTTAATATCAACACCATTCTCAATAACAGTCAGAGCATCCTGTGGTGTTTCAAACAATAACAAAGCCTTTGTATTTCCAAACCTTGGATCTTTCGCAATCTCGATCATCTTCTTAATTGGAATAACATTTGCCTTAACCCCTGGAGGTGCTGCTTCTGTTATAAGTTTCTTTCTAAGATCATCATGTGCAACTCCATCTGAAACAACAATAATTCTGTTTGGCTGCGTTGTTTTTGTCCATGCTGTTGCAACCTGACCATGAAGAAGTCTTGAATCAACACGTGCAAGAACATATTTGATATGTCCATCTCCCACAACTGTTCCTTCAGGTAATGCATTTTTCTTTCCTGCTCCTGCTTTTGCCTTTCTTACCGGCTCCACGCCTTCAGGATAAATCTTAATGCCCTTTCTTCCTTCTCCTACAATTGCAGCTGCAACTCCATGTGATGTCTCAATATCCATACGTGCATCATATGCCTGCAATAACATTGGTAAATTGAGTCCTGAAATTATTGCCCATTTATCCTCATGACCTGCTATTAAAGCATTGGCCTGGTTAAATGGCGTGCCTCCCCATAAATCAACCAGAATCAGAATCTCTTCATTATTCTCAAACGACGCCATTGCATCTTCGATCTGTTTGCGAATATCATCAGGACCCTGACTTGGCTGTAATGTTACTGCGGCTACATCCGGCTGCTCACCAAAAATCATTGTTGCAGACTGTAATATTCCAGTTGCAAATCCGCCATGTGTAGCAATTACAATTCCTACCATTTTACGCTCCCCTTTCTAAAATGATTTTTTGAAACATACTTTAATATGCCCCATTGTAAATTTCCCAATACACCCAGAATAAATCTAAATGCTACAAAATCTGTATTTACAGATTCTGCTAAAATGGTTAACTAAATTGAATAATATGAAAAAAGCAGACATCAACACATATATAAATTATTAACAATCTATATATAGTTAATGCCTGCCTTCCAGTAACATACTATCTATATTTAAGATAGCACAGCATGGTTTTTTTGTCTATATTGCATAATTCATAAAAATTTGCATGGTTTTTTATGTACTTTTCATAAATAATATTTTAACAAAATATAAACTAAATTCATATTTTATTAATTATATTTTAAGAATTGCCCTGTGAACAGACTCTGTATTCTGTAACATAAATCTGCTTTTTCATCATCTGTTCCCATCCCGCTTTATTGCAATGCCAAGTGTTGACCTTAGTACGTTTGCACATTTTTTATAAAATATATATGTTATAAATGATGTTGCTGCATATTTTATAATATTAAATGGCAGCACTCCATATAGCATGAGTGAAAAACTATCATGTACAAACGGATTAACAGCAGCCCCCATTTTTATAATCTTATCCATTGATAAGCCATATAATTTTGAATACATTGGAAACGATATATATGCATTTACAACTACACATACCACGCTTACAAAAAGTGTAGATACAACCAGGCTTACCAGTGCGCCTTTCTTTGTATGGTAAAAACGATATATTATTGAAGCAGGCAATATAAATGCAAGACTTGCCACCATATTCATTGCCTCTCCGACAAATGCCGTATCAGTTCCCTGAATTACAAGTTTTAATGCAATCTTTACTATAATAACAAAACAACCGCTTATGGGACCCAATATAAATCCAGCAAAAAGTGCCGGCAATTCAGCAATATCAAACTTTAAAAACGATGGTACAAACGGAACAGGAAAATTAAACATCATAAGAACTGCTGATAGTGCACCCAGCATACCTGTAAATGCAACCGTTTTTGCATTAATTTTATTATTCATATTATCCTCATTTCTACTGAGCAACATTATTATAAAGAGGCAATGAGAAATTCACCCTGGTGATTTCCCTTCTGCCATCCTAAGCTATTTGTTTTGCTCAGAAACAAATAGCCGTGTAAAAAATCATCGTATCAGTATAATTTTTCACACTGATTTCAATTTCTCAGGCGCTTTGCGACGTAGAAATTTTAAACACAATTTTTTCATTTCATTTCAATTTCAATTTTAAATACTAGTAGACAGTAAATTAATTATCTAGACCAATATCCTCCTTGCCAAAGTTATCCATTTTATATTTCCAATGATAGACTACTGGAACTTCATTCACCTCATCAAAGTATTTGTAGATACGGTCAATAAGTTCCTGTTTTGATGATACTCTGATTCCCTTCAACATCTGACGTGTCATCTTGCCAAAAAAGCCTTCAATCATGTTCAACCATGATCCATGCTTTGGAGTAAAAATAAATATAAATCGACCTGGCATAGTCGCAAGAAATGCTTTGACTTTTTTGCTTGTGTGGACTGTGTGGTTATCCATGATAACTCGGATAATGTCTCCTTCTGGATATTTTTCATTGAGAAGCTTAAGAAAGTCAATAAAGTCATCCGACGTATGTTTATCACAAACTAATGGAATAGCCTCTCCAGTAAGAAGATCAATAGCAGCTAACAAGGAAACCGTACTAAGACGTTTATACTCATAATCACGCTTAATTGTTCCACAGTTTGTGGTTGGATTGAGATCCTTTCCTGTAGTAGAAATAGCCTGAATGCCCGGTTTTTCATCGTATGAGTAAGTATGTACGTCATGCTCAGCGGCAGGTATGAATAGCTCACCATTTTCATCAAACAACATTTCAATCTGTTTATAAACGAGAAGAACCTCATGCATCTTTGCCTCAAAGTCTGGATCACGCTTTTCGCAGTAGTACTGGATACGAAATGGTTTAATTTCAGCTGCATCCAAAATGTTTTTTATGCTTGTTTTGGTAAGCGTTGACAGTCTTGTAAAACCAGCACTTTCGGCAGTTTTATTGATATGTTCCGTCAGCTTTGCATATGTCCACGTTTCTGCTGAGTAACCAAACTCACCAGGACGTTGGCAGGCAATATTTATGATCCACGTTTTTTCATCATCAGTTATTTAAGCATTTCTACCTCTTCCAGGAGCATCATAAATGGCATTTTCAATGCCACCCTGAGTATACTTTTTGAGGCAAAGAAGAACGCTGTTGCGGTTCAGATCAACTTTATCAGCAATAGAGTCAACAGACTCACCATCTGCTTTCAGCAGGAGAATTCTTGCTCTGGTAACAGTCTGAGCCTGCAATGTTCTTGTTTTTGTAATTGCTTCTAAGCGTGAGCGATCTTCTGATGAAAGGGAAAGTGGTTTTGCTTTAGCCATGGTATACGTCCTCCATATTTTTATGGACATAGTATACCACAGAAACAAATATTAGTCTATTTATTTTATTTACGTTATACTAGTATCTAATAATAATATTGTCAAGATATGCTGTTAACAAACACTTTCATAAAAAAGAAGCTGCGCATTAATTACTTAGTGCGACAGCTCCCTGACTTTTGTTTCATTTGTTTATTTTATATGTACCTTAATCTAAAACATGTGCTTTTACAAGTGCTTTATGTATTGCAGGTCCAACAAGTGCTGCAATAATCATTTTAATAAGATCTTCTATTATAAATGGTATAACACCTGCCATTAATGCCTGCCAAAAAGTCATATGTGCCTGATAAGCAAGCCATACTGTTCCAAGGGCATAACAGACTGCTGTTCCGACAATCATACCAATCATTCCCGGTACAATCTTTCTTTCAAACTTTTCAATACAGATACCTGCAATAATTGCCATAGGAATAAATCCAATAAGATATCCTCCTGTTGGTCCAAACAGCTTACCTGGGCCTGCTGTAAAACTTGAAAATACCGGAACGCCCACAAGCCCGATTAAAAGATATATACAATAACTGATTGTCCCGTTTTTAGTTCCCAAAATATATAATCCCAGATATATAACAAGATTAGTTAATGATATCGGAACCGGACCGATTGGAATTGAAAACGGTGCAAGTATACATGTTACTGCTGTAATAACTGCAATAACAGCAATTGTTTTAGTTGAAAATTTTTTTGATTCATTCATCATATTTTCCTTCCTTATTTTGCTTAATTCATTGTCGAGTATACGCCTGCCGTTTCCAATTGTCAACCTGTTTTGCACATATGTTTACATTTAATTTTTCTATTGCCCTTGTTCCGATAAAACAGCTATGATGCCTTTTAGAATATTTTGCAAATTTCTGTAAACTGATCTTCAATATCAGAGTCTCTGCTTTATTGCATCACGTATCAGTTTACTGGCATCTGCAGCATTTTCTCCATTAAGGTAAACATCCGCTATGGCTTCTGCTATTGTCTCGCTATAACAAACTCCACCATCTTCTTTTATTCCCTTTGCATATTCGGATATACTTCCACGGAATTCTTCTTCACTTCCTTCATGATGATATACCTGTTTCCAGTTGTCATATGCCTGATTGATTATTGACCTGGCCGTTGTCTGGTTTACGTTTAGTCCGTCTGATATATAATTATAATACGCCTCCTGATTATCCTGTGTTATATAATATGCATCATGCAGTCCACTTTTTTTCATTTCAGCAACATGTAACAGCTGATGTCCAAGTTCATGTACCACAATTGAGCTTATATCCGTATTAGCCGGCCAATATCCTGTTTTCACCTGTTCTTTGCAGTTATCAAGCATTTTATTACGATTCTTAAATTTAGATGCATTTAATACAATCTGATATTTTTCAACAAAAGGATATCCGCTGTTATTAATAACAAAATCCAAATTCTGTGTAACAGCTATATTACCAGCTGACCGCCCATAAAAGTTTCCCACCGTAAGGTTTGTAAGCGTCCCCTTTAACTGTGGATATTCCTGATACATATACATAAATGCTTTTTTAATATCCTGCGCCGTAAGTATATCTATCTCTCCAAGATTAACTGCCATAATTGAAAAATCATTTTCCATCTGCAGCTCAAGTTTTTCGACTTCAGGATTTGAATAATTCTTTCGCTGACGCCTGCCATACGCTCTTATTACCTCCCGGGCTTCACCGGCATCTGAAATACATGCGTTAAACTGTGCATCATAATTTATTACTGTTCCCGATGAATTATCTGCCTGCTGCGGTATATCTTTTACATCATTCCGGATATTTTCATCAGTCTGTTCAGATAATGCGCTCTGATTATTATACTTTACATTATCAGGGTCATTTGACTTACTCTTTTTGTAAAATGCTACAGCTGTAATCACAAATGCTATCAGAATAATACCTGTGGGCACTATTACAGCAGGAAAAATTTTATTTCTGGCAGCCTTAACTTTTTTTACATTTTTATCTTTTTTCATCTTTACTTTGCTATATTAAAGAAGTCTTTTATAGTGTCAAAATTTACATTTTTATCAGAATCCAATGCACTTAATTTAACACTGTAGAAATGTGAACCATCTATATCACAGGCTGCATAAACTCTCTGGTAATCTGTATCATCATACTTATAATGTGATACATAGTAGTAACATGTTCTGCCATTAATAGTTTCAGTTTCTACTTCCACTTCATTTCCTGACCATTTTTCATCCCAGCTTCCTGCAGTTGATGCCATATTACTGATATAATCGGATGCATTCTGATATGATTCTGTATCCCACAGATTACAATCGGCCGTTACATAATCAGAAGTAGAAAAATTTTCCACTCCATATGAATCTGTATCTTCACTACCCTGTGAATAAAATCCTTCAGGAACCTTAAATGTAACTGATGTTCCTTTATGGCTTATTGTGCTTTCACTCTTCTGTTCACCATAATTATGACTTGCTTTTGCAAGCTGTTCGCTTATGTCATCCTTTGTTGAATCAGCTTCATCTGTTATTTCAGCAGTTGAAACAATTTTAGCAAATGCTTTAATAATATCATCTTCTGTAGCAGCTGATGACAGCATAACAAGCTGTCCGCCAATTCTTTTATTTTCATCTGGAGACTGTGTATATGCGACCATGCACTTTTCACCTGATATTTCAGCTATAAAATATGCATACTGCCTGCCATCTATTTTTGTTTCTTTTACATCCTGAAGTATCTTACCGCCTATGCCGACTGTCTTTGATGTAAGATTCTCAGGATTTTTTAATGCATTACTGTATGAGCCATCAGCAACTCCTGTTTTCATCTGAAATACATCTTCAAGATATACAACAGGCCCGATACCATCACTATATAAGCAGCTATAATCAGCTGGAACTGTAAATTTAAATCCATCTTTCACAAAATATATCTGGTTTCCAGTACTGTTATCATTACCGTTATCATTATTTAGTTCATTTGAAAATACACTTTCGAACTCGTCAGTTCCACTATTACTATTGCTATTACTATTATTTTTTGATTCTGAACTGATTCCAGCCTGCGATACACGCCTTGAGCCTTCCTTTTTACCTGAATTTGTATTTTTTACAATAACTATTACTGCCACTGTTATAAGTGCTGCGGCAAGCACTCCTAATATACTGAATAAAATTATTTTACCTTTATCAACACTCTTTTTTTCCATGCAATTTACCATGCCTTTCTGTTTTTATCTTTTTATGACGATATTCCATAAAGAATACCATAAATAATATATAGAAAATGATTCCACCTATAAACGGGATAAGCACAAGTTTAGGATAATAATCAAACATAACGTTATTACCTTTACCTATATATCCCCAGATATAATCGCCTTCTACAACTCCAGGCTCATCAAGCCATACTATTTTGCGGATACTACTTCCATCATTTGCAACTCCCTGTACTTCAGCTTTTGTATACTGCTCATATACCTTTGTTACAGTAAACAGGCTTTGTTCCTTTTCACCTGTAAAAAAAGAATAATGAATAAGTATCCTGACCGCAAATATAAGCATAAATATGCTTAATACTGCACATGCTGTCATACATACTGTAATTATTTTCCTTACATGCCCTGATATCGCAGTCCTTGCTTCGTTATTACTAACACAGGTAGCATCTGCATTACTGTCAGAATCATCAACATTACTTATGTTTTTGACATTCATGGTACCAGCTGAATTGTCACTATACATCTTATTGTCTGTTTCTGGTTCTTTTCCTCGTACAAGATAATCCATGGATACATCATATAATTCAGATAACTGGATTAATTTTTCAACATCCGGAACTGTCTTATTAAGTTCCCACTTGGAAATCGACTGCCGGCTTACGCATAGCTCATCTGCTAAATCTTCCTGTGTCATATTGCTCTGGCTTCTAAGTTCATAGAGCCGGTCTCCAATTAATTTTTGTCTGTTCATTTCTTCCATAATTTTCTCCATACCTTTTATGCAGCTACCTTGACCTATTCTTATCAAATAGCCTGATTTTTTTCCAGCAATTTGCTTTTCCATTTGCGCAACCATCAGTTGCATCCCAGTAAATATGCGGCTTTGCCGGATTAAATATTTTCTTGTATATGCTTATATCTCCTTAGCGGTATTCTTTGCAGGACATACTAAAATTAACAGGATGTATTCAATTTGAATACATCCTGCTATATTAAATATTATTATAATTCATTTATCAGCGATGTGCAATTTACATAGTAATTTTATCGTCTATCCTTAGAAGAAGTGCTGCATTTATTACCACAAATACCGATCCAAAGTTATGCCATAATGCTCCTGTAACCGGTGTAAGTATTCCACAGGCTGACAACACTACTGCAGTTATGTTTATTACCATAGATGCTATTATGTTTATCCTTACCTTTCGCATTACCTGCTGCATAAGATTAAACAAATACGGTAGTCTCTTTATGTCATCACTTACAAGAACTGCGTCTGCTGACTCTATTGCAATATCACTTCCGATTCCGCCCATGGCAATTCCCGCATCACAAGCAGCTAACGCCAGTGCATCATTTACACCGTCTCCTACCATACAAATCGGTTCAGAACTTCCGGCATATTTATGTATTATCTTCATCTTATCCTCTGGAAGAAGATCTGCATTTACATCTTCAATAACTAATTTTGATGCAATACTCAGTGCCGCGCCCTTATTATCCCCCGTAAGAAGCATCGGTGTGATTCCTGCATGCCTTAATTGCTCAATTGTATCCTTTGAATCCTGTCTTAATGTATCCGAAAGTGCCATATATCCTGCAATTTTTCCATCTATAGCAAGATAAATAACCGTTGCTCCTTTTTCGTACCATTCTGATATATCTTTTATATCACATCCTGACTTTGTTGCTGTATTTTCTTTATCAAAGGTAATATCAATATTCTGGCTCTTAATAAACCCTTCTTTACCAGCAAGTATTTTTTTATTTTCTACGACTGCAGAAATCCCCTGTCCGGCAATCACCTTAAATTCTGAAACAACACCGTAATCTCCACTATATTGTTCTGCTATCGCTTTGCCTAAAGGATGCTCTGATTTACTCTCTGCAGACGCGGCAATCCTTAAAATGTCCTCATCAGAATAAGAATCATCACAGCTTACCGTTGCAATAACATGAGGTTTACCAAGCGTAAGGGTTCCTGTTTTATCAAACGCCACTCTTTTTATTTTTGATAAACGCTCAAGAGCATCTCCTGAACGTACAATAATTCCATATTTTGCAGCATTGCCAATTCCGGCAAGAATCGCTGTCGGAGTTGCAAGTATAAATGCACATAGACAAAATACAACAAGGACTGTTACAGCTCTTATAAACTGTCCTGTGACCATCCAGCTTATGACTGCACATACAAGCGTGACATCCGGTTCATTTTCAAGCCATTTTTTTAACATATACAACGCACACCCCCCTGGTATAATTACAATAATTTCAATATTTATTTATCTAACTTCAATTAGGTTTTTCTAACCATTGGTTATATAATTAGATATATACCATAATGTTACCAAAATCAACTAAAAATAAGATAATTTCACCCGATGATTTTACAGATAATGGATTCTTTCCGGTTCAAAACGATCTTCCTGTTTTTTTGTTTCATCAGGATACCCAAGCGCAAATATTCCAAATGCTCTTTGATCTTCCGGAATTTCCACAATATCCTCTACATCCTTCATTCTCTGCTCGACAGGCGCTATACCAAGCCATACTCCGCCAAGCCCCTTTTCATCTGTTGCAAGCCACATATTTTCCATTGCAATACTCATGTCAATCTGGGCATATTCAGGTATTTTACAGTCTTTTCTGTATGCCGTAATAATTGCCATCGGTGCATTTTCAACCGGACCTGCATACGGACTTGTTTTTGAAAGTCTGCGAAGAAGCTCCTTATCTGTTACGACATAAAACTCCCATGGCTGCTGGTTGCCTGCTGAAGGTGCCGCCATTGCAGCACGCAGAATATACTCGATATCTTTTTTATCAACTGCTTTATCTTTAAATTTTCTTATACTTACTCTGTTAAATATACTTGACATACTAATCTCCGTTCCTGCACCACTTTTAAGGCACATCTCAACTTTGTTGCGAAGAGGCGATGAGAAATTCGCGCAGGCGATTTCTCATCTGCCATCATGAGCTATTTGTTTTGCCCAGAAATAAATAGCCGTGTGAAAAATTATCGCATCAGCATGATTTTTCACACTAATCTTCCGCATTACTGGTTATTGTATCATAACGCACAGCTTTATACAAATAAAAGCCCCCGGGCTTACTTCAATGTCATCTTAACTTAATGACATTGGTTCTTACCCGGAAGCTTTTTATCTGTATTCGTTGCTGTTATATTTTAGAGATAATATTCCATAGGATATGTTGGATAACTGATTTCCTCAAGCTGATCCATTGTAACAAGTCCTGCCGGTGCACGAAGCACTGATGGAATTCTGTTTACTATTGTAGCACATGTGTGTTCAACCGTTGCCGGTTTTACAACATGAAACTCAGTATTTGGCTCACCTGTAATATTCCAGTCGCACATATCCCCATCATCAGGTCCATATACTTTTCCAATACACTGTGTCTCTATTACAGGTCCCTGGAAAGTTTCTGTTGTAACAACAGCAGCCATTCCAATACAGTTTCCTTTAGGAATTGTTGCATTCAATGTTGATGAGAACAAATCCGAATCATGGAAATATGGTACACATTTCTGTGTCTGACTCTTAATTGTCCAGCCCATTTTCGATGCAAGTGCCTCATTTGAATTCCATACATACGATGGTTCAATCTCTTCAGGATGTGCAATCTGCTTTTCAAATTCATCCGGTGTTAAACCTACTCCGTGTGCTTTGGCTAATGCAAGTCCATAATCTTCAACATTATAGCTTACAGCCCCCTCAATTTTTTCAATCTTATGGCATCCGCCGGCAACCATTCCAACCATATTTACCCAGAAAATATCTTCCATACCGCTTCCTACAAATGTGCAGTTATTCTTTTTTGCAGTAACATCAAGAATATTTGCTCTTACCGGATCTGTGGTCCAGCAGTATGTTGCTTCCTCACATGTTGATATAACACTTATTCCCCTGCTTAAGCATTTCATATAATGTGGAAAACAGTCACTTACAAGACTAAATAATGTTACAACTGCAATATCAGCATCAGTATTGTCAAGCACCTCATCTGCTTTATCACTGATAAGGACCCCTGTTTTTATCCCTAGTCCTGCATAATCACCAACATCCATTCCTACAACTGCCGGATTACAGTCAATTGCACCTACAATCTGGCATCCTGTTTCATAAAGATAACGAAGTGTATACTTGCTCATCTTTCCACATCCATACTGAATTACTTTTATCTTCTCCATAAAATAACCTTTCTGCACTGTCTTATAGAATCCCCGGCAACAGCTCCCGTAAGACAGTACAAAGACTGGAAACTGCTGCCTTATTATAATCCTTTGCAACTTTAGTTCTTATCTTTATACCAAGTTTACAGTCTCAAGTCAGATGAGAGTCAATATTCTTTATTGAAATTATTTATCCATTTTAACAGGCACCTGAAGTCTCAGATACATTGAACGTTTATTACTGTCAAAAATGTGCATTTCCATGATTTCCTCACAAATATAATCCCCGCATATTTCAAAATTATTCTTTTTGCAATAGTCAAGAAGTTTAGCAGCACATTCTCTTTCTTCATCGAAATCTTCTGTATAAATACACGCATACATCCCATTTTCAATTTTCTGGACACTGTTCTTTAGCGGAAAATTACCGTCTACAAATATAAATACTTCATTTGAATAAAATGAAAGCTTCATAAAAAGTTCGCCGTCCATAATTGTTCCCGCATTACAGTAATATACCTGTGGAATATTGAATTCTATCAGCTTGTTTTTCAGTCTCTTTAAAATAAGCTCATACATATCAATATTATAGTCATAAAAGTTCGTATCTACTTTCATAGAATAGATTAATCTGTCGGGAATATACTCAAGAGTGATTGTCCCACTCTTAGGTGATTTTTTATACCTTTTTATGCCGGCTACAGTCCTGTTTATCGCATCCATTTTAAACTTAAGTTCCTGCATTTCACGTTCTGTCTGCTTCTTTTTTTCATTAAGTACATCTTCAATCATATCTATATTTCTCTGATCAAGAACCTTTTTTATTTCCTTAAGTTCCATCCCAAGCTCTTTCATGTACTGAATCATATCAAATCTTGCATTCTGCTTGATATCATAATATCTGTAATGTGTATCTTTATCAATATAACAGGGTCTAAGAAGCCCCATTGAATCATAAAGCCGCAGTGTTGGCACCGTTGTACGGTTCATTTTAGCCATTTCGCCTATACTGATGTAATTAATCTTCTTATTATCCCTCACAGCTCTCCCCCATTCTCTAATGTTACTTTAGAGTTTTTTTGTTAAAAATAATATAACATTTATATAAAAATTCTTCAATATCATTAAAATATGCTATAATTGTGATACAATATTAAAACAATTTACATTACACTGGGAGGATGATGATATTGGGTAATATCGTGCAAAAGATTACCAGAAATTTTGACAATAAAAAAGTAATTATATATAAAAAGCCAAAAAGCGGAGGTTCCTGTAATATATACCAACATGTATACAGAATCGGGAAATGAAGTTCTTACATCATGCGATAATATTGAATGTGCTCCTTTTCATCTTGTTACTGTATCAAATCTGGATTGGTTTTGTGATATGTCGCCATGGGCTCATATACCTGTTTTATCAAATGGCCAGTCATTTGGCGGTCATGCAGATGAATATATGAATTTTATGATAAATGAGCTGATTCCCTATTGCAGGACATTACTTTCTGATGCAACAAAAGACATAATCTGTGGCTATTCGATGGGCGGTCTGTTTGCATTATATGCTTCCTATATTACCGATGCTTTTTCCAATGTAATCTGCGTTTCCGGATCTGTATGGTATCCTGACTTTTTATCTTTTGCCATATCACATGAATTTAAAAGGAAACCAGATTCTGTTTATTTTTCTCTGGGCAATCGTGAATGTCGTACAAAAAATTCTTTCTTATGCCAGACAGAAAATTATATGATTCAATTAAAAAACCTGTATACTAAACAGTCAATATGCTCTGCTTTTGAGCTCAACCCAGGCAATCATTTTAAAGAGCCTTCATTACGTCTTGCAAAGGGAATTAAATGGACACTTGACCAGTGTATGTATTATCTTTAAGTATATGTTCAATATACTTTCTGCCAAGAAGCTCTGTACGTGAATCCTTACGCATACACCCATTAATATACAATAACCCTTTCACTTATGTTTTACCTCACTATTTAACCTTAGATATTAATTTACTCCATATTTAAATGAAGCAGTTCTATCTTATTTTTTCTTTACTGTAAAGAAACATTTCTACATTCTCAACTCCCGCATATGAAATATCTGTTTTTCTTTCACAAATAAGCTTCATTCCATGCTTCTCATAAAATCTGTAATTGCACACATTATCTGTATGAACATAATATGATGCAATATGATTTTTACTAAACCAGCTGTTCAGATGTCTGAACATTCTGCTGCCAAGTCCCATTCCCCGATACCGTGAATCAACAATAAAAAGTCTTATCTCCGCATTTCCCTTTTGAGGATATGACTTATCCATTTCCTGCATAACTTTTCCATAAGCATTCAGAATATTTTTTTCTGATGTCTTAAATCCTGAACTGATACGAAGCATAACCGAATGATATATTTTCATTATAAGAAACTTCATATTAATACATTTTCTGCCATAATCTGCGCCAATAATAATACCGGCTGTATTGCCATCAACTTCTGCAATGCAGCTATAGTCGTTATATATAAGACAGTCATAAATATAACCTAATCCCAGATGACGTTTTGCACTCTTACTGTTTACAAATTCATCAAATCCCCACGTAGAAACAATTATATCTGCAAGTGCCTCATAATCTCTTTTTCGTAAACTACGATATAAAATTTTGTGTTTCATTTAAGCCACTCCTTTAATACTTTATCCATTTTACCCAGATCAAGAGGTTTTGCAATATGTACATTCATTCCTGCATTTTTTGACAATAATACATCTTCAGCAAATGCGTTAGCTGTCATGGCGGCTATTGGTATTGTTTCGGCATCTTTTCTTTTTAATGATCTTATTGCCGCCGTTGCCTCATATCCATTCATAACCGGCATCTGTATGTCCATAAAAATCAAATCATAAAATCCTTCAGGCGATGCTGCAAATTTTTCTACTGCAGCTTTTCCATTATTTGCTGTTGTGACAACAGCTGCCGTCATCTCAATAATTTCCTTTGCAATCTCACTGTTTAGTTCATTATCTTCCACTAAAAGAATATTCTTTCCGGCATAATCACACCTGGTCAGTTCAGTTAAATCATTCTCACAGGATTTATCATTTTTTTTTGCTATCGGCACAGGTGTCGAAATAATATTATCAATTTTTTCAACATCCTTTTTTTGCAGCTTTAAAAATATCGTTATTGTAAATCTGCTTCCTTTCCCTATTTCGCTTTTTACATTAATGTGACCATTCATCATCCTCGCAATATTGTATGCAATCGACATTCCAAGACCTGTTCCCTGGATATTCGTTGTACGTTTATCATCTTCCCTTGTAAATGGTTCAAACATAACTTTCTGAAAATTCTCACTGATTCCAATACCATTATCCTCAATTATAAATTCATAGCATCCTATTTCATCGGACTCCACTGGAATTTCCCTGATATTAAGTGTAATATTTCCACCATCCAGTGTATATTTTACTGAATTACCTATAATATTGGTAATCAGCTGTTGTATCCTTAGTGTATCTCCAAAAACATCTTCATGCCTGATATTATTAATCTGCGCTTCAAAATGATGGTTGTGCAGCTGCATGTTTGGCTCTATCATAGATACAAGATTATCAACAAGAGCCGAAAGATTAAACTTTTCTTCCGAAAGTGTAATACGTCCGCTTTCAATTCTTGACATATCAAGCACTTCGTTAATAAGGTTTAACAAATGACGACTCGACTGCGTAATCTTTTCAAGGCAATCCTTAACCTTTTCCCTGTTATCTATATTAGCTCCTGCAATTGCTGTCATGCCAACAATTGCATTCATAGGTGTACGGATATCATGTGACATATTTGACAAGAAGTCAGTTTTTGCACGATTAGCCCTGTTTGCAGTCTCATATGCATCCTTTAAAGCTTTTCTGGATTCTATTTCCATAAGCTTCTCCTGAGTAGTATCCTGCACTATCATCAGGATTTTCTGAGCTTTGCCATTTTTCCATATAAGCGGTGTGATTGTCATTGTTTTAAATTGTACCTCATTATATGTACAGTATTCAAAACGATATATATCTTCCGGCGTTTTTAAAAATTTCTGAATATTTTTCATAGAAAAGATTTCTTTTATTGATTCATTTTCTGCGACCATTTTATATGATGCATCTATGTTTGTAACAAGATCCTTATAATCCCCCCTTGGCTCATATGGGCATGATTTATCAAACCAGAAAAGCTCATATGTACCTTTCTCAAAATCACACATGGCAAACCTGTCAACAATCTTAACAGTTGCCTGTATAAGCATGTCTTAAATATTTGAAGTAAAGAATCATCTGTTTTCAAGGAATCAAATGTATTATCTAAAAGATCAACATAATACTCACATAAATTAGCCTCTGAATAAACCCGGTGAAATGCACTGGTTCTTTGTTTTCTTCTCTGCTCTGCCTTATTTTTATCAATATTTACAAAAATGCCAACTACATGTCTGGCTATTCCATCCAGTCCCCGTGTAACCTCCGCACTTGCTTTAAACCAGTGATACTTATTATCCTTCGCCTTCATACGATATTCCACATCATATTTTGTCTGATTGGTTTTATCTGCAAGTGTCTTACACATTTGATTCATTACTTTTTTCAGATCATCCGGATGCACTAAATCTTTCCATGCTTCAACCGTATTCGGAAAGTCTAATATATCCTGATAACCTAACATATGTCTGAATTCATGACTGTAATTAATATTTGTAATTTCTCCATTTCCATTACAATCAAAATACCAGAAACCCGATTGCAGTAAGTTATTAACCAGATGAATATTCTGCTGTGTCCAGTCAAGCTGTGCCGACAATATCCAGAATTTCCGGCCTTCACTGTCTACTGAGTCAGTTTTAAACATGTGTGTGTAAACAGGGACTTTATCCTTTGTAAGCATCAGGCCTTCGCCTTCACCCTTTATATTACAAAATCTGTCTTTCTTCAAAAAAGATTTATTTTCTCCATAGAACAAATTAAGAATCGATCCGGATGTTGCCTCCATAAATTCATCATAATTATATCCCAGATTATGTAAAAAATAACTGTTTACACTTAAATACTCAATTTGTCATCATAATATCCTGTAACAAACCCTACTGCACAATTTTTCTGCATCACATCAACAAATGTATTATAATTTTCTTTATTAAATTTATGTGAATCAGTTATGTAGATTATACCTTCCTGATATGTTTTGCCTTCCATTTTGCTTTTCCCCACCCCTATAAGCTAAATAATATCAATAAATCAACTTAATATTCTGTTTACGTATCAATATAAAACTTACTAATATTATATTCCAGATAATACAGCGTTTCAATGTTTTTATATATTAATGCTCACTTACAATACCATCATTACCTATAGTCACTTTGGGAGACAATTTCTGGATATACTTATAAAATTCATCTGCTTTGTCACCTTCAAGAGTATGTGTTGTATAATTTTCCTGCATACATGGCAAAAGGCTCATCTTTTGAAGTCCCTGCATGTTAACAGTCAGACTGACAACTGTTGTGTACTTGGTTTCTGAATTAAACCAGAAATCACCAAGGCTATATACAACCGGTTTTCCATTAATAAACTCCATGCCCTGCAGTACATGCGGATGGCCTCCTATTATCGCATCTGCTCCACATTCAACAAAGTCTTTTGCAATATCTGTCTGATAACTTTCATACTTTGCTGAATCCTCTGTTCCCCAGTGAACATATGCTATTACGTAGTCACATTCTTTAGAAGCACAGCTTATAATTTCTTTCATCATTTCAGTATCATACATTCTCACAACACCCGGTGTATTTTCACCAGCTTCCGGCGTATAAATGACCTTTTCCGACCTGTTTGCAGATACAATACCTATCTTCATACCGTTAACTTCAAAATAAACCGGCTTTCTTGCCTCATTTATATTGGCTCCTGCTCCCACATAGGGTATCTGCTCTTTTTTTAACGCATCCATGGTATCTGAAAATGCTTCTGCCCCATAATCATAAATATGGTTATTCGCAATACTGACAATATCTGTTCCAAGTTCTTTTAATATTTTTTCTCTTTCAGGTGTTGCACGAAATGTATATTTTTTCCCTTTCAGCGGCGTTCCTCTCGTACTCACCGTGTATTCATGATTAAGCATAAATATATCTGCTGAACTTGTCTTTTTTATTATATCTGAGGAAATACATTTTGAAAGATCTCCATTTACCTCATCATAGTGATCAATAACAAATCCATCTTCAGTAAGGCAGATATCACCTGCAAATGAAATATTTACATCACCAGTATTTCCTGTATCTGTCTGGCTTTTTTTCATATATATCTGGTGTTCCTGCGCTGTTTTATCATCTTTTAAATATCCCTGGTATTCGTCCCACAAAACATAAAGTGACTTTCCTGCCGCTTCATAAAAACATCTGCTTACATTATTCCTGTACTCCTTATCATTTCCATCAGTGCCTGATGAACCTGTACTGTTTTGTACCGCATCTGCATTTGCATTATCCAGAGCATCTGAAACCTTTTTAACATCATAATTTTCAATAATATAATCAGCGAACTCCAGAAGTTTTTCTGAATTATCTGAAAGCCATGTATACTTTTTTATACTGCTTCGGATATTCTCTTTACACGCTTCTGACTTTTCAGTATTCTCCGGCAAATCACTTTTCTGCTGTGACTCATTTACAATATTATCATTTGAAACCGCCTCACTTTTATTTAAGCAGCCCGTCATTCCCAGACATAATAAACATATTATAAAAGTAAGTACCTTCTTTTTTATGTAATTTCTGTTCATTTGCTTTATCACCTGTATATTTTTCACTATTCTGTATCCTCCCCGGATAATGCATATTTAAAATGTAATTGTATTTATTTTAGCATATTATTTTGCAATATAATACAATTTTTACCTCTTACACCATTATATTTACCTCTTAGTTCAAATCGATTTACAATGCCGGAATCTTTTAATATAATCAAGCCATGAAAATACAAATTGAAATTGATGAAAATATCACAGAAGATGAACTGGTAATCCGATGCGGTAAACTGGATGATAACATTATTATATTGCAGAAACAGCTGATGGAGGCGATGAATACCAAGCTGCAGCTTCATGTAATGAAGCAAAAAAAGGAATATCTGCTAAATCTAAATGAAATCCTGTTTCTCGAGTCGGCAGATTCGGTAGTTGCTGTTCATTCAGCAAAGGATGTTTTTGAAACGAAACAAAAACTATATGAGCTGGAGGAACTGCTGCCGGCAATATTTATGCGAGTTTCAAAATCAACTATCATAAACACAGGTAAAATCCGCTCAATAAGCAAAAACATCACAGGAGCCAGTGCAGTCGAATTTATTAATTCAGTAAAAAAAGCATATGTATCAAGAAACTACATAAAAGCATTAATGGAAAAATTAGAAGAAAAGAGGTTAAAAAATGAATAAGAAAAATATTTTTGGAGGCTTTGTGTTAATACTCATCGCACTTTATCTTATACTGAGCGGCATCGGGGTAATCCAGCATCTGCCACTTATGCAAATCATATTTACAGTACTTTTTGTTGTCTGGGCAATACGCGGTCTTGTATTGCTTCATTCATTTGAATTTTTCATACCTGTCGGCATACTTGGATGTATGTATGACAGCCAGCTTGGAATTGAAGCAATCACGCCATGGACATGGTGGCTTTGCATAATCTTAATTGCAATCGGATTTAACATAATCCTGGGTAATGTAAAAAAATCCCGCAGAAAAAAAGCTGTTTTTGTATCATCAACTGTCGAAGAATATTCTAACGGTTCAAATGTTCACATAAAGAATACATTTTCACAAACAAGCAAATATATAAATTCAACTGACTTTGTAAATGCTGACATCGAAAATGCTTTCGGACAGACAAATGTATATTTTGACAATGCCCAAATGCCATCCGGTGTAAATGGAAACATAAACATATCCAATTCTTTTGGTCAAACTGATGTATATCTTCCTGACACATGGCATGCTGATATCAAAAAGGATGCAGCCTTTGGCAGTGTAAATATACATGAACATCTAAACAGCAATGTAGTCACAAATTATGTAACAATAAATGCTGACTGTTCTTTCGGTGAAATTAATATTTATTTTGAATAAGAATTTAAAAACACAACAGAAAAAGGCAATTGCACGACTGATAATTAAATTTTTCACAGTCTGCAATTGCCTTTGACACACTCTGATGAAATGCATTTTAATCTTCAATTTTATATCCGGCATTACTAAGAACTTCTAACGCTCTCTGATAATTTTCTTTTTTTGTCAGTATATAATCTGTATTAAATGTTGAAACCGCAAAAATCCCTATCTTATTCTCAGCTAATATGCCAGAAATTTCAGATAGTATTCCAATTAATGAAAAATCCAGTATTCCACAGATTCGAAATGCCATCCATCCGTCATCCCTTTCAATTGTATTTGGCGGGACATCACCTGTAAGACAAACCAGTGATTTTTCTTCATCCGTTTTTCCTGTAAAGCAGTATTTTGCATTTAAATCTACAAAGGAATAATCCTCCACTTTACACACTGAAAAATCATAATCAAGCTTTTGTATTTCCATAATTATTTATCCTTTCAACTTTAATGGACTCATAGTATAAATCATCTCATGCCATTCTTCTCCGCCCCATGTGGAATTGGCAATTCCTCTGTCAGTAAATCCAAACTTTCTGTACATTTCAACCTTTGATTCAAGACATGTGAGTAATAATGCCTTTTTACCTGCTTTATCAGCTTTCTTTATATAGTTGGAAACCAGTGCTCTGGCAAGTCCATTTCCACGATATTCAGGTAAAACATCAAGTCCAAGTATCATAATATTTTCACCCGCCGGATTATAAAGTTCCGGTGTCGTAAAGAATTCATCCCTGAATGTACTTTCATCTGTTGAAAGACCATTTATAAAGCCTGCAATTTTCCCAGTTTTTTTATCAACTGCAACCATAAAAAGTTCAGATGCCCTGACAATTCTGTCCTTCATGTTTTTTTCAGAACAAGCCTCGTTGGGTGGAAAACAAATCTGCTCTATATTCACTGCCTGATCAGTTTCAGATGGCTTTATATTCCTGAACTCAAACTTTTCTGCTATATTATCCATTGCTTCACCTCATATATATACATCGTATATTCTTATTTATCATTTACTAATTTTAATATTTTCAATTGTTTACCAATCCTCATTCTCACATCAGCATAATTTTCGCACTAATTCCCTGAAATGTTAATAATAAGGAACTCTGACTTACAACCTGTCTTAAACTTAATAGCCCAGTCTGAAATACCAGATGTTACAATAAAATTAGTATTATCCCTTTTTTCATAGCCATACACCCGGTCATCCGGAGTCAGATTACTGTGATTTTCAATAGTCATAAGCGGAAAAAGCTGACCTCCATGCGTATGTCCCGATAAGACAAGATCAACATTTGCATCTGCCTGTGCATTATAATCCTGTGGCTGATGATCAAGTACAATAGTAAACTTATCATGACCAAGATTTTCACACAACTCTGACATTGACTTTCTGCCATCCGTATATTCTGCTGACTTATCCTGTCTTCCAATAATATAAAAACGATTGTCTATCAGTTCCACGTCATCCTGCATAACATGTACGCCATTTTCTTAAGCTCCGCAACAAGGTCATCTGCGTTGTATCCTCTGTAATCCGGTGAATAATAACCTTTGTCATGGTTTCCAAAAACATAATATATTCCATATGTTGTTTTAATTTTACCAAGCGTTTCACAGCAACTTATCATATCTCCTTTTGTTGTATCATCATCTACGAAATCTCCTGCAATAAGCAGGACATCCGGATTGTTCTCTTCAATTTCTTTCATATGTTCTGCAAAACCAGCGCCATGAAATGTGGTTCCGACATGAGAATCTGAAAACACAGCAACTTTAAGACTGCCGACAGCCTTGTCTGTGTGAAGTTCATATTCCGTCTCTGCCACATGATGAGCCATTACCCACCCCATGCCAAGATATCCTATAGTAAATACTATTGCCACAATACCTGCATAATATCTTCTGAATGATATTTTACATTTCTTTTTCACCAAAGCAAAAATTCCATCACTTATAATCCAGAAAATAATAAGATGTAATATACAGACAATTGCATTCATAAGTCCCCATGCCATCCATATTCCCACAAATAAAACCACTACAGACAGCATGCTTAAAATAAAAGCCGCTACCTTGTTTTCTTTTGTGATTTTACTTACAAAGGAAAATTTCCGTACTCTGTTTGCAAGATATAATATACCTGCCAGCGAAGCCGCTATTAAAACTGCCATAAGAACTGCCCACATATCAATAATTCCTCCTCACACCTTTGGCATCCCTGCCTGTTTATCTATTGTGGCTTTATAACACAATATAGTATAACCACAGATAACCCCTGTAGCAAGATTATTTTACAAGTACACGATTTCGTAAACAACCGGATAAAAAACGTATTTGTTCCATTTGATTTTATATCCTAAATATTTTATAATTCAGATGATATTATTTAAACAAAAATTTATATCAAATATTTTTGAGGTGAAAATATGACAACAGGTGAAATAGCCAAAGAAACAAATCTGTCCGAAAGCACACTGCGTTATTATGAAAAAAACGGACTAATAAAGGTATCACGTGATGTAAATGGTCGACGTGATTATGACGAACACGATATTGAATGGATTAAATTTATCCAGCATTTAAAAGATACAGGCATGCCTCTGAAAGATATCCAGCACTACTCAGATTTACGCTATCTTGGTGAAAACACCATGCCTGAACGCCTTAAGATTCTCCAGGCTCATAGAAAATATATGTTAGACCAACAGTTAAAGTGGGAAGAATATCTGCAGAATCTTGATTCTAAAATCAATTTTTATAAAAAGTCTATAAACACATCTAAAACAAATTAGCTTCTATTTTTAACCTGCTATTTGTGTCTCATATTTCACAAATAGCAGGTTAAGGTAATGCTTTAAAAAATCAGCAATTCAACTCAGGCACATCATTCCTGCGAAAAGCTTTCTGAGCTTATGTTTAACGCACGTGCCTGAAACAGCTGCCCTAAATAATAGACAATTAAATTTACCGATTGTGCTATCTTAGGTACTCCAGTTCCAAACATTACAAAAAGTAATATTAAATCCGAAATAAGGAAAAAGACTCCTCCTGCCATCATAAGCCCCACTACACATTCTTTTCCTTTTCTGCACCGCCAAAGGGACAATGCTTTTGATACCATAAAAGAAATAATTATTACATAAGCAATTATAACAGGCAGCAATCCTTTAAAATTAAATGTTCCTACATACATAATAGTAAGCAGTACTGCTATTATAACTCCTGCTACTGCAAAGTCAGCTTTACGAATCTTTGACATTTTAGAAAAAGCAATAATAAACATGATATGGGCTATTGCAAAACTTGCTACACCTGAAATAAACATAATTCCTTTATTTGTATCCAATGCCAGAAAAACATCCCCGCCCATTGAAAAAATCAATGCCAGAAAAATATATAAATAAACTTTTCTGTTTTTCTTTGCTTTTAAATATCCCAAAAATCCTTCCATCACAAAGAAAAGACTCGCCGCTGACTTAAATATAATTTCCCATTCCACAAGCCCTGCCTGCCGCGCTCCAATCAATCCTCCTACTGAAATAATCATCAATACTTCCGCAATAAGATACATCTTTAATATTCTCCTTCTCTTTTGTATTATCTTTTGCTTTTTATTCGCCTGCTATTACATCAGCCTTTTGGAATCTGTCCGTCAACATGCAGAATATGGTTTACCAGCCATTCAGTAAGGTATTGCAGGATCTCCATAATCTGTTTATCCTGATCTTCAATCTCATCATTATGACGTTCCATGAATTCATCTAACTTATTAATGAACTCCTGATGTTGAATTTTTTGTGTAAATATTTTCTTATAATTTATAGACTCCATGTATTTTTCTTCGTCTGCAAAGTGCTTTACTGTATAATCACGAAGGTTCTCTAATATTATATTTATTCTGTCATATTTATCAGGTGTGAACTCATCATGAAGCAGCTGATAAGCTTCATCAGCATATTGGAATAACTGCTTATGCTCCTCATCAATCATATCTATTCCTGTATAATATTCTGGTTTCATTTCATACATAAAATAATCCTGCTTTCGTTTCTTATTTTTTTAGTCTTTAAAAACTGTTCTTTTCCCGTTACAATTATAATTCCAATGTATCTAATATTTTCTTTAAGGAATCAGCAGACTCCTTAAGTTTTAATGCCTCTTCCCCACTGAGATTGACAGGTATGTCTGATTCTACGCCATCTGAGCCTACAATAGCCGGCATACTTAATGCAACTCCATCAATTTCATATATACCATGTATCATGTGTGATACTGGAAGAATTGATTTTTCATCTCTCATGATTACTTCACAGATTCGTTTTACAGACATTGCAATTCCATAATATGTGGCATGCTTTTTATTTATTATTTCATAAGCACTGTTCTTTACCTCTGTTGCAATTTCTTCTGTATTTTCTTTATGCGTATAATGACCACGCATCTCACACATTTCACTTAATGGGACTCCTGAAACATTGGCAGAAGACCATGCTACTACTTCACTGTCACCATGTTCTCCTACAATAAATGCATGAACGCTACGGCTGTCTACTGATAAATGCTCTCCTAATTTATATCTTAATCTTGCAGTATCAAGTACAGTTCCAGAGCCAATTACTCTTTCCTGTGGAAGACCTGATAACTTTATAGCTACTTGTGTCAGGATATCCACCGGATTTGCAACTACCAGCATAATTCCGGCAAAATTTCTTTTAGCTATTTCCGGGATAATAGATTTAAATATTGCTACATTTTTATTTACAAGATCAAGTCTTGTCTCTCCAGGTTTTTGTCCTGCTCCGGCAGATATAATAACAATTGCAGCATCAGTTACATCATCATAATCACCAGCATATATTCTCATCGGACTGGCAAATGGGATTCCATGGCTTATGTCCATAGCCTCTCCTTCTGCTTTATTCCTGTCCGCATCAATAAGAACTATTTCGGTAAATAACCCGCTCTGCATCAAAGCAAACACTGATGCTGAACCAACAAAACCGCAGCCTATCATAACCGCTTTTTTAGAATTAATTATTTGTTTCATCACATGCCCTCCTCATAGATTTCTTCTGCGTACCTGTTTGTTTGTTGCTATTTTACTTATACATCCCGCTTAGTTTATTATATTTATTACCTGCCCTTCTCTTTATTTAAACATGCAGGACATATCCCCTTAAAGAAAATATCATAACTTAGGAATTTTACACCATGGGTATTATGTATTTTCTTTTCTAAATCAGCAATTTCATCCATATCAACATCAGAAATATCACCACATTTTACGCATCTTACATGATAATGATTTTCCAACGTAATGTCGAAGCGATCCGGTCCATCCGGAACCTCAACTTTCCTTATTTCCCCCTCCTGTGCCAAAATGCCCAAATTTCTATAGACAGTTCCTTTTCCTATCGTAGGATGACCTTTCTTTATGAATTCATACACTTCATCAGCTGTCACATGTCTTTTCAATTCATATACTGCATTACGAACTAAATCTTTCTGAATTGTATTCCTTCTTATACTCATTCGCCCTCCTTATTAGAATTTATTCCTAATTAAGATTATATGTTAATATAATATTCATGTCAATTATATTCATAGAATTTTTCTTCTTTTTTCCAAAAATAATTACTGTTCATACGCAAACAAAATGCCACCTTCTTCATTTCCGCCTGTTCTAAAACAGGAAATATACTGACGAAAGCTGTCAATCATTGTCTGCATATATTTTTCTTACGGAGCAGCACCTGCGCTAAGCAGATAAAACTTTTTATTCGTCAGACCGGTTCTACTGCAAATGTACGATCAATCATCTCGGTTACTATATTTTTCCCATCATTTGCTCCCTGTGCAAATGCATCTGCCAAAGCTGATGTATTTCCATTTTTTCTTGGGCTTCCTTTTATAATTAATATCTGTTTATTCATGACTTTCCCCTTAATTTTCTTTTAAACTTTTACTCCATACTCTGATAAAATTCGCAACCTCTTAACTAATTTATAATTCCAAGACTCTCATTTACTCCAAGTGAATCATCTGCAATTAAATCATACATGCACTGTGCAATTCCAGCTCTTTCAATATCCTTATGTGCCGGCTGCTCTCCTTCTTTTGTCAGGAAATACTTTATATTATCTCCATTCTTGATTCCCGGACAGCGCAGAAGAGTTGTAACTGCCGAACTTGCGGCAATGGTATCTGCTGCCTCAATGTAGTCCGGTCTTTGCTTTGCATACATGTTCAACATCATACCTCTCACACCCGTAATCTCATGATGGATTCCCATTCCGGAAATCCGCCACTATTTTACTTTGTGCCAACAGGGACGTTCATCCATTTAGGAACGAATGAACATTTTAATTCAGCTGAAATTACAGTCACAGAAAGAATTAGAAGCTATGCAGGCACGTATTGACTGTCTGACAGACAAAATTAATCACTGTCAGAACGTTATTGATTCCAACAGTGACGATGACTGTAATCCCTTAAACTGGTAAAACCTCAATATCAGCTTGCACTATACTTGCAGTAAATTTCAATTGCCTTCGCTACAAATACTGCTGTTCCTTTACCTGCTGCTTTATCAATATTTTCCGTAAACTCTCCGCCCGAAGCATACATTTTACCAAGTTCATTTAATATCTCATCCGGGCATCTGTAAAAATGCTCTGTAATATAATCCTGTAATTTCTTAACCTCAAGCTGAACATCGGAATCCTCAAGCTTTTTGTCTGTCATTTTTCCAAACTCTGCAAATATAAGCATAAGATTCTGCAGGGCTTGTTTTTTAGTGTCCGGTGACTGATTTTCTGATTTTTCTTCATACTCCTGATATTCCGGAGTCTGTCCCCACTGTTCCTTTGCCTTTCTTGTGTACTCATCCATCTTTGTTGTATCAAATACATTAAAATCCATTTTATTTACTCCTGTCGCTTTAATTTTTCGAGCGAAATCAATCAGGCCTTCAAGATGCTCTTTTTTCATAATAAGCAATTCAATCTGCTGTTCTAATGCTTCATTTCTGTCAAAATTCGGAGCATCAATTATCTTCTTAATTTCTTTCAGGGGAAATTCAAGTTCCTTAAACAATAAAATCTGCTGCAGCCGTTCCATCGCTGTATCGTCATACAGCCGGTATCCTGCCTCCGTATATTTCGTCGGCGGCAGAAGCCCTATGGTATCATAATATTGCAGAGTGCGTATACTCACTCCGGTAAGTTTGCTCACTTCATTTACTGTCATCATTTGATTTTCCTCCTCTCGATAAATACACTTTAAACTATTACGCCGCGTGGGAGTCAATATGTTTTTTTAATTTACCTGCCTGTTTTTTTGAAAAAACAAAATAAAAAATAACATTCAGGATAATCCCAAAACAGGTTGCAACCGGTGCAGACAATCCTATTTTTGTAAGACTTGCGTTCGGCTGTATACTCATAAAATAAGCAAGTGGCAATCTCACCAGTAATGTCTGAATCAATCCCTGAGCCATTACCCATACGGTCTTTTCATATCCATTAAAAAAGCCTATCATACTAAACAAAACTGCTGTAGCAATTGTCTCTGGTGCAAATCCTCTTAAATACTCAGCTCCTTTTTTAATTACTGCCGCATCAGTTGTAAATATAGATGCTAAAATATCGCCAAAGCTCCATACACAAATAAATACTATAGTACCAACAACCAGTCCAACACCCATCCCTGTAAGCATAGACTTTCTTGCTCTTTCTGTTTTTCCTGCACCTGCATTCTGCGATATAAATGATGCCATGGACTGCATAAGAGCACTTGGAACAAGCATTGCAAAATTAACTATCTTACATGCTACCCCATATCCTGATGAAGCCTCCAGCCCCAGCTTATTTATAAACGCACACAACGCTAAAAATGACATTTGTGTCAGGCACTCCTGAAGTGCCAATGGCAATCCTACTTTAATAAACCTCTTACACTGTTTATTAATTTTGAAATCATGTTTACTAATACTAAAATCATATTTTTTCTTTTTTAATATAATAAGTGCAAGAATAACGCTCACTGCCTGTGCCAAAACGGTTGCAGCTGCAGCTCCGGCTGCATCAAGATGCAATCCGGCTACAAGAATTAAATCTCCGGCAATATTAACAACACATGCAACAGCTACAAAAATAAGCGGTGATTTACTATCACCAAATCCTCTGAAAATAGCAGCCAACACATTATATGAGACAATAAAAAATATTCCGCCACCACATATTCTTACATATACTGATGTAAGAGAAACTGCTTCTTGGGGCGCCTGCATCAGAATGGCTAATGGATTTGCAAAGAAAACCATCACAACAAATAATACAATACATATCATTGTAAATACAATTATTGTTCCTCCAAGTAACTCACCTATCTTACCCTGATTCTTTTCTCCAATATATCTTGCAATAAGCACTGTAACTCCCATTGCAAACTGAGTTATTACAAATGTAACAAGATTTAATATCTGACTGCCTGTAGATACCGCTGATAATCCGGCTGTAGTTCCGAACCTTCCTACAATAAGCAAATCTACCGCACCATATGCCGCCTGTAATACAAGTGCTCCAAGAACAGGCATCATAAACGGAATTAACTTATTTAAGATGCTTCCCTGTGTAAAATCTGTTTTTTCTCTCTGGTCCATTTTAACATCTCCCCTTCATAACATCATATAATTTTTCTATCGTTTCTATCATGTTATCCGCATCTGTGTCAGAAATATCATTAAGTTTTGTACTCAATTCACCAAAATACTGATCAACATATTTGTCCACTAAGTCTTTTCCAGATTCAGTAATTTTAATAAACACAACCCTGCCGTCCGTTTGTGTTGTTTTCTTTTCAACAAATCCAAGCTTTTCCATGTCCTTTATTATTTTTGTAACACCAGGTCTTGGAAGTCCCAATTCGTCACTTATATCACTTACTCTTACACTGTCTGTTTTTAATTCTAATTTTCGTATAGTATCAAGATAATGGATATGTGATGACGTTACACCATTCGGTAATTTAGGAAGTAAATCCCTTACACGTTTAGCCAGATAACAGGCATCCATTACTTTTTTAATTTTGTCTCTTGTCACTGATAACCACTCCTTTAATTCACGTTAGTTGCTCTATGTAATTACTTTGTGTAATAAATATATCTTCTTTTTTCTTTTTTGTCAACAAGTCCATCTGTACATATTTTATAAAACCAGGTTTATGTATTTTATGACGTTAAATTTATGAACTTTAAGATTTACGGACTATAAGATTTATTGACTTTCCCTAAATACAAAAAAAGACTCCACTCACTACTGAATGAAGTCTCCTTTTATATGCATATACATGCATACATTACATAAATTAATCTTTCTTAAACTCAAACGCCTTAACTACTGCTCCTTACATTTTTTCTTATGCGCCTTCATCTTCTTCATAGCCCAGTCATAATGGCTACTCGTGTTACTGATAAAATAACTTCCGATACAGCTTCCGCCTACCCACGGATAATAGGTATTTGTAAATAATTCCTCCTGCGAAAACGTATCTAATGCCTCCATTACCCGTCTATGAGAATCCTTAAACCTTTCAAGAGCTTCTTCCTCAGAAATATTCTGACATCTATTGTAAAATACAATATTCATGGCACCATAAGTTTTCCAGTTATACCCTTCCATTAAAAATGGTTTATTGCTTCCATTCTCACGATTCTTAATCCATTCCAGCAACAGTAGATGCCACTCATTTAAATGCATAAGCACATCACGAAGATTCTTATCACGCCTCCAGTGTGCTTCTTTTTTCTTTACATCCGCAGAAAAATCATATTCTGTCTGTTTTTCTGCATCTGTTCTGTCTTCAATCATTTTAAGAAGCTTCTCGTAATTTGTATTTGCTACTGTTATCAGTTCCTCTTTGTTTTTTGGTCTTGGCATAATTACACCTCCCTGTATAGTTCATTATTCTAAATGTTCATCATAAAATCCTGCAAATTTATCAAATAATTCTTCATTCAACATATTGCAAAATTTGCTTCTGTCAAGATGAGAATTAATATACTCCTTTTTTTCTTTTTCGAATCTTTCTTTATTCTCTTTTGCGTCACAATCATAATCAAGTGATTTTACCCACTTATTATATTCCTCAAAATATTTTTTATTAAATGTCTGCATTAAATTAATGCCGGTTGTACTAACTGTTCTACATTTTACTCCGTATTGTTTACATAACTGTATTGTTTTGATAAATTTAAATGTATCTAAAGTTGGTTCTCCGCCGGTGATAGTCGCTTCATAATTTTTGCAATCAAGTTCATCAAATAAAATATGAAGACCATTTATATATTCATCATGTGTTAATTCTCATTTCTTCGCAACTTTGTTGCGAAGAGGCGGTTTCTCATCTGCCGTCATGAGCTTTTTGTTTCGCACAGAAACAAATAACAGTGTGAAATCAATCGCATCAGCAAGAGTTTTCACACTATCCTCTTTATTGAACAATGTTCAAACTGTCAATACAAAAAGCAGCAGGGGTATCTTCTACTTTCTTTCATACAATGCAATAGCAGCACTCCTTTCTGAAGTGCTGCTATTGTAATTAATGATATTTCTTTCCCAGAATATATGTCACATAATACCCATCAAGTCCGTAACTATATATACTGATATCCTGTCTTTCTCCCTGGTCGGTGATAGTTATATTCTCTCCATTTACAGAAACAGTAAAAGAATCCAGTTCCTTATATAATCCCATTCCCAGAAACTTGATATAAGCTTCCTTTATGGTCCAGAGTCTTGTAAATGTATTCTCAGGGCGATCACTTTTTAAAATATATCTACACTCGTGCCCTGTAAAAAAATGCTCCGCTACTGCAACACCCTTTTCCTGGATTTCTTCCACATCTATTCCCACCTCTCTGTCTGCTAAGATAAGGAACACCCATTTGCCTGAATGAGAGATATTAAAATATAACTTTTTTCCATCTTTTGCTAAAGGATGCAAATACGGTTTTCCATACTTTCCCCTTTCTATCCTGTATTTTGTTATATCAGTGCCAATTCTAAGTAATGCCTGTTTTAATAACACTTCACCCATTATACATCTTACAGAATCCTCATAAAATCGATACCTGTTACATTTTTCCTTTCTTTCCCTGGAAGCACACTTATAATAATATTCATACAAATCCTTATCAATGGTTTCTATATCTGCCTTTTCTATTATGTAATTGGAGTCAGTTCATATAGGCTGCAACGAAATTCCCTCCCTGCTCATTTAAATGCAATGCATCTTCCTCTGCATATGCTCTCTCAAGTCTTTCCGGTTCTGTTTTACTGGCTACAAGTTCTGATATATCCAAATGATTTCTGGTCTTTATCCATTTGTTTACCTGATTTCTGGTGTTCTCACTTAGCCCATTCCATGCAGGATGTCCCTTAAATGGAAGTAAAGTCAGAAACACAATATTATCCCTGCAACTGCATATGCTTTGGGCTTGTTTTTCCAGTGCCTCTAATCCGGCTGTCAGTTCCTCCGGGGAAACCACCTCCTGCAGCTTACCATATTCAAATGGTAGTATAATATCATTTATCCCGATTAAAATGTAAATTTTATTGTACAGCATGGTTTCATTCTTAATTCTGTCAATAGCAGCTATTCCGTTAATTTCACCCATTGCCGGCAGAATGGTTCCCTGTAACAACCGGTTTCCATTCAAGCCTCTATTGACACACATAGTATAAGGATTTCGTTCTCTGTAGCTGTTTACAAGGTATTCTCTGTGAAAATTAGAATCCCCCAGAAACAATACCTTTTTAAATGCTATTTCATCTGTTATACTCAGACAAATATCATCCAGACCAAAGTGCCAGTTATATTGCTTCGGAATGCTGCCTGCCATTCCTTTATAAAAAGGAATGGCTGTATCAACAGTACCTCCTGTAGTAAGCTGCATATAAGAAGTAGAGGGAAGTAATGCCGCATTATTCAGTTTCAAAAATTCCACTTCATAGGAGATAGTTACATTTCCACTGAAAAGCTCCACTTGCACTTCATCAAGATATATGCATTTTCCCGGGGATATACGTACCGTCTCCTCGCCCATACATGTGACCTTATACTGCCTTCCATTCTCCAGTGTCAGGATTACATTCTGATATACGGCTTCCTCATCTCCATAGATATTATTAAAGCGAAGCCGCACTTTGTCAAAGGTCTTTTCATTCTTTACAGAAATACTATGCGTCACATTCTTAGCATACATACCGGTTTTACTATAATCTGTAAGTATAGTATTCCATATACTAAACCATTCTTCCTTCATTAAAATAAATCTCCCAATTCTTCCATCAAAATTTCTGTGTCCTCCGCAGGATCATCTTCCTGCACTTTCACAAGCTCTAATAATTCTGTTTCAAATACAGTATCACAGCTATTAATCAGCCCTTCAAAATTCATACCAAGTCTGTCCATATCATCGGATGCCACCTGATTTGAATAATACAGGTTTCCTATAAAGTTTCCATTGATTTTTTCTATCAGTAAATTAACATTCATATCTCCTGTTTTTTTATCTATATTCAGAGGATAAAATATGGTATTCTCATAGGCTCTTTCTTTTCTGTCACTGTCTACATAGGTAAATACAAAGTTATTGATAAGCTTTAAATACTCTGATGGTAAGCCCAATTCTCTGACAGCATCACTCACCGGAAGGATTGGATGAGCAAACACAGCCTGCACATTTTTTGTCACCCGTTCCACTACATCTTTCAGAGAATCTGATGGATGTATCTTGCAGGATATCAGATGATTATAGACATACATACCATATTCCCAGGCATCCTCTTCCTTGATTCTATCAGAAAATGTAGTTGTGGTAATAACATTCTCTTCTGCATATGTAAGGTACAATGCTGCCATATAGATTCCATAGACAGTGGCAAATAATGTACTTTTTGATTTACTGCTTATTTCCTTTAATTTATGCTCTGTTTCAGGATCTATCTGTAGCTTCCGCCAGTTTACAATTCCTGTCTCATAGGTCTCTTCTTTAATTTTCCCAAGAAATTTCTCTGTCACCAGTGTAAAATCCTTTTTAAGAATCTCTTTATCATACACTTCTTTGGACTTCTCTACACAATATTTAAGATATCTGTCACTTCTTGCCCTGCTTTCTTTTCTCTCTCCTGCTTCATAGCTTATATAATTATCTATAATATCATTGTAGATAACCTCCATGGTTACCTCATCCACAAGTAAATGATGCATAAGTATTACCAGCTTCCCCTGATATGGATTTTGTCTCAGATAAATAAAGCGGTACAATCTCTCAGAGCCTATAGAAAATATATAGCTGCCTAAATTCTCTAACTGGCTTTGGACATCCTTTGTCACATCAACTACTTCCAGATTTGCTTTTTCTTTCCTTTCTGATATCAGTTTCTGGAATGGCACTCCATCTTCACTGACATAAAACTGAAGCTTAAATATGGCTGAACTGTTTACCACATCATCTATTGCCCTGCCAAGATGCTCTATAGATATGTGATTTTTCCGGTTCCTGTTACTTATGTCTGCATAAGCCATCACTGTATACTTACTGTCCTTATGAATCTGCTGGTAAAACCAGATACCTGTCTGTGCACTGCTTAGTGGAATTCTGTCATAAGAAATATCTTCCACTTTCATTTCTTCTACAGAATTTTTTGCCAGTTCCTCCCTGATAAGTTCCTTCCAGGAGCTGATATCGGCACTTGAAAATATATCTCCAAGCTTAAGTTTTATTCCAAATTCATTTTTGATTGCGGCAATAAGCTTAATGGCAAGAATGGAATTTCCACCCTCCATAAAAAAGTTATCGGTAATGGATATATCTTTTCTGTCTAAAATTTCACATGTCAGTAATAACAGCTTTTGATCAATTTCGTCCAGTTCCCTGTTCTCTTTCTCACTGATTTCTTCGGCATTGCTTAATAACAACAATGCTTCTTTTTCCAGTGATTTTCTGTCTAATTTTCCATTCCTTGTAATGGAAAGTGCTTCTTTCCAGAAAAAATCTGATGGAATCATATAGTGAGCCAGTTTTCCTTCGAGTTCACTTGTTATGTACTTCTTTTCCAGTTCTCTGTCTGCCACATAGAATGCACACAGCTTGTTCTTTTCTTTCACATAGACACAGCTATTGCCATGCACTTCCTTTATGGAATTGATGCAGGATTCAATTTCCTCTAATTCAATTCGTTTTCCATTGATCTTTATCTGATTATCATCTCTGCCTTTTATCATTATCTCATAATCAGAATTATAATATCCCACATCCCCGGTATTAAACATCCGCCTGCCATCTATGTTCAGGAATTTTTTATCTGTGAGCGCTTTCATTCCCACATATTCCTCTGCAAGACCGATACCTTCAGAATAAATAGTTCCAGCAACTCCCTTAGGAGCTATCTCAAGATTATCATTGAGAATATAATGCTTCATGTTACTTATGGCTTTTCCATAAGGTATCTTTCCACTGGCTATCTCTTCATCTGTCACATCATGATAAATACTCCATAAACTGGTTTCTGTTGGTCCTCCTACGTTTACAAGCTGCAGCCGGCTATTGATGCTTTTCAGATTTTCTGCGTGAGAAGGTTTTAAGAAATCTCCTCCCTGTATCACAAGTCTGAAATTTCCAAGATATTGCTGCTTCTGTGCTTTACCCATCGCCAGTAACAGCATTTCTGTAAATGCAGGAACCGAGTTTATAACTGTTACACTTTTCTGCCTAAGTAATTTCTTCCAGTGTTCCGGATCTCTTGCTCCCTCTTTTTCCGGCACAAGCAATGTTCCTCCTGCCACTGCCATTCCAAACATATCATACATGGACATATCGTGACACACATTGGTTAATGCGATAGCTGTATCTGTTTCCTTTACCTGATATTTTTCATTTGTAAATAACACTGAATTCATGATACCAGCTTCTTTTAACAGTATTCCCTTGGGCTTTCCTGTAGTTCCTGAGGTGAAAATTGTTACAAAAGGATCATATATACTTCTCTTTTTTAACTCAAACCCATCTGGATTTGTATCTGTTACTATTTTCCTGACATCTTCACTTTCTACATTTACAACAGCGATATCTGCCAGCTTTCCTTTAACTTTCAATATCTTATCCATATTGTGATTATCTGTTATCACAATTCCGGCTTTTGTCTTTTCCAGTGCATCCACAATAACTTCCGGCGGAAAGCCTTCATCTAAAGGCACATAGACCCCACCGGTACCAATAGCCGCAAATATAGATAGTATCTGATAATTGGCTTTGTTGGTAACAATGGCAATTCTTCCGGCATCCTTTTCCTTACAGGAACTGTGATTTTTGTCTTTTTTGTAAACCCCCATAAGATATCTGCTAAAGGCTTTTACCTGCTGATAAAACTCGCCATAGCTGATTTGCTCTGTCTCAGACCATAAAAAGATGTTGTCAGGAGTTTCTTTTGCTCTGTCACCTAAGTAATCCGTAATTGATTTCTCTGGAATATTCCTTTCCTTCCGGTTATGGATTTCAATGCCTGTCTGTTCCTCTTTTGTAAGAGGTATTTCACTTATGTTTTTCCAGGAAACCGGATTCTCTCCATAGCTTTTTACAAGTTTAATACAGGATGTAATTATGTTTTCTGCAAGTGCATCCTCTATAATTCCCTCTACAAAGTCACAGTTAAAAGACACGCCATCTTCATCCCACATCACTACAGTATCCATCCAAATCTGGCTGGTGTGGGTTTCAAGATATGTCCGCTGTAACATTTCCTTCGGCGGAAAAGGAATATCCATAAGGCTGGTGAATACAATGGATGCCACAAAACCTCCAACATCACCATTGGATTGATAAAGCTCCCTTATTATCTCATTTCCATTAAAGCTGTCATTTTCTTTTAATTCCCAAAGTCTCTTCTGTACCCGCTTTGCGGTATCATACAAAGACTCCTGCTTTCGATTTTCAAAATCCAGCAAAAAGAAATTAGAGCAGACTCCCACCAGTTTATCTATATTTTCACAGGATTCCGGTCTGTTTGATACAGGGAGATTAATTACAAAATGCTGATTCTTACTGTATCTGGCTACCGCTTTACAAAATGCGGTGAGGGAAATAATAAAGCTTGTCATTCCATCCCCGGCGGCATTTTCTTCCACACGTTTCCAGCTTCCCCAATCTATCAGCTGTCTCATCTGGTGACTTACAATCTGCTTATTACTGCCTGCAACTTCTCCCACCAAAAGCTCCGGGTTTTCCGGAAGCTCTTTTAAGTGTTCACGCCAGAACTTCCCTGCTTTCTGGTATGCTGTGGTGTTTTTTAATTTCTCATTATATTCTACAAAATCTCCAAAGGTAAAATCATTGGCATCCAATACTGCATCTGGATTCTTATATAACTGATCAGCTTCGTACAGCAACAGTTCATGACTCCATCCGTCAGAAATCAAAGCATCCACATATAGATGTACCAGGGCTTTTTCTTCCGGCAGCTTACTTATTTCCACCCTTGCAAGAGGAGCTATACCGGTGTTTAGAATAGTAGTCTCCATTCTCTGGCGGATTTTCATAAGCCCTGCCTTTCTTTCCTCCTGGGATACCCCTGTAAAATCATGCTCTGTCAGTGATATCTGAATGTCATCTACAATATGGTGATCTCCTAAATCATCAAAATAGCATCGGAGCATAGGATGGCGTTTTACCAGCTTCTTTATAACAGCTTCCACCTTTTCTTTGTTATACTTTGGACACAGAATCTCTGCATAACTGTGGGAAGCACAATTTCCCAAAGCCACCGTTGCCTCTCTGCCTATAAAAAATGCCTGCTGAAGGTCTGTCATTGGATATTCTGTTGTATATTTATGAGTAATCTTAATCTGTTCTGATTCTGTCAATTCCTCTTCTGATAGTTTCTGACTTTCCTCTACCCTTTCTGATATGTATTCAATGGTAGGATTTTCAATAAAATCTACCAGCCGTATAGCGGTATGAAAGATGTTTTTTACTTTCTCAATCATACTTATAACACAAAGGGAATCTCCTCCCAGTTCATAAAAGGAATCGTTACAGCCTATCTCTTCTGTGATTTCCAGACAGTATTTCCATATCTCCTGAATTTTAAGCTGTATACTGGTTTCACATGGAGTAAATGCTTTCACCATTCCCTCCCGCTGCTTCATTACAAGCCTGGACTTATCTACCTTTCCTCTGTCTGTGACAGGTAATTCCTCCAACAATTTCCATCGATGGGGAAGCATATACTTTGGCAGGCTTTTCTCTGCCTGCGTATATATTTCTTCTACAGACTTTCCTTCACTTACTACAAAGGCAAGAATCAGTTCTCTTTCTTTATCCACCTTAACAGCAACATCTTTAATAGAAGGAATTTTTCGTAACTTTCCCTCTATTTCTTCCAGTTCGATTCTAAACCCTCTAAGCTTGATCTGATTGTCGCGTCTTCCTGTAAAGTAAATATCTCCATTGGCACTTAACCTTCCGTAATCTCCGGTTCTGAAAAATCTCACTCCTTTATATTCCGGAAGATTAATATACTTTTCCTGATTTAATTCCTCTCTTTTCCAATACCCGGCTGATACCGTAGCTCCCCCTAACAGAATTTCCCCTTCCTGGCCTTCTTGCTTAACCAGCTTAAACTTACCCGAACTTTCGTTGGCTAACAGCATAATATTGGGTGCAAAGGCATGACCGATATTTCCTACATCCTCCAGATTTGAATTCCTGTCAATCCTTTTTCCTGTATTAAAGATAGTGGTTTCTGTTAATCCGTATCCGTTTACTGCAATGCAATCCGGTACTTTTTCAAACCATGCTTTCAGACTCTTAAAGCCAAGCTTTTCTCCACCAAGTATCATAAGACGTACTTTCAGCTTTCCAGCTTCTTCTACTGGCACACGGTACATAATGGATGGTACAAGCCCTAATACCGTTATCTCTTTTTTCTCAATAAAATTCAAAAGTTTTCTGCCATCCAGCTTTGCTGCCTCCGGCACGATAGCAAGAGCAGCACCATTATAGAGAGCACCAAAGATTTCCAGTACGGAAAAGTCAAAACATATAGTATGAAACTGGCTCCAGACATCTTTTTCATTAAGCTGAAATTCTTTTCTAAGTCCCTCCATCTGAGCTATCAGATTTCCATGAGACAGCATAGCCCCCTTTGGCTTTCCTGTGGTTCCGGAAGTATATAACAGATATGCTGTGTCGCTCTCATCATTATCATCTTCTATCTCATCTGCCTCTGAATATGGTTCTTTTCGTAACCCAGATATCAGTTCCTCATACACAAGCTTCTCACACATTGTAAGTTCTTCTGCATCATGGGTTATGTCCGTTATCAGCAGGCTGCATTCACTATCTGTTACTATCTGCTTTTTCCGCTCCATGGCATCCTTCACATTTATTGGTACATATATCGCACCAGCCCGAATTACAGATTGTATTGCTATCACAGCTTCTACAGAATTATCCAGCATAATAGCAACCTTTAAGCCTTTTTTTATCCCACTTTTTCTTAATACAAGCGCAAATGAAGTTATCAATGCATCCAGTTCTTTATATGTATAGGTTTTATGTTCCTCTATCACAGCGATTCGATTTCCGAATCTTATTACATTTTCCTTAAAACACTGATTCCATGACTTATTCATTTCCATTACATCCTTTGTAATAATACTTTTCTCTCTTTATTTTCATACTTGGAGTCTTTTCCAATTCTTTGTCTGTAAGCTCAATGTACTGAATATGCTTATAGAAAGGCAGTCTCCTGTTCAACTCCCGTATAAAACCATAAAGTTTTTCCCTGATATCATCCAATGCAACCTGCTCTATATTTTCCAGGTTTGGATAAATAAGTGCTCTTATCTGATTGTTTTTCTGGAAACATACTACTTCCTTTACCATTGGAGACTCATGAATATAGGTCTCTAATTCTTCCGGAGACACATTTTCCCCATTTGCTGTAATAATCAGATTTTTCTTTTTTCCGGTAATGTAAAGATAATTATTTTTTATATATCCAAAGTCACCGGTTTTGAGCCAGCCATCCTGCATGGTTTCCTTTGTAGCTTCCGGATCATTATAATATCCCGACATTACATTATCCCCTTTTACACATATCTCATTGTCTATAATCTTCACTTCATTACAAGGTAAAATATCTCCTATACTTCCGGCTCTTGCCCCTGCTCCTTCTTCCGAGGATACCGGACCCGTGGCCTCTGTCATACCGTAACCGCATATAACTTCGATTCCATAAGAGACAAGCCCCTCACGCAATGCCGGTTCTATAAAAGCTCCCCCTAATATAATTCGTTTAAAATTCTTTCCTAACGTAAGTTCTCTCACTTTATCAGAATTCAAATCACTGTTCTGATTCTTTGTCATATGTAACCCGGTGAGAATGGTTTCTGCCATCATTGGAACCATACACACTCTGGATGCCTCAAACTCCTTAATCTCGTCCTTTAATGCAATCACAGAAGAATTTATGGCAATCGGGCAGCCTTTTACAATCAGCCACAGAAAATCAACTGCAAAGCAGAAAATATGATACATAGGTAAACAGATAATATTCTTAAAACTGTCAGCATCCACAAGTGCATGCTCCACGCTGCTGATGGCACTTACAATAAGATTTCTCTGACTTAAGCATACTCCTTTACTTGCACCTGTAGACCCAGAGGTAAACATAATTAATGCAATATCATCTATGTCAGAATCCCAGGAAACTGCATCCTCACCTGGCTTTAGCTCACTTTCATTGATATTTACTTTATAAATGCCTGACTCCTGACTCCCTGCATCTTCTACTGTGGCTTCTACGGCCTTACTGTAACATACTCCCTTCGCATCTACTCTTTGAACCATCTCCTGGTAACTTTTCTTATCCATCCTGTTATCTACAGGCACAAGAATATTGTCCGACACAATAATTCCCAGGGCATACACCATCCATCGATAGGAGTTTTCCCCTATAAGTATAAATTTTTCCCGCTGATACCCCATATCCTTTATTGCCTTTGCAACAGCATATATATCCTGCTTTAACTGCAAAAATGTAATATTCTTTACAACTCCTGCCTCTTTGTAGTAAACTGCAGTTTTTTCCTCTCTGCCAGCAACTGTTTTATCTAAATAATCACATATAGTTCTCATATTTTTCTATTCTTTCCTTTCTATCTGTTGCGCTATTAACTTAATGGTTCCATATTCAAAAAAATCTGTGATACTGAGAGAATTATTGATTCTCTTATCCAGTTCCAGCTTAAGCCTGTTAAGCAGTAAAGAATTTCCACCTGCTTCAAAAAATGGACTTTCTGTGGAAATTTCCGGTACCCCAAGAGTTTCCTTCCAGGCTTCCAATACAAGTTCTTCTGTTTTATTTTGTGGTAAAACCACAGGCGCGTGTTCTTTCTTATCCTGCAATCTCTGAACCAGAGCTTTTCTGTCTACCTTACCATTTCCGGTAAGCGGCATATCTTCCATGGAAATGTATTCCCCTGGATGTAAGGATTTGCTCAGGTACCTTTCATATACCTTATGTAACATGTCTTTATCCACAGTACAGTTCTTCTCACTGGTATAACACAGAATAATCCTGCCTTCTGCTATTACTGCTGCAGCCATTCTTACTCCCGGGCACTTTCCGGCAATGGCATCTATTTCCTCTAACTCTATTCTTTGTCCATTTACCTTTATCTGGTTATCCTTTCTCCCCAGATAAATAATTTCTCCCTCTGTATTCCACATTCCCACATCCCCTGTCCGATATAAGGGTCTGGATGGTTCAAAGGGATTATCAAAAAATACATCCTTTGGACTTACATTTAAGTAACCTTCAATAACTCCTGCTCCGGCTATGTAAATATCACCTCGCACATAAGGAGGCAATAAATTTCTATTTTCATCCATAATATATACCAGCTTATTGGCAATAGGAGCACCAATTGGTACCGGTGTTTCTTCCAACTGCTTCAGAATATGAAAGGTAGCTAAATCTGTAGCTTCTGTAGGTCCATATACGTTGGCAGCCTTACACCTGCTTTCCCTCAGCTTTTTCCTGTCTATTCTAAATCCTTCCCCGCCAAGCACTATCCATTTCAGGCTTTTTAGCTGAGAAGCTTCACTTAGTTCAAGTATCTTATCCATCAGGGAGGGAACTGTATTCACATGAGTAATTTTTTCTCTTTCTATCACATTTACTATCTCTGCAATATCATAAAGCTCTGTATCTAACACTACCAGTCTGCCTCCGGTAATCAAAGGGACCACAAGATTTTTCACAGAAGCATCAAATAAAAAATTCGTCAGCAATAAAGAGCTGCTATCCTCATTAAATTGAAATTCATCTGTGTACCAGTCACACAAATTTCCAAAACCGCTTTTCTCTATGGCTACCATCTTTGGCTCACCTGTGGTTCCAGAAGTAAGAATGATATGGGAAATTCCCCGATTTAAATTCTCAGCATCCATATCTTCTTCCCTGTCCTCTTTTGCATTACTATCCAGGATAAAAATTTCATCTCCGAGAATTGCCTTTGCACCTGTCTGCCTGGCTATATCCATAATTTTAGCTTTAGCGTATGAACCAGAGGTTGGTATATAAACCGCCTTCACTGCCCAGATAGCAAACAATTTTACAATGCAGGACATATCATTTCTGGTAAGAAGCAACAGTCTGTCCCCTTCCGAAATTCCAGCGTTTTTCAGTTTGTTTCTATACTCTGTGATTTCTGCATCCAGTTCCCGGTAAGAAAGGCTGTTCTTTCCACAGGTTAAAGCTACACGATCCGGTGTCCTGCAAACCTGGGCTTTCCACCTGTCATATACATCAAATGGTGTTTGCTCTCTTACCTCTCCCCTGCTGAAGTCCTGTATGATATTTTCTGTTTTCTCAGACAGAATACTTACCTCATTTCCTGTGACATTCCTTTTCACAGGTCCTGTTTCTTTTTCAAATAAACAGGAGATAACTGAAATAATTGCCTGTTGGTACATATCCGCAAAATTTGTAAGATATTCTTTGTGTACTGCTGCCTGAAGATATAATTTATCCTTTGCAAGAATTACCATCTCTTTTTTATCAGCAGAATCCTGTTTATCTTTTACTTCAGCCCGCACATCCTGCAGGTTTTCCTCTGCATAGACATAATGTATCCCATTGCTTTCCTGAATTACTTTTCCATCCTGTATAAATCTTATTACTTCACCTCTGGTAAGCTGTGCCACACCATATAATTTCCTGTAGGCATCATATAACTGTGTAATAGATTTTTTTATGGGTTCCGACAGTGAAATGCTTTCTGCCAATGGGTAGAATATTCCTCCTTTGACTCTTACCCTTATGACCTGTTCCTCCTGATGATTAATTTTCTGTAACAATAACATAAGGGCATACAGTCCGATAAATTCTCTAAGTCGTTGATGTTCACATCTGTTTAGCTGCTTTCTTACTTTCTCTATGGAGCATTCATACATATTTACATCTGTGCCACTGTGTTTTCTTATGGTTCTTTCTACCATGGAGTTATTTGCAGTAGTAAGATTTCTGGTATTCCAATAACTTATTATTTCTGAACTTTTCATATTCTAAGCCTGTCTTCTTTCTTCTATCAGTAACGCTAACTGCTCAATAGTTGCATGTTCAAGAAACTCTCTTCCTCTTACTTTGATACCAAATTTTTCTTCTATAAAGGCAAGATTATATATCATCATAAGGGAATCTCCACCTGCATCAAAAAAGTCTGTGTTGACTCCAAATTCGTAGTGAGAAAACATATCCGACCAGGCTTCATATAATGCTTCCTGAATTTCATTTTCCGGTTTTTTAAATTCTACCGGCTTTAGTTCTATGGTATCAGCCATTGCCTTTAAGGCTTTTCTATCCACCTTCCCATTGCTGTTAAGGGGTACTTTTTCCAGCTGTTCTATATGATAAGGAACCATATAAACCGGAAGGGATTTTCTCAGTTCTTCCTTTAGATAACTGATATCACCCTCCGTTAAAGCAGCAGGTTCTTTGGTACATACAAAAGCAAAAATACGCTTTGCTTTACCTCTCTGCGAAATCTCTACAAATGCATTTTCCACCATTTCTTCTTTCTGTATTGCCTGCTCTATTTCCTGGGTTTCTATTCTGTAACCATTTATTTTTACCTGATTATCTATTCTGCCAAGTATATTCAGATAGCCATCCACTGAAAATACTCCTGCATCTCCTGTCTTATATATACGTCCCAGAGTATCACTTTCAAAGAAACTTTTCTTTGTCAGCTCCGGATTTGTATAACCCTTTGCCACTCCTGTTCCACCAATATAGATTTCACCGGGAACTCCCACCGGAAGCATACGTCTTTGCCCGTCCATCACATACAGCTGCTGATTTGCAAGGGGGTATCCATAAGGAATACTCTTCCAGTCTTCCTCCATAGAATTAATTCTGTAGTATATGGACCATATTGATGCCTCTGTTGCACCACCAAGACTGATTAATTCTGTATCAGGAAATACCGCCTTACTTCTCTCATAAGTATCTAAGGATATCCAATCTCCACTTAAAAATACTTTCTTTAGCTTTATTCCTTCTGTATCTCTCTTTGCCCCATACTCTAAAATAAGAGAATAAATGGAAGGCACACTGTTCCAGACTGTTACCTGTTTTTCTGTCAGGTTGCGATAAATTCCTGCCACATCCCTCACATCTTTATTTATCACCACTGCGGCACCTGCAAGTACTGAGCCAAAAAGATCATAGATGGATAAATCAAAGCCAAATTCCGATAAATTAAAAATGCGATCCTCTGATGTAATGTGAAATCTCTGATTTATATCGAAGAGGGTATTATATACCCCGGCATTGGTAATCACTACACCCTTGGGCTTTCCGGTACTTCCAGAGGTATATATAATATACGCCTCTGTATCCGCCTCTACCTGTACTTCTTCTGTCATCCCATCACAGTTCCTGATTTGTTCCATGCATTCCCTGCATTCTGTATCAAGGGTTAAAACAGCCTTACTGTCAGATATAATATAATTCCTTCTCTCGTCCGGATATTCAGGATGAATTGGTACAAACACAATTCCTTCATATGCACATGCCCATATCATTTCTACTGTGGTCGCATTTTTATTTCCAATGACTGCTACTCTGTCTCCCTTTTTCACTCCCTGTTTTCTAAGAAATGTTGCAATCCTTTTTACTTCCTCCATAGCTTCATGATAGGTTACTTCCTTAGCTTCGTCTATAATGGCAATATTGGAGGAATACTGTTTCGTGGAATTTAAAAGCAGCTGACTAAGGGAAGCAGCTTTTATGTTCACAGAACTGTTGTTATACCCTGAAATCTTTTCCATATCATCTTTTGAAGGCTTTAAGATATGGTAAATATCCTCAGAACTATCCTCTTTTCCTGCAAGCTTTATCAATGCAACAAACTGGTCAAACATATGTGACATGGTAGTTTCATCAAACCGTCCTGCCTGGTAATCCCAGGTAACAATCAGGGTATCTTCTTCCTCTGACACCTGACAGTCTAGATATACCTGTGATGTCTGACTTACACTAAAATCTGTTGCCTCGAAAAATTCATGGTCGAATTCTTCATTTCCTCCTCCCATAAGACTGGTGAACACTACCGGGAATGGAATTTCACTCTGTAAGTTATGACACTTTCTAAACTCCCTTTCCACATCGATTCCATCGAAGGTTGCATGGGAATATACCTCTATCAGCTTTCGCTGCAGCCCTTTGGCATTCCCCCATATATTTGAAGTATGTTCCTTTGGCATTGGCAATATTGTCAGGGATGTAAAATCACCAATTACATTCTCTGTTCCACTAAGCTTCCCTCTGTTTGTAGTAGTAAGATTAATGGAAAAATCATTACTTCCACTCCAGTACCCTAGCACCTCTCTGTAACATTCACATAAATAAGTAGTCTGAATCAGACCATGCTTCATAATGTTATCTCTGCATTTTTTCCAGGTACCCTCTTTACTGATATAGGTAAGACGCTGAAAGCGGGAATTTTCTTCTTCCACCTTCTTTTTGGTAATAAGTGAAGGTCCCATTGGAATCTCCATCATCTGTCCCATCCAATACTGCTTATCCTGCTTATATCTGTCCTTTGTTTTCATGTCTTCCATATAGGTGACAAAATCCTGAAAAGTTACTTCTTCTTCCTGCACCGGAAGAGTTTCGTCCATATAGTACCGGTAAAGATCATTAAAAAGTATCATGATACTGCTGGCATCTGAGATAATCAGATCTATACTTACAAACAGCACCTTCTTTCCTTCACTTATCTTTGCAATCTCAAAGCTGAACATGGGCCATGTACCAATTTCATAATTTTTATGGGACAGTTCCTCTCTGATTTCCAATCGTTTTTCTTCTCGTTCCTGTTCAGAAAGTACACTTAAATCGTGGTATTTTACCTGATAAGGTGCATACTCCTTCAGTTCACTCTGGGTAGCATCCCTGTTGATGATAGTATGAAGCATTTTGTGCCCCTGAATCACTTTATTCAGTGCTCTCTGGAATCTGTCTGCATCCAGATTATTCAATATCTCATTGTAATAATGAGTTGCGACATTTCCTGATTTGAACTCTTCATTTCTTCCCAGCATATACGCAAGCTGAACTTCCGTCAGCGAAAATTTTTCCATGAAATATCCTCCTACTGCATCTTTGACGCAATATACTGCTGCATATTGGTCACACTGTCAAACTTATCCATATCCGCCACGTCCAACTCAATCCCTATACTTTTCCTTACCTCATCTAAAATAATAAGTAACGTTATTGAGTTACCTCCCATATCATAAAATCTCTTTGTAACATCTATATTTTTAACACCTAACACCTGTTCCCATATTTTCTTTACTTCTTCCACTGTCATTGCTTTCTACTCCTTACTGTTTATCAACTCATCTACATTTTTCTGATAGATTGCCACAAACTCTTTCACTTCATCTTTGCTGAAATATTCCGGTGAATATTGAAGGGTACCCATAAGATAATTCTGTGTATCATAGAAAAGTATTGTCATAGGGCATACTGCCTCACTTCCTGATATCATATTTGGCAGGAAGCGGATTCCTTCTAATTCCATATCTCCATTATTAAAATTCTGATATGTAAGCATAAAATCAACAAAGTCCTCAAATTTATTCTGCTGTTTTTGTATCTCATCTCCAAGAGAAATTGCCTGATGTTTCATAAGCAATCCGGTTCTGTCTTTTACTCTGGAAAGCATTTCCTCTGTGTCAGATGCATCTACATCCACCAATACTGCCCTGGCAAACAATCCTGCTGTGTTTCTGTAAGCTTTAGATCCTCTGTTTGCCTGCATAATAGCAACACTGCTGTGATTCACTCCCAGATATTCCTGTATGGTCTTATGGTAGACAGCAAGGGTAATCTGAAACAGGGAAAACTTATGATCTTTTGCAAATGCTTTTAATCTGTCAAATCTGTCTGTTCCTACTATTACATACTCAGGCGGACTACACTTTTCCACATTGTTATATTTTGGTGTTTTCAGATACTTTTTAGACTCTTTTACCAGCGGTCGGATATCACTTTCGGCATATATCTTATTTATCAGGTCTGTTTCCATTGGAACATAACTGTGGAAGCTTTCTTCTGGTGTCATACTCTTACCACCGTCAGCATATGCCTTACAAAGCTCTTCAAATACAAGATTTAACGTCCAGCCATCTGCAATAATATGACTGATTTTCAGTAACAGATATGCATTTTTCTCATCTACTACATAAATAAAGAGTCTTGTCATACTTTCTGTAAATACATCAATTCCTCTTAATGCTTCCTTATCAAGAGCCTGCTTTAATTCTCTTTCTTCTGCTGCCTGAATTACAGATACCAGATTCTGTGTGATTGCTTCTACCGGTTCGATGTAATCTTTTCCCTTGTCACTAACAATCCTGCTGGCAAGTATCTCATGATTTTTGCATACCTTTACAAATGCATCACTAAGCTTTTTCACATCCAGTATTCCTTCCAGCTTAAAGGAAACATTCAGATTCCATTTACTGCTGCCTTTTTCTGCCTTTACAGAATTAAGAATCAACTGCTGCATTGGTAAAAGTTCTATATTGCTATCTGTTTTCTTAGTATTCTCCCTGATAATATCTGCCTGCTGTTGAACAGTTCCGTACTCATAGATATCATCCACCGGAATATCTACACCAAAGGCAGTTTTTATATCCTCAACCAGAATGGTAATTAACAGAGAATTTCCACCCAGGTCAAAGAAGTCTGTATCCTCTTCAATTTCATCCAGTTCACACTCCAACACATCCGCCCAGATATCCTTTAACTTTTCTTCAACATCCATAGCTGTATCTGTGTTCTTTGACTCTTCTACACCTTCAGATTTCTTATCGTCTATTGTTCCTTCTGTTTTTTTATTCTCCGCCTCAGAAATCATCTCACCCCAGAACTCCTGCTTATCAAAATGATAATTTGGTGCCGGAAGCTTTTCATACTCTCCCACATACTTCTTCCAGTCAATATCGTAGCCATCCAGATATAATGTTGTTATAAGATTCCTTTTTTCCTCTTCATCTCCTGTTGTGGAAAATGATGGAGATTTCTTTCCCAGACTTTTCTTATCCAGAGCAACTATATCGACACTGTCTAATGACTTTATGAAATCTTCACTGCTTATACCTGATACTATTGCTCTGTAAGCATAATCATCTCTTCCCACATTCAGGGTACCAAGTAAATTTTTGCTTACTCCATTCTCTTTTATGTAACTTTTAACTTCCAGAATATACGCCTGTAAGGATGCTTCACTTTTGGCGGAAAGCTTAAGTAACATGGTTTCATCTATGGATTTCAGTTGAGCTTTTTCTGTATTGTTTTCTAAAATAACGTGAGCATTTGTACCACTTAATCCAAACGAATTGATTCCTGCAATTCTTCTGTCTGAACTTTCAAACTTTACTACCTTGTCGACAGGCGTTAAAACACCTTTGTCAAATTCAATAAAGGGATTGGGTTCTTCATATCCGCAGATGGGATAACACAGGTTATGCTCAAAGCCTAACAACACCTTTTCCAGGCTGGCTATTCCTGCATTAGCATTCAGATGTCCTAAATTACCCTTTACACTTCCAAGATAGATAGTTTTTCCCTTAGAGCCATGCAGCTCCCGGTAACTTTCTTCAAAGCTTTCCACTTCAATAGGATCGCCCAGCCGGGTTCCGGTTCCATGCGCCTCCAATTCCGTCATATGCTCTATATCTTCTCCTGACTTTTTCCATGCATTAAGAATAGCTTCCTTCTGTCCTTCAATTCCCGGAGTTGTCATACTGCTACAGCGGATTCCATCTCCGCTTAAAGAAGCAGCTCTTATAATTCCATAAATATAATCTTTATCCCGCCTTGCATCTTCTTCCCGTTTTAAAAGGACAAAGCCACCGCCTTCCCCTACACCGATTCCATCTGCTTTGGCATCAAATGGTTTACACCTTCCATTCCCGGCTTCTATTCCAAGTAAATCTCCATCTGTATTTTTTGTGCCAAATTTCAGATATACCGTTACTCCACCTACCAGTGCGTAATCTATATCATGTGTTTCCAGTCGCATACAGGCATCATCCAGCCCCACTAAGACAGAAGAACACCCGGTATCCATAACCACATTTGGACCATGAAGATCCAGGGTGTAAGCAATTCTTCCCGCTATCATAGACTTCATACTTCCTATCCAGGAAAGTCCTGATTTATTTTCTAACATGGAATAGTAATCATTGTCCTGAGATGCCACAAACACACCACAGCTTGTCCCCTGAAATCCGGACAGACTATAGCCTCCATCCAGAATAGCCTGAGCTGCCAGTTCAAGAGAAATTCTCTGTTCCGGGCTCATATTAACTGCTTCCCTGGGTGCTATATGGAAAAATCCCGGATCAAAGCACTGGATATCTTCCAGAAATCCAATTTCCTGATAGTCCTTGTCAGTGTCCAGTTTCAACAGTTCTCTTCTCTTAGCCGATACTGTTGTTATCTTATCTTCTTTATTTACTAATACTTTGTGAAGTTCTCTAAGGTTATCCGCACCCGGATACCTTCCGCTCATTCCTATTACAACAATATTCATCTATACCACCTTATACTCTGCTTAAAACTCTTTAAATAAGTCATCTATATCATCAAATTCCTCTACTACCGGTTCATTTTCCTGTACTTCCGTCGTTTCCAAAAATGAATTTTTTCTGGTTAAAATCATGGCAACCAGGTCATCTATATGCTCACAGCAGTAAAAGTCCTTCATAGTAAACGTAACCTTGAACTCATCTGCAATTTTTGAACTGATAACTATCTGCTCCATAGATTCTATTCCACATTCCTCCAGGCTCTGTGTTCCATCAAAGTCACAATTTCCTGTCTCTGCTCTTACAAGCTCTATGAGTTTCTTTCTGATTTCACTTTCTACAGGTGTATTATTATCACTCTTACTCCATACCCTTTCCTCTGTAATGATATGTTTCTCTTCTTTTTTTTCATCTGCTTCCCCATTTAAATATTTCCAGGAAACAGTTTTGGATATGAATTCTTTTGGATGTAAAATCACTGGTTTTGTATGTTTTCTAACATCACCATTTTCCTCACATCTTGATAAAATCATGTGACTGTTCATACCTCCCAGTCCAAAAGAACTGATTCCTATATTTTTAATTTCTTTCCTGATAGGTTCTTTCGGTATAAAAATATGTTCTTTGTCTGAAATCTCCGAATTTGGCTCTGAATTATTGATAGACGGTGGGATTAACTGTCTCTCTAACATCAGGCACCCCTTTATAACACTTGCTATCCCGGCTGCCATATTTAGATGTCCAAAATTCCCCTTTAATGAACCAACAGGCAATCTGTTATCACCTGATCTTTGAAACACTCTCTTAATGCCTTTCAGCTCAATGGCATCTCCAAGTACTGTGGCTGTGCCATGTGTCTCAATATAATCTATGTTGTCCCTGTCTGTTCCTGCTCTGTGTAGTGCTCCCTCGATGGCTCTGACTTCGCCTGTTACGCAAGGAGCTGTATATCCAATTTTATCCTTTCCATCATTACATATATATCCACCCTTTATAACTGCATATATATAATCCTTATCCCGTATGGCTGCTTCATACTTTTTCAGTATAACTGCACCCACACCATTTCCCGGAACCATTCCGGTACTGTTTTTATCAAAAGGTCTTACCACTCCATCCTCAGATGACATCCCTTCAATGTGCACATATCCATCCTGCCGGATATCAATGTTACTTCCACCTGCAATCATCATATCCGCATATCCCATGTTTATCATATCCGCTGCAAGAATTACGCTGGACAGCGAGGTTGAACAAGCGGTATCTATCTTAATAGCAGGGCCTGTAAGGTTTAGCTTATAAGCAATCCGCCCCGCAAGTGCTCCCCCGGAATGATGAAACTTTTCGTTTTGCGCCTCAATGGCATTTTTCTTTTCTCCATAAAAACGATTCACAAGATAGTATTCATTTTCCGGTGCTCCACAAATAATTCCTGTAGTTTCCTTTCTGTCCTCCGAAGCATATCCTGCATCCTGTAAGGCTAAATAGCTGCACTCCAGAAGCTGCCTTTCCTGGGGCTCCATCGCTTCTGCTTCTGCATCACTTATATGAAACAGTGCATTGTCAAAGCTGTAAATGTTATCTAACTTTCCATATGCATGAACAAATTCTACAGCTCCCTCCCTTCCATAAAGGGTATCCGATCTGGTAATGCAATCTCTCGCATTCACCAGATTATCCCAAAAGTCATTAATGTTTTCTGACTTTGGAAATCTCCCTGCCATTCCTATAATAGCAACGCTCATTCTCTTCCTCCTATTCCTCTAATGTTACAAGGTGCTGGCTCATAGCACCTAAAGAATGGTATTTAAATATATCTGTTATCTTTAAATTTACACCAAAACTTTCATTCATCTGTCTTAGCAGTTTTATGGCAAGTAAAGAATTACCTCCCACTGCAAAAAAATTATCCGATGGTTCAAAGGCATCATGCCCTAACAAATTTTTCCAGATAGCACTTAACCTTTCTGTACAACTTTCCACTTTATCTTCCCTGCAGTCTTCAAAGGTTATCTCTGTCTCCTTACCTGCCTCATGCATTTCCTTATTACAAACAGGTACTTCCCCTGTTTTTAAAGTTTCCATTGTACCCCGGATTCCATCTGCATACTCGTGAAATACCTTCAAATACAAAGTTTCAAATTCTTCTATTAACTCTTTGCATATCTTCTTCTGGCGGTAATCCATGCTGAGTACATACTGATTTCCTGTTAAATTTATGCTGCAAAGCAGGTCATACTGTATATTTCTGCTGTTATCTATATTTTCAGGAATCATCCATACCCCGGTATTTCCCAGTTCTTCCTTTTCGCGTGACTGTTCCGAGAATAAAAATGCATTGCTGTACATTTCTTCTGAAGTGTCCTGGCTCATTAATAAGTTAATTAATTTTCGCTGATCCACATTTGCATATGCAATAGCATTTCTTACCTCTTCCTTCATATGAGCAAGTCTTTCGTTTACCGTTTCCGTCTTGAAACTGCTTAAAACAGGAACCAACGTGGCATATAATCCCACAGATTCCAATTCTTCTTTGGTAGTTCTGTTAAGTACTGCAATGGCAGTGGATACAGATTCTTTTCCGGACAGTTGATGTAAGGCATCTAAATACACACTTAGCAGTACCACGTAGGCGGAAACTCCATACTGCACAGCCAATTTATCCACCATATCTTTTGGGGCGAGATTTACGCTCCGGTTAATCTTACACTTATCTTTCTGCTCTGTTTTGCCCATCTGATGTGTTATCTGTAACTTGCGGCTTATTCTTTCAAAGTCAACTTTATGCATTCCATCCTTTAACTGTTTCTCCCAATAGGCATCCGCAGTCTGCGAGGCAGCTCTGTCCATATAAATCTCTCCATAGCTTCTCTTTTTCTCTGCCATGTTTTCTGTTGTTTCCTGACAAAGTTCTATATATTTCTCCCGGATTTCTTTTACCAGAATCTCAAATGACCAGCCATCGGTAAATATGTGATGTGCCGTAAGCACCAGAATATACTCATTATCTTTTACATTTTTAAACATTTGAAACCAAATTGGGTATTCCTGTTGTAAATCAAACGCCCTATCAGAAGTTTGCAGGCAGCTATCTATGTAAGAAGCAGTTCCTTCCGTCACCGGAAGCTGTACCGAATAAGGCTTTTCAACAATCTGAAAACAGGTATCCTGCAAAATTAAAAGCTTACTTCTTAAGGATGTATTCACTGCTACTACATAGTCCAAAGACTGCTTTAATACATCTATCTGTAACTGTTCTGAAAATCCAAGCTTCATTCTTATGTTGTAGGATGTGTCCTGTTGATCCGTAAGATACGCATATAACAGAGTGTCCTGAAGGCTGCTTAAGGGAAACACGCCGTATCTTTTTCCCTCTCTTTTCAACTTATCTGCAAACTTATTTCTGTCCTCTTCCCTTAAACTAAGATATTTTTCTTTTATCTTATCAACCATCTTCTAAGTTCCTTTCCACGTCAGGATAAAACAATCTTATTCAGGGTATCGCACATCATATTGGTATTTTCAATAAAGAAATGTCCGCCCTTCATGTCTATCATCTTGAATTTTTCCGTAAGATTATTAAGCAGCTCCTGCTTTTTCCGCTCTACATAAATATCATCCGAACCAGATAATGCAATGATAGGTACCGGAACTGTTACCGGGCAACATTTGTATTCCCTTACCAGTTTATAATCATTTCTTATGATTGGGAAAAAACATTCCCGAAATCCGTCGTTATCTAACAGTTCCCTGGAAGTTCCTCCCATCTCATACAAATAGCCTGCAAGCTCATCATCATCAAATTTATCAATGTCAGGAATATCCTTAAATCCATTCAGGCTCGTGGCTGACATAATAATACATTTTGGCAAAGGAAGTTTTCTTATCATAATCTGCCTTAAGGTTTCATAGACAAGGATTCCTCCCATGCTGTGTCCAAATAACACATAAGGAAATGTAAGTTCCTCCTTTATATTATCCACCACCTGATTGCATAAGATTTCAGCATCACTGATTAAAGGCTCCCGAATCCTTTTCTCCCTTCCCGGCAGCTGAACCGCATACAGACTAATTTCCCTGCTTAGCGTATCCTTCCAGTTAGAATACACATAAGCTCCTGCCCCTGCGTGGGGGAAACAGAACATTCTTACCTTTTCATTATGACCACTGATTCTTTTTATCCATATATTATTCATGCTAATCTCCATTCCGCATACGCTTTGCGTCGAAGAAACCGCGAGCTGAATTCCAGATTCAGCTCTGCGATTATGGCTACTTTGTGACGCCTGTGGCACAAATAGCTGTGTAAAAAATCGCTGCATCAGCGTGATTTTTCACATTACTCCTCAACTGTACTTACTCTCCACTCTCTGGCCTTTTCCTGTTCTGTACAAACATCCGCATACCAGCCGCCACGCTTTAACAATGTTTCGTGATTACCCTGTTCAATAATTTTTCCTTCTTTAAGAACAAGAATATTGTCTGCGCCTCTGATAGTACCCAGTTTATGTGCAATTACCAGCACTGTCTTATCTTTCATCAAACGCTTAAATGCCATATTAATTTCCTTCTCATTATCTGCATCCAGATTAGATGTTGTTTCATCCAAAAGGATAATCGGGGCATCTTTTAAAAGTGCTCTTGCAATGGAAATTCTCTGCTTTTCTCCACCAGATAAGCCGGCTCCTCCTTCTCCTAACATGGTGTCATAACCATGTTCCAGCTTTTCAATAAATTCGTGACAGCATGCAGCTTTTGCCGCTGCATATACCTGTTCATCACTGGCCTTAGGATTACCAATTCTGATATTATTCATAATGGTATCATTCAAAAGATACACATCCTGGAAAACAATCGCCATATATTTTGTAAGCACATCCGGAGAAATGTCTCTGATATCAATTCCATCTATCCTGATGCTGCCATCCGTTACATCCCAAAATCTTGATAACAGACTTGTAATGGTTGTTTTACCTGAACCGGAAGGTCCAACCAATGCAGTAGTTGTTCCCTGTTTTACCGTAAAACTTACTCCGTCTAATACTTTTACATCATCAGAATATGAGAAGCTTACATTGTCGTATGTAATGTCAAATTTCTTCAGAGATGTATTTTTCTTATCATAATCAAATGTTTTTTCCTCTAAAATTTCACACACATTTTCTGTTGCCTTTGTAATTGATTTAATCTGTGGATACAGTGAGCTTAACACTCCAAGAATATTTGCAAGAGACACTGTCACAAACAGGCTGAGGACAAATTCTGCTGCCTGTATCTGTCCTGTTTTGTACAGATAACCACCTAAAATAATTGCTGCCGGAACCATGATTGCTGTGATAACATAAAACGCCATAGATAACGGCAATACAGATAATTCTGACCTTACAGAAGCTTTTCTTAATTTTTTCAGATCCTCATCCAATGCAGAAAAAGTTTCTCCAGTCAGGTTGTATAAACGGAAAGTTTTAATTCCATTTACATATTCTACAATTCTTGTAACCACATCTGATTTAGCAGATTTTAATACAGAAATGCTGGCCTTTGATGTTTTTCCTGATTTCAGCAAAAACGGAATTGCCACTGCAACAATCAATAGCATTACCAGTGCAAAAATCCAGTTAATGTAAAACAGGAAAGCAACAGATAAAATTCCAAAAGATACCACCTTGATTACGTCACACAGACAATGAGTTACTATGGTTTCGTAATCAGATACATCTGTAGTAAGCACTCCATTTAATCTTCCGATACTGTTATTGTTAAAATATCCAAGATTAAGTTCTCTAATATGGTTTCCCAGCTTAAGTCTTAACTTTCTTGAAACATTGGCGCCAAGACACTGAATATCTGTAAAGCCTATCGCCTGTATGATACAACGAACCACAAAGATACAAACCAGTGCTCCCAAAAAAAGCTTTAACTTATCAAAACTAAAACTTCCATCTGCCAACGCTGCAAATACCAGCAACATTACACCGTACATGCAGGAATTCAGCAGGGAATCAATTACCGATAATGTAACCGGAAGTATTAATTTATTTGAATCTTTTCCCATCAATCTTTTTATATCTTTAATCATTCTTTAAATCCTCACTATATTTCGTCCATAAACGGGCATATTCTCCATTTTTCTCAAGCAACGTCTGGTGGGTTCCCTCTTCTACGATTCTTCCTTCCCTGAATACGCAGATTTTTGCTGCATCCATAATTGTATGCAGTCTGTGTGCCACCATAATTGTTGTCTTTCCTTCCAGCAATTTATTTAATGCAAGCTGAATCTTATGCTCATTTTCTCCATCAGTAAAACTTGTTGCCTCATCAAACACTACAATCGGTGCATCCTTTAATATAGCTCTTGCGATACATAATCTCTGTCTTTCTCCTCCTGAGAACTTCACTCCTTCTGTTCCCATTTTTGTGTCATATCCATCCGGGAGACTCATAATAAAATCATGGATCTGCGCAGCCTTTGCCGCAGCATATACTTCTTCTTTTGTGGCATCGTCCTTACCAATTACAATGTTGGCATACACCGTATCATTTAAAACAAAGGCTTCCTGGAACACAAAAGACATATTATCCATAAGATTTTTCACTGATATATCTCTTATATCTGTTCCTTCAATGTAAATATTTCCCCTGCTTACATCCCAGAATCTCGGAATCAGCTGTGCTGCTGTGGATTTACCCGCTCCTGATTCTCCCACAAATGCCGTAAGCTTTCCTTCTGGCAGAACTGTGGAAATATTCTCAAGCACTTTTCTCTCTGTATCCTTATAAGAAAAATCTACGTCTCTAAACTCAATTTCCAGTCCCTTCTGATTGGTAATCTCAACTGTTCCACCATTTATCTCATCAATTGCCATTACATCTCTTACTCTCTCTATACCAGAGGAAATCTGACTGAAAATCTGGGCAAAATTCAGTATGTTATTAAAAGAGGATAAAAATACGATTCCCATTACCATAAAAAAGATATAATCTTCTAATCCCAAATTACCATTAAGATAAAGATATCCTCCCAGAGGCATGGTAAATAACACTCCTGACTCTATTAAACATTTTAAAACACCACCTATTGGTGCAATTTTTTTTGCAGTATCTTCCCATATCTCGTCATATCCAGTCACTGCATCACTAAAGCTTTTATACGAATCCGCTGTCAGGTTATAAGTTTTCATTACTGTCATTCCACTTATAAATTGCATAATTCCTGAGTTAAGTCTTCCCACGATATTAGGAATTTCTGCAATTACATCCTTTGCCACCAGCATTTCCAACGCCTGAAGACAAAAGGTTAAAATAATCGGAACTATCATCATCAATGTCATTGGTACATTTACAGAAAACAAAAATATTAATACGGTAACAGGTACCACAATGGCTGATACAATGTCAGGAAGCTGATGTGCCAAAAATATTTCCAGTCTTTCAACATCTTCCATTAACACTCTCTTAATCTCACCAATACTGTTGTCTGTAAAGAAACCAAGATTAATTTTACCTATATGATTACATAGTCTCTTTCTTACACTGTACAGCACGTCATATGCTCCCACATGGGACAGGGACAAAGAAATTCCCTGGAACAAAAATCGCAATACAATGGATACCAGAGCTATAATTCCCCAGATAAACATTTCCTGATAATCACTACTTTTATTAAACATTGCCGCCACGCACTTAAATATAGATATATATGGTACAAAAGAGACAAGTCCGGAAAGCACACTCATGCCCATAGATACATATATCTTTCGTTTATTCTCTTTATCCGCAAGAGAAAGAAGGTATTTCACACCTACTTTTTCTTTCTTATTCTTTGACTCGTTCACTGTCATCCTCCTTTAATATCTGATTTATCCGTTTTGCAATCTCCATCTGAGAAGAAGCATCGAATAAATTTTCACACTCCACTACATTCCACGTTATTTCTTTTACGCTGTAGTTACTCCAATTCCTGTATTTTTCATATTCTATTTCCTTCTTATCTTTTACAAACAGTCCTATTTTGGTGTCCAGCACTCTGGAAGTTTTTTTGTTAAAGCAATAAGATTCATATAAGGCATAATCCGCCCGGATTCCTCCTAACAGAAAGGACAGAACTTCTTCATCCTGAATCACTTCCTCCGGCAGTTCTCCTTTTCTTCTTATAGTTTCAATAAAGGCTGCATCCTCAAGCTCACTCACCTTCTCACTGGTATCTATATCTTCAGGTGCATACAAAGAATTGGTAAAAAACCCTTTTACTGCAATTCCATACGCATCTCTTAAAGTGCGAATAATTTCATAACCGCACATCCCGCCAAAACAGCCACCATAAATATACAATGGCAGTTTAATCCTGCTTAATTCTTTTGCTGCATCTGCAATCAAAGCTGTAAGATTACTATAGGATTCTTCCTCAATGCGTGGTCCTCTGCCCGGAAACATAACAGGAACAATGGCAACACTTTCATCCATTACGCTTTCCCATGGATTAAATATTGTGCTCCAGCCACCACCATAAGGTATACAGATAAGGGCTTTCTCTTTCCCTTCATAATCTATCTCATCATAAAATGTATTCACCGATATCTCCCATTTTAAATCAGGCATCACACACAAGAAGCCTTAATTCTTTTACCGTTTTAGCAGATAACATATTTCTCATGGAAATATCCAGTCCTGCTTTTTTAAATTCAGACAGCATATGTATTGCAGATATGGAATTTAAGCCAATCTCGTAAAGCATATCCTGGTCCTCCACACTGCGTTTGAGATTTTTCTCCAAAATATTCCAAAACATATTTTCCTCAGGATTATTACCTTTTTCTCTGGTTTCACTCTGAAATTCCTTTGAAATAGAACTGTAAAATACGTCGGTTAAAACGTTCTTATCCACCTTGCCATTTAAATTCAGGGGCAGTTTTTCTATACATATAAATCTTTGCGGAATCATATATTCCGGCAATCTTGCAAGCAGCTTCTTTCTTAGTTCTGCAATTTTTTTATCCTGTTCTGTCTGTTTCAAGTCTTTTTGCTCTTCAAATGTAACAAAAGCCACCAGCACCTTCTCTTTTTCTACAGTCTCACATGTAACAAAGCATTCTTTTACACAAGCTTCACTCATGATCTTTTTCTGTATCTCTGCAATCTCAATGCGATACCCTCTGTACTTCATCTGGGAATCGCATCTGCCAAGAAACACGAGGTTTCCCTCTTCATTTTCCATCACCATGTCACCTGTTCTGTACATAAGACCGTCACCGCTTGGATCCGGTAAAAATCTGTCTTTTGTTCTCTTTTCATCCAAAATATATCCCAGTGCAACTCCTGCACCGCCTACATACAATTCGCCGCTTTTGCCTTTGGGAACCGGTTTTCCGGCCTTATCCAGTATGTATGTGGTGGAATAGTCAATGGTTCTGCCTATGGGAATGTCTGTTGTCTCTTTACCAGTGACTTCATAGACCGTTGAAAATGTGGTATTCTCTGTTGGTCCATATCCATTAAAAAGTCTGATATCTGGAAATCGGGATTTGAGCTTAAGTGCATCCTCCAGAAACAAAACATCGCCACCAACCATAAGATTTTCTAACGGCTGAAATATTTCTACCTCACTGCTCACTAACTGGTGAAACAAAGGTGTGGTAAGAAACATGGAATTAATATTACATTCTCTAAGCTTTTTTCTTAACAGTTCACTGTCTAACAGCGTTTTCTTATCTGTTAAATGCAGGGTTGCACCATTTAAAAGTGCCCCAAATACATCAAATGTTGCTGCATCAAAACACAGAGTTCCACTTTGTAAAAATACCAGTTTATTATTAAAGGGGAAATAGTCTGTATCTCGTACCAGCCTTGTAATTCCTCTGTCTGGAATCATCACACCTTTGGGATTTCCTTCTGTTCCAGAGGTAAACATTACATAGGCAAGATTTTGGTTCCCTGTCCGCTTTGATGCACAATCACATTCCCTGTCCTTTGCATTTCCAGATGAAATCATGTCAATACCTTCTAAACCCATGGATTTCATGGTTTCTGCATCTTTCAGGGTGTTACAAAAAATCTGTTTTGCCCCGGAAACTTTTAACATATATTTAATTCTTTCGGCAGGCAACAGATTATCCAGAGGAAGATATGCTCCACCCGCTCTGAGTATTCCAAAAATATTTACAATGGAATCCACAGACCTGTCTACTACTAATGGGACTATACTCTCTCTGGCAATTCCCATATCTATAAGGAACTTAGAAACTGCTTTACTGCGTTTTTGCAATTCTTTGTAAGTCAAACACTCCTCTTCAAACACGATTGCGGGTTTATTCTTATATTTTTCAGTAACTTCATCGAAGATTTCTATTACACTTCGCTTATCCATGCATTTTCTATACATTTTCCCTCCTGTCTGCTTATATATCTCTAACCAAGAAACGATTATATACCAAATTTTTATTACGTCTGTTGCGCACGCAATATTTTTGCAATATTTTCATGCGGATAATTGACAGTTTTTTATCATTATGTTATAATTCACCTCGATATTTGTTAGTTGTATCTAACTTGATTCACTATCTATACATGGAGGAATTTATGACATTAAAGAATGAAGATTTTGATACAATCAAAAAATCCCCACTGATGCAGGGACTGGCTTCAGAGGATGTAAAAACTGCCATTGACTGTTTTGCGGTTGACGTAATAGCGTGTTCCGGAACGTATTTCATTTATGAATTAAAGAAATACTCAATGATTATATTGGAGGGTTATATTGATATTGTCTCCATTACTTTTAATGGAGATGAACATATCGTATCCAGATTTTCGACAGGCTCTTATATACCAAATGGATTAATGTGCTCCAAGTCTGCATTAAGCCCTTTTCTGCCTGCTGTATCTAAAAATTGTCGAATACTTCTTATCAATCAGGAAAAAATACATCACTGTAATTGTAATCCGTCTGGAAACTGTATTGATAACTGTAATAAGGAGTGTTCCTTAAGCCCTCAGCTTCTTTCCAGAATAAACTATAATATGGCAGTTTTACTAAACGATATCCTTATACACTTAAGCGAAAAATTGCAGATTATCACCCAAAAGACATTAAGTGAAAAGCTAAATGCTTATTTCCTTATACTGGCAAATAAGACCGGATCTTCCAGATTTACGCTCCCCTTTACCAGAGACGAACTGGCAAAATATATTTCGGCAGAACGCAGCTCCGTTTCCAGGGAAATCAATAATATGCAAAGCGAACAGCTTATCAAGCTATACAGTTCCAAGGATATTGAATTATTACTTTCCACCCCGACATAATACGGAAAGTTGCAATTACATAGTCCATTTTAAAAGAAAAAAGTACAAAGTTTATTTCAACTTTGCACCTTTTTCTTTTTTATACTCCAATAACTCTTGAACACACCTGATTGATAAATTCTACATCATGGGTTACAACAATGCATAACGCACCCTGTTTTGCCACATCTTTTAAGATACTGCTTATTCTCATCATATTCTCGTAATCAAGACCGCTGGTTGGTTCATCTAACAGTAAAATTTTCTTTCCACCTATCAACATTACTGCTATGGAAAGTCTTTGCTTCTCACCTCCGGAAAGACTGATTGGATGCACTCTGACTTTATCAGCAAGTGCCAGACGCTCTAAAAGTTCACAGATTTTCTCTTTTGACACCTCTCCATTTCCAAAGCGGCATTCTTCCATTACACTTTGGGAAAACAGCTGATAATTCACATCCTGCATTACCATACCATACAGTTTTCTCCGCTTAGACCTTGTAAGTTTCTTTCCATCTACACAGATATCACCCGACTTTTCCTTTAACAGTCCACACAGCGTTCTGATAAATGTAGTTTTTCCAAATCCGTTGTGTCCAACCACACCTACCACTTCTCCGTACTGAAAGGACAGGTTTATCTCTTTTCCATTCCATGCATCATACTTAAGCCTCAGATTTTTAATACATACTCCCTCATCTGATTTTGTAATAAGCTCCGGATTCTTACTGATTTTCTCTGTTAATACCAGATTATTCAACTCAGTGGAGGCTAATTCTCTAAGTCCAAGCTTCCGCCTCTCTGTATCCGGCATATCATAAAATTCTTTTCCTGTATAATAGTGTAAGATTTTTCCATCCCGCAGATAGCATACTTTCGTTACCAGTTCTTTCAGATATGCAAGTCTGTGTTCCGCTATAATAATTACCTTTCCCTGTTGCATTAACTTTTTCATTATGTCCTTTATAATCCTGATATGATCCAGATCAAGGTTTGCAGAGGGTTCATCTAATACAACAATTCTGGCATCCGACACATATGCACTGGCAAATGCTATAATCTGCTTTTCTCCGCCTGACATTTCAAATAGTCTTTTTTTAATAAGCTTTTCCAGCCCCAGCTGCTCTTTTACTTCCTCCAGTCTCTTCCATATAATATCACTGGAAGCTCCCTGATTCTCCAGAGAAAAAGCAATCTCATCCTCCGCATCTATATTAAAGAACTGAGTTTTGGGATTTTGAAATACGCTGGCTACTTTTTTAGAAATCTCATACATAGGGATTTCTGAAATATTTTTGCCTTCAATAGAAACCTTTCCTGTAAGCTCTCCCTCAAAGTAAGAAGGAATCAATCCATTGATAAGCTTTGTAATGGTTGATTTCCCACATCCGGACGGCCCCGTAAGTAACAGACAATCTCCCTTGTCTAACTTCAGATTTATGTTCTGTAGCGAATACTTATCACTTCCTGAGTACTTAAAACTGACATTTTCAATTAAAACCATTCTCTATCTCCTTCCATACCTTACATATATACATCCAATGGTTGATACGAAAACTATCACCAGAACTATATAATCCTGAAAGGACATATTTTTATAGTTTCTGCAGGAAGGCTGCCCCGGATTTTCGATTCCTCTGGTCATTGCAGCAGCAGACAGTTCATCTGCTGTCTTTATGGCAGATATAAAAACAGGTACCAGATAACACTCTGCTTTCACTGCCACTTTTTTAAAAGGATTCTTAATTCCATTGGTTACATTTCTGATAAACATAGCATCATGCAGTGCCCGGATTTCTTCTGCCAGGGCTGGAAAATACCGGATTGCTATGGCAATGGTTACGATAACACCCTTTGGTACTTTCATTTTTGTTAAGGTAGCCATCATCTGACTGATTCTTGTAGTTCTGTAAATAAGCACAATGCACATGGCTATCGGGAAAAAGCTCCTTACATTTACTACAAACATAGACAATATCATAGATACCCAGTCAGGAACTACCGGCAATACAAGGTACTGAATTATCACAAATATGCCATAACACAATACTAACCAGAGTGCAAATACATCTTTTCCTGATAATAATTGAAGCCCTGCAAGAAACAGCATTAAAAACATTTCCACATATATATTGGAATTTAAGCTTACGCAGGTAGCTATAAGTAAGGTAATCACCAATTTTGTTCTGATATCTAATTTCATTTATACCAGCCCAACCTTTTCCAGATGATTTTTCATAATCTTCTTTGCTAACATTGCTCCGGCAATGGTAAATAAAGCAGTCAGTACAATCACCACTGCCCAAAGAGGTTTGATACTGTACATAGCTCTCATGTCATCAACTACTTTAGCATTGATTCCATGCTCTAATGCACTGTCACAGTATCTGTCGGTAAACAGAAAATTCTCCGCCATTCCAATGGTAGAGCAATAAAGGGTATATACACTGCTTGCCAGCACAATTCGTTTCATACTGTTATGATTATTCCAGAGAATCCATTCAGACAAAGCACCAAATATCAGTACCCCTAAGATACCTATGATGCCTTCTATCAGACCTGTTGTAAGATAGTAGAGGGCAGGAACAATACTAAAAGCAAGCACTGCTCCTCTCTTAGAAACCTTATTAATAAGTATAACAAAAAGAATGCCCATGAAAAAGGATGCCACCACCGGATAAAAAATTGCTGTATACCCGGACACATTTGTTATTGCTGCCAATAGCATTCCCACCATACTGAGCACACTAAATACTCCACATGTAATAAAATCTTTTATTTTCATATTTTTTCTCCTTGAATTATATTTTCCGGTTAGAGATATATAATTAAGGAATTAATCAATTTCAATAGCAATTATATTATTCTATTGGAAAATTGTAAAGGAATTTTTCCATAATTTTCCACCCTTAAAAATTGCGAAATTTACACAATTGCAAAACTCATTAGTTTTTAAGTCGTTTTTAAGTTGTGTTGTGCAAAATTAACAATTCAACGCAAGCGTAGCTGACTACGTCAAATTTTTCTGATGCAGCAGATGAAAATCCATTCCACGTTATTAGTCCAACTCTGCTTGCTTTGCCTTACTTTGCCTTATCGTCTGCCTTCTTCTGGAACTTCTCCTCAAATACTATAAAACGCTCATGTGTGCCCTCCCCGATAAGTCCGGCTTCATCATAAGCCTTTACCGAAAAAACAAGAGCTCTTCCATCTACTTTAATAATCTCAGACTCACATGTCACCTTCATTCCAACCGGTGTAGCCGAAACATGTTTGATATCAAGAGCAGTACCAACCGTACCACTTCCCTCTTCAAGCTCACCCGCCACACTCAAAAAAGCCGTATTCTCCATAAGCGCAATCATAGCCGGAGTAGCAAACACATCCATTGTACCACTTCCCATAGCCTTCGCTGTCTTATCTTTAGTCACTGTAATCTCTTTCTTACCTTTAATACCTGCTTGTAACATATCTGTCTCCTTTCCCTTTAAGGTATGATTCATCCATATCATCAAAAAATGTACAGCAGCCACAATTCCTTATTCAAAGCTTCCCTGCATCCCACCTGAACAATTTTATACCGTATGCTTTATTTCTATCACATACTTTTCTTTCAACTTTGAGCATCTGTTCTGCGCAATAACTCCTTCATGCTGCAATCTTCCAGCCACAATTCCTGGATGAATTCCTATTGTTTTAGCAAACTCAACAATCTCATCATCAGAAGTATATCTTGTTGGAGCTAGCTTTCTATAATCCGCAGGTGAAATCAAATAGTTCGTTGCAAATTTATCTGCCTCTATTTCCAGATTATTGTTAATATCCATCATTTCTTCAACTGTACTACTGATAAATACCATTTTTATTTTCTGCTGAAAAACATGCTTAATTTCATGAAATAATGAAAACCAGAACTTATCTGCATCCAGTCCTCGATTATTCATTGCAAGCACTACTCTATCCTCTGATACCCATTTGACAGCACCATTCACTCCTGAATTCTTCAAATGTGGTAACAAAACAAAAGCGATGCCACATTCAGCAAAGATTTCTCGCATCCTTGGTAAGAATTCTTCTGGCTTCTTAACAGTCATACCTCTAAATTCAGGTAAATACCCTTTTAACTTCTCAGCATTATAAGGTTTAGTCTCGATACTTTTTGAGATATTCATAGCTGTTTGAATCCAGGCTCTAGAATTTATGATGTTCTTCTCACTATTACAAGATGAACTTGATCTGAAATTCACTAAGAAATCCGGCTGTAACATAATTCTTAAATCTGCAACTTTAAAAAATTTACATAAATTTGCCACTTTATCATTTATACTTCTTGCTATTGGCAAGCCAACTACTTCTACAAAATATTTATAATCTATTTCCTTTGCAAGTTCAGCTTGCGCATCAACATCCTTAGCCTGCTGTATCTCAATCAGTTTTTGATCATAAGTATTCTGCAAATTCTGCCAAACATTGACACCCGTTCCCAGCATTACAGAGAGTTTCTTTGCTAAGTCATTTGAAATATTAGCCTGACCATTGATTAACTTACTTAAAGTCTTTGCTGTTGTTCCCATTCTAGTGGCAAATTCAGCCTGACTAATTTCCATATCTTCAATAATATCCGCAATATAATATCCAGGGTGAAATGCTACTATATCTTTGTATTCATTTACATTACTCATAATGGTTCGACACCTCCGTTACTTTCACAATTTTAATTATTTTGCACTGAGCTAATATGTCTCCTTCTATGATCTCGTTTCCATAATTATCGCAAGGAATCATTGTAACTCTATATCCCGTATTACCTAATCGTATGCTCCATTCATCTTTTCTATCACCTTTTAAATGTTCAAAATGAAATGGAGGATAATTAACAACATCCGTTAAGGACTCTGCATTACGTATACAGTTTTCTGCAGGTTCAAGTTTCTTTTTTACTTGCTCAGGATATCGCCATTTTTTCTTGTACTCGGAACAAAACTGTTTCTTTGCAGTTTCATTCTTATACAGTATCTGCATTCCCACACTTAATTATTCGTCTCCTTTTATTTTTATTACTATATTGGTAATAAAAATTATAACATTATCTAAATTCAAAGTAAATACTTTCCAAATAAATATTAGCATTTTACGTTACCTTTTTAGTAATAAAGCCAAAAAAGCGCCACAACTAATTTTATAAATCCACATATCCTGCATGATCTCAGGTAATTTCCCTTACAATTGCTTTATAGCCAACTTAAAAACTCGATATCCTTCCTGTTCACTGTCAAACACAAGGGTTGCGACAGCCTGCGTAGGCTCTCCGTGGATATACGGTGGTTGCCCTCCGTCAGCCGTCAGCTTCACATTCGGGTGCTTCAAGATGTCATACTTGAAGTCCATAACGGGGCGTTCTCCACGCACAAAAAGAAGTGCGTAACGGTTATCAAGCATACGCACTTCGTCTGGGGTCATCAGCTCACGCCCCGAAATCTGATAATTTGTTGAATAGTTACCACTCCGCCCAGAGCTTTTCCCGTAGGTGTTGGTATCAATGGTTTCCTTGCCCAAAAGCTCTGACACATATTTGTGGGTGCTTTGCTCGTTGCCGCCCAGATACAGAAACTCATCGCAGTTGCCGACAATGCTTTCCCATTGCTTTTCAAAAAGGGCTTTGAGCTGTGCCAGATTTTGCAGGATAATGGATACCGATACCCCTCTGGAACGCATAACGGACAGGATTTTATCAAAGTCATCAGGCAATGAAACATTCGCAAATTCGTCCATTATGAAATGGCAATGCACAGGCAGGCTTCCGCCGTACTTGTGGTCTGCCAGATAAAAAAGCTGTTGAAAGAGCTGGGTATAAAGGATACTGACAAGGAAGTTAAAGCTCGTGTCGTTGTCTGGTATCAGAGCGAACAGAGCGACCTTCTTTTCTCCCAGACTTGGCAGGTCAAGCTCATCGGTGGCGGTAAGCCCTGCAAGGCTCTCCAGATTGAATTTTTCAAGCCTTGCGGCAAGGGTTATCTGGATACTCTTTAAGGTCTTTGCACTACCACTGTGGTAATCCCTGTAATACTTTAGGGCGATATGCTCTGGTTTTACCATTTCCAGACGGTCAAACAGCTCGTCCAGAGGGCTTACATAGCTGTCATCGTCCTCTCGGACTTCGCCTGCACGGAGCAGCTCCATAACCATCGGGAAATTCTGCTCGTCTGGCGGTGCTTCATATTTCAGATAGAACACCAGAGCCAGAAGCAGCATACTCGCCGCCGTATCCCAGAACGGGTCTTGCGACTGTGAGCCTTTCGGCGTGGTCGCCTTAAACAAGTTTGTTACCAACCTCTGAACATCGTTATCGTTCCGCAGATAGACAAAGGGATTGTAACAATGGCTGCGGTGCATATTGATAAGGTCAAGCACACGCACCTCATAGCCTTTATTTTCCAACAGACCGCCGATGTCACGGACGATTTCGCCCTTTGGGTCGAGTATTACAAAAGATGTGTTGCACTGCATAGCATTTGGCTTGCAGAAAAACCTCGTTTTTCCCGCACCAGAGCCGCCGCAGACTAAAATATTCAGATTCCTGCGGTGCTTTTTCCCGTCCAACCCGATACGGACATTCTGGGTCAAGAGCTTATTGGCTGACGGGTCTTTATCTCGGTA
>CAKRGM010000002.1 GCA_934330725.1 uncultured Lachnospiraceae bacterium | reverse complement strand
ACCGTGAGGAGATTTTTATTTTTAACAACAAAAAAGTACCGTATTTATGCGGACTGTGGCGTTTCGCAAACGCCTAACAGCTGTCTAAAGTGAAAGGAGAAAAAACGGAATGGATAAGAAAAGGAAATATATTGTATCAGGAGTGGCAGTGTTTCTGGTATTGTGTCTGACGGGGGTATATATCTGGTATCATAAAAGGGTGATACTCTCAAGCGACAGTACAACGATGCTTCCTGTAGCAATTGATCTGATGCATGGAAATGTACTTTTAAAAGATTGGGTGCTTGGAACCAATAATTTCTTTTTCAGTGAGACAATCTTTTACATTCCGGGGCTGCTTTTGGGCATTTCAGCACATAAACTTCTGATTTTCATTCCGGCAATAACAATAGCTGCATTTATTGCACTTTCAGCGTATGTGTTTATATGGAAAGATAAAAGATGCGAGTCAGTAAGAGATAATATTATAACAACAGTGTTATATGTTTTGATAACAGGTTCAGTTGCATACCAGACAGCATATACACTGCTTAATGCTAATTCACACAATGGAGTATATCTTTTTATTACAGTTGAAATATTATTAGTATTCTTATATATAAGGGACAACAGGAAAAAGTATATTATCATTTATACAGTAATAGGTGCTTTGATGCTGTTTTCTGACGGAGTATATCTGATGGCTCTTATAGCACCGGTATGTGCCATGAGCTGCTATTATATACTTGTTGGATTTATAAAGAAGGAAAAAGAAAAAACAGTAACATATATATGGGTATTTGGTGCAACAGTAGTTTCATTTATAGCAGGAAAGCTTATAGGTGTTGTGCTTCATGCAGCAGGAGGTCTTGAAACAAGAGGAATACCTATGCATGTTGTGTCATTAAAAGAAGCTGTACACAGACTGTTTGAATATAAAAATCAGGTACTTACAATGTGGGGATATAATGTCAGTGACAACAGTCTGACAGAAATGATTTATAATTCAGTAGTCATTATTATACTTGTTGCTACAGCAATAGTATTTATTTATCAGATTGTTGATATAATAAAGGGTAGAATTGATACTTTAAGACTTATATTGTGGCTGATAGTTTTCTTTAATATTGCAGGATGTCTTTTTACAGATACAGTTATATTCTATCGTTATATCGTGCCATCATATTTATATGGAACAATGCTTGTAGTACTGGCGGTAAGAACTTTATTGTCAAAGCTTAAGGATGTAAAAGAAGTATATATATCAACCGGGATAGTATTACTTGCATGCAGCCTTCTGGTGTCGGTGTACAGATTCAGTGATGCGGCAGAAAAACCTGGAAATATAATGCAGGACAGACAGGATATTGCACAGTACATTATTGATAATAATCTTGGTAACGGATATGGAGATTTCTGGATTGCATCTGTGGTATCATGTTATACGGATTACAAAAACGATATATATCCGATTGTTTCAAATGAAAATGGTCTGAATTCGTATGTTGAACTTATAAATAATAAGTGGTATGAACAAAAAGATATGCATTATATAATTACAAATGCCGATGATGCCAACAATCTTTTCTGTAAAAAAGAACAGGCAGTTGCGGCGATTGGCGAGCCTGACAGGCAGCAGGTAATAGGTACATTTGAGATAATGTACTGGAATAAAGATATATCTGATTATGTTAAAGTTCAGAGTGAATAAATGCTAAATATGGCAGTATTAACGATAAAGTCGTTGATAAAGCCCGGCATGTGTGATATATATAGCTTAGGTTTGATAATATCATAGTTGAAATAGTGATTAAAATATGACATAATAGTTCTGTTTGTTCAGAAGATTGTTCAGATTGGAAATATTAAAGACGGACGCAGGAATCAAGGAGGTTTGTGATGGACAAGATAGCGGTTTTGATACCATGCTATAATGAAAGTAAAACTATTAAAAAAGTAGTAGAGGATTTTAAAAGAGAATTACCGGAAGCAGTTATATATGTATATGATAATAATTCATCAGATGGTACAGCCGAGATAGCACAGGCAGCAGGTGCAGTTGTAAGACATGAATATCAGCAGGGCAAGGGAAATGTTATAAGAAGAATGTTTCGTGAGATTGATGCCGAGTGTTATATCATGACAGATGGAGATGACACATATCCTGCAGAATCAGCAAGACAGATGGCAGAGGAAGTATTATCTAAGAATTCAGATATGGTAGTCGGAGACAGACTGAGTTCTACATACTTTAATGAAAATAAAAGGCCATTTCATAATTTTGGTAATAAGCTTGTAAGACGCTGTATAAACATGCTATTTAAGAGTGATATAAATGATATTATGACAGGATACAGAGCATTTAGTTATGAATTTGTAAAAACATTTCCGGTTTTATCAAAGGGATTTGAGATTGAAACAGAAATGAGTATTCATGCTATAGATAAGAAGATGGCAGTAAGCAATGTTATTATTGATTACAGAGACAGACCGGAAGGCAGTGAATCAAAACTGAATACTTACAGTGATGGATTTAAAGTAATACGTACAATCATAAGGTTATTCAGAAATTATAAGCCGATGAGATTTTTCTCAATCATATCACTCATTCTGGTGATTATAGCAGCAATTTTCTTTATTCCAATTCTTATAACTTATGGAAAGACAGGTCTTGTACCGAATTTCCCAACATTGATTGTATGTGGTTTTATAGTAATTGCAGCAGTCCAGTCATTCTTTACCGGAATGCTTCTTGATACAATAAACAGCAAGAGCAGACAGGATTTTGAAATCAGGCTGATAAATGCGCGTAATGAAAAAGAAAAAGCCAGATAAGTATGTGAGGCTTGGTTAAAAACACGACCGGTTCTGAGCAGAAAGAAGCCGGTCGTTTTATTGATATTATAAACACAGAATAATACTTTTATCATATGGAAATACTTAGATGTATATTGATAAAAGGTATAATACTTTATGCCGGATAAAATAAAATTGAGTAGCGAAAGGTATGGATGAATATATGAAAATTGCTGTGGACGCAAGGACACTTGGTTCAAAACCGAGTGGAGTAGGAATGTACCTTAATGATTTCCTTAAAGTGTTGATTGAATACAAGGATTTGGAATTTGTGCTTATCACAGATGTGGCTGAAAGTGAGTATATTAAATATTTTATCAGACAGGGCATTGATGTAAGGGTAAGAGGGACGTCAACATATAAAAGTCCGGGAGTGCTTGCCTATTTTTCATTTGTCCAAAGAGAACTTGATGATATAAAGCCGGATATTTTCTGGGAAGTTAATGCAATTATTCCTAAGAAGCTGAAGGGCAGTTTTAAGACTATGGTCACCATACACGACATGTTTCCTGTTCAATATATGCAGTACTTTGGCCTGATTTACAGCATATATTTTAAGATGGGACTGAAAAAGACACTTAAGAATACAGATTTTATTTTATATAACTCAAATCAGACAAAACTTACAACTGAAAATATATTTCCGGATGCAGCAGATATCAGGAACTGTACCGCATATATTATATCACATCCGCTTAAGCACAAATGGAATAATACGGATAAGGGATATCTTTTGTATATAGGTAATATGGAAAAAAGAAAAGGCGTCGACCTGCTTATGAAGGGATATCTGCGTTATAAGGAGCTTGGCGGAAATAAGCCATTAGTACTTGCCGGAAAAATGCTTGAACCCGATATCGAGGAGCTTATTAATGAAGTCAGGGAAGCAACAGAAACTGTAACATATATGGATTATGTTACCAACAGGAAAAAGCATCAGTTGTATTCTGAATGTTCATGTTTTGTTTTTCCATCAAAGGCAGAAGGGTTTGGCATGCCTGTAATTGAGGTCATGAAGTTTGAAAAGCCGATTCTCGTAAGCAATCTCGATATATATAAAGAAGTTGCTGGTGGAGCAGTTAATGAATTTGATATAAACTGTGACGAAGAACAGCAGATAGATAACCTTGCAAATGCAATGATATCTTACGATAAAAAAGTCGACACAGAAGCATATAAAGAAGTAATTGAAAGATATAAGCCCGACAGACTTGGTAAGAAGGTATATGATTTCATAATGGAAAATATGGAGGAAAATTAAATGAGTTTATCAAAGCTGGCACTTAACATGGCAAATGCGATGCGTCCAGTGTTAACAAAAGTACTGCCATCAAAATTTCTCTCATCGGTTAAAGAAAAGATAGTGCAGAAAAACACCAGAAATCTCGATAAAATATCTATAGAGCCATTTCAGCCTGACAAGTATAAAACAGGTATTAATCTGGTTGGAAACATTAAAGGTGACAATGGACTTGGACAGAGTACAAGACTTATGGCTGATATTTTTGAGAAAAGTGACTATGATTACACGATAAATAATTTTTTTGTACCGCCAGGCGGCAGCATGACAAATGAAACATATGCACATAAGATAACAGAAGATACACCATATAATATTAATCTGATTCACGTTAATGCAAGTGAATTTACGGTTGCTTATATGCAGCTTGGAAAGAAGCTTTGGGATTACAGATATAATATCGCCTACTGGCTGTGGGAATTGGAAGAGTTTCCACAGGAGTGGCTTGGCAATATAAATCTTGCTGATGAAATATGGACTCCGGCAGAGTTTATATCGAATACATTAAGAAAATATACGGACAAGCCGGTATATACAGTTCCATACTGTGTAACAGCACCAACTGATGAAAAGTATGACAGAGATTATTTTGGTCTTCCAAGAGATAAGTTTTTATTCCTTATGATGTTTGACAGTGGAAGTATCATGGAAAGAAAAAATCCGCTTGGTACAATTGAAGCATTTAAGAGGGCATTCAATAAGGATAATCAGGATGTCGGTATCGTAATTAAGATAAATGAGATAGAGCAGAATGAAGAGGATATTAAATATATTCATTCAGTACTTGACGGATACGAGAATATATATATAATAAATAAGACACTTTCTAAATTGGAGGTTAACAGCCTTACAAAATGTGCAGACGTATTTGCTTCGTTACATAGGGCAGAAGGATTCGGACTGGTTCTTGCTGAGGCCATGATAGTCGGAACACCTACGATAGCTACAAACTGGTCAGCTAATACAGAGTTTATGAACAGTGATGTGGCATGCATGGTGGATTATAAGATGATAGAGATAGAAAAGGACATGCCGCCATTTAAGAAAGGCTACAAGTGGGCTGATGCAGATATAGATCAGGCCGCGGAATATATGAAGAAGCTTTATGAGGATAAAGATTTTTACGAAAGTATAAAGATAAAAGCATCATCATATATAAAAAAACACCTTAGCATGGACAGGTCTGTAAAGCTTGTGAATTCAAGGCTCAAAGAGATACTTGAGTCACATAAATAAAAGGTTTGTTGTGCGTAAAATGCAGAATGGAGGAAAAAGTGAAGCATTTAAAAGAGATATATAATTACAGAGAGATGATCTTCAGTCTTGTAAGAAAAGACTTAAGAGGCCGTTATAAAGGATCAGTTCTTGGATTTTTATGGACATTTATCAACCCGTTATTACAGCTGGTAGTATACACCCTTGTATTCTCGGTTATCATGAGAGCCGGTTATCCACAGTATTATCTGTTCCTGTTTGTTGCACTTGTACCATGGATGTTTTTTGCATCAAGTGTTCAGGATGGTTCAACAAGTATAATACGAGAAAAAGATATGGTAAAGAAAATATATTTTCCAAGAGAAGTACTTCCTATAGCTACAGTAACAAGCGGATTCGTTAATATGCTTCTTACATTTGTTGTTATATTTGCAGTTCTTTTAGTCAGTGGCAAAGGATTATATTTACATGCATTATTATGTCTTCCGGCAGTTATGATAGTTGAGTACATACTGTGTCTGGGAGCTGCCATGATAGTTGCATCTCTTACAGTATATTTAAGAGATCTGCAGTATATACTTGGAATTCTTATTATGGCATTGCAGTACCTTACACCTGTAATGTACGGCGCTGACATGGTTCCTGACTGGGCTATGCCAATATTTAGATTAAATCCGTTATCACCTGTTATTGAAATATACAGAGATATATTATATTACCAGCAGATACCAAGTCTTAGTTCATTATTTAGTGCTTTGATAGTTGGTATTGTATCAATTGTAATTGGTGAATTATTGTTTAAAAAGCTTCAGAAAGGTTTTGCCGAAGAATTTTAAGGTGTATTACGCATTTTTATGTGGAATGGAGAGTTTATGGATTCAGTAAATATCGAAGATATAATGAGGCAGATAAGAGGAGAGAGTGTATCTGCGGCTCATGATAACACTGATGCAGGCAGCGTGGACATATCTGAAAATGAATTTGATAAAAGATATTATGATGATAGTGTTGCAAAGCTTAAGAGAACGCATTATGTAGCATGGGACAGATCCGTAACAGGTAATCCTATTGCACGGTTTATTAAAAAAATTGTAAAGAAACTCACATATTTTATGATAGATCCGGTTGTTGAAGACCAGAACAGATATAACATTCACAATGTTGATGTCCTGACACAGCTTGGTGATTATATTTCGCAGAGTCAGAAAACCATAGACGAATTGCAAAAAGAAGTAAATGAGCTTAAGGCTCAGGTGGCTGATCTTAAAGCCGGACAGAATTGACAGGGAGGCCGGGCATATGAGCAGAAAAATATGTTTTGTTTCCCAAAGATATGGCCTTGAGGTAAACGGCGGGGCTGAGCTTCAATGCAGACAGATGGCAGAACAGCTGAATGCTTATTACGAAAGTATTCCGGGAAATGATGTAAAAATAGAAATATTAACAAGTAAAGCTGTAGATTATATCAGATGGAAAAATGAATATAAAAGTGACTGCGAACAGATAAATGGAATAACTGTAAGGCGGTTTGATGTTGAAAAAGAAAGAAGTATGCAGGAGTTTGCAGATATAAATCTTAAGCTCAGCGGCGGAGCACTTGATAAAATGGCAGATGAGTACAGGTGGCTTGAACTTCAGGGACCGTATACGCCAAAGCTTATAGAATACATAAGAAGTCACAGCAGTGATTATGATGTATTTATCTTTATGACATATCTGTATTATCCTACTGTTATGGGACTGCCTGAGGTGGCAGATAAGTCAATACTTATTCCTGAAGCTCATGATGAGCCGTATCTTAGGATGAATATGTACCGGGATGTGTTTATGAAGGCTAAAGCTATATTTTATAATACACAGGAAGAGCGCAGACTTATAAATATACGTTTCAGAAATGGAAGTATAAAGAGCGAGTTGGGTGGTGTCGGCATTGAGGTTACTGAAAATGCGGATGCTGACAGATTTAAGCAAAAGTACAATTTAAATAATTATATAGTTTATGTTGGCAGGATTGATCAGGCAAAAGGCTGTGCAAAGCTTTTTGAGGATTTTATCGAGTATAAGAAAGCAAATAATAATGATCTTAAGCTTGTACTTATGGGAAAGCCGGCTATAGATATTCCGGAAAGCGGGGATATAATTGCATTGGGCTTTGTATCTGAGGAGGATAAGTTCAGTGGTATTAAAGGCGCAAAAGCCCTTGTGCTTCCTTCAGAGTTTGAAAGTCTTTCAATAGTAGTTCTTGAGGCAATGTCATTAAAGGTTCCGGTAATTGTTAACGGGGCATGTGATGTAGTAAGAGGACACTGCATTAAAAGTAATGCCGGATTGTATTATTATAATTACAATGAGTTTGAGGGAAGTATAAATTACATTTTGTCACATAGCAGGGAAGCTGGTATTATGGGGCTGAATGGTGAAAAATATGTCAAAGAAAATTATCAGTGGAATATAATAACTGAAAAGCTGGTTAAATTGATAGATTATGTAAAGTCTTAGATAGAGAAAGGCATGGTGGATATTTTGGATAATAATGTTGCAATTGAAGTAAAAGACGTCAAGAAGCATTTCAAAGTGTATTATGATAAAGGCAGCGAATTAAAGGAAAAGCTGTTGTTCTGGAAGAGAAATAAGTATGAAGAGCGTGAAGTATTAAAAGGGATAAGCTTTACAGTAAAAAAAGGTGAAGCCATCGGACTTATCGGAAAAAACGGATGTGGTAAGAGTACAACACTTAAGCTGCTTACAAGAATTATATATCCAAACTCAGGTACAATTGAAATGCATGGAAGAGTATCGAGTCTTATCGAACTTGGAGCGGGCTTTCATCCTGATATGAGTGGAAGGGAAAATATATACACAAATGCTTCAATTTTCGGTCTTACAAAAAAGGAAATAGATGAGAGACTTGACGATATAATTGCATTTTCAGAGCTTGAAGAATTCATAGATAATCCTGTAAGAACATATTCATCAGGTATGTATATGAGACTTGCATTTTCAGTTGCAATCAATGTTGATGCTGATATTCTGCTTATTGATGAAATTCTTGCCGTAGGTGATGCTAATTTCCAGGCAAAGTGCTTTAATAAATTAAGAGAGATAAAAGCAGAAGGTACGACAATTGTAATTGTATCGCATGCTTTAGGACAGATTGAGCAGATATGTGACCGCTCGATATGGATAAAGGATGGAGAGATTGCACTTGAGGGTGATCCTAAGGAAGTAGATCTTGAATATCTTGATTATATGAATGGAAGAAGAAGAGATATAATCGAGAAAGAAAAAGAACGTAATAAAGAAAAGGAAGAACAGAAAAAGAAAGAGCGTAAGCGTTACGGAAATGGCAAAGCGGAGCTTGATAATATAAAGCTCGTTAATAATGAAGGCAAGGAAGTTGATTCGTTCAGCACAGGAGACTCGCTGACATTGTCATTCGATTATAAGACGAAGGAACGTGTTGAGGATGCAGACTTTGGTATAGGAATTTTCAGAGGAGACGGATTCCCTTGCTACGGTACAAATACAAGAATAGACAGATGTAAGAAGTTTGATCTTACAAAGGACGGACATGTAACACTGGATATGAGTAACATAATGCTTATGCCGGGTCAGTACTGGCTTGATATAGCAATTGAGTCAGGAGACGGAATACCTGTAGATTACTACAAGGAAGCTGTCAGATTTGAAGTGTATTCAAATATATCGGATGTAGGTGTTATAAGAGTTGAACATAAATGGGATTACACATTGTAGGTTATATTAACAACATTTAGAAAGGTTTGGTTATTAATATGGAACAGATAAATATCGAAGATATTATGGGTGAAATAAGGGAAAATATAAAAGAACGCGGATATACAAAGAAGGATCTTAAATTTGCTGATATAGAGGTTTTATCACCTGGAGATATGAAGGGCGAATTTGATATAAATACATTTAAGGCATGTCTTCATGAAACATATCAGTCAAGAGGAGTTCAGTCATACAGGTCACTTACTTCATCAATACCGGTAGTGGGATTTCTGGTTAAATTTGTAAAAAGAGTTATAAGAAAGCTTTTATGTTTTTATATTGAACCAATTGTTGAAGACCAGAATAAGTTCAATGATAATATTACAAGAAATATGTCCCAGGTATCTACAAAGTTTGATAATGATGCAGAAACTATCAAAGAGCTTGAAGCAAGGATAGATGAGCTTGAGGTTACATGCAGAAAAATGCAGAAAATTCTTGAAGATGCACAGAAGAATGTTTCAGGAAATGAGGAATAGGCAATGAGAGTTATTCAGGTACTTCCAGTATTATCATTTGGTGATGCTGTAGGAAATGATACAAGAGCACTGTATAAGGTGTTAAAAAAAGAAGGTTACAGTACAGCTATATACGCAGAAATTATTGATAACAGGCTTCCTAAAGGAACGGCTTATCCGATTGCTGAAATGCCTAAACTGAAAAAAGAAGATGTCATGATATATCATATGTCTACAGGTCATGAAGCAAATTACATACTTGATAAAGTAGAGTGCAGGAAAATAATACAGTATCATAATATAACACCTCCGGAGTATTTTGCAGAATATAATAAGGATGCACAGATAAACTGCAGTGAGGGATATAAGGCAACAAAATATTTTGCTGATAAGGTGGAATATGGAATTGCGGATTCGGGCTACAATAAAAATGAACTTATAAAAATGGGATATAAATGTCCAATAGATGTATTACCGATACTTATACCATTTGAAGATTATGAGAAGAAGCCAAATAAGAACATTATAAGAAAGTATTCTGATGACGGATATACAAATATATTATTTACAGGAAGAATTGCGCCTAACAAAAAGCAGGAAGATGTAATAGATGCATACTATTATTACAAGAAATTTATCAATCCTAAATCAAGACTGATATTTGTTGGAAACTATGGCGGAATGGAAAGCTATTACGACAGACTCAGAGGATATGTAAAAGAGCTCGGACTTAAAGATGTAATATTTACAGGACACATTAAGTTTGATGAAATTCTTGCTTATTACAGAATTGCAGATGTTTTTCTCTGCATGAGTGAGCATGAGGGATTCTGTGTTCCACTTGTAGAGGCCATGTATTTCAATATTCCGATTATCGCCAGAGACACATCGGCGATTTCAGATACGCTTGGCGGAAGTGGTATACTTTTAAAGGACAATGATCCTGTGGTGGCAGCTGAAATGATAAATAAGGTTGTTACAGATAAGGATTTGAGGAATAAAGTCATAGCAAACCAGAACGAACGCCAGAAAGATTTTGATAATGCAAAGATTGCAAAACAGTTCCTGGGTTATATTGAAAATTTTATAAATCAGTAGGTTTGCATACATCGGAAAGGTATGGTTACAGTTATGAAAAAGATAGGATTTGTTTGTCCATGGTATGGTGAAAATATTCCGGGAGGAGCAGAAGCAGCATTAAGGGGAGTGTCGAGACACCTTTTTGATGCGGGACTTGATGTTGAAATACTTACAACAACTGTAAAGGAATTTACAGCTGACTGGAATGAGGATTACTATAAGCCGGGTGTATATGATTCTAAGGGGATCCCGGTAAAAAGATTCAAAATAAGAAAAAGAAATGTCAAAGCATTTGATGAAGTCAATATCAAGCTTATGAATGACATGCCGGTTACACCAGAGGAAGAAGAAACATTTGTGTCGGAAATGATTAACAGTCCTGATCTTTATAAGTATATTAAAGATAATCAGGCTGATTATACTGCGTTTGTTTATATTCCATATATGTTTGGTACATCATATTATGGCGTGCAGCAGTGTTATGAAAAGGCTGTTATGATACCTTGTTTTCATGAAGAAGCATATGTTTACATGAGTAATTTCAGAAGAGTATTTTCAAAAGTTGCGGGAATGCTTTTTAATGCGGCACCGGAAGAAGAACTTACAAAAAGAATTTACGATATATCCAATGTTAAGACTGAGGTAATGGGACTTGGACTTAATACGGACCTTACATATGATGCAGAAAGGTTTAGAAAAAAATTCAATATTAATGAACCTTTTATATTATATGCAGGAAGAAAAGATGTTGGAAAGAATATATATACACTGATTAACAATTTCCATGAGTATAAAACACGTCATGATAATGATCTTAAGCTTGTTCTTATAGGCGGAGGAGAAGTAAAAATACCGGCAGCGATAAAAAATGACGTTTACGATCTTGGATTTGTGGATATCCAGGACAAATATGACGCCTACGGAGCCGCACAGTTACTGTGCCAGCCGTCTAAACATGAAAGTTTCTCATTTGTAATTATGGAAAGCTGGTTGTGTAAAAGACCGGTTTTGGTGCATAATGATTGTGAAGTAACAAAAAACTTTGTACAGACTAATAATGGCGGATTATATTTCAGCGATTATTTTGAGTTTGAAGGTGCTGTTGATTACATTCTTGAACATGAGGATGTTGCAAAGGTAATGGGAGAACAGGGACGACAGTATGTACTTGATAATTTTGCATGGGATGTAATTGTTAATAAGTATATTAAGTTTTTTGAGGAGCTTGAAAACAATTAGATCGGAGGCGAATCATGAGCAGATATTCATCTGACGAAATGCCGGAGTTTGGAAGTAACATAGAAAGCTCCGGACAGTTTAAAGGCATAAAAAATGCATATAAGAAACTTATAAAAAAGAAGGTCTTATGGCTTTTGAAGCCTTATGAACAAAAGCAGAACGAGATTAACAAGGGACTGCTTGATAAAACAAAAGAATGTGAAGAACTTATAGATAGCCTGAAGGAAGAACAAAAGAAATTAGATGCAAAGCAGGACGAATTTGATGCTATGCAAAAGGAACTTAAGGCTGATCATGAAGAACTGGTAACAGAAAAGAAACTGCTTGAAGAAAAGTGCCAGGAATTAAAGGATGAGCTGGAATTCAGAACTGGTGTGCTTGCAAGACAGGTAATGTATACGAAATGGAAGTATATAGATGATGTTGTGGCAAGAACAGAAAAACCTACAGACATAGTAAAGTGTAAGATATGTGGATATGAAGCTGAGAGAGGAACATATAAGACAAAGATTTCCCAGTGTCAGTTTAATGGTGGAAAGCTTGTAAGATATATATGTCCTAAGTGCGGAGTTATTTTCGGACCAACTAAGTTTTCTAATCTGTCACAGGAAGAAATAGACGAAGATTATACAGCACATTATTTCGGATATAATGAAACACCGCTTGCATATAAGGAAATTGAGGCATTTTATATGCTTAATCCTACAAAGGAAGGCGTGTATTTAAATTATGGCTGTGGAAGCTGGTCAAAAACAATCCAGAAGCTAAGAGCAGAAGGATATAATGTATATGGCTATGAGCCATACGCTCCGGAGACAGATAATCCATACATGATTACAAGTAAAAAAGAACTTGTTAAGATGAAGTTTGATGGAATATTCTCGAATGACCTTCTTGAGCATCTTATGGACCCTGTAGAAGACCTCAAATTCATGAAGACGCTTCTTAAAGACCCGCGCTCAAAGATGTCACACAGCACGGCATGCTATATTTACAAGTATGAAATAACACGTTTCCATACGCACTTCTTTACAGGTGATTCTGTAAAGGTTATGAGCGAAAGAGCAGGACTTAAAATAGTTGACTATAGAAATGAAATGGAAGAAAAAGACTTCATCTGCTATGTTTATGGCATAGATGGCGAAAGCGTTGATTACAGGACATATATGTATGTGTCAGAGAATGGAGAACGTGAAGATAATGGCGATATAACACTTCACGAAAATGGACTGTTATGCGGACCATATATGGTGCTTGGGCCTATGAAGTATCAGATGGATGTGGATATTGAAGGAATACCTGAAGATAATACATGTACATTAAGAATTACTGCTGAAAAGGGAAGAAAAGTCTTAAAGGAAGTACAGTTACACAATGGCATAACTGCCGTAGACTTTGAAGTCGAAGAGGGCTTCTTAAATGATTGTGAGTTTGTAATACAAAATCAATACGATACGGATATAGTGGTTAAGAAGCTTGCAATGAAGTAATACAGTGATGATACTGTAGAATAACAGATAACTGGATATCAGACGGTTTGAGTTTTCGCATTTGTTTTGACAGATTTTAAGAAGCATAATGCGGAAACTCAAACCTGCGTTTAAGGACAATCTGGTGTGAAAAATTATACTGATGCGATGATTTCTCACACATAAGATATGTGCTTTGTACAAACCTGGGATGAGCCTTAAAAGCGGCGTAAGAATGGAGATTAATATTGAAAAAAAGAAAATTTCTTATAGATGGAAGATTTCTTGCCTCAATGTCAACAGGGGTTGACAGATATGCGGACAGAACATTAAAAGAATTGGATAAGATTTGTGCGGGAATGAATATTTCCATACTTGTACCATCTAATGCAAAAGTGCAGCCGGAGTACAAAAATATAAAAATAATACACTCACATTTTTCAAGATTCTGGACACAGATAGTATTTGCAGTGAATGCATTAGTAAGAAGAGCAGTTCCCGTAAATCTGTGCAATGAAGTTTCAGTGTTTGCACCTAAGGGAATATGCGCACTGCATGATGTGTGTTATGCAGAAGATTTTGACTTCTTTCCGGAAGAGGAAAAGCAGTGGTTTCTTAAAATATACGAAAGAATAAAAAGACATTCACTAAAAATAATAACGGTATCACATTTTTCAGAGGAAAGAATACACAAGCTTTTAGGTATACCGAAGGAAAAAATTATTGTTGCAGGAAATGGCTGGCAGCATTTTGATGAGGTTATGGCAGATGATGAGATATTTAAAAAATATCCTGACATTAGAAAAGGCGAATATTATTTTTGTATGGCTTCAGCAAACAAAAACAAAAATGTTGCATGGGTAGTTGAAAATGCGAAATATAATCCGGACGATCAGTATGTACTTGGCGGAAAAAATCTGGATGTTGTATATAATCTTTCAGAAGTTAAGAATATAATATTTGTGGGATTCCTTGATGATAAGAGCGCTAAGTCTCTTATGAAGAACTGCAAAGCATTTTTGTTTCCAACATATTATGAAGGTTTTGGAATTCCACCGCTTGAAGCAGAAAGTACAGGTGCTGAAATTATCATATCAGATGCAGCAAGCCTTCCGGAGATATTTGGGGAAAGTGCTCATTATATAGACCCTGACAAACCACATGTTAACCTTGAAAAAGTACTTGAGAAAAAGACGGAGTCTAAGGAGCCGGTCCTGAAAAAGTACGACTGGAAGAATACGGCACAGAAAATATATGATGTTTTAATGGAAATACGCTGACTTTAAATGAAATTTATAGTTGATAAACTCTGCATTTTGTATTATTATAAAACATATAGTTAATTCTATACTTAAAATTAGATAAAGTAGCATCTGGTGTGTAAGAACAATGGTATGCAGCAATGTATTGTATTATGTATAATATTTAAGAGTATAATAATATAGATGTAGTTGAATTATATTTACACATTTTGATGTAAGTAAGGATTATTTTAATAGGAGAGATAAAAAAGATGAAAAAAGCATTAATTACTGGTATCACAGGACAGGATGGTTCATATCTTGCTGAGCTTTTACTTGAAAAGGGCTATGAAGTTTATGGACTTATGAGAAGAAAGAGCGTTGTTGATTACGGTAACGTAGACCATATTAAGGATAAGATTAATTTTATATATGCTGATATGCAGGATCTTGTATCACTTATAGCTGCAATGAAGATTTCACAGGCAGACGAAGTTTATAACCTCGCTGCACAGTCATTTGTTGGAACATCATGGGATACACCTGTTACAACTGCTTCAATCGATGGTATCGGTGTTACAAATATGCTTGAAGCTATAAGAACTGTAAAGCCGGAAGCAAGATTTTATCAGGCATCAACATCAGAAATGTTTGGTAAGGTTCAGGCAATTCCACAGGATGAGACAACACCTTTCTACCCAAGAAGCCCATATGGTGTAGCTAAACTCTATGGTCACTGGATTACAAAGAATTACAGAGAAAGCTATGATATGTATGCATGCAGCGGTATTCTTTTTAATCATGAAAGTGAAAGACGTGGTAAAGAATTCGTTACAAGAAAGATTACAGATGCAGTAGCAAGAATCAAGCTTGGTGTTCAGGATCATGTTGAACTTGGTAATCTTGATTCAAAGCGTGACTGGGGTCATTCAAAGGATTATGTTAAGGCTATGTGGCTTTTATTACAGCAGGATAAGCCGGATGATTACGTAATCGCTACAAATGAGACAAGAACTGTAAGAGAATTTGCTGAAACAGCATTCAAGGCAGCCGGAATTGATGTTGAGTTCGAAGGTGAAGGCGTTAACGAAATAGCTAAAGATAAGGCAACAGGAAAAGTTGTACTTAAGGTTAATCCTAAATTCTTCAGACCTGCTGAGGTAGAACTCCTTATTGGTAATCCTGCAAAGGCTGAAGAAAAGCTTGGCTGGGAAAGAGAAATCAGCTTCCAGGAATTAGTTACAAGAATGGTTAAGAACGATCTTGAACTTGTTGAAAAAGAGATCAAGGCAGCCAATTTATAATTAAAATAGATTTGCAAGAGAATCAACTTGCGTGATAATATATGGCAGCTTCTGTTAATTATGGAAGCTGTCATTTTTTGAGAATGGAGAAATAGACATGAAAGCATTAATAATTGGTGGTGGCGGATTTGTAGGCCCATATCTTATAAGACATTTTCGGGACGATTTACATTTTGATGTGGCAGTAACAAAGATTCCCAAAGAGGAGATTGCTGCTGATAACATCGCTGTTTATGATCTTGATATACTTGATAAAGCACAGATAACAGATGTATTAAATAAAGTAAGGCCAGATTATATTATTCATCTTGCAGCGCAGTCATCAGTTGCATATTCATGGAAGAATCCGGCACTTACGATTGACATAAATGTAAAGGGTGGAATAAATGTATTAGATGCTACCAGAGAGCTTGATTATAAACCAAGAACCCTTCTTATTGGTTCAGGCGAGGAATATGGACATATCCGTGAAGGAGAGTGCCCTATTAAAGAGGACAATACATTAAGACCGGGAAATATTTATGCTGCAACAAAGTCATGCCAGAATATGCTTGGCAAAATATATGCAGACGCATATGATATGGATGTAATGATGGTAAGGGCTTTTAATCATATTGGACCAAACCAGGCACCATTCTTTGTTGTATCAGATTTCTGCAAGCAGGTAGCCGATATAGAAAAGGGAAATCATGAACCTGTAATGTATGTTGGAAATTTAAGTGCAAAGAGAGATTTTACTGATGTGCGTGATGTTGTAAGGGCTTATGGACTTCTTGTGCAGAAAGGTAAGAAAGGTGAAACATATAATGTTGGAACCGGACATGCACTTGCAATACAGGAGATTCTTGACAGGATTATATCACTATCTGACTGTAATATTGAGGTAAAGGTAGATGAAGCAAGATTAAGACCAGTTGATGTACCGGTAATTGAACCTGATATTACAAAGATTAATGAGTGTACAGGCTGGAAGCCGGAAATAGATATTAATACAACGCTTAAAGAAACGCTGGAATACTGGAGAAAAGCTGACGCGTGTGAACAGTAACTTAATCAATATGGCAGGCAGAAGAAATTATAAACTTTTGCTTGCCTTTTTGTTTGTGATATGGTAGCATTATTAAATGTGAGTTACAAATTTACATATGGACGGATTCCCGAGTGGCCAAAGGGGACAGACTGTAAATCTGCTGGCGATGCCTTCGAAGGTTCGAATCCTTCTCCGTCCATTTCACATGGCGTAAATATTCATTTATAAAGTAGCTTGTGAGTGAAAGAATATGAACTTAATAGTGTACCATGTGATTTATAATAGCCAAGCCGGCGTGGCGGAACTGGCAGACGCACAGGACTTAAAATCCTGCGGGACTTATACTCCCATACCGGTTCGATTCCGGTCGCCGGCATATATTTTATAAAGAGCTTTGGTAACGTTGCCAGAGCTTTTTTTGTTATATGAACCAGAATTAAAAATGAGGGTTTATATATTCAGCTTTAGTCATCGTAACGTCTTTATTGTATTATATTGCGTAATGTCATATGGCAAAAATTTCAAAATAGCTGATACGGTACTGGCTGCATTGCTTTTTTGAAGATATGATGTTAAACTGATAAAGCATGAGTAAAAGAAGAATGATAAGGAGGGGAACTGATGATGAAATACATCAGGAAAAAGTTTGTAATAATCCTGACAGTGCTGTTTGCAGTGGTATCTGTTGCAGGAATTATGATAAACAGAAAAACAGTTGGGGCAGCTCAGAGCAGAGTGATTGAGGATGGAATCTACACCATGAGGATGTCAGCCGACAGACGTTTTGCAGTAAGTGTAGATGGAGCATCGTGTGATAATGGAGCTAATGTAAGACTTGATAATTATAGTGGGGATAATTCACAGTCATTTTATTTTGAATATGATGGAAGCGGATATTATACAGTGTACTGTGTAGCATCCGGCAAGGTCCTTGATGTATATGCTAATGGAACAGTGAATGGTACGAATGTACAACAGTATGAGAGTAATAAAACAGCAGCCCAGAAGTGGAAGGTTATTAAGAATAGTGATGGAAGTTACAGTTTAGCAGCAAAAAACTGTGGCAGATATATGGATGTACAGAGCGGAAGCATGAGCAAATATGCTAATATATGGATATATGATGGAAATGGTACATCTGCGCAGAAGTTTGCTCTTGATCAGGTAACACAGCTTCCGGATGGAACATATACAATAGCATCAGGGCTTGACAGTAATAAAGTTGTCGATATATATGCGGGCAGTCTGGCTTCATCTGCTAATGTTCAGTTATATCGAAATAACGGTTCAAATGCACAGAAGTTTAATGTAAAAAGAAATTCGGATGGAACATATACGATTACAAATGAAGGCTCAGGAAAGGTACTTGATGTCTTTGCAGGCTCCACGGCAGACAGGGCCAATGTACAGCAGTATGAAAGTAATGGTTCAGCGGCTCAGAAGTGGAGAATAGAGTACAATAATGGATATTTTAATATTATTTCAGCGGTAAGTGGAAAGTATCTGGATGTTGCAGATGCAAGGACAGAAGATGGAACAAATATTCAGATATATATGGCTAACAATAATACGGCACAGAAATTCTCATTTATACCGACAAGCTATAATTATCCGTTAGGTGAAGGGTTTTATACACTGACATGTGCCAATAACACAAACATGGTAGTCGATATATATGCCGGAAGTGAAGAGAAAGGTGCTAATGCCCAGATATATAAGTATAATAATACCAATGCCCAGAAGTTTTCGTTTAAGCAGACGGGCAATGGCTATTATCAGATAATAAATGCCTGCTCAGGAAAAGCACTGGATGTTGTTGGGGCAGGAACTACTCCAGGAACTAATGTTGACCAGTACGATATAAATGGAACAGATGCACAGCTGTGGAAGTTGTATGCTGTAGGTAACGGTACATACTTTATTCAGTCAAAGTGCAATGGACTTGTGCTTGATGTTGACAATGGTTATATGGTAAATGGAAATAATGTAAAGACATATACCTGGACAGGAAATACGGCACAGAATTTTTCGGTTGTAAGGACTCCGCTTGCCAATAAAGGCTGGGGTGCATCAGGATGTAAAAAGTATTTATACGACAATAATGGAAATTTAAGATCAAGACTTGGAATAGATGTGTCATATCATCAGGGTAAAATTGACTGGCAGGCTGTAAAGGATGATGGTATCCAATTTACAATAATCAGAGTTGGTTATGGTGATAATGATACATCACAGGATGACAAAACAGCAGCATATAATATCAGTGAATGTGAGCGCCTTGGAATTCCGTATGGTGTATATCTGTACTCTTATGCTACAAGTGATGACCAGGCAAGAAGTGAAGCTGATCATGTGGTGAGACTTCTTCAGGGAAGAAATCCCTCACTTGGGGTATACATAGATATAGAAGATACTACAACTTATAGTATGGCAGGAATTAATATATATAGCCCAGATGGCAGAAGCAGGATTACAGGATGGGCTAAGATTGTAATGGACAGAGTCAGCAGCTGCGGATATCAGGCAGGTGTATATGCTAATCTGGATTATTTTAATAATGTATTGTATGCTGACCAGCTGAGTGGGTACAGATGGCTTGCGTGTTACAGAAGCATGGGAGCAAGCTGTCCGGATGGAAACTGGAAGATATGGCAGTATGCCAGTGATGGAAGCATTTCAGGAATTAAAGGAAACGTCGATATGAATGTATGGATAGATTAACATAAATGAGATCAGGGGCGAAAGGCGATTTGCCCCTGATTTTATTTATATAATGAGTAACAGAATTCAGGTCATTAACAGATGACCTGAATTTTTATATATATTGTGTCTGACAGTGGATGACAGACACAGACATATACATATTATGAATAGAATTTTACTCAGGGGGATAAACTGATATTAAGTGCAGGCAGATTAAAAAATCAGGCAATGGGAAAGCTGGTTTTAAATAACCAGAAAAAATGTAACAGAGTAAATATTGTGTTAATGTTTCGGGAAGCTATTGTGAAGAGGCTGTTGTATATCTTTACAGTAGAGATATTTTATGCTAAAGTAAACAGATGAAGTTATGGAATTTGTTAGAAAGAATAGTTTATATAGTGTTGAAGCCGGTTTTTAATCTGCTTCATAAAGATTTAACTGATGATATTTTTAAATCATTTATGCAGTTCGTTAAATTCGGACTGGTTGGCGTGAGTAATACGATTGTTTCATATTCGATTTATGCATGCACATTGATGATTCTTAAGTGGTCAGGAGTATACATCAGATATGATTTTTTAATAGCGCAGATTACGGCATTTCTGCTTAGTGTGTTATGGTCATTTTACTGGAACAGCAGAAAAGTATTTACCATAGAAGAAGGAAAACACAGAAGTAAGCTGCGTACATTAATAAAGACTTATGTATCATATTCATTTACAGGACTCTTTTTAAATAGTGTTTTATTGATTTTGCTTATAGATATTCTGCATGTGTCAGCTTTTATTGCGCCAGTTGTCAATATAGCCATAAATGTACCGATAAACTTTTTGCTTAATAAATTCTGGGCATATAAGCAGTTGTGACGGCATGCGTTTAAAACACTATAGTTGTCAGATTTTATGGAGCTCTGGTCATACAGGGCTCTTTTATATTTTTTAAGGCTTGATGCGTTGAAGTGTTTTGGAGTGAAAGCTTCTTAAAGATATGACCTTAACTGCAGATGGCCCGTAATAACTTGTAAAATATGAGGATTAATATGTACAGGCTCAATGAAAAACTTTCAATTATTATGCCGGCCTATAATGAAGGCAAACTGATATATAACAGTATTAGCACGACATTAAAAACAGTAGAAAAATTCGCACCGGATCTGGAAATTATTGCAGTTAATGATGGCAGCAGGGACAATACCAAATCGCAGATTATGAAAGCAATGGAGACTGATAAAAGAGTCAGGATAGTAACATCAGATAAAAACCGTGGCAAAGGTAACGCAATAATATCGGGATTGTCGAAGGCGGAAGGAAAATATATAGCATTTGTAGATGCTGATCTGGAAATTAATCCATCGCAGCTTGAGGGATATCTAAAAAAAATGCAGGAAGACAACAGTGATGTTGTTATAGGCTGTAAGTTTGATAAAGATTCCCATGTGGAATACCCATTTAAACGAAAAGTAATAAGTATTGGTTACTGGATAATGCTTATGATATTATTCCATCTTAATGTCAGAGACACGCAGACCGGACTTAAAGTATTCAGGGCAGATACGATAATGCCTGTGGCACATCTTATAAGGACATCCGGATTTGCATATGATATAGAACTGCTGGTGGCCGTTAACAGGCGTGGAGCAAAGATAACACAGATGCCTGTTGATGTTGAATATAAAAAAGAAAGAGCGTCTAAAAATGTAAGATTTAAAGATATTGTACAGGCTTTTGCAGACACCTGGAAAATATTTAACAGGGTTTATTTTAGGCATTATTATGATTAAAATCATCAGCAGGCATTAAAGCTTAAATCTTTAAACAGACGGATTAGTCAGAAGCCAGGTATAAATGAATAACATAAAAATAACAGGTATATGGAGGAAAAACAGGTGAAATATGATTATCTGATAGTGGGAGCAGGATTATTTGGGGCTGTATTTGCATATGAGGCGAAGAAAAAAGGTAAAAAATGTCTTGTTATAGATAAAAGAAACCACATTGCAGGGAATATATACACAGAGAACATTCATGATATTAATGTACATAAATATGGGGCACATATTTTTCATACATCAGACAAAGAAGTCTGGGATTATGTAAACCAGTTCGCAGAATTTAATAATTATATTAACTCACCAATCGCAAGATACAAAAATGAACTGTATAATCTTCCTTTTAATATGAATACATTCAGTAAAATGTGGGGAATTGCCACGCCAAAAGAGGCTAAAGATATCATAAACTCGCAGATAGCAGATCTTAATATAACAGAGCCAAAAAATCTTGAGGAACAGGCGCTTTCTTTAGTTGGCCGTGATGTTTATGAAAAACTTATAAAAGGATATACAGAAAAACAGTGGGGGCGTGACTGTAAGGAGCTTCCTGCATTTATCATAAAGAGGCTTCCACTTAGATTTGTGTATGACAATAATTATTTTAATGGCAGATATCAGGGGATTCCGGTTGGCGGTTATACGCAGATTGTTGAAAAAATGCTTGAAGGTATTGAAGTAAGACTTAATACAGATTATCTTAAAAATTCTGAAGAATTTAATAATATGGCAGAAAAAATTATCTATACAGGTATGATTGATCAGTTCTACGATTATAAACTTGGGGTACTTGAATACCGTTCTGTAAGATTTGAAACTGAAGAAATTGACATGGAGAATTACCAGGGAAATGCAGTGGTTAATTATACTGAAAGACAGGTACCATACACAAGGATAATAGAGCATAAGCATTTTGAATTTGGACATCAGCCGACAACAATTATCTCAAGGGAATACTCAAGTGAGTGGAAGAAAGGTGATGAACCATATTATCCTGTAAATAATGAAAAAAACAATAATCTTTATCAGGAATATAAAAAACTTGCCCAAAAAGAAAATAAAGTTATATTTGGCGGAAGACTTGGCGGATATAAGTATTATGATATGGATAAGGTAATAAGAGCCGCACTTGATATGTGCAGTGGGGAATTACAGGATATTTAAGTTATATAAAGTAGAAAAAATTGACTGGTTTTAAATTTCGCTCATACGTGGTATACTGTTTTGTAACATATTTTATGAAAAAGCGGCTTAAAATTAAAAGTACGAATAATCGAATGGAGAAGATATATGGTTGAAAATGACAAAAGACTGATTGAACTGATTAAGCAGCATATTTCAGGAAAGAAAGATAATTCAGAAGCAATATGTGATATTGTGTATGATGAGGTTTACTTACTTGTAAGACCGGTTTATGATACGAAAAAACAGGCTGGAAAGGCCGCAGACCAGGTTATGGCAAGAATACTTACAAAGCTGGATAAGATAGATCTTGCAAATCCGAGGGTCAGCATAGCACGAAATGCGTCTGTTTACCTGTATCAGATATATACAGATAAATATGGCAGGCTGTTTATGTCTGACGGCAACAGCAGTGATGCTGAATATGCCTTTGAATCAGTTAATGATGACAGGGAACTTCTTCCTAGTGTAAAAAAATATAACAAAATGCTTGGCGATGTTGATAAGATGGATATGATGTCTGAGGTTTTCGGAGGTCTGACAGTAGGTCAGGTGATTCTGTATGAGTTATTTTGCTATGAGAATACACCTGTAGCTGAAATTACAGAGCTTTTGAATGTTGAAGAAGCTGTTATATTAAAAGAATTATATAAGATGCGTAATGGAATTAATATTTTACCTGCCAAGACAAGAAATGCTGCAATTAAGGTTGATCAGGCAGTGAATGCAGCCAGAGGCAAGAATTCACCCGGCGGCAGCACACAGCATGGAGCAGGTGCGGCGGCAGGAGCATCACAGGGGGCAGCGGCTAAAGGCGGTTATGATGACGACGACGGTATCGAAATAGAAGATGACAGTATTGATATTGAAGAAGTGGATGAAGAAGCATATGATGCCTATTTAGCAGAAAAGAAGGCCGGAAAAGGTAACACTGCGAATAAAAAAATCATAAGAATACTTAGTATAGCAGGTCCATTGATTGCAGTTGTGCTGCTGGTGGTAATTCTTCTTGTACAGGTACTTGGAAAGAATAATAAAAAAGCCGATAATAATATAACAACCGAAGAAACAGTTGAGCAGACTACAGAGGAAAAGACAACATATTCAAATAAAAATAAGACAACTGAGAAAGAAACAGAAAAGACAACACAGTCACAGACAACAAAAAAGACTGAGGCGACAACACAGGCTGCAACAAAGAAGCAGAAGGAAACACAGAAAGAGACAACTGCTTCAAATAAAAAAAATAACAGCAATAAGAATGATTCAGACGAAAAGACCGATAGTAATAATAAATCTGATGAAAAAAATAATGATTCAGATGAAAATATCCAGGATCAGGATTCAAATAAGGATAATAACAATCAGGACAGCGGATCGGGAGATAAAGGAGATTCATCAGATAATAAGGATGATCAGAAATCAGACGATACTTCAAATTCAGATAGCAATCAGGGACAGAATTCTCAAGATGGAGAATAGTGTGAAAAATCATGCTGATGCGATTGATTTCACACGGCTATTTGTTTCTGGGCAAAACAAATAGCTCATGATGGCAGATGAGAAATCGCCTGCGCGAATTTCTCATCGCCTCTTCGCAACAAAGTTGCTCAGAAATGAAGAATAGTATGAAAATTTATACAAATTGGAGGAAATATGTATAATATTTTAATAGCACAATCAGGAGGACCTACAGTGGCAATTAATGCCAGCCTTGCAGGTGTTATGAGAAAAGCATTTGAATCACCACAGATTGATAAGGTATATGGTGGATGTAATGGTATACAGGGTATTCTGGAGGATAGAATAGTAGAACTTAATAAGAGCTTTGATGGAAATGAGGATGCATTTAAAAGGTTATGCTGTACACCTTCAATGTATCTGGGGTCCTGCCGGTATAAGATGACACCTTATGATGAGGATCCACAGGATTACGAAAGTGTCATTAAAATATTTAAAAAGTACAATATTGGTGCATTCTTTTATATTGGTGGCAATGATTCAATGGATACAGTGGATAAAATGTCTGAATATGTTAAGGAAAAGGGCATTGATGTTAAGGTTATTGGAATTCCGAAGACAATTGATAATGATCTTAAGCTTATAGATCATACGCCGGGATTTGGATCAGCAGCAAAATATATTGCGGTTACAGTAAATGAAATCGCAATGGATACTTATATATATAATATAGATACAGTTGTAATTGTTGAAATCATGGGACGTAATGCCGGATGGCTTACGGCAGCGGCAGCGCTTGCAAGAAGGCAGGAAAGCCCGGCGCCACAGCTTATATATCTTCCGGAAGTACCATTTAACAAGGATGATTTTATACAAAATGTAAAGAAAAATCTGTTTAAGCATCATCATGTGGTTGTTGCCGTTTCAGAAGGAATAAAAGATGAAAATGGCAATTATATTTCTGCAGAGGGAAGCAGGGTTGATAAATTTGGACATGTTTCACTTAGTGGAACCGGTGCTGTACTGAAAGAACTTGTTATGGAGCGGATCGGCTGTAAGGTAAGGAGTATCGAGCTTAATGTACTTCAGCGTGCTGCAGCACATATTTCATCCAAGACAGATCTTGAGGAAAGTGAAAAACTTGGAGAAAATGGTGTTAAATTAGCATTAGAGGGAAAAACAGGAGTTATGTCTACTATTATAAGAAAGGCAGACAGGCCTTATGAGGTAGAATACTCTTATGCTGACATTGCGGGTATCGCAAATGAGGAAAAATCAATTCCAAGAGAATGGATTACGCCTGAAGGAACAGATGTTACGGAAGAAATGATGGCATATTTAAGACCACTCATTATCGGAGAGGTGGATGTTCCATATAAGAATGGAATTCCAGATTATCTTATAGACAGAGATAAACGAAATTAAGTGATTGCATAGTTGCATTGTATATGATATATTTTAAAAAGATACAATTGGTATAATAAAGATGCTATTGATATAGGTGTTTGAATGAATAAAAATTTAAAAACAGAATTTACAGGCAGGATATGGTTTAAGATTTTAATGTGGGCCATATCCGTTTGTTTCGTTATATTTTATCTGTGTGTATTTGTATGGGGAAGCAATCCAAAGGTAGGTACAGAGTACAGGATGTATTACATTACACATGAATTATCGGACTGGCCGGGATACGGAAAGCTTGATTATGATTATGGAACAATAGAATACTGCACAGGAATCAGAGACAGGAATAATGCGTTTGTTACATATAATGTATGCCAGCGGAAAGGACAGGGCTGGGAGCGCGAACAGTATGATGGAAGCGTTAATAATAATACAGAGTCATCAATATATTATATTCCTGTAAAGGCAAAAACAGATGCACAGTACGTGATTGATATAAATGATTTTTCAGGTAATGGAAGCGTAAAAATATTTGCTAATAATGAGGAAATTGGAGAATTTGTCAGTGAAGGCAGATTTACATTTGATATACGTGAGATAAGAGAAAATGAGTTACTACAGATTAAATTTGTCGCCAATGACTGCAGTTTTCGTTTATGGAGCGCATGTATTGAGTAGTAATGATAATATAATATCTGGACTTTAGAAAGGCTTGGTTATTTTATGAAAGAGAAAACAAAGAGGTTTTTTAGCAGAATCAAACCATTTGCTATTCCCGGACTGATAACATTTCTGGTTGTCGCAGTAACACTTGTATGCAAGGGAATATGGCCGTTTGGCAGTAACAGGATTGACTATTTTGATAATATGCAGCAGGTTGCACCGCTGTATTCACATTTGTGGGATTTTTTACACGGAAAGGCATCACTATGGTATGACTGGTATACCGGTCTTGGAACTAATGTATCCATGAGTATTTCTGCATTTTCAATGCTGAGTCCGTTTAATCTGTTATTATATCTTATTCCGAGAGATCTTATACTGGAGTGCATATCTGTTCTTACAGTTGTAAAGATGGTGTTTATGTCAGTAGCCATGTATGTATTTATAAACAGAAAGTTTAAGAATCTGCAGTATTGTCTTAAAGTTCTGTTTGCAGTTATATATTCTTTATGTGGTTATGTAATAATGTATGGCTCATGTTTTACACCATGGATGGATATAGTAGCTATTTTCCCTGTTATTATGATTGCATATGACAGAATGATGCAGACAGGTAAAAAACTTTTTTATACATTTATGATAGCAGTGAGCTTTATAATCAATTACTATTTAAGCGCAATGATAGTATTGTATATATTTATAATAAGTGGTGCATATGTGCTTATTATGTCCGAACGAAAAAAGTGGAAGGACCATGCATTTAATCTGGGAATAGGTACGGTTACAGGCATCGGGTTATCAGCATTTGTTCTTATTCCGGTTTTTATGCAGCTTTCAGGTTCTCAGAGGGGAAGTCAGGGAGAGAGCATTGTAAGCAGGTATATTGGATGGATTTCAGGTTCGGTAATTAATGATGGAGCGATGGCAGCCCTGCAGCGGTGGATGATGCTTTATGGACTTGCATTTGCCATTGCGGTTATATGTACAGGTATAAAGAGATATTTTAAGGAAGATAAAAGAACAACGGCATACATGATATCATTGACGGTAATAGTTGCCATGGCTGTTGTTGTTGAAGGAACTAATCTTATATGGCATTTTGGTTCATATAATGGTTATACATTAAGAAATGGTTTCCTTGTAGCATTTACAGTTATTTATGTAGCATCATTTTACGCATGCAAAATGTTTAAGGATATTAAAATAAGCGACAAAAAGAAGTATATTCAGCAGATAGTGGCAGCTGTACTGTCAGCAATAGCTTTTATTGTTTTATATAATGTTATCCCGTATAACAATGAGATAGTCGCAGGAATCTTTTTTATGGCAGTATTTATCATGATGTTTATTGTTTACATAAGAAAGATAAGTGATGAAAAAGATTCTTTTAACTGCAAGTCAGTTATTGTTATTGCTGCAGTAGAAATATTTATCGGTGCATATGCATTTATCGGACCACCGAAGTTTTATTCATATGAGCCTTATCAGATAGGTGATTATGTGCAGCTTGCCAATAAGGCATGTGAGAATCTTGCAATAGAAGAGTCTGCAACTGACAGGATTATAAACCCGGATATAAGTCTTAATGCCAATTATCCGCTTATATTAAGACGTGGAGCTTTATCGAGTTTTACAGCAGCACTTGAAAATGATACACAGAGCTATTCAAAGCAATGGGGATACTCAAAGTATTTTCTCTGGTTACTTGATTCGGGTGGAACTGTTTTTTCAAATGCCCTTATGCATGTAACACAGGCTGTAAATCAGAACGAATTAGATCCGGTCATGTATACAAAGGTAAAAGAGGCTGGAGAATTTGGTTTATATAATTCTAATTATACACTTCCGTTTGCAATGTGTGTGGACAGCTCCTTTGCAGGCAAAAAGTATAGTGGAAACTGGGTAGAAATGCATAATGCTTTTTATAAGGCTTTATCAGGAGATGAAGAGGATCTTGTATCAGGTATGTCCTACTCATCCAAGCGCACGGATACGGTAGTTCAGTACACTCTTCATCCGCAGGGATATAAGGCACTGTATATGAGTATTTCTGATATGACGAATGGTGAAAATGATGCAAACTGTTCAGAACTTATAAGCTCTATACATATTTATGTTAATAATGAGCCGGTTCTTATTCCTACACTTGGAGATGTAAAGAATACGGCATATTTTACTGATTATAACAATAATCTTATTTATCTTGGATGCTTTAATGATGAAAGTGTTAATGTAAGGATTGAGTATGATGATCCATCTTATTTAAAAAAGGCAGAGGTAACAATAGGAAGTCTTGACATGGATAAGATGGCAAAGCTGTGTGAGGCTTATTCGGATTATAAGTGTGATGTCTCATATACAAATGATTCACTTACAGTAAAATTAAACGGTACAGCTTCAAAAAACTATGCATTGCTTCCAATGATATATAGCGATAACTGGAAGGTGACACTCGATGGAGCACCGATAAGTGCGGATAAGGTAGCCGGATTGTTTACAGGTATTAAGGTGCATTCAGGTGAAAATGTCATAGAATTTAAGTTTGAAGCTAAGGGCTGTCATGAAGGCATGATGATTTCACTTGCATTTTTACTTCTGACTGCTATATGTGTTGTGATTAATTATTTCAAGACTATAAAAATACCGGCATGGATAAGATACTGTGCATTATTTGTTTATCTGCAGCTGTTTAATGTTGTAGTTGTTATGATGTTTCTTATACCGGCTCTTGCAGCAGTACCGGCATTTTTATATCAGTTGATACAGAAGTTTTAAAGGACAGGTTTATGAATTATCTGAAAAAAATATATAAAGACAATGAGAATTTCAAACTGGCGGCACAGATACTTATGCTGATGGCAGTATCAAGAATACTTATGCTGGTTTTGATGGTTATATATAATGCGGTTACAGGAAGTGATCATTCGATATCGTTTTTAATGAATCAATGGGATGCAAAGAAGTATTATTACATAATTGAGAATGGATATACATTTCCGATTGATAAGGATCCGCAGGCTAACTGGGCGTTTTTCCCAATGTATGCACTTGTATGTAAAGCGGTAAGAGCGCTGACTTTTAACAGAGCAGATATATATTGGGTCGGGATGATTGTATCAAATGTCTGCATATTTATTGCAGCATTTTATGCGGTAAAGTGTGTAAGGATAATAAAGCCGAAGGCTGACAAGACGATTCTTGTTGCAGCACTTATGATGTTTGCACCATATACGTTATATTTTGCATCTACTTATACAGAGGCATTATTTGTAATGTTTATTGTTTTATTTTTCTATTTCAGCGTACAGAGGAGATATTTTCTGGCTGGAATTATGTCAGTATTTGCAAGTGCAACCAGGATAGTCGGCTGTACACTTGTATTTGCACTGCTTGTACAGATGTATATTGATATGGTTCCGGGGCGGGTAAGCCTGAAAGGAATAAAGACATTTATTTTACTGATGCTTAAGAAACCGCAGCATATAGTTTCATTGCTGGTGTGTCCACTGGGAACATTTCTTTATATGAGTTTCCTTAATTTCTTCTGTGGTGATGCATGGGCGTTTATGCATGTACAGGTTGCATGGCGTGAGGACTATTATTTCCCTGTATTAGGTGTTTTGTGGAAGGCATGTACAGGACAGATTGAATTCAGATATACATATATGGGATGGTTTTGTATTTTTGCATTTGTGTTGTATGGATACATGTTCTATAGAAAATATTATGCGATGGCAGTGTTTGGAATAATATCATTGCTTGTTCCATTGGTTTCACATGTAATGAGTACCTGCAGATTTACGGTTGGAACGTTTGTAGTATTTGTAGGAGTTTATGATTTGTTATCCCGCAGTAATAAAGTCGTAAGAAGGCTGTGTTTAGCGGTATTTACAGTAATAGAAGCGATTTTACTTATTCTATGGTTTAATTCTGATTGCTGGCTAATGTAAGAAAATTGTGTGAAAAACTTGTTAAATCATAATTTTGGTATTATAATATCGAAGTTAAGACTCATAAAGGAGAGAATTATGTTATCAGTAGTTATACCAACATTTAATGAAGGTAAGAACATTAGAAATTTAGTAGAGCAGATTGATGCAGCTCTTACGGGCATAAAGTATGAAATAGTATTTGTAGATGACAGTAAGGATGATACACCACAGGTTATTATGGAGGTTGCAAAGGATTATCCTGCGGTAAGAATGGAACACAGAACTGGTGAGTCGGGACTTGCGACAGCAGTCCTTAAAGGATTTAGAATAGCTAAAGGTGATTATATGGCTTGTATGGATGCAGATTTACAGCATCCGCCAATTGTTCTTAAGTATATGTATAAAACAATGAAGGCTGGCGCTGATGTCTGCGTACCAAGCCGTTTTGTACCGGGGGGAAGTGATGGCGGCTTAAACTGGTACAGAAAGTTTGTTTCATGGACAGCGAGAAAAATAGGACAAGTTGTACTTCCTTGTTTAAGACAGATTTCAGACCCGACAAGCGGTTTGTTTATGTTTAGAAAGGAAGTAATTGAACACGCAGATTTACAGCCGATCGGCTGGAAAATAATGATTGAAGTCTTAGCAATGGGTACATATAGTAAGCTTACAGAGATTCCATATAAGTTTCAGGAACGAACACAGGGTGAATCAAAGCTTTCAGGTAAAGTTACCATGCAGTATTTAAAACAGATATTTGGACTTAGAAAAAGATATAATAAAGCAAACAAATACACTGTAGATGTATGGTCAGAAGAGAAAATGCTTTCAGAGTAATGAAAAAAGGAAAATGATACATTTACTGCAGGCTTGCAGCATATAAAAAAGGAAAATGTCAGTACGACTTTCAAAACGAGGTACTGACATTTTCCTTTTTTATTATTTATTATTTTTTTCTTCAAGGAATATTTTTCTTGAAACAAAGTTCCATACCATTACTACGGCTGTTGCAAATATTTTTGATACCATATAATAGTATGTAGGAATGGCATCAATCAGAAGTCTGTTAAGAAGCCACATAATAACATCGTTAATTACAAGACCAATTGCACTAAGTATAACAAAGATAATAAACTGTGTTTTTTTGGACTGGTCAGCACGACCTACAAATACATACTTCATACTTGCAAGATAGTTAAATATAACTGAAACAATAAAGGATATTGTAGCAGCCACAATAGAATCCATGCCGGCAAAATGAACAAGTATAAATAAAACGGCATAGTCAATAACAAATGCAATTGCACCAACAATGCCAAACTTTACGATTTGTTCTAATAATTTTTTCATATAATAACCAAGCCTTTCTAACACCTGTAAATTGCATTACAGGCATAATTATCTGACATAACCTGCGGGTATTCTTTAGAATATGCACCTAACTATAATATATGAAGATACAGTTGTAGTCAATAAATATTTATATATGCTGTTTATTCTGAAAGATAAGTGTGATATAATAAATCCTGCAAGTTTATACACTGTACTGGTACAAACAGGCAAATATAAAATAATATAGATAATTGTGAAACTTATCAATTTTTGAAAATAATGAGTTTAGCAGTTGCCTATACAAAATAGCAGGGATAAGGGAGAAATGATATGGCAATTTTAGTTACAGGCGGAGCCGGTTATATTGGAAGTCACACAGTTGTTGAACTGCAGAATGCAGGATATGAAGTTGTTGTAGTTGATAATCTTGTTAATTCAAGCAAGAAGGCGTTGGACAGAGTATCTGCTATCACAGGAAAGCCGGTAAAGTTTTATGAGGCTGATATAAATGATGCTAAAGCGCTTGATGATATTTTTAAGAAAGAAGATATAGATTCATGTATACATTTTGCAGGACTTAAGGCAGTAGGTGAATCAGTACATAAACCAATCGAATATTATATGAATAATATTTCAGGTTCACTTGTACTTTTCGATGTTATGAGAAATAATAATGTTAAAAATATTATATTCTCTTCATCAGCTACAGTTTATGGAGATCCTGCATTTGTTCCGATTACAGAGGAATGCCCGAAAGGAGAAATTACTAATCCTTATGGACAGACTAAGGGTATGCTTGAGCAGATACTTACTGATATCCAGAAAGCAGATCCTGAATGGAATGTTATTCTTCTTAGATATTTTAACCCTATTGGTGCACATGAAAGTGGAACTATGGGCGAAAATCCTAAGGGAATACCTAACAATCTGATGCCTTATATTACACAGGTGGCAGTTGGAAAGCTCGATAAGCTTGGTATATTTGGAAATGATTATGATACACCTGATGGAACATGTGTAAGAGATTATATCCATGTATGTGATCTTGCAGCAGGACATGTAAAGGCAGTTGAGAAGTTTGCATCTAAGCCGGGACTTGCTGTATATAACCTCGGAACAGGCCACGGATATTCAGTTCTTGATATTGTAAATAACTTTATGGAAGCAACTGGAGTAAATATTCCTTACGAATTTCAGCCTAGAAGAGCAGGTGATGTTCCGGTATGTTACTGCAGCGCCAGTAAAGCAGAGAAGGAACTTGGCTGGACAGCAAAGAGAGATTTAAAGAAGATGTGTGAAGATTCATGGAGATGGCAGAAGAACAATCCAAATGGATATGATGATTAATAAATCTTCGGAATATAAAAGATTAATTTTAAAAATATTAATACAAAAACAGGTTTTGGAAATTTATTTCTGAAACCTGTATCATATAATAAAGAAAACACCACCCTTATAAAGGGTATGGAAAGGTTTAGGTAAACATGGGAAAATATTTTGGAACAGATGGATTCAGAGGAGAGGCAAATGTAGATCTTACGGTGGAACATGCTTTTAAAGTAGGGCGTTTCTTAGGATGGTTTTATGGAAAAGACCACGAAGATGGCAAGTGCAAGGTCATAATCGGAAAGGATACAAGAAGAAGCAGTTATATGTTTGAATATTCTCTGGTAGCAGGTCTTACTGCATCCGGTGCTGATGTGTACCTTTTACATGTAACTACAACTCCAAGTGTTGCTTATGTTGCAAGAACAGAGGATTTTGACTGTGGAATCATGATATCAGCAAGTCATAATCCATTTTATGATAATGGAATAAAGCTTATTAATAACAAGGGCGAGAAGATGCGCGAGGATGTTATTGGTGAGATTGAAAAGTATCTTGATGGTGAGATTGGAGAACTTCCATTTGCAACAAAAGAAAAAATTGGCTGTACAGTTGATTATGCAGCCGGACGTAACAGATATATGGGATATCTGATGAGCCTTGCTTTATATTCTTTTAAAGGCATAAGAGTGGGGATTGATGCTGCAAATGGCAGTTCATGGTCTCTTGCTAAGGCAATATTTGATGCATTGGGAGCCAAGACATATGTAATTCATGCTGAACCAAATGGAACAAATATCAATAATGGCTGTGGTTCAACACATATTGAGGATCTTCAGAATCTTGTTAAGAGAGAACATTTAGATGTCGGATTTGCATTTGATGGTGATGCTGACAGATGTCTTTGCGTTGACGAGAAAGGTAACGTGATAACAGGAGATCATATTCTGTATATTGCCGGATGTTATATGAAGGAACAGGGACAGCTTACAGGCAACAAAGTAGTAACAACGGTAATGTCTAATTTTGGTTTATACAAGGCATTCGATGCAGCCGGAATAGAATATGAAAAGACTAAAGTCGGAGATAAATATGTTTATGAGTGCATGCAGGAGAATGGATACAAATTAGGTGGAGAACAGTCAGGGCATATAATATTCTCAAAACATGCTACAACAGGTGACGGTCTTATTACAGCTATTAAGATGATGGAAGTTATGATTGCCAGGAAGAAGACATTAAGCCAGCTTGCACAATCGCTTGTAATATTCCCACAGGTGCTTAAAAATGTAAGGGTAAGTGATAAGACAGCAGCTCAGAATGATCCGGATGTAATGGCAGCAGTAGACAAGGCTGCAAAAGAATTAGGAACTGAAGGAAGAATACTTGTAAGAGAAAGTGGAACTGAGCCTGTGGTAAGAGTTATGGTAGAAGCTGGTTCTACTCAGATTTGTGAGAAATATGTTGACAGCGTTGTAGATATAATTAAGAACAAGGGATATGTTATTTAAATCAAAATGCAGTATATTTAAGTTAATACGGCAATGCTGCATATTTAGATTAAGGGTATTTTAATAGGGTATTTTAAATTAATCATAAAAGCATTTCACCCATAATAAGATGATAGTAAGTCTTATTATGGGTGATTTTATGTTTAAAAATTATTTAAAAAGGGTTGCAGATGCAGTCGTAATATTACTGGTGTGTGTTATTGCCATGCCGGTTTTTCTTACTGGATGTGGCTTTTTCAGTAAAGACGATAAGAAGGTGTCGGAAATGGATTATACGGTAGTAGAGGATGCAGATCTTCCGGTTGAACTTAAGAAGCTTATTGATGAGAAAAAGGAAAGTACATTAAGGCTTACATATACTACAAAAGATTATACATATGTTGTTGCAGGATATGGTAAACAGCCAAGCAGTGGATACAGTATTAAAGTGAATGATGTTTATCTTGGACAAAATGCGATAATAGTTAATGTTGAACTTGTTGGACCGGCAGCATCAGAAAGTGTTACGCAGATGCCAACAACGCCATATATTGTACTTAAAATGGAAAAAAGAGACGAGGCTGTTGTGTTTAAGCTTTAAAAATATGTGTGTTAAATTCCAAAAAGAAAACATAAATCTATATTTTACTGCATATTATTAATCCATAGAAAAAATCGTATATACGAAAAAAGGAGAGCAGTAAATTGAGAATTAATAAAGAAAGCATACATGAAAATAAGATTAAATGTACAAATACACTGCAAATTACACTTGATGATGATTTTAATGTACCTGACAGCAGACCTGACATTGACACAATTATAAAAGAACATGCAAAACTTAGAATGGAACCGGTAAAGGCACAGGGAGAGCATGCACAAATTACGGGGACCATGGATTTTGCAATTTTATATATTGGCGAAAGGGAAAATGATGGCAGACATTTTCCGGTAAAAATGACGGGAAGCATGCCTGTAAATGAAAACATAAATCTGTCTGAAGATGCAGATAATACATATGTGTCATGTGAATCAAAAATAGATGATATTACGGTAAAAACAATTAATTCGAGAAAAGTCAGCATAAAAGCAATAGTAACACTTAATGTTATATCTGAGCAGCTTGAGGATGTATCTGTTGGAAATGATATTGAGGATGAATCAGATGAGGATGTGCTTCAGATACATAAACAAAGTGTCGATTATGCACAGCTTGCCGTTAATCTCAGAGATAATTTAAGAATCAGGGAGAGCATACAGCTGCCTGAGTCTAAGCCGGAAGCAGCAGAGCTTTTGTGGGAAGACCTTGATATAAAAAGTATGGATACAAGACTTACAGATGATGGTGTTGATGTTAATGGGGAACTTGGACTTTTTGTTATGTACCAGGCAGCGGATGACAGCCAGTCAGTCCAGTGGTATGAGACAAATGTGCCATTTGATGGTAAGCTTGATATAAATGGCTGCAGTGCAGATATGGTAAGTTATATAAAATATAATGCAGTTAATACTAACATTGAAGTAAAACCGGATTATGATGGTGCAAACCGCGAGATTAATGTTGAAATGACAATGGATATGGATGTAAAAGTATATGAAGAACGTAATACTGATATAATCAGTGATATATATTCGCCGGTAAAACAGGTGACCTGTGAAAATAATACGGTTACATTTAAAAAACTGCTTGTGCGTAACAATTCAAAATGCAGGGCTGTAGATACAATAAAAGCTGATGATTATGTAAATGTGCTGCAGATTTGCAACTGTACCGGAACTGCCCAGATAGATGATATTGAGGTTGATGACGAAGGAGTACAGGTAGATGGTGCAGTAATTGTTAATGTATTTTATGTTACGGCGGATGATAATGCTCCGATGGGAAGCCTTCATACTGCTATTCCATTTTCAAATAAAATACAGGCCAAAAACGATGGCAGGATTGAATACAGTATAGAGCCGCATGTAGAACAGCTGACAGCAGTGATGACAGGCACAAATGAAATACAGATAAAGGCGGTTGTTTCGCTTGATATGATAAGTTTCGAGCCTTTTGAGGCAAATGCAGTAATGGAATGCAGTGTTGAGCCATTCGAAGAGAATGAATTTCTTAAATTCCCAAGTATTATCGGATATATTGCTAATGGAGAAGAGACATTATGGGATATTGCAAAAAAGTACCATACAACAACAGAATCTATAAGGCTTGGAAATAAGAATATTACAGATTGTGTATCAGATGACTGTAAGATTAAAACAGGAGATAAACTCCTGCTTGTAAAGGCGGCACGTTAGTATGCACATTAGTACATTGATGTTCTGGTGCATCAGCCTGAAAATAACTGTACTACAGGTAACTGTATAAAAATAATATGACTGAATTTCCCTCTGAGGCATCACAAAGGCATGATATAATTAAAAATAAAAAATCAGCAGGTATAAGATATCGTATCGGGAAGATATCTATACCTGCTGGTCTTTGTTTTGCTGCAGTTATTTACGAAATGACGTACTAATTCTGATTAAACCACTGGTCAAATTTGAAGTTTATCGAGTTGTAGGTATCTGATGCTAAAGCAGCTGCATAAGAATTACTGTTTTGAGTGGATTCGCTGTAGCTGTGTGCAACTGATTTTGCCAGTTCATTCATAACAGATTTATTGCCGCCGGAAAGCTTTTGGGCATAAGACATTACTCTGTCAGAAGTCTGCTCGACACCCCAGTAACCGTCTTTAGATATGTCAGTCTTTGCACGGGCAATAATATTTGCACCTGAAGAGACTGAGCCGCCGCCGGAAAGGACTTTCCATGAGCTGGCTGCAGTACCTGCTACAATTCCCTGTTTTAAGAATGTATTTGCAACGTATGACTGCATCTGTATAACTTCCTTTGCGTTGTCGGAACGCATTTTTGTAGTTATACCGGTGAGTTTGCCGGCATAGTATTCTGAACCGGTTTCTGATGATTCATATACTGCGGCAGGTGGTGAGTAAGAATTATCCGGATATGTACTGACTGCTGTTTCGGTTTTAACTGTATAAACGTTGTTTGAAGCGCTTCGTGTCTGACTGGCAGTTGAATTATAATAGCTGTCATAACTGTTATAACTGTAGGGGTTGATTCCGTTTAAATTCATAATAATCCTCATTTCTGAGCAATTTTGTTTTGTAATGGCGATGAAAAACTGCCTGTGCAAATTCACATCAGCCATCCATGTCTATTTGTTTTTGCCCGGGAACAAATAGTTGTGGTATTATGAAAAGGTATAAAGTACGATAAATATATCGTCTGTATATTTTAATACTTTAATATTTTTTAAGCAAAATTTCAAGTAATTTTAAGCGCCTTCAGGTGATTTTAAGTAATTTTAAGTAATTTCAGGCAGATAATTTACTTTTTAGACAGAATTATACGCATTGCTTGTATTATTACGGGACAATTGTTAAAATAATAATAAAATATCCATAATATTATGAAGGGAAAAATATAATGTCGAAGAAAAACAGAGCTAAAGCGGGAAATAAAAGCGCCGGACGAAGTGAAAAAATCATACAGAAGGATAAACAAAAAGAGCATGAAACTGCTTTAGAAAAAGACAAAATGACTGAAAGTGAGGCTGATGTTACATCTAAAGAGGGAAATACAGTCCCTGAAGAGGATAAGCCTCAGACAAACAGTATTATAGATTCAATTCTTGAAGATTCTGATAAATGTATAATTTTAGCTGTAGCATTTGTATTGTTCCTTGGGTCATTTCTGGAATTCTGGGGTGTAAACACAGAGGCAGGCAAGATAAGTCAGGATTCACTTTTTCAGGGGTTTCTTCTTGGCGGTATATTTGGAAAGGTTTGTGTGATACTGGGAGTGCTGTCTGTTATTGCTGTTTGTATAAATATAGTTAAATATGGCTGGTATTGCAGCCTTATTTCAGCAGCAGCCTTTGTAATACAGGCACTGCTTGTTATTATAAGAGGTAAAGCAGCAGCCGGTGGTAATATTTATTTTGGCTTTGGATTTTTTATCTCACTGGCAGCAGTTGTGATAGAAGTTATTATAATAAGAAAGATTAAGTTAAAACAAAAGCACTGAATGTATCCGGAAATTAAATATTTTTGTTGTATCTGTGTATTATCGTAATAAACGGCTTTGGAATGAAAAAGTATATAGTGTATTAAGACAGTTAATCGGGCAGCAGCCAGTCAGTTAATGACTGGAATGCTGCCCGATTTGTTATTCTTATTGATACTAAGATATTTGACTCAAAAGATGTCTAACGGATTGTTCTATACTTTGCACATTTACAATCCTGTTCATAGCATACTAATAGTATTTAAGATGGATATATATATTAATTTCAATAAAATGATTAACATGGATATAGATACTAATATTATTATAAGATAAAATAACCTCCGGTACGCTGAGGGGGGTGCGTGCCGGAGTATCGAAAATAGGGGAAATGGTTAATTAAATAATCGAAATAATAAGTATATTACCGCGACTACTGCAATTGAAAAGTACTATATCGGAGTTAATACGTACTTATCAATGCATGAACTAGTTTAACATTAATGTTCGTAAAATGCAAGACAAATTTGAAAAAAATTCTTAAAATTCTAATAATATTCAAAAAAATGCAATTATATGTAAGTTTTTACCGATGTTACATATGAAAATATGTGTGAAACCATTAAAAAAACAGACTTTAATGTATAGAATGCAAATAGGGATTTGGGGTACTAGATGCATGATGGTATATTTTATAAATATAAAAAAGTATTTTTAATAAGAACAATTTCATAAAAGTATATTAAGATTAGCATTATAAATATCAGTATTATATTGAAAAATTAGGAAAACTGTAGAATTGTACTTGCATTTATACATTGCATTTTATATAATACTATATTGTATACAAGATACAAAAAGCAATGCAGATAATAATACGGTGTTGTCAGAAGCAATTCTATAAAAATTATAATGACGTATAATGGGAATCACAATGATGGCCGTAGTATATTGAACTGCTTGATAATATTTGGTTACAGTTCACTGGTACAAAATAGCTGTATAGAAGCGAAAGAGCAGTGAAAGTGCTTTTGCGAAGGCGTATGTGAACAGTAACAATATTTGTAACATGAGGATTATTATGGACAGTATTAAACTAAAAGCAAGAGCCAAGATTAATCTTGGACTTGATGTTATCAGAAAAAGAGATGACGGATACCATGAAGTGCGGATGGTTATGCAGACAATATGTATATATGACCGGATTACGATGACAAAAAATGTTGATGGAAATTTTAACATAACAGCCAATTTACCATTTCTGGCAGTGAATGAGAATAATCTTATGTATAAAGCATTTATGCTTGTGAAAAATGAATTTAAATTCAGTGGCGGAATTGATGTTGATCTGAATAAGTTTATTCCTATTGCCGCCGGACTTGCAGGAGGAAGTACTGATGCTGCGGCTGTAATATTCGGACTGAACAAATTATTTAAGCTTGGTATGACTGTTGATGAAATGATGGGACTTGGTGTAAAAATCGGAGCAGATGTACCTTACTGCATAATGAGGGGAACTGCCCTGGCAGAAGGAATTGGCGAGAAACTAACCAGATTAAAGGCCATGCCGGATTGTTATATTGTTATAGCTAAACCGCCTGTTAATGTGTCTACCAGACTTGTATATGAAAAATTCGATTCTATAAAGGATGTAAGTCATCCTGATATTGATGGAATCATTCAGGCAATCAATGGAGAAGACATTAATTTAGTTGCGGCAAGAATGGGAAATGTATTAGAGGATGTCACGGTCCGTGAATATCCTGTAATTGATGTAATAAAGAAGGACATGCTTTCAATGGGGGCAGTAAATGCGATGATGAGCGGAAGCGGGCCTACTGTTTTTGGAATATTTAAGGATAAGGACATGGCATGCAGATGTAAGGACTGTCTTCGGGAAAAGGCAGATGCCAGACAGGTGTACATTACAGAAGTTTTTAACCAGTAAAGTTTAAGATATTAGATGGAGGAACATTTAGAGATGAAAGGTGAATTAAAAATGGATGTAAATGAATATCTCCCATTGAGAGATGTTGTATTTAATACATTGAGACAGGCTATTTTAAGGGGCGAAATGGAGCCGGGCGAAAGACTTATGGAGATACAGTTGGCACAGAAGCTTGGTGTAAGCAGGACACCTATAAGAGAGGCTATAAGAAAGCTCGAGTTAGAGGGGCTTGTTATAATGATACCAAGAAAAGGTGCAGAAGTTGCCCATATTACGGAAAAAGACATGAGGGATGTGCTTGAAGTAAGAGCTACACTTGAAAAACTTGCTGTCACACTTGCATGCAAGAATGTTACAGATGCTAAGATTGCAGAGCTTAAGGCTGCTAATAAAGTATTTGAGTCATCAATAGTTTCAAAGGATGTAGTTAATATTGTTGATGCGGATGTACATTTTCATGATGTTATATATTCAATGACAGATAATGCAAGGCTTATACAGATAATAAATAACCTTCGGGAACAGATGTATCGTTACAGACTTGAATATGTAAAGGATGCAAGGACGCATTCGATACTTATAAGTGAGCATAATGATATTATAAATCAGGTCAGAGACAGAAATGTCGAGGCTGCCAAGAAGGTGATTTACCAGCATATAAATAATCAGGAAAAAGGAATAATCAGACTTCTTAATAAGTAGGATTTAATTAATAAAGTAACGTTAATTTTCATAAAAATTGAATAGTCTGTGTTTTTTTGGAAAGAATCTACAGTAAATAAAGCGCTTAATAATTATTTGATTGGAGATTAGTATGAAAAAGAAAAAACACAGACTATTGGTATTTTTTATATTTGTTCTTGTGGTGTCGGCAGGAGTATCATATAAAACAATTTATGGCAGATATGAAGAGGCGAGGGTGCAGTCAGGGATTGCAAAACAGATAATACGTTTTCATGTCAGGGCAAACAGTGATACAGATGCAGATCAGGCACTTAAGTTAAAAGTAAAGGATCAGGTTGTTACATATATAAAGCCTTATTTAAATGGCTCATCAGATATTACCAGATCAAGACAGATATTAAATGAGCATATTGATGATATAAAAAATATAGCGTTGGATGTTCTGAAAAAAGAGGGCAGCAGTTATGGCGTAAACGTATATTTTGAGGAAAGCTATTTTCCAATGAAGGCATATGGTGATGTTTATTTCCCGCCAGGAAAATATGAAGCATTCAGAATAGATATAGGTGAAGCGGAAGGGAAGAACTGGTGGTGCGTATTATATCCGCCATTGTGTTTTGTAGACACGTCATGCGGTGTACTTCCTGATGACTCGAAAGAGACATTAAAGAATATTCTGACGGAAGATGAATATAATGCAATAACTGAATCTCGTCAACAGTATAAATATAGATTTAAATATCTTACATTTCTAAATAAACTATTTGATTGAAACACAGGAGGGAAACCAAAAATGGAGACAAAAGCGCCTATTGGTGTATTTGATTCAGGTGTAGGCGGACTTACGGTCGCAAGGGAAATAATGAGACAGATTCCCAATGAAAGAATTGTATATTTCGGAGATACTGCAAGGGTACCATACGGAAGCAAATCAAAAGAGACAATTATAAAGTATTCAAGACAGATAATCCGCTTTCTTTTACAGGAAAATGTTAAGGCAATCGTTATTGCGTGTAATACCGCCAGTGCATTTGCGATTGATACAATGCAGGAGGAGTTTGATATACCAATCATAGGAGTTGTTAAACCGGGTGCAAAAGTAGCCGCAAATACAACAAAAAATGGAAGGATAGGTCTTATTGGAACAGAAGGAACTATACATAGTGGTGTGTATGCCAGCTTTATAAAGTCATTTAAACCGGATGCCGAGGTGATAGGAAAGCCGTGTCCATTGTTTGTACCTCTTGTTGAAGAAGGGATGCTTCATGATACGATTACAGATCAGGTTGCAGAGCGTTATTTAAGTGAACTTAAGGGCAAGGGAATCGATACACTTATCATGGGATGTACGCATTATCCATTGCTCAGGAGCACAATTGGAAAGGTGATGGGTGATTCGGTTGCGCTTGTAAATCCGGCCTATGAAACTGCAATAGAATTGAAAAGATTGCTCGAAAGAGAAAACATTGCAAATGTATGTGAAGTTGACAGTCCGTCATCAATGTACAGATTTTATGTAAGTGATGCAGCCGAAAAGTTTAAGGCATTTGCAAATTCAATTCTTCCATTTGATATAACGATGACAAAACAGATAAATATTGAGAAATATTAACTGGAGGAATGATAACCTTGAAAGAAAAAGTATATGTTAATATAAAAGGACTTCATCTTACGGTTGAGAGTGATGAAAATGAAGAAGACGCAGTTGAAGTAATTAATATTGGGCGGTATAAAGTTGTAAATGGTAAGGAATATATTAAATATGAAGAAACCATTGAAGGCGAAAAAAAGAAATGCACTAATACAATAAAAATAGATAAGGATACAGTGGAAATAACAAAAAAGGGGCCTGTTACAGCGCATATGTCATTTGAAAAGGGCAATAAGACAATGACATTTTATGAAACGCCTTTTGGAAGTCTGTATCTTGGAATATTTTCAAGAAGCATTGATATAGAAAGACAGGAAGATAAAATAAATATATCAATAGATTATTCACTTGAACTTAATTATGAACAGGTATCAGACTGTAAAGTCCAGATAGAAATAATGTCTGCAGGTAAATTCAGTCTTAAATAGAATTGAAACTGTTTTACACAGATTTTATGCTGCATTTTCAGGACAGTATTAACCTGTGGAAGAATAAATTTTAAGATGATTTAGATATTTGATTTTAAATCATAATCTAATAAATAAGCCGTAAGTACAATAATGGTACTTACGGCTTATTTTTAAATTATGGCTCAAGTTTAAGCTCTTTCATACTGTACTGGTTAAGAAGTTCTGATTTAAGGTCATACAGCTTACGTGAAAGATCGACATGGATTTCATGTGGATTAACAAGTCGTTTTGATTCATCCCATAATGTTGCAAGTTCATCCCTGCAGTATTTCTGAATATCCATTACAGCTGGTGATTTGTAAACACATTCACCATTTTTAAATACAGGAACAACTATTTCCTTTAAAGTATATTCGCCTGGCTGTAAAAGAGTTTTCTTCCATGTTTCTACAGGATCGAATATAAGAAGCGGCTGTGTTGCATCGTAGGTTTCATCTGCTAGTGCAATAAGGTCAGCTGTTATCATGCCTTCTGAATCATAGATACGGTATACAGTTTTATTTCCAGGGTTCGTTATTTTTTCTGAATTTTCTGAAAGCTTTATCTTAGGGATAAATTTACCATTATCCCCCATTACAGCTGCAAGCTTGTACACACCGCCAAAAGCCGGATTATCTTTTGCTGTGATAAGGTTTGTTCCTACACCCCATGAAGTGATTTTGGCACCCTGTGTTTTTAGTGAATCTATTAAGTATTCATCAAGATCGCTCGATGCAGAAATAATGGCATCTTCAAAACCGGCATCATCAAGCATTTTACGGGCTTTTTTACTAAGGTATGCCAAATCTCCTGAGTCAAGTCTTATACCATATCCCTTAAGTTCAATTCCGGCTTTTTTCATTTCCTTAAATACACGGATAGCGTTAGGCACGCCGCTGCGCAGCGTATCATATGTATCAACAAGCAGAATGCAGGCGTCAGGATACAGATCTGCATAAGTTTTAAATGCTGTGTATTCATCAGGAAAACTCATAATCCAGCTGTGCGCATGTGTACCTTTGACAGGGACTCCAAACATTTGACCGGTAAGAACGTTGCTGGTTCCTACGCATCCGGCAATGACTGCGGCACGTGCACCATAGATACCAGCATCAGGACCCTGGGCGCGGCGAAGACCAAATTCCATTATTCCGTCACCTTTTGCAGCGTAACATACCCTTGCAGCCTTTGTTGCGATAAGGCTCTGGTGATTTATTATATTAAGAATAGCTGTTTCAACAAGCTGGGCTTCGATAATAGGAGCTATTACCTTAACGATAGGTTCCCTTGGAAATATTACGGTTCCTTCAGGAATTGCATAAATATCTCCTGTGAATCTGAAATTTCTTAAGTATTCAAGAAAGTCATCATCAAATAGATTTAAATTATCAAGATATTTGATATCATCATCAGAAAAATGCAGATTTTTAATATAGTCAATTACCTGCTCAAGCCCACATGATATGGCATAGCCGCCACCACAGGGATTTTTGCGGTGAAATGCATCGAATATAACAGTGCGGTTGTTGCCTGTTTTAAAATATCCCTGCATCATTGTAAGTTCATATAAATCAGTTAATAAAGTCAGATTACGCATAAATGCCTCCAAAGATTTTAAACAATATTGGCACAAAGCCAAAAAATTGTAAAGTATTTTATATAAATTATATCATAAACTTCGTTCATGATCGACATTCGTCGCTCGACAACATGCAAAGCATGTTGTCGAGCTTGCACTCATTATATCATATATAATTAATTAACGCGAAAAAAGTTAATAATAATATTAAAAAATCCGATATATAAAAATGTTATAAGGTCTTTTCTCTTAAAATTAAACAATACCGCCGGCTATCAGATTTAATTGTGACAGCCGGCGGTATTCGATTCGGTTTTTCTGCAGATATACCGTCAAAATATTTTATTTTTTCTTTTTTGCATTCCTGGCAGATGTGTTATTTACATTCTTTAAATCACCATTTTTAGTATTCTTTGTGTTTGAATTCTTTGTACCTGTAGATTTCTGGTTTGAAGTCTTTGCTGAACCTGAAATGTTTTTGCCTGCCGCATCATTTTTTTTAGAGCGGTTAAAGAATTTCCTTAATCCCTTCTGGGGTTTTTCTTCAACGACAATCTTTCCACCACGTACTGATTTGATACCTGTTATGTAGATACCACTTACTTCAGCTTTGATTTCAGCTTTGACAGGAATCTGTTCAAATACTTTTGGCTCAGCCATAAGTGTCATGATTCTTGGACCTATTTTTGCTTTTACAAAAGGCATCTTACTTCCCCTCAGGTACTTAGGTGTCTGTTCAACAACCATTTTTGGAAGTCCGGCATCTTTTAGTTTCATTTTCTTTTTATCAATAACAAGCATCGATAAGACCTGTTTTGCAGCCTCAATCTGTTCCTGCTGTGCATCTTGTTTTTTACGAAGTTTGTTTCCAACAATCACTAAAGCGATAAATGCAATAAGCAGAATCGCCAAAATGACTAATAATACAATTCCCCAAACTGGCATGTAATAGTCCTCCTAAATTTTAATCTCAATGAGTGCATTATAGCATAATGCATTTTATTTGCAAACAAGTGATTTATTTTTTTCATAAATTTCTGAAAGTATATCATGTGTATATTGGGCAATATTTTTGCGCTCTTCCTTTGAAAGTTCATTTAAATCAATTGGTTTGCCAAATTCGATAACTGTATGTGTTGATTTTATTCTTGGGAACTGGTCCTCAAATACAGCGCCTGTGTTATTTTGTACCATAGGTACAATTTTGCATCCGGATTTTTCTGCTAATTTAAAGCTTCCGGAGTGAAATGGCAGAATGCCATCATGAGTTTTATTTCGTGTACCTTCCGGGAAGATAACGATGGAAACACCTTTTTTAATGTAATCAATACCAAGAAGAATTGTTTTTAAGCCTTCTTTGATATTTTTTCTGTCAAGGAAAAGACAATAGAGATTTCTCATCCATCTTCTTACAAAAAGAAATGCATTTAATTCTTTTTTGGCAACAAATCCAGTTGGTTTTTTCATAAGGGTATAGGCAATTACAATATCAAAAAAGCTGTTGTGATTTCCAACAAAAAGAACAGGCTCATCTTCTGGAATATTTTCAAGACCTATAACGGTTGTTTTTACCCCGGAAATAAAAAGAACTATCCGGAATGCCCTTCTTACTATCCGCAGTGAGCTGCGCTCTTTAAATGACATGTCGAATTTGCCGATAAGCCATTCAAAAGGCAGCAGTATAAGACTTAGTATAAAAAATAATAACAGGAAAAGTACAACAAGTGTAATTCTTATCATAAGAATCCTCATTTCTGCACACGTATTTTAATTAAATATTTACAGTTTGTGTTTCTGTGTGCGTAAACACACAAACATTTGTGGATAATCTTCTTAAAAATGCAGGTGTATGTTGATATGTATATCTGATATGCAACATTACAGCAGCATTACATATGAAGGATTGGTGTATAGTGTTCAGGACGCCTGTCACGGAAAAGCCCCCAGTCACGCCGCATACTGGCCACTTCATCAAGATCAGTCTCATATGAAATGAAACATTCGGATGTTCTGTCAGCCTGGGCAGTGATATTTCCGGTTTCATCCGTAATAAATGAAGAGCCATAAAATAAAAGACTGGATTCCTGTCCGCCATTGTCAAATGAAGCAGTTACCGTTTCTTTACCAATACGGTTTGCTGCGGCAACTGGAATTATATTTGCCGCTGAGTGACCCTGCATTACTCTTTGCCAGTGCGGCATGCTGTCACATTCAAGAATCGGTTCAGAGCCTATTGCGGTAGGATATAATAAAATCTCAGCGCCCATCAGAGCCATGCACCTTGCGGTTTCAGGAAACCACTGATCCCAGCATATTCCCACACCAACTTTGGCATAAGCGGTGTTCCATACCTTAAATCCGGTGTCTCCAGGTGAAAAATAGAATTTTTCCTGGTAATAGTGATCATCAGGAATATGCGTTTTTCTATATATACCTGAAATGCTTCCGTCAGCATCAATCATTGCAATAGAATTAAAGCATGTGTTGCCACTCTTTTCAAAAAAACTTATTGGCATAACGACCTTTAAGTCCCTGCAGACTTTTTTAAAGTGCTTAACAGCCGGATTTTCATCAACAGTAGTTGCAAGTTTGTAGTATTCATAATTGCGTTCCTGACAAAAATATTGTGTTTCAAAAAGTTCAGGAAGCAGAATTATATTTGCATTATCACCGGCTGCAGCCTTAACAAACGTATCAGCTTTTTGAATATTACTGTAAATATCGTCAGAGCATGACATCTGTACAGCAGCTATTTTTACCTTTTTCAAAATGTACTCCGTTTCTGCACACTTTTTCGTATTGAAACAGGTATGTGTACGGTGTGCAAAACACAAAACCTGTGTATAATGTGTATAAAGTATATTTAAAAATGTTTGTTGTCAGATTATTTTTCACACAATATCATTATATACAAAAAATACCATATATTATCATTTAATTGAAAATGCCGGTATCTGCTGGGTTATGCAGTGTATATTACCGCCACCTATGAGAATATCCCTTGCATATATCTGAATTATTTCACGTTCAGGAAATAATCCTTTTATTATATCGTAAGCTTTTTTATCTGAACGTGCATAGCAGGCATTTAACTCATCATCAGCATCAGGACGTGCGAAACCTGGCATTATTACTGCGCCATTAGCAATATAAAAATTAACATATGAAGCGGCAAGCCTTTCGCCGGGCATCCTTGTCGGTTCAAAGTCCATGCAGTCAAGTCCTTCACATTCAGCCTTGGTTATGCATACCGGTTTTTCCGGAATGGGAAGCTTGTGCACATTGATTTTACGCCCTCTGGCATCACATTCACGGGTTAATATGTCGAGACAGTCCTTTGACATTGCATACTGAGGGTCATCTTTATTATCAGTCCATGCAAGAACTACATTACCCGGGCTTGTAAATGCACATATATTATCGACATGTTCATTGGTTTCATCATTATATATACCATATTTAAGCCATATGACCTTGCTGACACCAATATAATTTTTAAGCTTTTTTTCGATTTCGGCTTTAGTCATAGAAGGATTGCGGCCTTTGCTTAAAAGACAGTTTTCAGTAACCAGGGCAGTTCCTTCACCGTCAACGTGTATTGAACCACCTTCAAGAACAAAATCCTGGGCATCATATACGTCAGCCATAAACAGGTCACAGAATTTGTTTGCCATGGCATTATCCTTATCCCATGGAAAATAAAGTCCATCATGTAAGCCGCCCCACGCATTGAAATACCAGTTAATCCCTCGAAGCGTCCTGTTTTTATCAATTACAAAAGTAGGACCATAATCTCTTGCCCATGAATCATTGCTTGACATTTCTACAACACGGACATTTGAAGGCAGTGCCTGCCTTGCATTATTATACTGATTATAACTTGCTGCAACCGTAACATGTTCAAAGCGGCTTATGGCAAAAACCAGCTCTGTAAAGGCCTTTCTTGCAGCATATGCTCCAAACTGCCATGAATCTGAACGCTCGGGCCATATGAGTATGCAGCCATAGTGCTTTTCATATTCAGCCGGCATGTGAAAACCATCCTCAAAAGGAGTTGAATGCAAAATTTTCATACTAATCCCCATTTCTACAGCTTTGTTGCGAAGAGGCGATGAGAGATTCGCACAGGCGATTTCTCATATGCCATCATAAGCTATTTGTTTTGCTCAGAAACAAATAGCCGTGTGAAAAATCAGTATATTATATCATTATTTAGGATGTTTGAAAATACCATTTTTAAAATGTTAAAAAAATGTGAAACACCTTTTATTTTTTAAGCAGATATGCTATAACTTATAAATGTTATGTAGAATAAAGTTATTATCGGTATTCTGTACAATACAGCATATATGAAAGGATTTATATTATGAGAAAACGTTTATTGGGAGTGGCACTTACGGCTGTACTTTGCTTTTCACTTGCAGCATGCGGAAAGAGCAACGATGCGGGGGATAACAAAAGCAGTATAAACAGCAGTTCAAGTATTGTAGGCGACATTGAACCCGGCGATTATGCAGCAACAATTACAAATAATGCTAATATTTATAAAGGATATATAACATTACCGGAATATAAGGGAGTAAGTGTAGCTGTTGACAAATCAAAGTTAGAGATTTCAGACGATTCAGTTAATCAGTCAATTGAATCTCTTCGTAATAAGTATGCGGATACACAGTCAATTACAGAAGGTACAACAGCTAATGGGGACACGATAGTTCTTGATTACTCAGGATATCTTGATGGTCAGGCATTTGATGGCGGTACAGCAACTGATCAGACATACACTATTGGTTCAGGTGGATTTATTACAGATCTTGATAAGGGACTTGAAGGACTTACACTTGGTGAGGAACATGATATCCCATGTAAGTTCCCGGATGATTACAGTAACAATAAAGATCTTGCGGGTAAAGATGTAGTGTTTAAGGTTACTGTAAAGTCAATCCAGAAGTCAGTAGTAGCAGACCTTACAGATGAATGGGTTGCATCAAAAGCAGAAACTATGGGATTTAGCGGAGTTACGACAGTGGATGGGCTTAAGGAAGCAGTAAAGTCAAAGCTCCAGGAAAATGCAAAAACATCATTTGACAGTACAAAATATAAGAGTATATGGCAGACTATTTCAGGTGGAATCAATGTTACAGGATATCCACAGGATGAACTTGATAGTCTTAAGAAAACATTACAGGATAACATCCAGAAGGAATTTGAAAGCAAGGGTTCAACATATGGATGTGATACATTAGACCAGTATCTTTCAACAGTATATGGCTTTGAATCAACAGATTCATACAATGAATATGCAAATAATTATGCACAGCAGTACCTTTTAGAGAAGATGGCAATAACCATTATTGCAGCTGATAATAATATCACTGTTTCAGCTGATGATATCTCTAATACGGGTAATGAGGTTGCTTCATATTATGGTTACTCAGACTATCAGACAATGGTTGATAAATACGGCAAGGAACTTAATGCTGAACTTGGATATGAGGTACTGTATCAGAAAGTACAGGAATTTTTAAATACTAATGCTGTAGAAACAGAAGGTACAACAGCAGATGCATCAAATGGAGAAGCTGATGGTTCAGATGCAGCAACAGATGCACAAACACAGTCAAATCAGTAAATAATACCGGACAGAATATCAGAAATTTCCGGTTGAAGATGGAGAATAGAATTTGGAAAAGCTAAAAATACTTAAGAAGGTATTTGGTTATGACAGCTTCAGACAGGGTCAGGAGGCTGTTGTGGATTGTATTCTCGGTGGCAGGGATGTTCTTGGAATAATGCCAACTGGAGCGGGTAAGTCGATATGTTATCAACTTCCCGCTCTTATGCTACCCGGGATTACAATAGTTGTATCGCCACTTATCTCACTTATGCAGGATCAGGTAAAATCACTTAATGAGGCAGGAATCCATGCTGCATATATTAACAGTTCGCTGACAGAGAATCAGATAACAAAAGCATTGATAAATGCATCATATGGAAGATATAAGATTATATATGTGGCACCGGAAAGACTGGAGACTAACAGATTTCTTGAGTTTGTTATGAATGCACAGATATCTATGATAACTATAGATGAAGCGCATTGTATATCACAGTGGGGACAGGATTTCAGACCAAGCTACCTAAAGATAGTAAATCTTATAAAGAGATTGCCGGAAAGACCTGTAGTAAGTGCATTTACAGCGACTGCAACAGAGGCTGTTAAGGAAGATATAATATGTATTCTGGGACTTGTTGATCCCAAGATAATGGTAACGGGATTTGACAGACCGAATCTGTATTTTGAGGTTAAAGAGACTAAAAGAAAAGATGAAGAAGTACTTTCATATGTAAGAGAGCATATTGGTGAAAGTGGGATAATTTATTGTGCTACAAGGAAAAATGTGGATAAAGTATATATTATGCTTAAAAAAGATGGTGTAAGTGTAACAAGATATCATGCGGGGCTTGATAACGATACGCGTAAGGCCAATCAGGAAGATTTTATTTACGACCGTAAGTCAGTGATTGTTGCAACGAATGCATTTGGTATGGGAATTGATAAGTCAAATGTAAGATATGTAATACATTATAATATGCCACAAAGTATAGAAAATTACTATCAGGAAGCAGGAAGGGCAGGACGCGACCAGGAACCGGCAGAATGTATACTTTTATATTCACCTCAGGATGTTGTGATAAATGAATTCCTGATTGATAATAAGGGGCAGAATACCGAATTTTCTGAAGATGAGCTTATAACCATAAAAGAAAATGATATAAAGCGCCTTAATAAGATGCGGTTTTATTGCAGGACAAAAGGATGCCTCCGTAAATACATGCTTAATTATTTCGGTGAATATACGCAGAGCAATGACTGTGGTAACTGTTCTAACTGTAATGCTTCATTTGAAGAAAAAGATGTGACAGATATCTGTAAGGATATAATAAGCTGTATAAAAGAGTGCCATATGAGGTATGGAGCAGGAGTTATAGCTGGTATACTTATGGGGCGGAATACAGCCAGATTAAGGTCATACGGCGTGGAACAGATGCAGTCCTATGGGATACAAAAAAAGACAGGCGAGGTAATGTTAAAAAATATCATAGATGAGCTTCTTATGTCGGGGTATCTTAAAGAGACAGAGGATATATACCACATACTTAAGGTAACACAGCTGGCAGATGAGATTGTAAATAATGAAGTTACAATTTCATGTAAGTGGGCGCCGGCAAAAGAAGAGGTTAAGGATACGTCTGTGAAATACAGAAAAAAGAACAAGGGTGTCGATCTTACACCAACTGGATATGCCTTATTTGGCAGGCTTAAGATGCTCAGGATGGATCTGGCAAGAAGTGAAAATATTCCACCATATATTGTATTTTCAGACAGAACACTTATGGAGATGTGTGAAAAATTTCCGGAAAACAGAGAGCAGATGCTTGCAATTACCGGAGTAGGTGAGAAAAAGTATGAAAAGTATGGAAAGAAATTTATGGACTGTATAAGCGAATTTCAGAATATGTGACAACACCCCTGCATAAACTGTACAAACAAATATGCAGGGGTGTTTTTTGAAAACTTATATCGAAGAGCGCGTTATTGAAATTGCTCATTATATTATTGAAAATAATGCTACTGTCAGGCATGCGGCAAAAAAGTTTGGCATAAGCAAGAGTACCGTACATAAAGATGTAACTGCAAGGCTTGTCCAGCTTAATCCGGCGCTTGCAAAAGATGTGCGTAAGGTACTTGACCTTAATAAGCAGGAACGTCATATACGTGGTGGTCTTGCTACAAGGGAAAAGTATCTTATACAGCATAACATGCAGCATGATAAAAAAGTAATATTGTGAAAAGTGCTAATAAATACAGGCACGGAACAATACGTAAGGCATCTTTTGAATCTGGCATTATATTTATTAAAGTATTGCTGTTATTGAAATGTCAGTTTCCTTTGACAGATCAATAAAGGTATTATTGCTGCATTTAATAATCGGCCGGCTGTAAGCGTTCTGGTTTATCAGAACGACTTCACCGGTCATACCATTAGATAATCTTACATTATTATTAAGGTATGATGTTACAATATTTGATATAAAAGGAACCATGAACTTAGGGTCATATAATCTGAACAGATCAGCTTCAATCTTGCTTATTACAGTAAAAGGACATATAGGTTCACGATATGACCGCTGCGATGTCATGGCATCATAAACATCAGCGATTGTGATTATCTTTGTAAAGTCGGGGATTTTGTCGCCTGTAAGATGGTTGGGATATCCGGAACCATCACATTTTTCGTGATGCAGCAGGCATGCCTGTTTGACACGCAGGTCAATATCTGCATTTTTAATCTTCTCATAGCCTAATACAGTATGAGTCTTTATAAGCTCAAATTCTGCTGCTGTGAGATGTCCCGGCTTTTCAAGTATGTTTTTAGGAATCATAAGCTTTCCAATGTCATGTAATAATCCGCACAAAGTCAGCACTTTTATATCATCCTCGGAAAAATGTGACCATCTTCCAATGACCGCGGAAAGAAGTGCTACATTTATACAATGTGTATATACCGCATCATTTGTTGAACGCATACTGTGAATCATATCAAGAAGATTGAGACTGTTTTTAAATTCATTTAAAATTTCATTTGTGTTTTTTGAAATAGCGTCAGTATCAATATGACCCGAACCGTCAGATGAGATGATTTGGTCCAGTTTGGCTTTAATATCAGTAATATCCCCGGCAAACATACTGTCATAGCGTTTAAACGATTCACTTTCACGAATTTTATCAAAATAAGTTTGTGTATTGTTTTGAGTATTGTCTTGAGTATTGTTTTGTGTGCTGGTTTCTGCTTTACTGTCAGTTTTATTTTCAACCAGGACCTCAAGCACCTTGTATTGGACAAGCTTGTTGATTATAGAACTGTCAAGCACTGTTTTTGCTTTTGCAATCAGATGTCCTCCGGAAATGATTACATCTTCTGCGAGTGTCATACCGGGAACGGCTTCAAAAGTAAAAACGTGTTTAACTGCATCTGAGACTGCATTATTATCCATTAAAAAAATCCCCCCATATTAAATTAGAATATATCATGAACAAAATTAAAAACATGTTCATAATCTGAAAATCATAACAATATATATAAACTTATTATAAAAAAAACACCATTAAAAGTCAATTTATATAAATATCGCTTGACTAATATAATTAAGTTGTGTAATATCTACTTTGAATTAAAATTTAATACAATTGCTTTTGTCCCTTATTTAGAGCGGTGGAGATACATAGGATCTATGAAACCCGGCAACCCCATATACATGGATGAATGTTTTATGGAAGGTGCCAACCTGAGCGATTATCCTGCATCATGCAGGTCGAACAATAAGTGGATTACGAGTCTTTGAAAGATTACGGGTCCCTAAGATAAGGGGCTTTTTTTTCTCTATAATACAGAGGCTATGCGTATTAACGCAGGAAAGGAAATTTTTATGGAAAGAAGATTATTTACTTCAGAATCAGTAACAGAAGGTCATCCGGATAAAATATGTGATCAGGTATCAGATGCCATACTTGATGCATTAATGGAACAGGATCCATATTCACGTGTCGCGTGTGAGACACTTACAAATACAGGATTTATTATGGTAATGGGAGAGGTAACAACAAAAGCAAATGTTGATATTCCTCAGATTGTAAGGGATACAGTTAATGGTATCGGATATGACAGCTCTGATAAAGGATTTGACGGAAATACATGTGCAGTTTTAGTTGCACTTGACAAACAGTCTCCTGATATTGCACAGGGTGTTGATAAAGCACTTGAGGCAAGAAATGGTGAAGAGGATGATGCGGCAATCGAAGCAATTGGTGCCGGAGACCAGGGTATGATGTTTGGATATGCAACAAATGAAACAGAGGAATATATGCCATATTCAGCAGCACTTGCACATAAACTTTCAAGAAGACTTGCACAGGTAAGAAAAGATGGTACATTAGCTTATTTAAGACCAGACGGCAAGACTCAGGTAACAGTAGAATATGATGAAAATGGAAAGCCTGTAAGACTTGATGCAATAGTTGTTTCAACACAGCATGCACCGGAGATAACACAGGAACAGATTCATGAAGATATAAGAAAGTATGTAATTGATGCAGTCGTTGATGAGAATATGATAGATGAAAATACAAAATTCTTTATCAATCCAACAGGACGTTTTGTTATTGGCGGACCAAACGGAGACAGTGGTCTTACAGGACGTAAGATTATAGTTGATACTTATGGTGGAGCTGCAAGACACGGTGGCGGTGCATTTTCAGGTAAAGACTGCACAAAGGTTGACCGTTCAGCAGCATATGCTGCACGTTATGTTGCAAAAAATATTGTTGCAGCAGGCATCGCAGACAGATGTGAAATCCAGCTTTCATATGCAATAGGTGTTGCACATCCTACATCTATCATGGTTGATACATTTGGAACAGGAAAGCTCCCTGAAAGCAAAATAGTAGAAATTATCAGAGAAAACTTTGACTTAAGACCAGCCGGAATTATCAGAATGCTTGATTTAAGAAGACCTATTTACAAGCAGACAGCGGCATATGGACATTTTGGACGTAATGATCTTAATCTTCCATGGGAGAATACTGATAAAGCAGAGACTCTTAAGAAATATCTTTAAAATTTATTCGAAAAAGCATATCTTTAATGGTATAATTTATTCATATCATGTTTAAATTAATATAAAATGCTTTTGGGCATAACTTAGGCCTGAGCTGTATGGTCGGCTATAAGTGTTATATTGTTTTATTAATCATAAGGATATGCGGAGGATTAAATTGATTGGAAATTATTCTATAACAGAATGGCTGGCATTTTTCTATATATACAGTTTTTTCGGGTGGTGCATTGAATCGACGATAGTATCGGTTACAAGGCATCACCTGATAAACCGTGGATTTATGGCGGGACCAATGCTTCCGCTGTATGGTTCGGGAGCGCTTGTTATACTGCTTGCTACAATATGGGTAAATGATAATGTTTTATATGTATATATTTTTGGGGCAACAGGAGCTACATTACTTGAACTTGTAACTGGCATAGTGATGGAACAGCTGTTTAAGATACGCTACTGGGATTACAGCAGCAAAAGATTTAATTTTAAAGGATATATATGCCTGAAATCGTCATTGTTCTGGGGCGTGTTGTCAGTTCTTGTCGTTTGTGTCGTCCACAGGCCTGTTGCGCATATTATAACGGAATTACAGCCGCAGACACTCAATATTATTGTCGGCATCATAACAGTGGTAGCGCTGATTGATTTTGCACATGCATTTAAGAATGCTTATGATTTCAAAAAGCTCCTTTCATACGAAACAAGGATTAAAAAGGAGCTGTCACTGCTTACAGAAAAGTTCCAGATGGCAGGAAGGGCACTGGCTGAACAAAGACACAAAGATGGTAAACATGAGCATGCTGCAGATTTTGTCATGGCAGGTGCATCAGAAGATGAAATTGACAAGCAGAAAATGCGGATTGAACATCTGAAAGAAGAACTCGAGGAAGCAAAGCAAAAGCTTCTTTCATTCAGATTTTATATGTTTAAGGGCTTTCCTTCAGCAACTTCAAAAAAGTTTGGAGAAGCGCTTGAGGAATTCAAGAAAAAATTTAATAAATAATCTGATAAATTAAGTCATTGTGAAACTTATAAATCTCAGTTACAAGTATGCAAAATTAACAAATTAATAAGCAGCGGGAGCGTGCCTGCGTTGAATTGTTAATTTTGCATAACACAACCTGGGAAATAATGAGTTTTGCAATTGACTGAATCTGATAAACGTTTAAAAGGTGGCCTTGTATATCAGGTCACCTTTGTTGTCGTATTTGATGTCTATAAGATATGGTTTGTGGTAAAATGTCAAAATTAATATAAAATTTCTAAAAAACTTTTAATTTGGTCTTTTAAATTCATATTATATTGTATATAATGGTACTTATCCATAGAATGCAATTTTTTTGAGGAAGCATAGAAAGGGGATTGAAATGTTATCAACTGACATTGGAATCGATTTGGGAACAGCCAGTATTCTGGTTTATATAAAGGGGAAGGGAGTTGTATTAAAAGAGCCTTCCGTAGTAGCTTTTGACAGAGATACTAACAAGATTAAAGCAATAGGTGAAGAAGCAAGACTTATGCTTGGAAGAACACCTGGTAATATAGTTGCTGTAAGACCTTTAAGACAGGGTGTAATTTCAGATTATACAGTAACGGAGAAAATGTTAAGATACTTTATTCAGAAGGCAATTGGCAAGAGAATGCTTAAGAAGCCAAGAATAAGTGTATGTGTACCTTCAGGGGTAACAGAAGTAGAAAAGAAGGCTGTAGAGGATGCAACTCTTCAGGCTGGAGCAAGAGAAGTCGCAATCATTGAAGAACCTATTGCAGCAGCAATTGGTGCCGGAATTGACATTTCAAGACCATGCGGTAATATGATTGTAGATATCGGTGGTGGTACAACAGATATTGCTGTTATTTCTTTAGGAGGTACAGTAGTAAGTACATCTATTAAGATTGCCGGGGATGATTTTGATGAAGCAATTGTCAGATTTATGAGAAAGAAGCACAATCTTCTGATTGGTGAAAGAACCGCAGAAGATATTAAGATAAAGATAGGTTCAGCTTATCCAAGACCAGAAGTAGCAACAATGAACGTCCGTGGACGTAATCTTGTTACAGGTCTTCCAAAGACTGTAGAAGTTACATCAGAAGAGACAGAGGAAGCTTTAAGGGAGGCTACTTCACAGATAGTTGAAGCAGTTCACAGCGTTCTTGAAAAGACACCTCCGGAATTGTCATCAGATATTGCTGACAGAGGAATTGTCCTTACAGGTGGTGGAAGTCTTCTTCAGGGTCTTGAAGATCTTATTGAATCAAAGACAGGAATAAATACAATGACAGCAGAAGATCCAATGACAGCTGTTGCGATCGGAACAGGTAAGTTCATTGAATTTCTTGCTGGATACAGAGATGATCAGAAATAATAAATAACCAGTATATTGTTTAACGAATAACCGGATTTAATATAGTAACATAGAAGTTTTCTGAATGGTTATTTAGTAATCGATGTACTTGAAACAGCAAAAGAATCTGAGGGGAGGCAGACTATGGTAAAGGGACTTTACACAGCTTATACAGGACTGCTTGATGGACAGAACAGGCTTGATGTAGTAACTAATAATCTGGCGAATTCTACAACTACAGGATATAAAAAAGAAGGCTGTACTACACAGTCATTTGATGCTGTATATGCAATCAAAACAAAAGATCTTACAGTTGGCAGTGCTAAACAGAATATTGGAAAGTTAAGCCTTGGAGCAAAGATCGGTGAAACATACCGTGACTGGGATCAGGGTTCGTATAGGACAACAGACTGCGATTATGATTTTGCACTTGCAGGTAATGGATTTTTTACAATATCATTTACAAACAAAGCTGGAGAAGAAAGCCAGATGTATACAAGAGATGGCTCATTCCAGATGGATGCAGACGGATATCTGAGAACAAAGGAAGGTGATTATGTTCTTGGCGAAAGCGGACCTATACAGCTTCCAACAGACATAAAGTCGTTAAGGGTTGATTCAAACGGCGAGATTTATGCAGACGACCAGTACGTAGATAAATTCCAGCTCACAGATTTCGAGGATTACAATTATCTTGAAATGTATGGCGAAAATATGTTTAAGACAGTAGATGGTGCTACACAGAAGGAGTGTACGGCATCCGTTAACCAGGGATTTCTTGAGGCATCTAATGTAAATGTCGTTTCTGAAATGGTAGAAATGATTAATCTTGCAAGAAATTACGAAAGCAATCAGAAAGTGATGAATACAATTGATGATATGCTTTCAAAAGTAGTATCAATTTCAAAGCTTTAATATAAGTTAAGGGCGGATTGCCCGTATATAAAAGCATTCAGGGGGAAAGGTGGTTATCTATGGTAAGATCACTATATTCTGCAGCATCAGGAATGATGGCGCAGCAGACAAATGTAGATACAATTGCGAATAATCTTGCTAACGTAAATACGGTAGGATTTAAGTCGCAGTCAACAGAGTTTAAGTCATTGCTTTATCAGAATCTTCAGGCGAAGACGACATCAGCAAATGGCGAAAGTAAACCGGTCAGTGCACAGGTGGGACTGGGTTCAAGAGTACAGTCAATAACAACACACTATACGCAGGGAACGCCTAATGCATCTGACAGCACAACCGATTTTGCAATTATTGGTAATGGATTTTTTGCAATACAGAATGAAAGCGGAGATGTTAATTACACAAGGAATGGTCATTTTACATTTTCGCAGGGAACAGACGGACTTATGCTTTGCACAGCAGAAGGATATCCGGTACTGAGTGCTGATGGAAGTCCGATAGTCCTTGACAGCCAGTACGTTGCATCAAAAGTAACAGTTGATTCATCAGGTAATTTATGTTATCCGGATGAGAATAATAATCCGCAGCAGATTGGAATCAAGATAGGATTATACCAGTTTACTAATCCATCAGGTCTTGAGCAGCTGGGCGGCTCATATCTTGCAGAAACAGAAGCTTCAGGTACACCAATGAATGAGGATTATGATGATGTAGGCTCAAAAAGTATATTAAAGCAAAGCTATCTGGAAGCTTCAAATGTCAATGTTGCATCAGAAATGGTAAATCTTATTACTGCACAGCGTGCATATGAGTTATGCTCTAAGGCAATAACAACATCTGATACTATGATGGAACAGGCTAATAACCTCAAGAGATAAGTGATACGACAGTTAGGAGGTTTTACATATGAGTTCGGTAGATGCATTAAGCACATCATATTCGAAATATGCAGATATATATTCTGATTCTTCAGCAAATTCGCTGGAAGGCAGATTGAACAATAATGATTTGTCGTCTGCATCAGATGACGAACTTTTGTCAGTCTGCAAGGATTTCGAAGAGTATTTTATGGAACAGGTAGTAAAGTCGATGATCAAGATGACTAAAGTTCCTGGTGAAGATGATGGTGATGACAACATGTATTCATCATTGTTTGGAATATCAGCAGGAAGTGATTCTGGAAGTGATTCATATCTTACGACACTCAGTTCATACTATGGAGATCAGCTTACTACAACATTGTCAAAGGCTCTTTGTGATAATGAGAATGGTCAGGGACTGGGACTGGCGCAGACTCTTTATGAACAGATGAAGAGAAATTATGGAGTTGATTCAGTCAATTCAAAAGGAGACACTAAGTGAATTACGAGTCTGTAAAGTATGTTGAAGGCTTTGTGGAAAACATAATATTTCGTAATGAGGACAATGGTTATACAGTATTTGATATAGTGTATAAAGGTGAAGAAATAACCTGTGTTGGTATATTAAGCTATATCAGCACAGGCGAGTTTATAACTGCAAAGGGCGAGTTTGTTAAGCATGCTGTCTATTATATGCAGTTTTCAATTCATTCTTATGAATTTAAGGCGCCTGATGATATTAAATCAGTAAAGCGCTATCTTGCCTCCGGTGCAATAAAGGGCATTAAGGAGAAAATGGCTGAGAGAATAGTTGAAGAATTTGGTGATGATACTTTCAGGATAATGGAAGAGGAGCCGGAACAGCTTCAGAAGATTAAAGGTATAAGTCTTAATAAAGCTATGGATATAGCTAATCAGCTGGTCAGTAAACGTGATATGCGAAGTGCCATGATCTTTTTACAGGATTATGGAATAAGCATGAATCTTGCAAATAAAATTTATTCCCACTATGGACAGAATATTTATACAATAATAAAACAGAATCCCTACAGGCTTGCAGATGATATCGAAGGCGTTGGCTTTAAGATGGCAGATGAAATTGCAACAAGAGTAGGAATTAAAGTTGATTCTGAATTCAGAATTAAAAGTGCGGTAATGTACTGCCTTTCCCAGGAGTCTCTACAGGGACATATATATTTACCGGAAGAACAGCTGCAAAGACAGGTGAAGGAACTGCTTCTTATTGATATAACAGATTTTGACAAGTTCCTTATGGATCTTGCAATGGATAAAAAGATAGTCGTTAAAACGACTGACGATAATGTTAAAAATGTATATACATCCAGATATTATTATATGGAAGTCAATACTGCAGCCATGCTTCAGAATCTTAATGTTTCATATGATACAGATGATAATGATATAGATGAGAAGATTAAAAAAATTGAAAACCGTACAGATATAGTGCTTGATGATATTCAGAAGGCTGCCGTACATAAAGCGGCTGCCAGCGGGATTGTGATAATAACAGGCGGACCGGGAACCGGAAAAACTACAACTATTAATACGATAATCCAGTATTTCGAGCTTGAAGGCATGGAAATAAGGCTGGCAGCGCCTACGGGAAGAGCTGCAAAGAGAATGACGGAAGCAAGCGGATATGAAGCACAGACGATTCACAGATTGCTTGAAATAAGCGGTGGACCTGTTGATGAGAGCAAGGATTCGGCTGCAAAAGCAGCTGCACTTGGAATGCATTTTGAAAAAAATGAGGAGAATCCACTTGAAACAGACGTAATAATTGTAGATGAGATGTCAATGGTGGATATAAATATAATATACGCGCTTTTGAAAGCTGTTGCAGCAGGAACAAGGCTTATACTGGTAGGTGATATTGACCAGCTGCCAAGTGTCGGACCTGGAAATGTGTTGCGGGATATAATTAATTCAGGGTGTTTTTCAGTTGTAAAGCTTGAGAAGATATTCAGACAGGCGGCTGAAAGTGAAATAATAACCAACGCCCATAAGATAAACAAGGGAGAACGTGTTGAACTAAACAAATACAGTAAGGATTTTCTGTTTGTGAAAAGAAATACTGCAGATGCTATTGTCGGGGCAATGTGTACACTGTTAAGGGATAAGCTGCCGGCATATGTAGATGCTGATATAAATGAGGTTCAGATACTTACTCCGTCAAGAAAATCGGCCGTGGGCGTAGAACGGCTTAACAAAATTATGCAGCAGTTTTTAAATCCACCGAAGCCGGGAAAGATGGAGAAAAAGCTTAATGAAACAGTATATCGTGAAGGCGATAAGGTAATGCAGATAAAAAATGATTATCAGCTGGAATGGAAAAAACTCAGTACATATGGTGTTATAGCAGAAAATGGAAGTGGAGTGTTTAATGGTGATATTGGCGTTATACAGGAAATAAACATGTATACGGAAAAACTTACAGTAAAGTTTGATGATGACCGTTATGCAGAATATGATTTCAAACAGCTTGATGAACTTGAACTGGCGTATGCGATTACGGTGCATAAATCCCAGGGAAGCGAATATCCCGCTGTTATAATCCCGATGTATCCGGGACCTAAAATGCTAATGAACAGGAATATTCTCTATACAGCAGTTACACGTGCAAGAACGTGTGTATGCATGGTTGGAATGGAAGACTGCTTTCATCAGATGGCACAAAACAGTATGCAGCAAAGAAGATACTCTTCGCTTGACAGCCGTATCCGGGAAATTGCAGCTCATGATGAATAAATAAATTTAAAATAACAGGGAAGGGGTTTTAGAACATATTGAAGGATAAAAAAGCGTATCTGGTACATATGCTTATAAACAGTATATATCCTCCGTCGTGTCCTGTGTGTGCAGGACCGGCACCTGTCATCAATGGAAAAAGACAAAGGATATGCACAGCGTGCCGCAGCCGGCTTAAGTATATACAGGAACCGTATTGTCTTAAGTGTGGCAAGGAGATAGATGATACGTCAAAGGAATACTGCTATGACTGTATGCACTGCGACCATGTTTATGACTTTGGCAGAGCTGTGTTTTCATACACAGAAGGGATTAAGACATCAATATACAGATATAAATACAAAAATAAAAGAGAATATGCAGCGTTTTACGCAGAAGAAATGGCCAGCATGTGGGGCAGGGATATAAAAAAGTGGGAAGCCGATGCAATTATTCCTGTTCCCCTTCATGAAAAGAAATATCGTATCAGGGGATATAACCAGGCGCAGCTTATTGCCATGCATCTGGGGAAAATCTTAAATATACCGGTAGATAATAACCTTCTTGTCCGTGTCAGGAATACAACACCCATGAAAGAATTAAATGATAGTGAAAGAATTAACAATCTTGAAAATGCGTTCGCAATAACCGAAAATCACATAAAGTATAATAAAATCATAATAGTTGACGATATATATACTACAGGATCAACTATTGATGAATGTGCCAGAATATTAAAGCATTATGGCGCACAGAAAGTGTTTTTTGTATGTATATGTGCAGGAATAGGGATGGTTTAAAGCGGGCATGTACACAGATGTAGATTGTAATATAGATAACATGGAGGTTTGATTATGGAGGTTAGAAATTGCAGACAGTGCGGAAGATTATTTAATTATATCGGTGGAAGTTATAGTAATTTATGTCCTAACTGCATTAAAAAGATTGAAGAAAAATTCAGCGAGGTAAAAGAATATATAGAAGAACATAAGGATGCTACAATGGTAGAGATATCTGAGGCATGTGATGTCAGTACAAGGCAGATAGAAAAATGGATAAGAGAAGAAAGACTTTGCTTTTCTCCTGATTCGGCAATTGGAATTGAATGTGAAATGTGTGGAGCAACTATAAAATCAGGCAGATACTGCGAGAAATGTAAGAGCAAGATATCTAATGAACTTGGTGGTATTTACAAAAACAGAAAACCGGAAAATAATGTGGGTGCCTCAGCATATTCGAAAAATGCAAAGATGAGATATCTGGACAAATAATTTTTAAAATATAAATTTATGTTAAGTATTTTTAAAAATCGTCCGATAAAGTTTATGATTACAAAAAAGGAAATAAGAAATAAGGATAGCAGGATTATTTATAATGAATATTAATGAATGAAAGTGAGGCGGTTGATATGCGTATTGATTCTTTGAATTCTGCAAGCAGAATATATGAAGTTACGGCTTCAGCATCTGTTAAGCCTAAAAAGACAGCAGATCAGGTAAGTGACAGTTATGAGATTTCACAGACAGCAAAGAATTACCAGATTGCTAAGGCTGCCGTTAAGAACGCATCTGATGTAAGAGAAGACAAGGTAGCAAAGTTAAAGGAACAGATCAGTAATGGAACATACAGTGTAAGTGCAGAAGCAGTTGCAGAAAAGATTCTTGGCAATATGAATACATTAACATTTTAAGCGGGGGTTAAACTATGGCAAGTTTGATTGAAACATTAATTGATGTATTAGATAAAGAACACAGGGAGTATAAAGACCTGCTGGATTTGTCAAAGCTTAAAACCACCGCCATTGTTAATGGCAATGTAGATGACTTACAGGATATCCTTGTAAAAGAACAGGGAGTTATAAGCAAAATAAATAAGCTTGATGATAATCGCATGGAGAGTGTCAAGGATATTTGCGATGTACTCAATATATCTATAAAAGATATTAAAATAGCAAAAATCATTGATATGTTGTCAGGACAGCCTAAAGAGCAGGAGGCTCTCGAGGGTGTCCATTCAAGACTTAAAAATACACTTAATGAATTGGTGAAGATTAATGATAATAACAAGGTACTGTTAAAAGAGAAGATGGATATGATGGAGTTTGAACTTAATCTTGCGAAGAATTCCGTAACAGCACCGCAAACAACGAATTATGACAAGGGGGCTTATGAAACAGGTAATGTTTCAGAAGTTGGTTCGTTTGATGCTAAACAATAGCTTAATTCGAATATTATAAGACTTTACATAAGTCTTTTGATACAATAAGCCACTGGATTAATTTATATTAATTAGTGACTTTTTTCTTTTTAAATCAGGCTTTCAAGGATGAAAGAGATGCCAGCTTAAGGATGAGCGGGAATGGAGAAAATATGGCAAATGGAATGGGAAGTCTGTATATCGGGGTTTCAGGATTAAAATCAGCACAGACAGCACTTAATACAACAGCACACAATATTTCTAATGTTAATACCACAGGATATACGAGACAGCAGATATCTATGGTAGATTCATTTTATAAAAAGACAAGTACTCTATCAAATAAAGCTAATGCAAAAAGCGGTTCAGGAGTTGAAATATCGGAAATAAGAAGAGTAAGAGATGACTATATGGATGCGTCATATCGCTCAGAAAACAGCAGACTTGGTTATTATAACAGCCAGTATGAAGCAGTTTCCGAGATAGAAGACCTTTTTGGAGAACTTCAGGGAGTTACTTATCAGCAGTCGCTTATTAATCTCAGGGATTCTATAAGCGAGCTTTCAAAAGAAACTTCAAGTACAATTAAGAGATCATCACTTATACAGTATGCATCTGCATTTCTTGAAAGGTCGGATGCTATATATAACGGACTTAAGGACTATCAGAACACTCTTAATACTTCGGTAATGAATAAAGTAAACCGTATCAATGAACTGGGTGATACTATTTATTCACTTAATAAACAGATACAGAAAGTAGAGTCGGCAGGACTTGAAAAGGCCAATGATCTTAGAGACCAGAGAGATTCAGCTCTTGATGAATTAAGCAAGTATATTAAGATATACTATGTTGAAAACAAGGATTCATCTGTTACGGTAATGGCGGAGGGAAAACCTTTTGTTAACCTTACAAGTGTTAATCACATGTCAACAAGGACGAACGATAAATCACCGCTGCTTATTCCTACATGGCCGGCATTTGATACTGATGTATTTAAGGACAGTGAATCAATATCAGTAATACTTGATAATGATAAGGGAGAACTTAAAGGCCTTCTTGCTGCAAGGGGAAATATTGAGGTCGATTATACCGATATTCCGGTAAAACCACAAAAAAGTGATTATGACATGAGTACACAGGCTGGTATTGACAAGTATAATTACGATATGAATGAATACAACCAGAAGCAGGAATATTATAATAAATATGTTGAGCCATCTGCAATTCTTAGCGCAATAGCAGGACTTGATAAGCTGGTAAATGGAATAGTTGAATCAATCAATAACGTATTGTGTCCGGAAAAAGAGATGATTGTAAACGCACCGCTTACAAAGGCGGACGGAACAGAGATTATGGCTGATTTATACAATTATGATAATAATACAAACAGTGTACTTTATACTGCCAGTGGAAAAGCAGTTAATGGATTTGCCGATGGCAATGGTACGTACAGATATATAAGCGATGAAAAACTTTATACAGATGCGGACGGGAAAAACGCAGCTGATGTAACTTCTTATAAATACACGGTATTTGATACAGATAAGGCTGATTATGGCCTGGATGATGATAAAACATCAGGAGTTGAATTATTTTCAAGGAAAGATACAGACCGCTATATAACAATAACTGATGCATCAGGAAATGAAATGCGAATAAGGAATAATGCGGATAATGTACGTGGAGAGAAATCTTTATATTCACTGGGGAATATTGAAATGAATAAAGAAGCTACAGCAGATAATGGTATGAAGCTTCCATTTACAACTAAGGAAGGCAAAGAAGATTTAAAGCGGGGCAAAGAGCTTGTTGACCTGTGGAATAATGATTTTGCCTCATTAAATCCGGAACAGTATTCAGTAACAGGCTTTGAATCATTTTACAATAATTTTATTGGCGAGTTTGCAACAACAGGAAGAGTTTTAGATAATTATGTAACTAACCAGACTACGATGGTTGATGGATATGATGACAAGCGCCTTGAAGTTGCAGGCGTTTCATCGGATGAAGAGCTTACTAAGATGATTAGGTATCAACAGGCTTATAACGCGGCATCAAGATATATTAATGTTGCAAGCCAGATGCTTGAACACCTGATTACATCACTTACATAGAGGGAAAGGAAGCGTAAGATATGGCATCTACTTTTTTTGGATTGACAATTTCATATTCGGGGTTACAGTCAGCACAGGCAGCTTTAAATGTAACAGCACATAATATATCCAACATAAATACTGAAGGATATTCAAAGCAGCAGTCTGTTCAGCAGGCTGCACCGGCACTCAGGACATATTATCGTGGTGGTGCGCTTGGAAGCGGCGTTATGGTGACTCAGATAAAACAGTTAAGAGACAGCTACTATGATACGAAATACAGAAACAATAATTCTAACTATGGACAGTTTACAACAAAGAGCAGTTATATGAATCAGATACAGGATTATCTTGATGAGTATACACTGCAGGGATTTTCAACAGAGTATAAGAATTTTTTCTCAGCTGTTGAACAGGTCAAGAACCAGCCAGAAGAAGCATCAACAAGAAACCAGCTTATTAACAATGCAAAAAGTCTTGCTGATTATTTTAATACATTGTCAACAAATCTTAGAAATGTACAGATTGATGCAAATAATGAGGTCAAAGATGCTGTGCAGCAGATTAACTCAATTGCCAATAATATTGCATCATTAAATAAGCAGATAAATCAGGTTGAGACAACATATGGAAACGCAAATGATCTCCGTGACCAGAGAAATAAACTTATTGATGACCTGTCACAGATCGTAAATGTAGATGTGACAGAGACAGATCTTGGCTATAATATGACAGAGCTTTCTATATATATTAATGGGCAGGTGCTGGTATCGGGAAATAATTATAATACACTTGAAGTTGTTTCAAGAGATGATACTAAAAGAAATGCATCTGATGCAGAAGGCCTCTACGATATACAGTGGGATTCAGGTCAGAATTTTAATATTTACAGCGATAGTCTGGGAGGCCATTTAAGGGCACTTATAGATATAAGGGATGGATGTAACAGTCAGATTGAAGCATATAAAAAAGATGCAGATGGTAACTTTATAACTGATTCTGACGGAAATAAAGTATATGAAACACAAAGCAGCGATATAAAGAATACAGATTATAAAGGTATCCCGTATTATCAGGCACAGCTTAATTATTTTATTTCAACATTTTCACAGGCAGTAAATGATGTTTTAAAAAGTGGTTATTCATATGATGGAAAATATAAGGGTGAGTCATTATTTGTTACAGTGACTGGAGCAGATACGCTGAATGCATCAACGGTTACTGTTAATCCTGATCTGATAAAGAATGCCGATAAGCTTGCGGTTAAGGACAGTGCCAGCACAGGTCAGGCAAACTCACAGCTTGTAAGCAGACTTCAGCAGGTTGAGAAAGCAAAGATATTTAATGGTGGTGTTGGTTCATATTTTCTTGAAAGTATTGTTGGTGATATGGCAATTGATACAAATAATGCAGATAATATGGTTGACAACTACAATAATCTTAAAGACAGCATACAGAATCAGAGACTTTCGGTTATGGGTGTTGATACGGAAGAAGAGGGAATGGATATGCTTAAATTCCAGCAGGCATATAACTTGAATTCAAAAATGCTTTCAATTATGAATGAAGTGTATGACAAACTTATAAATCAGACAGGAATCTGATGAATTAAAAAATGATGTATGTATTTACATGTGGCATAGATAAGGAGGACAAAGTTTATGAGAATAACAAACCGGATGATGGTTAACAATTCTTTATCAAATCTTCAGATAAACAAAAAACAGATGAATAAGATTGAAACACAGATGTCAACCCAGAAAAAGATAAATAAGCCATCAGAAGATCCAATAGTGGCAATAAGAGCTTTAAGACTCCGCTCAAGTCTTGATCAGGTAACACAGTATCTGGATAAAAATATCAAAGATGCAGATTCATGGCTTAAATCGACACAGAGTTCACTTGATGAGGCTAATTCTGTTCTTGTGAAATTGTATGATTACTGTACACAGGGATCAACAGATTCATATTCATCATCTGAAAGAAATACACTTGCAGACAGCCTTAACCAGTTAAAAAATACCTTTTATGATCAGGGAAATGTTGATTATTCAGGAAGATATATTTTTACAGGGTATAATACGGATAAGACTCTTACATATCAGTCAGATGAGGATGCTGAAGGTGTTAATTATACTATTTCACAGAATTTCACCAGGGATGACCTGTCATTAAAGACGATATATACAAATGCATATTCAAATGATGACGTTATTAATCTTAATGTAAAAACAGATGCATCAGGAAATGTTGTAACACCAAACGTCACAACAACATATCGTTTAAGGACAGGATATTCAGAAGTTAAGAGTGCAGGATTTACAATTAATTATGGTAATACAGATATTGCAGTTTCAGAAGATGGAAAGACAGCAAAAGTGACAACATACCAGCTTGATGCGAATGGTGATAAAGTAAAGGATGCATCAGGCAATCCGGTCGTTTTGGCAACGACGGATGTGACAGCCGATGCTGATGGCAAATTTTCGGTAACTGCTTCTGACGGAAGCACGGTAGTGCTTGGAACTACAACAGACAGCAATTATAATCCGGATGACAATGAAATCATATTTAATGCGTCAACGGGCGAGATACTTCTTGGACAAAATACTTATAAAAATATTTATGAATCAAATGAGTTTTCAATTACATATAGCAAGGATAATTTCAAAAAAGGTGATTTAAATCCCATAATGTATTATGATTGTGTTGATAATAACACCGGAATTGAATATAAAAAGAAAGACGAAGATATTAATTATAATATTAACTTTTCTCAGGAAATCAAGATTAATACAGAAGCAAAGGATGCGTTTAATATATATCTGGGAAGAGACATAGATGATCTTATAACAAGCGTACAAAATGCTATAGATGTTGAAAATCAGATAAGTAAGGTAAAAGAAATGCAGAAGCTTGATCAGTATAAGGATAGTGCTTCGCAGAAGAAACTCAGTCAGATGCTGGAAGGACTTGAGAAACAAAAAGATCTTACCAAAGATAATATGACTAAAACATTTGAAAAGGGAATATCCAAGATGCAGGGATATCAGAGTGAGGTATCAATTGCAAAGGCAGATGTAGGAAACAGACTGACAAGACTTGATCTTAACAAGACAAGACTTACAGAGCAAAAAACTAATTTCAAATCCTTAAAATCAGAAAATGAGGATATTGATCTTGAAGATGTCACAATAAATTATCTGTCGGCACAGCTTGTATACAATGCAGCTCTATCGGCAGCAGGAAAAACAGTGCAGCAGACATTGCTTGATTTTTTATAAACTAAAATTAATACTATACAGAAAGGCATGGTGTCAGTGATGAGAGCGGAAACTAAATGGTTTGGAACAATTGAAGTTGATGACGGTAAGATTATAACTTTTGATAAAGGAATTATAGGCTTTGAATGGTGTAAGAAATTTACAATAATTTACGATCTTGATAAGGGCGATGATAAGGGACTCGTATGGCTGCAGTCGCTTGATGAGCCACAGCTTGCTCTTCCGGTTATACAGCCACAGATAGTAAAAGATGACTACAATCCTGTAATTGATAATAAGTTATTTTCATCACTTGGAGAAAATGTGGATAATGAATCGCTTATTGTTTATGTAACAGTTACAGTTCCGCCAGATCTTACAAAAATGACATGTAATTTAAAAGCACCCGTTATTATAAATGCAGATACTTTAAAAGGAGTACAGCTGATAGCTGAAAATGATGATTATGAGGTTAAGTATCCGATTTATGATATTCTGAAAGAAAAATCAGGAAAGGATGGTGAGTAGAATGCTTGCATTGACTAGAAAGAAAGATGAAGCAATCATAATTAATGATGAAATCGAGGTTAAGGTTATCGATATTAAGGGTGACCAGGTAAAGCTTGGAATTTCTGCTCCAAAATCAGTTCCGATATACAGAAAAGAAGTTTATGTGCAGATTCAGGATGCTAACAAAGAGGCAGCAGATTCGGTTGATGCAGAGGCAGTAAAAAAATTGTTCGGCAAATAAAACTGACAAGGTTAATAATATTTTTATTTTACCGATATATAAAAAGAATTATATAAATGGATTTTAAATTAAAAAGTAACGTTTTAATTCACATGGTAATTCACATGGAGGTGGAAAAAATGGGGGTTGCATCAATAAGTGGAGCTGCACGTTCCACTAATTATCAAAGTGAGGCTGCATCACAGACAACGTCAGCGGTACAGGATACAGCTTCATATGCATCTGCAGGTACTGACAGGGATATTGCAGGTACAGATGCGGTAGTTATGAAGAATGCAGTTAAATCATCTGGCAATACCAGCATGGAAGCAAAAAAAAGAGATGAGGAAGCAACTGCAGAAAAACTGAAAGAAATCAGAAAGATGATTAATGGTAATACTATTGCCGAATTTGGTTATAATGAACCGACAAAACGTATCACGATTAAGATTAAGGACAAGGATACGGATAAAGTAATTAAAGAAATACCATCGGAAGAACTGCTTGATATAATTGCAAAAACGTGGGAACTTGCAGGAATATTGGTAGATAAGAAGTTATAAAAGGAAAGGCGGTAATTGATATGCCAATAAGATTAGCAGGAATGTCATCAGGACTTGATACAGATTCAATTGTAAAAGCGCTGATGTCTTCATATAATTTACAAAAGGATAATCTTGTAAAAGCACAGACCAAGCTTTCATGGAAACAGGATTCATGGAAGACAATGAATAAAAGTATATATAGCTTTTATACAGGTTCGCTTAAGAATTCGCAGTATTCAAGTACGTATAGATTAAAGAAATCATCTGTTTCATCAACAGGATATGCAAATGTAACAGCATCATCTAATGCAGTTGACGGAAATCAGACACTGGAAGTAAAGCAACTCGCGTCAACGGGTTATTTAACAGGTGGAAAGATAAGTGCACAGGATTCTTCAAAAACACTCTCAGGCAGCAGCAAGTTAAGTGAGGTTAAGGGACTTGAGGGTATGCAGGATTCACAGATCAGCGTAACAGTTGATGGAAATCAGAAAACCATAAAACTGACGGCTGACAGTACTATAAATGAATTTATAGTCGGTTTAAAGGAAGCAGGCCTTTCAGCAAATTTTGATGAAAATAACCAGCGGTTCTTTATAAGTGCAGCTAAATCAGGTGCAGATCATGATTTCTCAATTAATGGTAATGACAGTACCAGCCAGACTGTTATAAGCAAACTTGGATTATTTACATCAAAAAGCACAACAAAGGATGCAGATGGAAATGAGGTTGACAGTCCGGAAGTAAAGGAATATAAAAAGTGGACAGGATACTTTGATGATGCTACAAGAGCTGCAGCCGTTGAAGAATATTGCAAGGCAAATAAGATAACATATGCAGATAAAGCTAAAGAGTATGCTGATGCATATAATAAAGCGTATGATATTATAGACACAATTAAGACCGAAAATAATGTCAGCAGTAAAGATGAATTAGAAAAAAATCTTGCAGAGAAAAAAGAAAAGTTACTAAGCAATGATAAATATAAAGACTGCATTAAAACAGATGACAGCAGTAATTTAATGACAGATGCGAACGGCAATTATATTTTTGATGATGATAAAATCAAAGCATTGAGTGCTGATGAACAGTCAGAAATTACAGAATTAAAGAATAATATTACAGGTTTGACAAGTGCAGTGAAAGCGTATTCTGATGCGCAAAGCACAATGGATACATATAAGGACAGGGTACACATTGCAGATGATTCAGATGGACATGCCTCAGCAGTAACAGAAAGCGATCCTGAATATAGTGCTTTGAAAACTGATGTTGATAAACAGAAAGAGGGTATAGATACACAGTTTTTAAATAAAGCAAGTGAAGCACAGAAAATGCTTGCTAATCTGAGTAGCCTTGAGTCATCAGGTGCAGTCCGTATTGCAGGACAGGATTCAACGATAATCCTTAATGGCGCTGAATTTACAAGTAATACTAATAACTATTCGATTAACGGTCTTACAATTGAAGCAACTGCAATAACTGATAAAGCAGTAACAATTACAACAAATACAGACACTGATGCAATATATAACCAGATAAAGAGCTTTCTTAAGGATTACAATGCTCTAATAAAGGAAATGGATACAGCTTATAATGCAGACAGTTCAAGCGGATATGAGCCACTGACATCTGATGAAAAAGAGGCTATGTCGGATAAGGAAGTTGAAGAGTGGGAAAAGAAGATTAAAGATTCACTCCTTAGAAAGGACAGTATTCTTGGAAATACTTCGTCAGCCATGAAAACAAATATGCTGTCAGCAATTGAAGTAAATGGCAAGAGTTATTCATTATCATCATTTGGAATTGCGACACTTAATTACTTTGAATCTGCTGATAATGAGAAGGGCGTATTTCATATTGATGGTGATAAGGACGATTCAAGTACTTCCGGAAACACAGACAAACTTCGTGCTGCAATAGCAGAAGATCCGGATACAGTTATAGAATTCTTTTCAAAACTTTCACAGAAGGTGTATAGCGACCTGGGAAAGAGAATGCAGAGAACATCTCTTAGCAGTGCACTTACAATCTATAATGATAAGGAACTTGCAAGAGAGTACTCAGATTATAAGACAAAGATATCAGATAAAGCTGCCCAGATAAGTACATGGGAAGATTATTATTACAAGAAATTCTCCAAAATGGAGTCTGCATTGGCAGCATTTAATGCACAACAGTCATCATTATCAGGTTTCTTTGGATAAATAAAACAATTTACAGTAAAAGTATAGTGTATTACATAGTCATATTAATATAAAAAATCTGGTTTTATGTAATATTGGGAGGATATATAATGGCTTTAAATCAGGCATATCAGGCATACCAAAATAATAAGATTCTTACGGCGTCACCAGCTGAACTTACATTATTTTTATATGAAGGGGCTATTAAGTTCTGCAATGTGGCAATGCTTGGAATTGAACAGAACGACATAATGAAAACGCATAATAACATTAGAAAGGTTGAGAACATTATAGATGAACTCCGGTCAACACTTGATTTCAAGTATCCAGTAGCAAAAGATTTTGAAAATGTATACAAATACATATATGACCTGCTGGTACAGGCTAATATGCAAAAAGATAAAGAAACACTTGAAAAGGCCCTCGAGCAGATCAGGGGTATGAGAGATACATGGAAACAGGTAATGGAAAAGAACAGAGTAGCAGGAGCATCAAAGGGTATTAAATAAAAGCTTGTTACATTCGCAGCATGAGGAATATATGAACACAGATAATTATATACAGATAATGATAGACAGTCTCCATAAAAAGGAGAAGGTTCTTACGCAGCTGATAAAGCTAAATGATGAGCAGACAAAAATTGCATCTACAGAAGAATTCAGTGATGAAGATTTTTATGCTAATATTGAGTCTAAAGGCGGGCTTATAGAAGAGCTTATAAGGCTGAATGAAGGTTTCGATGCTTTATTTGCAAGGGTAAAAGAAGAAGTAAATGAAAACAGAGCAAAATATGCAGATCAGATAAAGCAGTTACAGGAACTTATTAAGACGGTTACTGAGCTTGGGGTTAAAGTAGAGGCACAGGAAGCCAGAAATAAGATGCTTGTGGAGAAACGTTTTTCAAGAATGAAGCGTGAAGTGGCAGCTGCAGGAAAGAATACAAAGATGGCCAATATATATTACAAAACACAAAACAGGATATATAATGAGGCACATTTTCTGGATGATAAAAAATAGCAAAAAATAACAATAAAAAAGTTTATATCAGGACTAAAGTTTAAAAGAATTTGTCCGATATAATAGATAACAGGAACACAAAGGAAGTGTTGCTGAAACAAAATTAATTAGTGGCAAGGAAGCCACAGTATATTCAGGGAGGAAAAAATTATGGTAGTACAACACAATTTATCAGCAATGAACACAAACAGACAGTTAGGCATTGTTAAGTCAGGACTTTCAACATCAACAGAGAAGTTATCATCAGGTTACAGAATTAACCGTGCAGGTGATGATGCTGCTGGTCTTTCAATCTCAGAAAAGATGAGAAGCCAGGTAAGAGGTCTTAATAAGGCTGCATCAAATGCACAGGATGGTATTTCACTTATTCAGGTTGCTGAAGGTGCTCTTAATGAAACACATTCAATCTTACAGAGAATGAATGAGTTAGCTACACAGGCATCTAACGGAACTAACACAAGTACTGATAAGGAAGCTATCAAAGCAGAAGTTGATCAGTTAAAGGATGAAATCAACAGAATTCAGTCTACAACACAGTTCAACACAATGAATCTTCTTGATGGAAGCTTCAAGGGCAAGACACTTCAGATTGGTTCACTTAGTGGTCAGACACTTAGTATATCAATCAGCAACATGAATGCTGCAAGTCTTAAGATTGACAACATTGATGTTAAGAAAAATGCTCCAGCAGCAATGGATTCAATTCAGAAGGCTATTGATTCAGTATCTACTCAGCGTTCAAAGCTTGGTGCTCTTCAGAACAGACTTGAGCATACTATCAACAACCTTAACACAACAAGTGAGAATACTGCATCTGCTGAATCACGTATCAGAGATACAGATATGGCTTCTGAGATGGTTGAATACAGCAAGAACAACATCTTGTCACAGGCAGGACAGTCAATGCTTGCTCAGGCTAATCAGTCTAACCAGGGAGTTCTTTCACTTCTTCAGTAATTTAACAAATTACGAATACTACTATAAAAACGGAGTCGGTCTTGAAAAAGGTCGGCTTCGTTTTTTTGGTATTTATATCAGATTTAAGATTGACTTGTAATGCAGAATGCTTTTACTGTCAGATATTAAAAGAGCAGGCAAAAAACAATATAAAAACAATAATAATATTTTATTTATGATTCATATGAGGTAAAATTATATAGAAGCAGGCAGGCTTCTTAGATATGCATAATATACTTTTATCGACAGGAGGAGCAGATTATAATTATTATGTTAGAGAATAGAATCGATAAGTCTTTTTATAGAAAGATTTTTGCGCTTATATTGCCGATTGCAATGCAGAACCTTATTAATGTAGGTATATCATCCATAGATGTTCTGATGCTTGGAAAAGTCGGTGAAGACGTGTTGTCAGCAGCATCACTTGCAAGTCAGATAAGCTTTATTATGAATTTGTTTTTGTTTGGAACTATGTCAGGTGCATCTGTGCTTCTGGCACAATACTGGGGAAAACAGGATATGGGAGCAATTAAGACTGTATTTGGTATTGCAATGAAGATATCATTTGGGATTGGTGTGGTTTTTGCAGTAGTTACATTTGCAATACCGCAGTATATCATGATGATTTTTTCCAATGATTCTGTAGTTATTGAATACGGGGTTATATATTTAAGGATAGTGTGCTTTTCATATCTTTTTATACCTGTGTCAACAACGTATCTTAATGTACTAAGAAGCATGGAAAAAGTTACAATTGCAATGGTTGTCTATTTATCATCAATGCTTGTGAATATTATTGTAAATGCATTTCTTATATTTGGACTTGCAGGGTTTCCGAAGCTTGGTATTGCAGGAGCTGCAATAGGTACGGTTGTAGCCAGAATTGTTGAAATTATAATTATATATGTATACGATAAAAAGATAAATAATGTATTAAGTTTTAAATTCAATTATTTTTTCAGGAAAGACAGGGAACTGTTTAAGGATTTTCTTAATTACTCTCTTCCTGTAATGGCAAATGAATTGTTATGGGGTGCCGGAGTGTCAAGTATTTCAGCTGTTCTTGGACACATGGGCAGCCCGGTAGTTGCTGCCAATTCAGTGGTTCAGGTTGTAAGGCAGCTCGCCATGGTAATATCATTTGGTGTTGCGTCTGCAGCAGCGATAATGATTGGCAAAGCTATAGGAGAAGGGAAAAAAGATATAGCAGGTCAATATGGAAGAAGCTTTCTTGTACTGAGTATTATAACAGGAATATTGGGAAGCATTGTTGTATTAATAGCAAGGCCGGTTGCAATAGCTAATCTGGAACTTACAACACAGGCTCAGGGGTATTTGAATTTTATGATGTATATTATGTCATATTTTGTAATCGGACAATCGATAAATACAACTATAGTAGTCGGAATATTAAGAAGTGGCGGCGATACAAGGTTTGGATTATATCTTGATACCATATTTATGTGGGGCGTTGCAATTGGCGGCGGAATTTTATCGGCATTTGTATTTAAACTTGGTGTTTATGTGACCTACATTATTCTCTTAAGTGATGAAGTGATAAAAATACCTGTTACATTGTGGCGTTATAAAAGTAAAAAGTGGCTTAAGGATGTTACAAGATGAAAGGTGCGGTGATTTTATGGATGAATTTATACCTGATTTTGATGAAAAGGTAAGTGAAATTGATGAAATACTTGCTGTAAATATAAGACCCGGCAGTAAAGTTGTAATATGGGGTGGTCAGGAACATACAAACCAGCTTCTGTTACATACAAATGTAATGATGTATAATCCTGATATTATAGATGAATTTGATTACGGACATATGATATGCCAGATACTTGTACAGCCGGCATTGGAATATGATTTCAGTACTGTTGATGTTGTTATAATATCGTCGGTTAAACATCAGGATGAAGTTGAACAGAAATTAAAAAATGATATAAAGTTTAAAAATAAAATTATCAAATTCTACGACACATGTTCAGAGGTTCCTTTTTATAAACTGCAGAACAGGAATATGTTTATAACACTTAAAGGAACATTTGAAAACTGGGATGAAGCAGCAAAATACTGTAAAGATGGGAATGCTAAGGAAGAAATATTTAATTTTGAACGTGATGAGGCAGAAAAACACCGTCAGATGTATCTTGATGGCAAAACAAACGATGCAAGAGCGGAGTTTGATATTCTGATATACATATATGCATGTGCAGTTAAACTTAATAGAAAGAAACTTAAAGTGCTTGATTATGGCGGTGGATTTGCCTCTATGTATTATGATCTGAAACATTTTTTTGATAATACTGAACTTGAAATACAATGGGTTATTATTGATCAGAAAAGAGTAGTAAAATATGCAAAAAATAAATTTGAAGATAATACACTTAAATTTGCAGCTGATTATGATGAAGCATGGAATATACTTGATGGAAAATGTGATATTGTAATGTTTAACGGCTGTCTGCAGTATATAAAGGATTATGAAATAATACAGGAAAGAAGCATGGCGTTTAATCCATATATGATTATGATATTAAGAACACCGGTTATTCATAATTATGAAGATGGAGAAAGTAAAGCGGGCATGACTACTGGCAGACATGAGGTGGATACAACGGAATTGTTCAATGAGGCTGGCATATTCAACAAATTTGGCAGCATTGATGCCATTGACAGCATTGACAGCTTTGACGGGGCAGATAAACCAGGTACAATGTATACAATGAGAAGTCATGTAAAAGTACAGTCTGTGAATGAGAATAGTAAATATAACTGTTATACAGCTATGTATCCAGTGAGGGTGTTCAGTATAAAAGATCTGCTTCAGACATTTTATGAGAAATACAAAATTACAGATGAATATAAGTATACAGCAGGAGCAGACAATAATCTCAGGGAATACACGGTAAAATGGGAGAATTTTATACTTGAGAAACGCCAATAAGTAAAAAATAAACCATAATACAATTTTAGATAGATAACAGGGGGAAAGAGTAATGAATGGAAAATTTCTGTTTTTCCAGTGGAATGCATTTATGCAAAAGGGTATAGAAAATGCACTAAAAAGAGCAAATGCCCAATATGATGTATTTACATATTATTTTAAAGACTGGGATTGTGATGATTATTTTAAAAACATTTTAAGGGAAAAACTTAAAAAAGATAATTATAAATTTGTTTTTTCTGTTAATTTTGCACCATTAATTTCTGATGTCTGTGCTGAGTCAGGAATATTATATATATCATGGGTGTATGATGCACCGATTCATATAAGGAGAACACAGACCCTTAGGGAAAAAACGAACAGGATATATTTTTTCGACAGGGTCCAGGCGGAGGAATATAAAAGCCAGGGGTTAAAAAATGTAAGCCATCTGCCACTGGCAGTTGATACGGACATTTTTAATGTGAAAAATGACGGGTATAAATGTGATGTATCATTTGTTGGACAGTTGTATAAGTCGGATTTTAATTATTTATGCGGACCGCTTGATTTTTATTTGCGCGGATATCTTGAGGGACTCGTTAATGCACAGATTCAGGTGAAGCAGCAGGGAGGTTATATTCTTCATGAACTGATTACTGATGAATTGATTGATAAGCTTAATGTGTTTTATAAAAAAGCTTCGGGGGGAAAATTCAGTGTAGACAGAAAAGAAGTTGAATATGCTATGGCGTGCGAAGTTACCGGACGTCAGCGCTTTATGGCACTTGCATTGCTTCAGAACAGGTGCCGGGTTGATTTGTATTCAAAGGATATGGATACAAGGCTTAGTAATGTAAATAATAGAGGATATGCGGATTATTATACACAGATGCCGGAAGTATTTAAAACAAGCAGAATTAATCTTAATATATCTCTAAGTATAATACAGTCAGGAATTCCACTCAGGGTACTTGATGTACTTGGCAGCAGAGGCTTTCTGATCACAAATTTCCAGCCGGAATTACAGGAGTATTTTATTGATGGAAAAGATATTGTGATTTATTATGATATAGAAGATATGATAAGCAAAGTCCGGTATTATCTTGAACATGAGGATGAAAGGCTTAAGATATGTGATAGTGGGTATAAAAAGGCAAAAGAACTCTTTTCATTTGATGAAAGAGTCCTTCAGCTGGGGCTTGTATAAAATAATACATTTAATGCTTCTTGTACTGGTTATAAAAAGTAAAATATAAATTAAAACACGATATTAAATATTTGTGATAGCATTTTTTCATAAGTATGATTTTCACATACTTTTTCGTATCCATTTGCACATATCTGTTCACGTTCTTTTTCGTGGGAAAGATAATACCTGCATTTGTTTATCAGGTCATCGTAAGAATCATACAGTATAAGGTCTTTACCGGGCGTAAAAAAGTCCAAAAAATCCTCCTGATAATTTGAAATAAGAAAACCCTCTGAGCCCAAAATATCCATGCATCGCATAGGTATTCCGGAGCGTATGCTTCGAAGAGAAATGTTTAGATTAATCTTACTGCGGTTAAAAATGTACGGCATTTCAAGATAGTAGTCGATTGCCCCTTTGTTATTGACTTTAGGAAGCTCAGGCGTTTTATTATAAGTAAAGAGACTTACATTAAATTCTTCCGAGAGCCTGCCTAAAATCTCAGTGCGTTCGATATTGGCAAGTTTTCTTGCTATAAAGTAATAGGCATATATGTATTGTATGGTTTCTACGCCATCTTTATTTGGTTCAACAGGAACGCTTTTTTTCATATCAGCCAGAATTTTACCATTTAATAGTTCTTCAATAAAGAAGTATCCATATACTTTTAGCTGTGCATCCATGATTGCATCAAGATATCCCTTTGTATAAGGGGATAAGCCGGTAAAACGGTCAAAAAGATTATGTTTTTCGTTATACATTGAGCCTACAAATGATATCTCACAGGATAACGGCAGCTTGTCTGATATTTTCTCGGAAGGTGAATCATTAAGCATTTTTCTGATGCGATGTACATTTACGGGAAGTGGCAGATAGTATACAGTATTAATGCCTTCTTTCTTCAGGTCAATATAAAGCTGTTTGTCAAAAATAAACACATAATTGCAGGGATTGATTATTGTGTATGAATACAACGCAATTAAAGGACTGTCATATACATATGCAATATAGGGAATATTATTCTTGTTACAGTTGTTTGAAATCACAGGGCTGAAGTTGTATGTAAAAATACAGTCATAATTACAACTGTCCAATTCGGCTTGAAAACGCTTGTCAAATTCCGCATCACTGCGGTCGAATATGCTTTCGTCCGTAATGCATTTATACGTATGTCCCATAAGTGTAAGGACCTCGCACAAATCGTCAATGCCAATATTTTTCCATTCATATATTAAAATTTTCATTATAATCCTCCATTCCGCAGACGCTTTGCGTCAGAACGCACTAATCCTCCATGTCAGGGCTGTTACTGTAATGATATGCGACGGAAATATCAGATTTCCGGCTGCAGTCAATGCAATTTGAGACTCTGGCTTAAATTGTAAATTGCTGAGTCTTATTTATATTATGTCTATATATTTTAAAAAGCTATATTAAGCATTTGCAGTATGCGTGTATTTGTAGTGTGGAATTTTTTCAGGGTCTCGTGCCCGTGTTTTGCAATTTCAATACGTTCGTCTTCGTGTTTTAAATAGTAGCTGCATTTATCACACAGATCTTCAATACTTTCATATGTTACAAGGTCTTTTCCAATTTCAAAATATTCCGGAAGCTCAGCCTGATAGTTGGTAATAAGAAATCCCTGACATGCAAGGACATCAAAAATACGCTGGGAAAGTCCGGAACGGATTGATTTTGCCGTAATATTAAGATTAATTTTGCTTTGATTAAATATTAGTGGCATTTCTTCAATTGATTTTGCAAAGCCGCAGTTGTGAATTGCCGGAAGCTTATCCATTGGGCTGCCAGTGTAGATATCAACGTTAAAACGTTCTGATAAAGCTTTTAACACACGTATACGTTCCTGTTCAGCAACCTTAACACTTAAGTAAAGCTGCGCAGCCACGGCTTTATAGTCAGCTCTGAAGCCGGCTGGGAACTTATAAAATTCAGGTGTGCATTTTCTTAAAGTATCCACGAATTCATCGCTTATAACTTCCTGGATAAAATTATAACCATATACTTTGAGCTGGGCTTCTATGATTCCGTCGGCAAAACCGGCTTCGTATGGTGGGAGCTTTGCTTTATTAAAGGGGCATTTTTCCTCATATGTCGAACCTATAAATGAAATATCACATGAGTACTTTTTTAAAGTGTCATAAGAAGCGCTTTCAATTACATTTGTCATACGAATCACGTCACCTGACAATGGAATATGAAAAATATGCTTTGGATTATAACGTGAAAATTCATTGTACAGGGCTTTATCAAAGAGGAAAATCCTGTTGTATTCATTATCAATTGATTTTGAATATAGTTCTAATACCGGACTGTCAACAATAAGGCATAAATATGGAATATGTATTATATTGCACAGGTCAGAAAGCCATGGGAAAAAATTTATTGAAAAAACAAAGGAAAATTCTCCGTTTATAAGTTTTGGTGATACATGTTCAACACATTCTGATGGCAGCAGAGTTTTATTATATATTTCAATGGTTTCCTCATAAACAGAAAAACCGAGATTTTTAAAAGCATTGATCATATCAGGCTCGCAGATGCTGCCATAGCGGTATATGTACATTTTCATAAGTATGAATCCCCCCTGCTGTTGTTATTAACTAATATTTTATAATAAAAGTAATGGGTTGGCAAATAAAAGGTTTTTGAAAGCAGGTATAATAATATTAAGCCTTTATGCCGATGAAATATATAAATATATATGTAATATTTGAATAGTTACATATAGTGCTTACATGTTACATTAAAATATATAGAAGGAATGGTGGAGAACAATCATGGATGAGACAAGACAACAGCAGATTGAAGCATTAAAGGTGGCAGGTCCATACTGCGGTAAAATAATAACAGCTATTAACAAAATAATTGGTGAATATTCAGGTAACAGACTTCCTGATACAGATAAATATCTGGAAAGTATACTTAATGGATTAAACTGGATATTTGGTGTGTATAATGGAACAAAGGAACTTATTAATGAGAAGGAAACAATTGTCGATAAAGATATAGTTAATAAGTCAGTGCAGATGCTTAATAAGGCAAATCAGGATAATGATGATGCGTTAAGAGTAGAAGCACTTAAAGGCGTATTGTCTTTTGTAGAGGTCTTTAAGGCTGAAGCTGACAGACTGGCAAATTAACAGCCGGCTTCAGGTACAAAAAAGAATATAATGAAAAAATGGGAATAAACCCGAATGTATCAGCTTATAGCCGGACATTTTGGAGTTATTCCCATTTTTTATAAAAATGTAAAATTATATGTACTGGTTAATAATGATTCCTGAATAAGCTGACAGGTTATATGGATCATTAAGTGTAAATTTTGGATTCTTATAGGCAATAATCTTGTTATTTACATAATCCATAGGATTAACAGTTATATTGCCGGCTTTGTTTTTAATATCCTTTAAGAATGAATTAAGTTCGTTAAATACCTTATCCATGGAACCACTGTCAGCAGCAGATATTATTGAATTTTTATTAAGCGTTATTGAGCCGTTATCATTTACATTAAGACCACTTTCATTAAGGAGCGACCTGTGTGATTTGGCAACATTATTAAATTCACGCTGAAGCTTATTATTGCCTTCAAATTTTGTGTTATCATCTTTGCTTGTAAATGAAACAAGGCTGTTGTATTTGTTTACAAGTTCACTAAGGCTTTCTGCAATAGCATTGCCGTCATCGGTAAGACTTATTGCTACTGATGAGTTACCGGTAGGACGAAGAAACTGCAGTTCAAAGGCATTGTCTACAATGACATTATTGACTTTTGATGTAAAACTGTTACCATTAACCGTATATACGGCATTAGCCGGATATTGTGAAACACGATTAATACCAAGGGTGTCAACAAGTTCAGCGCTGTTGACGTTTTCGTTGGCATTGACATTAAATATCACAGAACTCATGCTGCTGGTACCTGTTGCATCAGATGATATGGTTATTCCGGTATTGCCAAGCGAGTCAGTAAGCACATCTGCTTTCATGCCTATATCGGAGTTGTTTATGAGCCTTGCAATCTTATCCTGAACGTTTCTGGTCGTTTCATTGTCGTTGATATCGAATTCAAACTGGTAAGTTACATTGTTTACTGACAGGTCAAAAGAATATTCACCAGGTTTAAAGGCATGCTTGTCCGGCTGCAGAAAATTACCTGTATTTATCTGGTTACAGGCTATCTGTGATACATTTACATCAAATGTGCTGTCAGACACAGGATAATCAGTTCCGACATAGTTGGCGGTAATTATATCAGGATTACCTGACTTTGCAGTTTTTTTGTAGACAATCTGACCATTATCAGAATCTGAAAACTCATCAGCTGCATTATTTAATTCGCGCGCACGCTCTTTTAAATCAATTGCATATTTTACGGCATCTTCTGAAAAATCCACCTTATAAGTCGGAGTATGGCTGTTATTCTTAATAATCCTGCCGAATATATTCTTTAATTGTTCTTTAGTGTGGTTATCATAGCGGGCATTAGACTTGTGGGCATACGTAGACAGATAATAATTGTATACACTATTAATCATAACAGATCACCTCCTTGTGATTTGATATTTAAATAAAAAATCATCCTTAAGTTTATTATATACTAAAAGTATATAAATGTCATCAAAAAAGAATTGTTTCTGAAAAAATATAAAAAAATATAACTATGCAGTCAGTTAACTGTTGTTTAAGTAAATATTGTCTGAGTAAATATTGTTTAAGACAATATGTGTATTTTATTATCGGTAGATTTATGTTATCATTTTATAGTAGACACTGTAAAAAAGTGAAGAAAAAAGTTGACGCAGGTATATTAACTGTGATATATTAGACTGGCTATGGAAGCGGTCTTTTTTTTATGCTCAAAAATGCATATTAAGGAACCAATTGGTGTAAATATTTTCCATAAAGGCTGTATACCGGGCAGGATGACAGCACCTGTTCAGTAGAAAAAGTATCTGATAGGGTTTGCATGGATACTGTGCCGGAGAATATTTTGACACCTGCGAATTTAAAAAAATTGGAGGTGGAAGTTGTGCGCGTTAAGATAACATTGGCATGTACAGAGTGTAAACAGCGTAATTACAACATGACAAAGGATAAAAAAGCTCATCCTGACAGAATGGAAACAAAAAAATATTGTAAGTTCTGTAAGACACACACATTACACAAAGAAACCAAGTAGATTTAGTACAGTGAGGTGAAACTAATGGGTGAAACTGTTAAACCAAAAAAGAAGAAAAAGAGTTGGTTTTCTGGTCTTAAAGCAGAATTTTCAAAAATTGTGTGGCCAGATAAGGCATCACTTACAAAAGAAACAACTGCAGTTGTAATTGTTTCAGTATTATTAGGAGTAATTATAGCAGTTGTAGATTTAGTTGCTCGACTGGGCATTGAATTCTTGGTTAAGTAAGGAAAAGGTGATTATATGGACGAAGCAAAATGGTATGTTGTCCATACTTATTCAGGATATGAGAATAAGGTAAAGGCCAACATAGAAAAAACTGTTGAAAACAGAAATCTTCAGGATCAGGTTTTGGAAGTTATAGTTCCTATCGAAAGTGTAATGGAAGTAAAACATGGCACAAAGAAGTCGGTCCAGAGGAAAATGTTTCCTGGATACGTCCTTATTAACATGGTTATGAATGACGACAGCTGGTACGTTGTACGTAATACCAGAGGCGTTACGGGATTTGTTGGTCCTGGATCAAAGCCAGTGCCACTTACTCCAGCTGAAATTAAAGCACTTGGAATTGACCTTCCGGGTGTGGAAGAACCTAAGCCGGTAGTTGAGTTTGCTGGTAAAGTAGGAGATCAGGTCATGATTCTTTCAGGAGCATGGGAAAACACAGTTGGAGAGATTACAGACATTAATGACAGTAAGCAGTGCCTTACAATTAATGTTGAAATGTTTGGCCGTGAAACACCGGTTGAAATAAGTTTCACAGATGTGAAATTGATGTAACAATTAATGTTCGTAAATACGGACGTGGGAGAATGCCGCAGATATTAATGCAGTACCCGCTGCGGAGTTCGCCAATTACCACATAATATTTAGGAGGTGCCTAAAATGGCAAAGAAAGTAACAGGATATATTAAATTACAGATTCCTGCCGGCAAAGCTACACCGGCTCCACCAGTTGGTCCAGCACTTGGACAGCATGGTGTAAACATTGTAGAATTTACAAAGCAGTTTAATGCAAAGACAGCAGATCAGGGAGATTTAATCATACCTGTAGTTATTACAGTATATGCTGACAGAAGCTTTAGCTTCATTACAAAGACTCCACCAGCTGCAGTTCTTCTTAAGAAGGCTTGCAATATTAAGTCTGGTTCAGGTACACCTAACAAAACAAAGGTAGCTACTATTAAGAAGTCAGAAGTTCAGAAGATTGCTGAACTTAAGATGCCAGATTTAAATGCTGCAACAATTGAAGCAGCTACATCAATGATTGCCGGAACAGCAAGAAGTATGGGAATCGTTGTAGAAGAAGATTAATTAGAGAAAAATAATCGTTTTTAAATGTGGGAGGAAAGTCAGACCCCTTCCGATAATACCACTAGGAGGTTTATATAATGAAAAGAGGAAAGAAATATGTTGAGGCAGCCAAGAATATTGACCGCGCAACACTTTATGATCCAGCAGAAGCATGTGCTCTTGTAAAGAAGACTGCAACTGCAAAATTCGACGAAACAATTGAAGCTCATATCAGAACAGGATGTGACGGACGTCATGCTGAACAGCAGATCAGAGGAGCAGTAGTTCTTCCACACGGAACTGGTAAGAAGGTTAAGGTTCTCGTATTTGCTAAAGGCGCTAAGGCTGATGAAGCTGCAGCAGCTGGTGCAGATTTCGTAGGTGGAGAAGAATTAATTCCAAAGATTCAGAAAGAAAACTGGTTTGATTTTGACGTAGTTGTTGCTACACCTGATATGATGGGCGTTGTTGGTCGTTTGGGACGTGTACTTGGACCTAAGGGCTTAATGCCAAACCCTAAGGCTGGTACAGTTACTATGGATGTAACAAAAGCTGTTAATGATATCAAGGCTGGTAAAATTGAATACAGACTTGATAAGACAAATATCATTCACGTGCCAATTGGTAAGGCTTCATTTACTGAAGATCAGTTAGCAGACAACTTCCAGGCTATTATGGCTGCAATCGTTAAGGCTAAACCATCAACAATTAAGGGACAGTATTTAAAGAGTGTTGTTCTTACATCAACAATGGGTCCTGGTGTTAAGGTTAGCACAGTTAAGTATATTGGCTAATTTCAATATAATTTGATGGTTATCCAATAAATAATAAAAAAAGATTGACAACCTATATATATTGATAGTATACTATCATTCGTGGCTTGACCACGAACAATATTTTGCCTAAGACAGTAAGGTCCCGAAAGGGTTAAAGGTAATACGCCTACCGAGGATATTAATATAATCTGTGGATTATATATTGATGACTATTCAATCCTTCTGTCTTTGGACAGAAGGATTTTTTGTTGGAATAGAAGTTCTTTTGGAACTTTGATAAATGAATCCATCGAGGGCAGAAGAATATCCGTAAGGATTAAATCTAACAGGAGGTAATGATTCATGGCAAAGGTAGAACTTAAGCAGCCTATCGTAGACGAAATTGCTGGTTATCTTAAAGATGCACAGGGCGTTGTTCTTGTGAACTATCGTGGATTAACAGTAGAACAGGATACACAGCTTCGTAAGCAGTTAAGAGAAGCAGGAGTAGTTTATAAGGTTTATAAGAATACTTTAGTTAAGAGAGCAATTGCAGGTACAGAATTTGAAGCAATGACAGATTCACTTGAAGGACCTACAGCTATTGCAATCAGTGCAACAGATGCTACAGCTCCAGCAAGAATTTTAAATGATTTTGCTAAGACAGCTGATGCACTTGAACTTAAGTGTGGTGTTGTTGAAGGAACTTACTATGATGTTGATGGCATCAAGGTTATCGCAACAATTCCTTCAAGAGAAGAACTTCTTTCAAAATTACTTGGAAGCTTCCAGTCACCTATTACAAACTTTGCTCGTGTTATTAAGCAGATCGCTGAAAAGAACGGCGAAGAAGTTGCTTAATAGGCAGGAGATTTACGGTTTATTTAACATAAGGCATGTAGCCTAATATTAATTAAAAGGAGATTATAAAAATGACTACACAGGAAATCATTGATGTTATTAAGGGATTAACAGTATTAGAATTAAACGATTTAGTTAAAGCAGCTGAAGAAGAATTCGGCGTATCAGCAGCAGCAGGTGTTGTTGTTGCAGCAGCAGGTGCTGGCGCAGCAGCTGGTGAAGAAAAGACAGAGTTTGACGTTGAACTTACAGAAGTTGGCGCTAACAAGGTTAAGGTTATCAAGGTTGTTCGTGAAATCACAGGTCTTGGCTTAAAGGAAGCTAAGGAAGTTGTTGATGGCGCACCTAAGGTTATCAAGGAAGGCGTTGCTAAAGAAGAAGCTGAAGAAATCGCTAAGAAGCTTGAAGCTGAAGGCGCTAAGGCTACACTTAAGTAATTTAAGCCAATATATTAGTACAACAGTTAAGAAGCATTGTGCTTTTATGCGGAGTGACCATAGAAATATGGCACTCCGTTTTTTTATAATAGGGTATATAATAAGCTGTTGTAAGATTGAAGATAAAAATGTATGATGTAATCATGATATAAGTGTTTGATGGATTTGTTAGTACACAAGGAGAATAATGATTATGGCAACAATATTTACAATGACACATAAAAATTTTTCTAAACCTGATGATGCAGCATATGTTCCAGTTCAGGTAGGCAGGGCAGTAAATGAAGCATTGGGCTATCTGGGGGATGATACGGGGGATTCTATTTCAGAAAAGAACTGTTATTATGGTGAACTCACAGGCATTTACTGGGTGTGGAAGAATTATAAAGGAAAAGAAAATATTGGAGTGTGCCATTATAGAAGATATTTTGTAGATGATAATATGAAAATTTTATCATCAGAGGATTATGATAAAATTTTATCTGAGTATGATATCATAACATCCAAAGCCGTATATTCAGAAAAATCTTATTGGGACGCATATGCAGAGGCACATGATGTACGTGATGAGTTACATGTGAAGGAAGTAATAAAGAGGATGTATCCGGCTTATTATCCGTATTTTCTGGAAGCAATGGATGGAAGAAAAAATTATTTTGGAAATCTTATGGTTACGTCAAGGAAACTTTTTGATGAGTATTGCGGCTGGCTCTTTTCTATTTTTTTCGAGATGGAAAAGAATATGGATTATAATAAATATAGTGATGAATATCATAAGAGGGTATACGGTTTTTTGTCTGAACAGCTGCTGATGGTCTGGATTATGGCAAAAAAGCTCAGGGTATACGAATGCCGGGTCGGAATTGCTGGCGAAAAGGCTGAGACGAAAGAACTTAAGCTGGCAATCTGGCAGCTTATTAAAATGGGACAGATTACACAGGCGCGTCAGATGATGTATGAAGTACTGAAGATACGTCCGGATCTTGAACTTAACTGTTCGGATCTTAAAGGGGAAATTCCGGTTATTGCCTGTATCCTTTGCATTGCTGAAGCTGAACAGCAGGCACATCTGGAGGGGATTCTTTCGTACAGCAGTGAATTGGGTGTACTTATTGAGCATATAAAAAGATTAGGTGAAATTGCCCGGAAGAAAGAACCTGCAGTACAGGATTTTGAATATATGAAAAAAACACATGTTACAGAAACCGCCATGCGGATACTGGCGGATGGATTTCTGAACAGTTGTAACAAAGATTCCTAAACAATTGTAACAGTGAAGCCTGAATAGATGATTTTGAAACGTAAGAATTCTCTGAAAATTCATATAAAATATTTCCTGGAAAAATTCTGAAAACATTTGACAAAAACTTAAACTTGTGTTACTATGGACAATGCACTATTGTGGTATGCGTGTATCTATTCTTCATGCATATTAATAATATTGAATTAATTTTAAAAATAATCACAAGGGGTGAAACGTCAATGGAGAAAAACAGATTACGTCCAGTTAAATCAGGTAAAAGCATCAGAATGAGCTATTCCAGACAAAAAGAAGTTCTTGAGATGCCGAATCTTATTGAAGTTCAGAAGGATTCATACCAGTGGTTCCTGGATGAAGGTTTAAAAGAGGTTTTTGATGACATCTCTCCAATCGCAGACTACAATGGAAAGTTAAGTCTTGAATTTGTAGATTTCTCATTATGCGAGGATGAAGTCAAGTATTCTATTGAAGAGTGTAAAGAAAGAGATGCTACATATGCAGCTCCTTTAAAGGTAAGAGTAAGGCTCCACAATAAGGAGAGTGAAGATATCAGCGAACATGAAATCTTCATGGGCGATCTTCCTCTTATGACTAAGACAGGTACATTCGTCATCAATGGAGCAGAGAGAGTAATTGTCAGCCAGTTGGTACGTTCACCTGGTATATATTATGATATTCAGAAAGATAAATATGGTAAGATATTCCTTTACAGCTGTCAGGTAATCCCTAACAGGGGTGCATGGTTAGAGTATGAAACTGACGCTAATGATGTTTTTTATGTTAAGGTTGACAGAAATAAAAAAGTACCTGTAACAGTTCTTATCAGAGCACTTGGATTTGGATCTAATGCTGAAATTATTGATATTTTCGGAGAAGAGCCAAAGCTTATTGCTACAATGGAGAAAGATACCTCAACAAACTATCAGGAAGGTATTTTAGAATTATATAAGAAGTTAAGACCTGGTGAACCATTGTCAGTAGACAGTGCTGAGTCACTTATTTCAGGTATGTTTTTTGATCCGAGAAGATATGACCTTGCAAAGGTTGGAAGATATAAATTCAACAAGAAGCTTTCTTTCAGAAGCAGACTGGCTGGACATGTTCTGGCAGATGATGTTGTTGACACACACGGCAACGTTATCGCTAAAGCAGGAGAAAAACTCGACAGACAGAAGGCAGAAGAAATCCAGAATGCAGCTGTACCAGCAGTATTTCTTGATGTTGAACTTAAAGGCACAGATGGCGCTATTACTAATAGAAGAGTTAAAGTGCTTTCAAATATGACTGTTGATATTACAAAATGGGTAGATATTTCAAAAGAAGAAGCAGCACAGCTCGGTGTAAATGAATCAGTATTCTATCCGGTACTCAGCCAGATTCTTGAAGAAAATGAAAGCCTTGATGATATTAAGGAAGCAATATCAAAGAACATAAGCGATTTGATTCCAAAGCATATTACTGTTGAAGATATAATTGCTTCAATTAATTATAATATGCATATAGAATATGGCGTTGGAACAAAAGATGACATCGATCATCTGGGTAACAGACGTATAAGAGCAGTTGGTGAATTATTACAGAACCAGTTTAGAATTGGTATCTCAAGAATGGAACGTGTTGTAAGAGAAAGAATGTCAACACAGGATATAAGCGGTATTTCACCACAGTCACTTATCAATATTAAACCGGTAACAGCAGCTATTAAAGAGTTCTTTGGCAGTTCACAGCTGTCACAGTTCATGGATCAGAATAACCCATTGGGTGAGCTTACTCATAAGAGACGTTTGTCAGCTTTGGGACCTGGTGGTCTTTCAAGAGACAGAGCCGGATTTGAAGTTCGAGATGTACATTATACACATTACGGAAGAATGTGTCCTATCGAGACACCTGAAGGCCCAAATATCGGTCTTATTAATTCACTTGCTTCATATGCAAGAATTAATGAGTATGGATTTATAGAAGCTCCTTATCGTATAGTTGATAAATCAGATTCTAAGAACCCTAGAGTTACAGATGAAGTTCGTTATTTTACGGCTGATGAAGAAGACGATTATCATGTAGCACAGGCTAATGCGGAAATTGATGAAGAAGGACATTTTGTAAAGAATACAGTAGCTGGACGTTACAGGGATGAAACATCTGAATTTGATAAGAGACTTATTGATCTTATGGACGTTTCACCTAAGATGGTATTTTCTGTTGCTACATCAATGATTCCTTTCCTTCAGAACGATGATGCCAACCGAGCACTGATGGGATCTAACATGCAGCGTCAGGCCGTACCTCTTCTTACAACAGAAGCTCCGGTAATTGGAACTGGTATTGAGAATAAGGCTGCTATCGATTCAGGCGTATGCGTTATTGCTGAAGAAGATGGTGTTGTATTATCAGCAGAGTCTAACAAAATTGTTATTAAGGCTGATGATGGCCATGTTCATGAATATAAACTTACAAAGTTTGCAAGAAGTAACCAGAGCAACTGCTATAACCAGAGACCGATTGTATTTAAGGGAGATACAGTTAAGAAGGGTGATGTCATTGCAGACGGACCTTCAACATCAAATGGTGAAATTGCACTGGGTAAGAATCCACTTATCGGTTTCATGACATGGGAAGGTTATAACTACGAGGATGCTGTTCTTCTTAGTGAACGTCTTGTAAGAAATGATGTTTATACATCAGTTCATATCGAAGAATATGAGACGGAAGCAAGAGATACAAAGCTCGGACCAGAAGAAATAACAAGAGATATTCCTTCAGCAAGTACAGATTCAATAAAAGACCTTGATGAGAATGGTATTATAAGAATTGGTGCAGAGGTTCGTGCAGGAGATATACTTGTAGGTAAGGTTACTCCAAAGGGTGAAACAGAACTTACAGCAGAAGAAAGACTTCTTCGTGCTATCTTTGGAGAGAAGGCAAGAGAAGTAAGAGATACATCACTTAAGGTTCCTCATGGTGAATATGGTATTGTAGTTAATGTCAAAGTATTTACAAGAGAAAATGGCGATGAACTTTCACCAGGTGTAAATAAGTCAGTCAGAATATATATAGCACAGAAGAGAAAGATTTCTGTTGGTGATAAGATGGCTGGACGTCATGGTAACAAGGGTGTCGTTTCAAGAGTACTTCCTGTAGAAGATATGCCATTCCTTCCTAATGGACGTCCTCTTGATATCGTGCTTAACCCATTGGGTGTGCCTTCACGTATGAACATTGGTCAGGTCCTCGAAATTCATTTAAGTCTTGCAGCAAAGGTGCTTGGTTTTAACATTTCAACACCTGTATTTGACGGCGCTGACGAGAATGATATTATGGATGCACTTGATCTTGCAAATGATTATGCAAATCTTGAGTGGGATGAGTTTGCAGCTAAATATAAAGATGCTTTAAATCATGAAGTATTTGATTATCTTGATAAGAACAAGGCTCACAGAGAAGAGTGGAAAGGTGTACACATTGGAAGAGATGGTAAAGTAAGACTTCGTGATGGACGTACCGGAGAATACTTTGACAGCCCTGTTACAATTGGTTTCATGCATTACTTAAAGCTCCATCACCTTGTTGATGATAAGATTCATGCACGTTCAACTGGTCCTTATTCACTTGTTACACAGCAGCCACTTGGTGGTAAAGCGCAGTTCGGTGGACAGCGTTTCGGTGAAATGGAAGTTTGGGCACTGGAAGCTTATGGTGCATCATATACATTACAGGAAATCCTTACAGTTAAGTCTGATGATGTTGTAGGACGTGTTAAGACTTATGAAGCTATTATTAAGGGTGAAAATATTCCTGAACCAGGTATTCCTGAATCATTTAAGGTACTTCTTAAGGAACTTCAGTCTCTTGCACTTGATGTTCGTGTCCTTGATCGTGACAACAATGAAGTAAGACTTCTTGAAAGTTCAGAATATGAAGTTACAGATTTCAAGAAAGTACTTGATGATGGATATCATCGTGACAGTAAAAAAGACGAAGCTGAATTTGCAAGAAGCGGATTCCAGGGTCAGAAAGTCGGAGAAGAAGGAATGGAAGATGATTCAATCGACGATTTCGGATATGATGACGAACAGGATGACGTTGATGATTACGGTGATGGCAATTCAGATATTATGGAATAATAGAAGGGAGCAACATAATGGCAGAAGAATCAAAGAATGAATCACAAAATAAGTCAATGAAATTTGATAAGATTCAGATTAAACTTGCATCTCCTGAGAATATATTAGCATGGTCTCATGGCGAGGTTACTAAGCCTGAAACAATCAATTACAGAACATTAAAGCCGGAAAAAGACGGCTTGTTCTGTGAAAGAATTTTCGGACCTAGTAAAGACTGGGAGTGTCACTGTGGTAAGTATAAGAAGATCAAGGATAAAGGTATCATTTGTGATAAGTGTGGTGTTGAAGTAACAAAGGCCAGCGTTCGTAGAGATCGTATGGGTCATATTCATCTTGCTGCTCCTGTATCACATATATGGTATTTCAAGGGAATACCTAGCCGTATGGATCTTATACTTGATATAGGACCTAAGAATCTTGAAAAGGTATTATATTTTGCAGCATATATCGTACTTGAATCAAATGTAAAGGATATTCCTGTTAAGAAGATTCTTACAGAACAGGAATACAGGGAACTTTATGATCAGTATGGCAATGAATTCAGAGTTGGAATGGGTGCAGAGGCTATACTTGAGTTATTAAAGGGTGTTAATCTTGAAGAAGAGGCTGCAAGATTAAAAGAAGAGCTTGCTAATACAACTTCACAGAAGGCAGCTCGTCTTATAAAGAGAATCGAAGTTATGGATGCATTTATTAATGCAGGTACAAAACCTGAATGGATGATTCTTACTGAGGTTCCTGTAATCCCACCTGATTTAAGACCTATGGTACAGCTTGATGGTGGTAGATTTGCAACATCAGACCTTAATGATTTGTATAGAAGAATTATTAATAGAAATAACAGACTTGCACGTCTTATGGAATTAGGTGCACCTGAGATTATTGTACGTAATGAAAAAAGAATGCTTCAGGAAGCAGTAGATGCACTTATAGATAATGGACGTAGAAATGGTCGTCCTGTAACAGGCCCTGGTAACAGAGCACTTAAGTCTTTATCAGACCTGCTGAAAGGTAAGCAGGGACGTTTCCGTCAGAACCTTCTTGGTAAGCGTGTTGACTATTCAGGACGTTCAGTTATCGTTGTTGGACCAGAACTTAAGATATATCAGTGTGGTCTTCCTAAGGAAATGGCTATCGAATTGTTCAAGCCATTTGTTATGAGAGAACTCGTAAGAAGGGGACTTGCAGATAATATTAAGAAGGCAAAGAAGAGTGTTGAACACCTTGATACATGTGTATGGGATGTTCTTGAAGATGTAATTAAGGAACATCCAGTTATGCTTAACCGTGCCCCGACACTTCACAGACTTGGTATTCAGGCATTTGAACCAATCCTTGTAGAAGGTAAGGCTATTAAGCTTCATCCATTGGTTTGTACAGCGTTCAATGCCGATTTCGATGGTGACCAGATGGCTGTCCATCTTCCGCTTTCAGTAGAAGCACAGTCAGAGTGTAGATTTATGCTTCTTTCACCAAATAACCTCTTAAAGCCATCAGATGGTGGTCCTGTTGCCGTTCCTTCACAGGATATGGTTCTTGGTATTTACTACCTTACACAGGAAAGACCTGGTGCAAAGGGTGAAGGTAAGTTCTTTAAGAGTATAAATGAAGCTATGCTTGCATATGAAAATGCAGTTATTACACTTCATTCAAAGATATTAGTACGTATTAATAAAGAAGATGCTGATGGAAATATTATAACAGGAAACGTTGAATCAACACTTGGACGTTTCATGTTTAATGAAATTCTTCCACAGGATTTAGGATATGTTGACAGATCTAAGGAGGAAAATTTCTTTCTTCCTGAAGTTGATTTCCATGTCGGAAAGAAACAGCTTAAGGATATTTTACAGCATGTAATTAATACACATGGTACAACAAAGACAGCTGAAGTTCTTGATGATATTAAGGCAATGGGTTACAAGTTTTCAACAAGAGCTGCCATGACTGTTTCTATTTCAGAAATGACAGTGCCACCTATTAAGAAAAAGCTTATTTCTGATGCAGAAGCTAAGGTTGAGCAGATTACAAAGAACTATAACAGAGGTCGTTCAACAGACGAAGAAAGACATAAGAATGTTATTAAAGTATGGCAGGAAACTGATGAAGCTCTTAAGGATGCACTTCTTGCCGGACTTGATAAATACAACAATATCTTTATGATGGCCGATTCAGGTGCCCGTGGTTCTAACCAGCAGATTAAACAGCTGGCTGGTATGCGAGGACTTATGGCCGATACATCAGGTAACACAATCGAACTTCCTATTAAGTCAAACTTCCGTGAAGGTCTTGACGTACTGGAATACTTTATTTCAGCTCATGGTGCTCGTAAGGGTCTTTCTGATACAGCCCTTCGTACAGCTGATTCAGGTTACCTTACAAGAAGACTTGTTGATGTATCACAGGATCTTATCATCAGAGAGAATGATTGTAGTAAGGGTAAGGCAATTCCTGGTATGTATGTATCAGAATTTGTAAACGAAAAAGCAACTGCAAGCAGTGATGCTAAGGCTGATGTACTTGAATCACTTGAAGAGCGTATTACAGGACGTTTCCTTGCAGAAGATATTAAAGATCCGGAAACTGGAGAAATTATTGTTAAAGCTAACCACCTTGTTACAGCTAAAAGAGCTGCAGCAATAGTTAAGACTGGTGTTGAAAAGGTTAAGATAAGAACAATTCTTACATGCCGTTCACATATTGGTGTGTGTGCTAAGTGTTATGGTTCTAACATGGCAACAGGTCAGACAGTACAGGTTGGTGAAGCTGTTGGTATTATTGCAGCACAGTCAATTGGTGAACCTGGTACACAGCTTACAATGCGTACATTCCATACAGGTGGTGTTGCCGGTGATAATATTACACAGGGTCTTCCTAGAGTAGAAGAACTTTTTGAAGCAAGAAAACCAAAGACTCTTGCAGTACTTGCTGAGTTTGGCGGTGTTGTAAGTTTTGCAAAGACAGATAAGAAGACTGATATCGTTATTACAGACGAAGAGGGTAACTCAAAGGCATATCCTGTATCAAGAGATACACGTGTTAAGGTTCAGGAAGGTCAGATAGTTGCAAAGGGAGAGGAAATTACTGAAGGTTCAGAAAATCCTCATGATATAGTAAGAATCCTTGGGGTAAGAGCAGTACAGGATTATATGATCCGTGAAGTTCAGAAGGTTTATAGAATCCAGGGTGTTGAAATTGATGATAAGCATATTGAGCTTATTGTTCGTCAGATGCTTAAGAAGATTATTATTGATGACGCAGGGGATTCAGATTTCCTTCCTGGCTCACAGGTTGAAACACTTGAGTTCACTGAAAAGAATGAAGAACTTGAAGAGCAGGGTAAGAGAACAGCAACAGGAACACCAATTATACTTGGTATTACAAAGGCTTCACTTGCAACAAACTCATTCCTTTCAGCAGCATCATTCCAGGAAACAACAAAAGTTCTTACAGATGCAGCTATCAATGGTAAGGTCGATCCTCTTATCGGTCTTAAGGAAAACGTTATTATTGGTAAGCTTATACCAGCAGGTACAGGTATGAAACGTTATCAGGATGTAAAACTTGATACAGGTGTAGATCTTGATGAAATAGATATGGATGATGAAATTACAGATGATGATGTAATTGATTTTTCAGAAGATACAGATGACGAGATGATTAATATTTCAGAAGATACTTCAGATGAAGAAGCTGGCGTTATAGACACAGCATCATCCGATTCAGAAGAATAAATCATATCAGGTTAGTTACTGTAAGCAATTGTATTATATTAACTGATTGGTGATTAACTAAAGTATCTGCCTGAAATATGGTATGAATAAATGAAAAAGGTATACAGGCTTGTGAAGAATAATTTCTTCATATGGTCTGTATATTTTTTTATATAATTTATATATTTCATATGATTTGTATAATATGCATAACCTGTATATTTTTTTGCTGTCAGGACGATTCATGTGTGGAATTTGCGCGCATATCTGCTTAATACTTTCAGGTTATTTTCAGTAAGATTTGCAAGGCGGTATAAGTAAAGCCTGTGATGTATTGTAAAAATAAAGTGCTTGACATACAGATAAAACAGCTATATACTAGAGTGGTGTGCAAATGCATATTGTATTTTTGCGCGCATTTATTCAGAAATGAATATGCAACCATCAATTTATTCTAATTCCGGGAGGTGAAAATAAGGAATGCCTACATTTAACCAGTTAGTAAGACAGGGAAGAAAATCTTCAGTAAAGAAGTCAACAGCACCAGCTCTTTTGAAGGGATATAATTCACTTCAGAAGAAAGCAACAGACGTTGCAGCACCACAGAAGAGAGGTGTTTGTACAGCTGTTAAAACTGCAACACCAAAGAAGCCTAACTCAGCTCTTAGAAAGATTGCCAGAGTTCGCCTTTCAAATGGTATTGAAGTAACATCTTATATCCCAGGTGAAGGCCACAATCTTCAGGAGCATAGCGTTGTTCTTATCAGAGGTGGAAGAGTTAAGGATTTACCAGGTACAAGATATCATATTGTTAGAGGTACACTTGATACAGCAGGTGTTGCTAACAGAAGACAGGCCCGTTCTAAGTACGGTGCAAAGAGACCTAAGGATGCTAAATAATTAAGGTAATACTTTGGTTTAAAATTTAAAAGATTTTGTATAACAAAGTCTATTACAAACTATACGTTTGTATTATTCACATATAGTTTTTAATAGTGCCGGAATTAGATTAATCCGAAGGTTGCAGGTTTAAGATATACCGAGCACGAAACACAGCCGATTATCCCATATGGAATAAGTTATTTATTTTGAGTGGAAAAAGGTGAAAAATATTTGTGAGTACCGATGAATTAATAGAAGCTGCATTTATATGTGCAGCAACACATTGTTAAGGAGGGAAGAACCGTGCCACGTAAAGGACATACTCAAAAAAGAGATGTATTAGCAGATCCTATATACAACAATAAGGTGGTTACAAAGCTTATCAACAACATTATGCTTGATGGTAAGAGAGGAGTAGCTCAGAAGATTGTATATAAGGCTTTTGACAGAATCGCAGCAAAGACTGAGAGACCTGCTATCGAAGTATTCGAAGAGGCTATGAATAATATTATGCCAGTTCTTGAAGTTAAGGCAAGACGTATCGGTGGTGCCACATATCAGGTACCTATCGAAGTTAAGCCAGACAGAAGACAGGCTTTAGCTCTTCGTTGGATAACAGCATATTCTCGTGCAAGAGGCGAAAAGACTATGGAAGAAAGACTTGCAAATGAAATTCTTGACGCTTCAAATAACACAGGCGCTTCTGTAAAGAAGAAAGAAGATATGCATAAGATGGCTGAAGCTAATAAGGCTTTCGCACATTACAGATTCTAATAATAATTATAGGAGGTTTTATCCATGGCTGGAAGAGAATATCCATTGGAGAGAACCAGAAATATCGGAATTATGGCTCATATTGATGCTGGTAAAACAACATTAACAGAGCGTATCCTTTATTATACTGGTGTTAATCACAAGATTGGTGATACTCATGAAGGTACTGCTACTATGGACTGGATGGCCCAGGAGCAGGAGAGAGGTATCACAATCACTTCAGCTGCTACAACATGTCACTGGACACCTGAAAAAGAAGGTAAGCCAGATAAGACACAGCCAGAATATCGTATTAACATTATCGATACTCCAGGACACGTTGACTTCACAGTAGAAGTTGAGCGTTCACTTAGAGTACTTGATGGTGCTGTTGGTGTATTCGATGCACAGAACGGTGTTGAACCACAGTCAGAGAACGTATGGCGTCAGGCTGATAAGTACAATGTACCACGTATGGCTTTCATGAACAAGATGGATAAGATGGGTGCTGACTTCTTCGGATCATGTAACCAGCTTATTACAAAGCTTGGAAAGAATCCTGTACTCATACAGCTTCCTATCGGTAAGGAAGATGATTTTAAGGGTATTATTGACTTATTTGAAATGAAGGCTTATGTATTCAATGGCGATAAGGGCGATGATATTGTTGTTGGTGAAATTCCTGATGACTTAAAAGATCAGGCTCAGGAATATCATGATAAGCTTATTGAGCAGTGCGCTGAGCTTGATGAAGACCTTATGGAGAAGTTCTTTAACGATGAGGAGCTTACAGTTCCAGAGTTAAAGGCTGCTTTAAGAAAGGGTACTATTGAAGGTACAGCTATTCCTTGTCTTTGCGGTACAGCATACAAGAACAAGGGTGTTCAGAAGCTTCTTGATGCAGTTATCGAATACATGCCAGCTCCTACAGATATCCCTGATATTACAGGTGTTGATGAAGACGGTAACGAAGTAATAAGAAAGACATCTGATGAAGAGCCATTCTCAGCTCTTGCATTTAAGATTATGACAGATCCATTTGTTGGTAAGTTAGCATTCTTCAGAGTTTACTCAGGTACATTAAACGCAGGTTCATATGTACTTAATGCTAATAAGAATAAGAAAGAAAGAGTTGGTCGTATCCTTCAGATGCATGCCAACCAGAGAAAAGAAATTGAAAAGGTTTACTCAGGTGATATTGCTGCAGCAGTAGGTCTTAAGACTACAGTTACAGGTGATACTATTTGTGATGAGCAGCATCCTGTTATCTTAGAGTCTATGGAATTCCCAGAGCCAGTTATCGAACTTGCTATTGAGCCAAAGACTAAGAATGATCAGGGTAAGATGGGTGAAGCTTTAGCAAAGCTTGCTGAAGAAGATCCTACATTCCGTGCTCATACAGATCAGGAGACAGGTCAGACAATTATTGCTGGTATGGGTGAACTTCATCTTGATATCATCGTTGACAGACTTCTTCGTGAATTTAAGGTAGAAGCTAATGTAGGTGCACCTCAGGTTGCTTACAGAGAGTGCTTTACTAAGGCTGTTGATGTTGATAGTAAGTATGCTAAGCAGTCAGGTGGTCGTGGTCAGTATGGTCACTGTAAAGTACGTTTCACTCCACTTGAAGCTAACGTTGATAAGTTCGATGTTGAAACTAAGAATACAGTAATTATTGACGAGCCTCCAGTACTTTTCTGCGAGTCTTCAGTAGTTGGTGGTGCTATTCCTAAGGAATACATTCCTTCTGTTGCAGCAGGTATCAGAGAAGCTGCTGATTCAGGTATTTTAGCTGGATTCCCAGTTCTCGGACTTAGAGCAGATATTTATGATGGATCTTACCATGAAGTCGATTCATCAGAAATGGCATTCCACATTGCTGGTTCTATGGCGTTTAAGGATGCAATGGCTAAGGCAGCTCCAGCTCTTCTTGAGCCTATCATGAAGGTTGAAGTTACTATGCCAGAAGAATACATGGGTGATGTTATCGGTGATATCAATGCCCGTAGAGGACGTATTGAAGGTATGGAAGACATCAGCGGTGGTAAGATGATTAAAGCTTTCGTTCCACTTTCAGAGATGTTTGGATATGCTACTGACCTTCGTTCTAAGACACAGGGTCGTGGTAACTACTCTATGTTCTTCGATAAGTATGAGCAGGCTCCAAAGTCAGTTCAGGAAAAGGTTATTGCTGCAAAGGCAAAATAATTGAAGTACAATTGATGAAGTAATAATAGAAATGTATATTTGTACGTAGTTCAGATATACATTTCTATACATGAAGATATAATATATTAAATATAGTTAAAAACAGTTGAAAAATATTTCAAAATGAAATATAATGAATTTTAGCTATAGTAAACCCATAAAGGGGAAATTAATTAATCTAATTGATTATTTTAAGGAGGATTTTAAACAATGGCAAAGGCTAAATTTGAAAGAACTAAACCACATTGTAACATTGGTACAATTGGACACGTAGATCATGGTAAGACTACTTTAACAGCAGCTATCACAAAGACTCTTCATGAGAGACTTGGTACAGGTGAAGCTGTTGCATTTGAAAATATTGATAAGGCTCCAGAAGAAAGAGAAAGAGGTATCACAATCTCTACAGCTCACGTTGAATATGAAACAGAGAAGAGACATTACGCTCACGTTGACTGCCCAGGACATGCTGATTACGTTAAGAACATGATCACTGGTGCTGCACAGATGGATGCTGGTATCCTTGTTGTTGCTGCTACTGATGGTGTTATGGCTCAGACAAGAGAGCATATCCTTCTTGCTCGTCAGGTAGGTGTTCCTTACATCGTTGTATTCATGAACAAGTGTGATATGGTTGATGATCCAGAACTTCTTGAATTAGTAGATATGGAAATCAGAGAACTTCTTAACGAGTACGGATTCCCAGGTGATGATACTCCAATCATCCAGGGTTCAGCTCTTAAGGCTCTTGAAGATCCAAACAGCGAATGGGGTGACAAGATCCTTGAGCTTATGCATACAATTGATGAGTATGTTCCAGATCCAAAGAGAGATACAGATAAGCCATTCCTTATGCCAATCGAAGATATCTTCTCAATCACAGGTCGTGGTACAGTTGCTACAGGTAGAGTTGAAAGAGGTGTTCTTAAGGTTAACGAAGAAGTTGAAATCGTTGGTATCCATGATGATATCCGTAAGGTTGTTGTTACAGGTATCGAAATGTTCAGAAAGCTTCTTGATGAGGCTGAACCAGGAGATAACATTGGTGCTCTTCTTAGAGGTGTTCAGAGAGATGAAATCGAAAGAGGACAGGTTCTTTGTAAGCCAGGTTCAATCACACCTCACCACAAGTTTACAGCTCAGGTTTACGTATTAACAAAGGACGAAGGTGGACGTCATACTCCATTCTTCAACAACTACAGACCACAGTTCTACTTCAGAACAACAGACGTTACTGGTGTTATTGAATTACCAGCTGGTGTAGAAATGTGTATGCCTGGTGATAACGTAGAAATGACAGTTGAACTTATCCACAAAGTAGCTATGGAGCAGGGGCTTAGATTCGCTATCCGTGAAGGTGGACGTACAGTAGGTTCAGGTGCTGTTGCTACAATCATTGAGTAATCTTTGATTAATGATAATATTAAGATTATTATAAAGATATATAAAAGAACCGCTTTCATGCTTGCATGAGGGTGGTTCTTTTTTTACCTGAAAGGAGAATTATATTATCAGGAAAGTATTATCAGGGAGAGGGAAAAGAGTCTGTACTGGATAAAGAGCAGAAGTAAGGATATGGTATAGAATAGTTAGAAAATATAAATAGATTGTTATTATAAAAACTTTCGCGGGTTTTCTGTGAGAGTTTTTTTCATTAACAAACTTGACATTAACAGAAGTTTATAATATATTGATAGCAGTGCTATTAATAGTATTGCTATCAATACGAAGGAGATGAATGAAATGGCAAAACCAGACAAAAGTCTTGACCCTAAAATATTAGCGGCCGCAAAAGAAGAGTTTTTAGAAGAAGGATACGAAAAAGCTTCTACAAATATTATTTGTAAGAAAGCAGGTGTGACATGGGGAGCACTTAAGAGTCATTACTCTGGTAAGGATGGACTATTTTGCGCTTTAGTAAGTCCGGTTGCTGAAGAATTTAAGAATAATCTTATCAATGTAAATCAGGAGTTTCATGAACAGTCTTATGCACAACAGGAGCAGTCAGCACTGCACAGCGACATAGATAAGAATCCTTTTGTGGATTATATTTACGAACATTTTGATGTGTTTCGCCTGTTATTGGCATGCGCTGGAGGCTCTTCTTATGAAAACTATATGGAGGAACTCGTTGAAATTATTGAAGCATCTACAATTCGTTTTATGAAAGAAACAGGTCATGAGGCAGTTATAAATGGTAGAGTAGCGGGAGAAAAAACAATTCATATTCTAATCAGTTCTTATTTATACGGACTGTTCGAACCTGTTATGCACAAGATGGATAAGTCTGAAGCTGTTGTTTATGTAGGAGAACTAAAATGTTTCTTTGATATTGGCTGGGCTGGCATTCTTCGTATAAAGGCATAATTTTTTACGATTAAGTTAGATAAAACTAATAGAGATTAGGTAAAAATAATTTATCCGGTCAGAAAAGTCAATTAAATAAATAATTATTAATAAACTTAAGGAAAATAATTAATAACAGAAATGGAGATTAGTTAAAAATGAAAGATGAAACAAATGTATTTAAAAAGTTGTTTCAATATGCAGGAGCGTTTCGTATTACGATTCTTTTATCAGCTGTTTTTGCAGCATGTGCAGCTGTGATTAATTTAAAAGCGTATATTTGCGTATATGGTGTTGCAAAGATGTTAATTGAATCAGGAGGCGCTTTTAATACATTGAATCTTGGGGAGCTTTCCGGTCTTGGAAAGAATGCTGTTTTTTACGTGTGCATGGGATTTGGTGTATATGGAATGGCACTTTTGTGTTCTCACATCAGTGCATATAATATTGTTGCAAAAATGCGTATACGGTTAATTGCTCATCTGGGAGAGCTGCCTCTTGGATATCACACATTGCATCCAAGTGGTGTACAAAGAAAGGTAATCGAAAAAAATACGGATAATCTTGAAATTCTGATTGCACATCATATTCCGGATTATGTACAGTCTGCGGTTTTGCCAATAGCATTTCTTGTGTTTATGTTTATGTATGACTGGAGATTGTCATTAATATGTCTTATTCCAATTGTGCTTGGATTTCTTTTTTTAGCATCTATGCTAAAGGGAGAGAGTGAAGGATTTGTTCAGGAAGTACAGACCGCAGGAGAAAATATTGGAAATGCAGCGACTGAATATGTCCGGGGAATTTCGGTTGTAAAGACGTTTGGACAGACAGCAGATTCTTTTAAACGATATCAGCGAGCAGTAAAAGACTATGCGGATTTTATGACAAAATATGCATTTTCAATGGAAAATGCATATAGTGCCTATACGTCAATTATTAATGCTGTCTTTTTCTTTTTGATTCCGGGAGGAATTATTTTATATAATACCGGCTATGGGACAGAAAAAACTATTATGACATTTACATTTTTTGCAGTCCTTATCCCGCTTGTTGCTTCAATTCTTGCAAAACTTATGCACAGTTCTTCAAATTTGATGCTTGCAAAAGCATCTATGAAAGCAGTAGAAGATATTTTTGCAGAAAAGCCATTGATGGAAGCAAAGCAGCCGAAAATGCCTGAAGATTATGAGATAAAAATGGATCATGTGTCATTTAGCTACGAGGAAGGTGTTAAAGCACTGGATGATGTGTCATTGACAATCAGACCTGGCACAGTGACTGCACTTGTAGGAGAGTCCGGGGGAGGAAAGAGCACTATTGCAAACCTTATTGCACGATTTTGGGATGTCAAACACGGATCGGTTATGGTTGGAGGTGTTGACCTGAGAAATATCAGCTATTGGGAATGGATGAAAAAAGTAAGTATTGTATTTCAGGATACCAGCCTTTTTAAAATGTCAATTGCACAGAACGTTGCGATGTATAAGCCTGATGCGACCAGACAGGAAATTGCACTGGCGTTAAAACAGGCACAGTGTGATGATATCCTGAAAAAAATGCCAGATGGCATGGATACAGTTATAGGAACAAAGGGAGTATATCTGTCGGGTGGTGAAATGCAAAGAATTGCGCTTGCACGTGCAATTTTAAAAGAAGCGCCTGTTATTTTACTGGATGAAGCTACAGCATTTGCTGATGCAGAAAATGAATTTTTGATTCAGAAAGCATTGGATTCATTACTAAAAGGAAAGACTGTGCTTATGATTGCACACAGACTGCAGACTATAATAAACGCTGATCAGATACTTGTACTGCAGAAAGGGAAAATCGTAGAGCAGGGAACGCATGAAAAACTGCTTCAGGACAAGGGCGTATATGCGCGGATGTTTAAGGAGTATGAGAGTAGTGTTTCATGGAAGATTGGAGGAGAGCAGAATGCTTAGCAAAATATTTCGTTTAAGTAAAGAAGGAACAAAAACAATTATAAAAGCGTCAATATGGCTTGCCGTGTTTAATATTGCAACATTTCTTCCGATAGTGCCGCTTGCAAAGGTGAGTGAACAGATGATGAATTATTATTTTGAAGGAAATCAGGGACAAATTGCGTTTGTACCTTATATTGCCCTGCTTTTACTTATTTTAATTCTTATGTTTGTTTCTTACAAGATTGCATATTATAAAGAATATCTGACGGCGGGAGAGGAGGAATATAAGCTTCGCATGGAATTGGCTGATAAGCTGCGACGCCTGCCGCTTTCCTTTTTTGGAAGAAGAGAACTGAGTGATGTGACATCAGTTATAATGGATGATGTACAGACGGTGTCACATATTTTATCACAGTCAGCAGCAGAGCTGCTGAGTGGGCTGATTAGTGGCTGCGTGGCAGTTATTGTTTTATTTTTCTACGATGTGCGTCTTACTGTATGCCTTGCAGCATGTTTGCCTGTTGCCGTTATTGTAATGGCATTATCAAGAAAAATTTCCGAAGGAACGAACAAAAAGAATCGTGTAAAGAAGCTTGAAGTTAGTGATGGATTGCAGGAATACCTTGAAAATATAAAGCTTTTGCGTACAACCGATATGATACATGAATATCAAAAGGGATTGGAAACAAAAATAAAAAGACTGATTCCGGGGCAGGTTCTTTATGAACTTTTGGCAGGGCTTAGTATTGCAGTTTCTTATAATGTTATGAGAATCGGACTTGGATTGGTGATTATTTTTGGCTCAAAAATGCTTGTATACGGTGAAATATCATTGTTTAAATTCCTTGTGTTTCTGTATGCAGCAGTCAGAATCTATGAACCATTTACCAGCGCATGCGAACATCTTGGAGATTTTATAGCTTCATTAGTTGGAGCCGGCAGAGTAAATGAACTTTTTGAGGAAGAGGAGCAGGATGGATCACAGGTGGATTTAAAGCATTTTGATATAACATTTGACAATGTGAGCTTTGCATATAATGAAAAAGAGGTACTTCATGATGTTTCATTCGTTGCAAAACAGGGAGAGATTACGGCATTGGTAGGACCATCCGGCTCAGGAAAAAGTACGCTTACGAGGCTTGCTGCGAGATTTTGGGATGTAAAGGATGGAAAGATCCTTATTGGAGGAAAAAACATTCGAAAAATTGCGCCTGAAGATTTGCTGGCTAATTATTCAATTGTATTTCAGGATGTAGTTTTGTTTAATGATACAATTTATAACAATATAAGAATCGGAAAAGCAGGTGCAACACAGGAAGAGGTATATGCGGCAGCAAGGCTGGCAGCTTGTGACGAGTTTATTTCAAGGCTTCCGGATCGATACCAGACCGTAATTGGAGAGAATGGAAAGACACTTTCAGGAGGTGAAAGGCAGAGATTGTCAATTGCAAGAGCATTTTTAAAGGATGCTCCGGTGATTTTGCTTGACGAAAGTACAGCAAGCATTGACCCTGAAAATGAAACTAAGATTCAACAGGCAATTGGAAGACTGATTAAAAATAAGACTGTTCTTATTATTGCACATAAACTAAGGTCAGTTGTCGATTGCGATAAAATTGTTGTTCTGGATGAGGGAGAACTTGTAGAAGAAGGAACTCATAAAGAACTTATGGCTCAAAAAGGTTTATATAATAAATTATATAATCTTCAATGTGAAAGTCTTGCATGGAAAATAAATACAAAATAAATGGAGAATGTATGAATAATAAGGTAGAAAAAATAAATGGAAAAGATATGATTAATATTGGAATCTTTACAGCAGTATATTTTGTGCTGAATCTGGTAATTGCAGCAATTATGGGATTTATACCTGTTGTAAATATGATGATTCCACTTGTAAGTTCTATTATTCTGGGTATACCGATGATGTTGTATTTCACCAGAATAAAAAAGTCTGGAATGGTTTTGATTACATATATAATTTATGGTTCAATTCTGACACTTGCCGGAGTCGGGGTATGGACACTGATTGCAGGAATTATTTGTGCGCTGGCTGCAGAGCTGGTTATAAAAAGAGGCGGGTATAAAAGCAGCAGACTGACCATCATCAGCTATGCTATCTGTTGTATTGGAGCAAATGCTAATCTTATCCAGTTTGCTTTCCTTTCAGAAAAGCAGATGGCAGATAAAGTGGCTTATTACGGGCAGGAATATATGGATAAAATGGCTGGGTATTATTCACATTCATGGATGATACCACTTATGCTGTTATCAGCATTTTTGGGAGGCGTAATTGGAGGAAATCTTGGAAGGGTTATTTTGAAAAAACATTTTATAAGGAGCGGAATGGTTTGATGAAATCAATGTTGTATGCAACAAAGCCATCGTTAAGGCAGCTGTATCTCGATCCGCGGACGAAGATTATTCTTTGTCTGACGACATCTTTTCTGATGTTTTCCGGAGAATATGTGGGAGTTATGCGTTATCTGCTTCCGGTGCTGGCAATATTTCCGGTTGTTTCTTTGTTTATATTGAAAAAAACGGGGGCGGCATTGTTTTATACTGTTATTTATTCATGCTGTCTGATTCTTCAGGGCATTCTGAAAGAAACTGAAGGGTCAGGGGCAAAAATATTGATAGCAGCAGTGTCATCCATATTTATGCAGCTGCTTCCGGGGCTTGCAATGTTTCGTTTCTTAATTTCATCAACAACGGTAAGTGAGTTTATTGCTGCAATGGATGGATTTCATATTCCCAAAAAAGTTGCCGTACCTGTTTCAGTTATGTTTCGTTTCTTCCCTGCAATAAAGGAAGAGTACGGTCTGATACGCAATGCAATGAGACTCAGAGGAATTGGCTTTGGATGGCATCCGGTAAAAATGCTGGAGTACCAGCTGGTTCCGTTACTTACGGAACTTTTGCAGATAGGCAATGAACTGGCGGTTTCAGCAATGACAAGAGGGCTGGATGCACCTGGAAAACGCACAAATGTGTGTATGCTGGGATTCCGGATTCAGGATTTTGTTGTTTTTTTGTTTTGTATTGTTATAATCATAGCTTACATATATACCAAAATAGTGACAGGTAATTGAGAAATTTGCTTATAGCCTTGTAGATACCTGTGGAATGGAGATAATGTGATAGAAATAAAGAACGTATGCTTTACCTACGAAAATGCAGTAAGTGATAATTCAATAAAAAATATAGAGATTGAAATACCGCGTGGGCAGGTTGTATTGCTGTGCGGAGAATCCGGAAGCGGAAAAACAACATTTGGACGCCTTGTAAATGGACTGATTCCCTGTTATTATGATGGAAAATTAAGTGGCAATGTGACAGTACAGGGAAAAAACATGAACGATGTGCAGTTACATGAGTTGTCGGGAATTGTAGGTTCGGTATTTCAAAATCCGAAATCGCAGTTTTATACATTGATGGCAGATACGGAAATTGTGTTTGGCTGTGAAAATATCGGGCTGCCTAAAAAAGAAATACTGGAACGGTTTGAAAAGACGGTACGATTATTTCAAATAGAAAAATTACTTGGAAAGAATCTTTTGCAACTTTCCGGAGGAGAAAAGCAAAAAATAGCCTGTGCCTCAGTAAATATGCTGCAACCTGATATTATGCTGCTGGATGAACCAACATCAAATCTGGATATTCATGCAATACGTGAATTACGTTCAGTTTTAGAATTGTGGAAGAGAAATGGTAAGACAATACTAATTACAGAACACAGGCTTGAATGGCTAAGAGGTGTGGCAGACAGAGTACTTTATTTTAAAGATGAAACGATTGCAGATGACATTTGTGCGGAAATGTTTTGGAAATGGACTGTGGATGAATTTCATAATCGGGGACTTCGCTGTGCAAATATTTTTATGCCTGCAAAAAGAAAATTGCAAAAAGGAAACAAATTTTATACTTTGACAGATTTCCGATTTTCATATAAAAACGGCCTAAAACTGAATATTCCAAAACTGGATATTCCAAAAGGTGCAGTTGTGGCTGTACTGGGAAATAATGGAGCTGGAAAAAGTACACTGGCAAAGTGTATATGCGGACTTATGAAGCATTGCAAAGGCAGAATCTCGGATGGAGAAAAGGTCTATCAGGGACGAAGGCTGAGTACGATTGCATATATGGTGTTTCAGGATGTAAATCATCAGTTGTTTGCGGAAAGCGTGCAGGAGGAGGTAACGCTGGGTTTTAGGATGGAAGATACAAAAAGAGAAGAACTCGCAGAGAGGGTGCTTGACAGGATGGGATTGTCCGGTTACAAAGAGTGTCATCCAATGGCCTTGTCGGGAGGTCAGAAACAAAGGCTGGCAGTAGCGGTGGCAATGGCGTCACAAAAGGATCTGATTGTTTATGATGAGCCTACCAGTGGATTGGATTATCGTCATATGGAGGTAGTTGCGGATATGATCAATAATATGTCCGAAAAAGGAAAAACGCAGTTAATCATTACACATGATCCCGAATTAGTAGAGCGATGCTGTGATTATTTTATTTTCATTAATAATGGAGAAGTTGTTTTTGATGGAATCTGGACAGAAGAAAATATTGAAAAAGTTAAAATTTCCCGTTTCAAAGTATAAGTATTTGCTGTAAAATTGACCATAAGGAATCCCTTTCTTTTTTGTTTAGTGAGATTTTTGTTTGGTGGCTTAATTTTACATCAAAAAAGAATGCGATTCTTTATATTATATTTTGGGCAATTTGTGAAAGTTGTTTATGGCAGTATCTGAAAAACCATTCGATTGTGGATAAAACTGCGGAAACTCAAGTCTATTTAGAATTGAAAACAATCCGCGATATAGAGAATAATAAAAGAAAATGTGTATATTGTAATCAGAGAGGGATATATAATGGAGAATGTTATCAGTATTGGAAATCAGGGATTTGATGATATCAGAGATAAAAAATGCTTTTATATAGATAAGACATCTTTTATAAGGGAGTGGTGGTCATCTAATGATGTGATTACTTTAATTAACAGACCAAGAAGATTTGGAAAGACACTTAATATGAGCATGGTTAATAGCTTCTTTTCTAACAGATATAAAGGAAGAAGTGAACTCTTTGAGGGGCTTGATATATGGAAATATGAGGAATACAGGAATATACAAGGTAAATATCCTGTCATATTCATAAGCTTTGCTGCGGTTAAAGCTGATAATATAACTGATGCCAAGAAGCAGATAAAAGCACAGATAGCTAATATATATAATGATAACAGATATATTCTTGATGGGGGTTGTCTTAGTGCTAATGAAAAGAAAGCATTTGAAAATGTGTCTATAGATATGGGTGATGTTGAAGCAGCTATAAGCATTAATGATTTGTGCAGATATCTCGAAAGATATTATTCGCGTAAAGTTATTGTGCTTCTGGATGAGTACGATACACCTATGCAGGAAGCCTACATTAATGGATATTGGAACGAGCTTGCAGCATTTATGAGAAGTATGTTTAATGCAGCATTTAAAACAAATACCAGTCTTGAGAGGGCTATAATGACTGGTATAACAAGAATAAGCAAGGAGTCAATATTCTCAGACCTTAATAATCTTAAGGTTGTAACATGTATGTCAGATGAATATGCAGAGAGCTTTGGATTTACTGAGAAAGAAGTGTATGCAAGTCTTGAGCAGATGGGACTGGAGCATGATTTTGAAAATGTAAAGAGCTGGTATGATGGTTTTACATTTGGCAGCCATAAGGATATATATAATCCATGGTCAATAACTAATTATCTTAAGGAGAAAAAGATACTTCCATACTGGGCGTCTACAAGTTCTAATGGACTGGCTAATAAGCTGATAAGAATGTCCTCATCTGCAATTAAAGAACAGATGGAGGATTTATTGAAAAATAATGAGATAGAAGTAACATTTGATGAGCAGATAGTATTTAACCAGCTTGATACCGATGAAAATGCAATATGGAGTCTTTTAGTTGCGAGCGGTTATCTTAAGGTAGAAGACACTGAATATGTTGGGATAATGAGAGAACCAAGATATCATCTTAGAATAACCAATATGGAAACTTACAGCATGTTTATGAATATGTTTAAAGGATGGTTTAATAATTCCATAGCTAATTATAATGGTTTTGTTAAAGCGTTGCTGGCTGGCAACATTAAAGAAATGAATTCTTATATGAATGAAGTTGCACTTGCGACATTTAGCAGCTTTGATGCAGGTACTCATCCGGGTGGAAGAACACAGCCGGAAAGATTCTATCATGGTTTCGTGCTGGGACTGCTTGTTGAATTAAGGGATAAATATGAGGTAAAGTCCAATAAAGAAAGTGGATACGGACGATATGATGTATGCCTTATTCCTAAGGTTAAGAACAATAATGCAATTATAATGGAATTCAAAGTCTTAGATGTAAGCGAAGAAAAATGTCTTGAAGACACTGTCAGGGCTGCACATAAGCAGATAGAAGATAAATGTTATGATGCTGAACTGACAGAAAGAGGAATAGACAAGAATAATATCAGACATTATGGATTTGCATTTGAAGGCAAAAAAGTTCTAATTGGATAAATATATACTATACCCATAAGGCACAATATAAGTAACAGATGATAAGTCTGTACGAACAGGGAGGCATTTATGGGACAAAAATATGGCTATGTAAGAGTAAGTACAAAAGATCAGAACGAGGACCGTCAGCTTATTGCACTGGAAGAAAAGAAGTGTTTCCAGATAACATATATATAGATAAACAGTCGGGAAAAGATTTTAACAGACCAATGTATCGCAAACTTGTCAGGCGCATGAAGAAGGACGACATTCTGTATATTAAGAGCATTGACAGACTTGGAAGAAATTATGAAGAAATAATTGAACAATGGCGTATGCTTACTAAAGAAAAGAAGATAGACATAGTAGTAATTGATATGCCGCTTTTGGATACAAGATGGGGGAAAGACCTTATGGGTACATTACTAAGTGATATTGTACTTGCTCTGTTAAGCTATGTTGCTGATAACGAAAGACGCAATATCAGGCAACGGCAGCAGGAAGGAATTGTTGCTTCAAGAATCCGCGGAGTGCAGTTTGGCAGACCGAAAAAAGCTATTCCGGATAATTTTAATGAGATTGTTCAAATGTGGTGTCAGAAGAAGATAACAGCCAGACAGGCAGCAGATATGTCAGAGATTCCATTATCAACATTCTATGATAAAGCCAGAAAAATAAAAAATAATATCTAAATACATAAAAGTACACCTTTTTTAAGTTAAATTCTAAAAAGGTGTAATTTATTCCTTGCGGATGAGATTAACAGAACATCACCGAAGACGCAGTCGGCTTTACTGGAGGTAATGGCTGAGGCAAAGGTTACAGTAGATGGGGTGACTCATCAGGTGCCTAAGCCTTTTATTGTAATAGCGACACAGAATCCTAAAGGAAGTGCCGGTACACAGCTGCTTCCGGAATCGCAGCTTGACCGTTTTATGATCTGTATAAGCATGGGTTATACGGATCTTCAAAGTGAAATCGAAATTGCACAGGGAAAAAGCAGGGCAATACCTCCGAATCTTGTAAAATGTGTTCTGCCTGCAGATGAATTGATTGAGATTCAGGGGCTGGTTGAAGAAGTTTATGTCAAAGACAGTGTATACAAGTATATAGTAGAACTTTCACGTGCTACGAGAAATAATCAGTATATTGAACTTGGAATAAGCCCAAGAGGAACTATTGCATGTACAAAAATGGCCAGGGCATGGGCATTTTTAAACGGACGCAGTTATGTGATTCCACAGGATGTAGATGATATTTTTAAGGATATTGCAATACACAGAATTGTACTTAATACTAAAGCAAGAGTTGCCAATGAGTCGGCTGATGCAGTAATAGACGGGATTATGGAACAGACCGAACAGCCTGTTTCACACGTAAATTATGGTGAAGAAGACAGGTTAAGTGGCAGAAGTGATAATGATGACATAAGTAATAGTGGCGATAGAAGTAGTAAAAGATATAAAACTAAGCTGAAAGGTAAGGGCAGAATCTTCCATGGTTAGTTTGATTGTCGGATTAATATTTGCAGGTATTACTTTTTATGTAAGCATGATATATACAAGTCTGACACTGGCAATTACAGGGGTTGCACAGATACTGCTGATTATTGCTGCACAGGTGTGCCTTGTGTACAGAAAATTAACTATGAGTGCGTTGCTTAATGCACCTGTTAGTATGACTGAGCGGGGTAATAATATCAGCGTCTGGATATGTGTGGATAATGATTCGAAGCTTACATGTACAAGGTCGAAGTATCGTTTAAGCTATTACAATGTTTTTGAGAAAAGAAAGAAAAAAATATGGCTTAAGGGAAAGTCGGTTTTTCCGGATGAGAACAGATTTGAAATCCGGCTAAAACCTGATGAAGCCGGAAGCTATGTATTTTCTCTGGATAAAATGAAAATTTATGATATAACAGGGCTTTTCAGCATATCAAAAAAAAGATTTGAACCGTCATCACAATCAATTAAAGTTTTACCGGATATACATGAGGTTGTGACAGTTCTTACAGAGCCGTTAAAAAACTTTTTTGGTGATGCTGATGTATATGACAATGAGCGTGCAGGATATGACAGCAGTGAAATATTTAAAATCCGTCCATTTCAGGATGGGGATAAAATTCAGAGTATTCATTGGAAGTTAAGTGCAAAAACAGATGTACTTATGGTAAAGGAGAGCAGCCTGCCAAAGGCATGTCCTGTTGTTTTATTTTTGGAATATGCGACAGGCAGAAAAACAAAGCCTGGTAATCTAAATGCATATTTGTCAGTGATTGCAAGTGTTTCATTTTCAATGATGGATGCCGGATGTCCGCATTTTGTTGTATGGTATAGTGAAAGTATACAGGATATTGTACGTTTCCGTGTAGATGATGATGAAAGCTTTTACACATTTTTAAATCACTTTATGGAGGATGGTTTTACTAAAAGTGCACATGACCTCAAAGCAGATTATAGTGAAAAATATCGTGGGGAGCACTATCTGCATGCATTGTGGTTTGATAAGAAACTTGAATTAAAATGTGATGAAAAGGCAGTGAACAGATTTACGGAAAATACATGGCAGAAGGATTTGAAAGAAACAGAACTTATATTATAGTAAAAATATAATAAGGGTATAAGTAAGGGGTTATGAAAAATAATATATTTTTAAAAGATGGGAACACGGGCAGGAACCACTCATTTGCAGATGTACAGATGATATTTTTACATCATGTAATCAGTGTATTGTTATTTGCTGCGTCGGCAATTGTTATGGCCGGTAGTGTTTTTCCAGATTTCAGGATGCATATTGCAGGCTGGGGGATACTTGCCCTGGAAGTGTTCATTATAATAGCATATTACGACATTTTTGTGGGATTTTTCTTAAACAAAAAACAAGTATCGAAAATGAAGAGAATATTGGCAGGAGCAGTAATGCCTGTGGTGTACGTGGCAGCAGGAGCCGTATACTATCTTTGTAATATACAGGTACTGAATACCGGATTTTTTGCAATGGAAAATGAGTATATGCAGCTTTGGAATAAAGCCATGAAAATGCACTATAATCTTAATAATGTGTATGCCAGTGAGGTTACATCTGCATTTTCTTTTGGCATTATTATGATAGCAGCAGTGTTTGTATTGCTTATGATTCTATTGAAAAAATCGGACATTATGATTGCGCTTCCGGCAGCAGTAATAATTGCAGCAATGATAGTAGATGTTGTTCCAGGATGGACGGGCTTTGTCATTTTATTTGCAGCTGTGGTTTTTGCAAAATCATCAGAATGGGAAGATTGTTCCAGGATGTTAGTGTCAGAATCAGCATATATAAGAAAACAGACAGGCAGAAAAAAGTTGTCAGAAAGAATAGTATCAGTGGCTGCATTGCCGCTAATTGCAATGGTGGCCTTGAATATGTGCTATGGATTATTTGAAAGCCCTTCGGAGGCAATGCTTGCACATAATGAACAGTTAAAAAATTTTCAGGGAAATGTTGAAAATTATTTTAAGAGTCTTATGTACAGTCAGGAAGATTCGGGCAGAATAAGCAACCGTGCACCGGTATATCAGGACAAACAGGTGCTGAAGGTTGAAGTGAATTACAGACCTAAGGGCGATGTATATCTTAGAGGATATGTTGGTACAGACTATGAGAATGGCGAATGGGTATGTAATAATGATGAATTTGTAAATAAATATAATGATGCAGGTTTTGCAAATGAGCCGACTTCAAAGCTGTATGAAAAAGAGCTTATAAGCGGTAAAAAAGCAAATATGTATTCTTCTTATTATTCGAAAAGTTCCGGGACGGGACCGGCATTATTCCACTATAGTATTACAGATGAGACAGGTTTAAAAGATGGCACGGTTTATCTTCCATATCTGTCAAGTTTTACGCAAAACTCATCGAATTACAGTTTTTATGCTGATACGCAGATAACATTGCCTGACGGTAATAAAAAATATACAATAGATAACTGGAACGGAACCAGATCTGTAAAAGAATACATTGATTATTCACAGGAATTTAATCAGGAACGTATTGAATTGCGGTATCGCCAGTTTGTTGATGCACGATATACGCAGAAAAGCAGTATTAGCAGTATTTCAGATTACTGTAATACAGATGCCATACAGAAAAACATAAATGATGGGAAATTATCTGAGGACAGATCAAATGTATATGATGATATTACCTGGAAAGCTGTAAAAAAGAATGAATGGCGTGTACAGGTGGCACAGCAGGTGCAGGAAGTGCTCGCTAAACAGTGCAGCTACAGCTTGAATCTTGATAATCTTCCTGGTGGTGATGATCCTGTTGAGTATTTTCTTTCAAAGAGTCATAAAGGTTTTTGTAATCATTTTGCAAGCGCAGGCGTTTTGATGTTGCGCCAGCTTGGAATTCCTGCACGTTTTGCATCCGGGTATATTGTAAAGAGCAATTCATTTAGTAAGACAGAAAAGAACTGGTATGAAGCTGATGTCCCTGACAGAAGTAAATATGCGTGGGCTGAAATATATCTGGATGGCTTAGGATGGATACCGGTTGAAATGACGCCGGTATATCAGGACAGTGGGAAACTTGTACCAACACAGATGAATGCACAGCAATTAGATGATATAAATAAAGCATATAATGATAATAAAAAAATCCAGTCGGATGCACAGCAAGACAATCTGGATAAGGATAGTGCAGAAGATATACAGCCGCAGACGCAGGGACAGAATATACAGAATCAGATACATTCTGAAGATCAGACAGAAGATTGGACAGAACCACAGGCAGAAAATCAGGCAGAGCCGGATACAGAACTGCTAAATGAATCACAGACCAAAGTGCAGGGGATGCAGAGTGCAGATAATACATATATGGATGGTGAATATGAAAACAGAAAAGCTGCTGGAAATAATACAGGGGTAAATATTATAATTTTATTTGTCATAATAATCATAGTATCAGCTATTGTGGCGACAGTAATCCGTTTAAAACGAAAGTTGAAAGCACGTGAAGAAAATGCATTCAGGAAGGAAATCCGTAGCAGGAAAAACCGGATGGTAGTAAAACATATTGACCGGCGCATATACAGGAAAACTCTGGCAGCTCATAAAAGGCTGTTTGAAAAGGTGCAAAGGTATAAAATAACAGATGCACTTATGTGCTACAAGATATACCGAAGACTTACGAAATAAGGAAACAGTGTGAAAAATTATGTCGCTACGATATGGTGATTAGTGATTAGTGCGATTCAAAGCGTATTCGGAATCAGAATTAATACAAAAGAAAGGTTTGAATATATATCACATGAGCAAAAGAAAAAAAATAATTGATTTTATAAAAAGTGAAACGGTGCTTTGTGTTGCATGCATACTTGCTGTGATTTCAGTATGTATTGTGCCGCCGGATAAAAAATATGCAGGGTATATTGATTACAGGGTAATTGCGCTGTTGTTTTGTCTTATGACTATAATGCAGGGATTTATAAGCACGGGTTTATTTGCTAAGTTTGCCCGGATGCTGCTGGATAAAGTAAAGACATTCAGGCAGCTTATGGTGGCACTGGTGATGCTGTGTTTTGTGTGTTCAATGTGGATTACAAATGATGTATCGTTGATAACTTTCATTCCATTCACAATCCTTGTTCTTAAAATGGCAGGACTTGAAAAAGAAATGATACCGGTTATAGTTCTTCAGACAATTGCTGCTAATTTGGGCAGTATGGCAACACCGGTTGGTAATCCTCAGAATCTGTATCTTTATTCGTCATCCGGTATGGGAATTTCAGAGTTCTTAAAAACGATGGTTCCCCTGTCAGTGGTTTCTTTGATTATGATACTTGCAGTGTGCCTGTTACATAAGAATTATCCGGTAAATATAAACAAAGTGTCAGATAAAAATATCCAAATAAATGCTAAAACAGATGACTCAATAAATAAAAAAATAAATACAGGAACAGACACAGATACAGAATCGGGAATAAAAAATATACTTCTTGCACTGATGTTTATTTTCAGCCTGTTATCAGTTTTAAGAATAATATCATGGCAGCTGCTTCTTGTGATAGTCATTGCAGGATGCGTAGTTATAAGTGTCAGATGGAAAGAAAGATTTCTTCCACTTAAAGTGGATTTCGGACTGCTCTTAACATTTGCGGCATTCTTTATTTTTACAGGTAATATGGCAAGAGTTGGGTATATAAGCAGTCTTATCAATAAGCTGATGTATGGCAGGGAACTGATTGTATCATTTTTGTGCAGCCAGGTCATAAGCAATGTGCCGGCAGCAATTCTGCTATCCGGTTTTACAGATAATTATGCAAAGCTTCTTATGGGAGTAAATATAGGCGGACTTGGAACGCTTATTGCATCTCTTGCAAGTCTTATATCATATAAATTTTTTGTGAGGGAATGTCAGAAAGAAAAAGGAAAATACATGATATATTTTACAGTGCTTAACGTTGTTATGGCATTGACATTATTAGCAATAGCGGATTTTATCTTATAGATATGCCGAATATGAGATAAAATATCAAAAATATATGGAAAACAAGTTAAATATGGCTAACAATATGTCCGATAATATATATATTATGCAGGTAATTGTGTAATATATTAAGTTTACATTTGCCTGAATTATACATGAGCGGAAGGGAGAAGACAGAATATGAATGTACCACAGGGGTTTTTAGAAGGGGAAATACGTGATGGTTTTTACGTAGAGAGTATGATGAAAAAAACATGGGCGGCGCAGCTTGAAGTATTAAATGATGTAGATAAAATATGCCGTAAGCATGATATACAATATTTTGCAGACTGGGGAACGCTTCTTGGAGCAATAAGACATAAAGGATTTATACCGTGGGATGATGATATGGATATAACAATGAAGCATCAGGATCTCATAAAGTTTTGTGATGTGGTGTCACAGGAGATGAAAGGATATGAGATAGTTAATCTTCATACGGATCCGGGCTGGAACAGTCTTATTACAAGAATAGTTAATACCAGAAGAATAAGATTTGATGACGAGCATTTGAATAAGTTTCATGGATGCCCGTGGGCTATCGGACTTGATATATTTCCACTTGATTATGTTGCACCTGCAAAAGAGGATGATGAGTTTCAGTGTAATGTTATAAAAATCATTACATTTTTTGCGGAAAATCTGAAATCTGACCAATATGATAAAGAGGATATAAAAAAGAATGCTGAAGAAATCGAAAAAATGTGCGGAGTAAAGTTTAATGATAAAGAGCCTTTGCGTAAGCAGCTTTTAAAGCTCGCTGAACAGCTTTGCATGATGTATTCAGAGGAAGAGGCAACCCAGATTGCGTTAATGCCTGATCATGCGGGACCTCGACCGAATGATGTTTATCCAAAAGAATATTACAGTGACAGTATTTATGTTCCATTTGAATATACGACTATACCGGTTCCGGTTGGATATGAGCCTATATTAAAGCAAAAATATGGTGAAGATTATATGACACCAATAATAGGGGCATCCAGTCATGATTATCCATTTTACAGAAAACAGAAGCGTGAATTATATGCACAGATGGGGATAAAAATATGAGAAAAGTTATTACATACGGGACATTTGATTTGTTCCACCAGGGACATTATAACCTGTTAAAAAGGGCAAAAGAACTGGGAGATTATCTGATTGTAGGGGTTACAACGGAGCATTTCGATGAGGCAAGGGGTAAAGTAAATGTTGTAGACCCGATTATCGAAAGAATAGAGAACGTAAGGAAAACCGGATTTGCTGATATGATTATAGTTGAGGATCATGAAGGCCAGAAGATTGAGGATATACAAAAGTACGGAGTCGATATATTTACAGTAGGTTCTGACTGGATTGGCACATTTGATTATATCAATTCATTTTGCAAGGTTGTTTATCTTGAACGCACACCCGATATATCATCAACATTTTTAAGAAAAAAACAGTTTAAAATAGCAAGAATAGGAATAGTAGGAACCGGACGAATTGCACCGCGTTTTGTTTCAGAAGCAAAATATGTAAGTGGTCTTACAATAGTGTCAGCTTATAATCCTGTTGCAGCAAGTGCAAAAAGATTTGAAAAGAGACATAAAATAAAGTGTCATGTGGACGATTACAGCGGCTTTTTAGATGAAGTTGATGCAGTCTATATCGCCTCACCGAATGAAACTCATTATGAATATGCGAAACTTGCAATAGAAGCCGGAAAGCATGTCTTATGCGAGAAGCCGCTTTCTTTTACTAAGAAGGAAAGTGAAGAATTATATGATATGGCAAAACAAAAAAAGGTTGTTCTTATGGAGGCTGTCAAGGCAGCATACTGCCCGGGATTTCAGCAGCTTATCAATATTGCAAAGAGCGGAAAGATTGGTGATATTGTAGATGTTGAAGCATCATTTACAAGACTTGCCGATCCTAATTCCAGGGAACGCAGCGACGCAATGTATGGTGGCGCTTTTCTTGAATTTGGACCAAGTGTACTTTTGCCGGTAATCAAACTATTGGGCAAAGATTATGAAAAGGTTAATTTTGAAAGTATATGCAGTGATGACGGAGTAGATTTATATACTAAGGCAGACTTTAGATTTTCTAAAGGATTTGCAACAGTAAAAACGGGTGTCGGTGTTAAGACGGAAGGTCAGCTTGTGGTATCCGGAACTAAGGGATATATAATAGCCCAGTCTCCATGGTGGCTTATGAGGCAGTTTGATGTAAGATATGAAGATGCATCTAAGATAGATCATTACGAACCAAGATTTCAGGGAGATGGATTGAGGTATGAGATAAGTGATTTTGTATCAAAGATTAATGGTACGGATAAAAAAGATTATAAGCTTACGGCTGAGGAATCAATACTGATGTCTGAATTTGTGGAAATGTTTATGAAAAAGCAGGGACGTCTGGTGTGAAAAATCATGCTGATGCGGGAAAGAAAAAATCATCCCGGGAATGGAGGAAAAGTGAGAACAGGAATACAGTATGTTAAGGGAATGTCAGTTAAAGAAGCTGTGAAACATGGCTTTGACAGTATTGAGATTTATGATAGTGATTTTGATGAAGATGATGATATCATCAGACAGGGAGGAACAGTAGCAGGAATTGTTGTATCACTTTATAATCTCATAAATAATAGCTGCAGTAAAAAAAATAAAATTAATAATGGGAATAGTGAAGAAATCGGAACTAATGATGATAAGCAGATACTCCTTATGAATGCTGATGAGCAGTTAAAAAAAGCACTTGATAAAGCTGTATCTTATAAAGCAGGTTATGTTGTTATAGAAACAAAAAATGTTCAGTCAGCTTCAATACTGGAACTTCTGATAAATGAGTGTGCTGATAGTATCAAACAGGCAGGAATCCCCATTTATATTGAGAATGGATTTTCGGTAAAAAATCAAAGATATTATCATAATGAGTATTCTGAAGCATCAGTTCTAAGAAGACTGGCAGCAGCACTGAATGCAATATGCGGCAGCGAATTATTTGGAATATGCATAAATGTCGGACATACCAATCTGCTGGGAATAAACATATGCGATATGATAATGGAATGTGGCAGGATGCTGGGGCTTATGCATATGAATGACAATAATGGAATTACAAATCAGTATCAGATGCCATATACATTTACAACCGGAAGAGGAATACTTTCTACTGACTGGGCGAGTCTTATAGGACGCTTATTCAGGCTGCAGTTTAATGGTATGGTTGTATTTGACACAAAAGGAACATTTTCGAGGGCACCGCAGGGGCTTCATGGTGTAATGCTTGAGCTTTTACATTCAATTGCAAATGAATGGGAGAACAGCTGTTTTAGAACAGCAGAATTCTTATCAGAACCCGGAAAGCAGATTATACTTTTTGGTGCAGGAAAGATGGCGCAGAGTTATATGGAAGCCTGGGGTAAAAAGTATCCACCGGCATTCATGGTTGATAATAACAGGGACATATGGGGAGAGGTAAGATTTGGCATACCGGTAAAATCGCCTGATGAGATATTAAATATACCGGCAGAGAAACGAAATGTATGGATATGTAATATGTACTACGATGCAATAGGACGTCAGCTTGATGATATGGGCGTTGAGTACAGATGTTACTGGGATCAATATTACCTGTGATTAACAAAAGGAGGAACAATGCTTGATATAGGTGTACAGACAAAAGGAATATTGCCGGAAATGAATCCTGATAAAGGATTTGGGATGATTAAAGAAGCAGGATTTAGCAGAGTTGACATTAACATAGATACATTTTTAAAAAATACAGATTTGTATGCTGGAAAGACAAATAAATTCTTTGATGCAGAAGTGGAAGAACTTTTTGTATACTTTAGCCAGTACAAAGACGCGATGGAGAAATACGGAATAAGACCATCACAGATGCATGCACCATATCCGGTGCGGGTAGAGGGAAGACCGCAGCAGAATCAGTATATGCAGGGAACCGTAATTCCTAAGAGCATACTTATTGCAGAGGCGTTAGGCGTTCCATGGATGGTAGTTCATCCATTTAAAATGCAGTATATTTATGACAGGGAACGTGAGCGCAGGGAAAATGTAGAATATTTTAAACTCCTTATACCACTTTTAAAGCAGTGTAAAGTGGGAATCTGCTTTGAAAATCTTTATGAAGGAATAGGATACAGGCTTACGGAAGGTGTGTGTGCTAATCCGGATGACGCGGTATGGTATGTTGATACATTAAATGATTATGCAGGCGAAGAAGTATTTGGCTTCTGTCTTGATGCAGGACATCTTCAGCTTGTAAAAAGGGATCCTTATGAATTCATAACAAAAATGGGAAGCCGTTTAAAGATTCTTCATCTTCATGAAAATGATGCAGTTGGTGATCTGCATCAGATGCCATATACATTTGGCAGCAATAATGGAGAAGGCCAGATGTGGGACAGGATATATAAGGGCCTTAAAAGTATTAATTTTAATGGGACATTAAGCTTTGAAACATATCCATGTGTTAACAGCTTCCCAAAGGGAATGTCGGTGAGTGTACTTAAAGCAATCCATGGAATTGGCGAATATATGGCTGGGAGAATACAGTAAGAATCAAGAATCGAGAATCGAGGTTAGCGGGAAATGAGACTAGGTGTTATCGGAACGGGAAGAATTGCGGACAGATTTGTAAATACAGCATTGTCATGTATAGAAGATGCAGTAATCAGCTGTGTATTTAACCCCAGACTTAACAGTGCTGAAAAGTTTGCAGCAAAAAATAAGATAGAAAAATATACAGATGATATAGAAGAATTTCTTAAAAATGCAGATGCGGTATATATTGCATCGCCTCATGAGACGCATTATGACTATGCAAAAAAAGCACTGGAAAGTGGCAGACATGTATTGTGTGAAAAGCCGGCATCATTAAGCGTGGCGCAGGTAAAAGAACTTTTTGACATTGCAGATAAGAGCAGACTTGTATTTATGGAAGCTGTTAAAACAGCATATTGTCCGGGATTTCATGGGCTTATGGAAGTTGCAGCCAGTGGCCGGATAGGAAGAATTACAGATGTCGAAGCCGCATTTTCAAGGCTGACTCCGCTTAATACAAGAGAATTCCAGGCGCCGGAGTATAATGGAAGTTTTCTGGAATTTGGTACTTATGTGATGCTGCCGGTATTTAAGCTGCTTGGATGTGATTATAAAGATGTGACATTTAACAGCATCAGAGCACAGAATGGTGTAGATGCATATACAAAAGCATATTTTACATATTCTAACGGTATGGCCTCAGTAAAAACAGGTCTTGGTGTAAAAACAGAAGGGCAGCTGCTTATATCAGGTACAAACGGGTATATACTTGCAAAGTCTCCATGGTGGCTCACAAAAGAATTTGAAGTGCGATACGAAGATCCGAATAAAAAAGAAATATATAAATACTCATATGAAGGTTCGGGACTTCAGTATGAGCTCAGAGATTTCATTAAAAAAATCCAGAATGTTGGAAAGCATGAGATGTCCGGTACGTCGTATGATACAGATATAACAGGGACTGACAGATTAAAAAATGAAAGCATGGCGATGGCCGGGGTTATGGAAAAGTTTCTTGAATGGAATAAGCCACAGCTAAAGAAAAACTATCAGAGTTTTATTATGAATGCAGATACAAAGCCGATGCCAGCGGTATGGGCACACAGAGGCTGCAGTCTGGCTTACCCCGAAAATACACTGGAAAGTTTTGAGGCAGCAGCAAAGATACCGGGTATTACAGGCATTGAACTGGATGTTCAGTTTACACTTGATAAGCAGATAGTAGTATTCCATGATGAAAATACTGTAAGGGTTACAGGGGAAAACAAAATGATTGCAGATTGCCGGCTTGCTGAGCTTAAAGCCATGAAGATATCTGCCGGAGAGGGGAAATATACTACAATACCGACATTATCTGAGGTACTTACATTATTAAAACCATATTGCGAAAAAAACGGATTGCTTATTAATATTGAATTAAAAACAAGTGTTGTAAGATATAAGGGTATTGAAAAAGACACTTATGATATGGTGAAAGCATATGGTATGGAAAAGTATATCGTATGGTCTTCATTTCTTGAGGAATCTGTTTCATGTATAAGTAAAATAGATGCTGATGCCAAAACAGCATGTCTTGCAGTATCAAATGAAGAATGTATTGCGATGGCAAGAAAGACAAAGGCAGACGCCCTTCATCCTTATATGGGCGGCCTTGTCTTTGATTTGCCTGATGATATGAAAAATAAACCAGTGAGAATATGGAACTTTGATGAGCCATTCTTTACGAATAAGAACACAAGGCCGCTAAAAGAGCTTCATCTTGAACAGTACAAAGCATACGGGGCTACAGATATAATAACAAACATACCTGAAATATACCTAAAAAATATCTGAATAAATAATCACTGAAAATAATCACCTCAGATTTTCTGACAGCTTTTCATTAAGCAGGTTATTAAATTCATCATCTGTAAGTGACCTTTGAAGCTCACGCTCTATTACTTCTTTAAGGCCCTGTTCCTGCTGCTTATAAAATGGATAGTCATGAGAGCTGGCACCATGTATCGGTGTCATGTAATCATTGCCATATTTAATCTTTAATATGCCGTCGTAACCTGTTGGAACAGGAACGACGGTATTTTCAAAGGCAACATCTTTTGCAGAGCTGTACCACTCTATAGGGACATGGTAGTCCCATCCACCTGAAAGATCTATCATTGAACATACTTCATCAGAATCCTGTGGACTACATGAGGCAGAAAGCATATCTACCAGTTTTTTAAGTTCATGAAAAAGGCTGTTTTCTTTGTTAAAGGTTATTCCAAACATATTTTCAAGACTTTTTATAATATTAAGTTCATCTTCGCTGTATGGAGGCTGCGCCGGAATGCTTGCAGATGCGGTCATTACAAGGTTGATCATGTCAATCTGCTGCTGCATTTTATTAGCATCCCTTGGAATATAATCAATTGGGAATATATCGACACCTACCACGTATGGACATCCATGAAAGCGTTCAAGGTATTCTTTTGAAAAGTTCATATGTCTGCCACTGATTACACGGCATTTGACATTGTCATGTGAAGGGTCATTGTAAAGACTTTTTAATTCAAAAAAGTGAGAAAGCTCAACCGGAGCAACAGTTAAAAATCTATTATATTCATCACGAAGCATGCCAATATCAAGGTCATCATCCCATGGAATAAATCCATGATGGCGTACGGCACCTAAAAGTGTACCCCAGTCAGCAAAATATTGAATATTATGTTTGCAGCATATTCTTCGTATTTCTTCCAGTACTTCAAGCTGTGCGGCCCAGGCACGTTTCATCTTTTCCTCAATAAAAAATCCATCACGTATCTCGCCTTTAAAATAATCGGGTGTGAAATCTGCCATGTTAATGTATCCTTTCGTAATTGTGTGTTTATTTGTATTATGGTGGATTGGGAAGATGATTGCAAGGATAAATTGACACCTTAGTAAAAAGTGGTTTAATATATTGGCAGAGAGTATGTTGGAGGTGCAGGCATGGCAGAATGTATCAGTATTGGAAACCAGGGATTTGATAGTATACGGGAAGAAAAAAGCTTCTATATCGATAAGACATATTTTATAAAGGAATGGTGGGAGTCAAGAGACTGTGTCACACTTATTACCCGCCCACGCAGATTTGGCAAGACACTTAATATGAGTATGTTAAATTGCTTTTTTTCATTGAAATATGCTAACCGCTACGACCTCTTTGATGGATTGTTTATTTGGAAGGAAGAATATTACCGTACATTACAGGGTACTTATCCAACTATATTTTTAAGTTTCGCTGATGTTAAACAGTCAAATTGTAAAGATGCAATAAAACAGATAAAGAGAATTATTGCGGAAGTTTATCAGCAGTATGCATTTCTGGCAGAAAGTGACAAATTAAGTAATACGCAGCAGGAGCAATTTAAAAAGGTTACATCAGAAATGGATGATGTGACAGCGCAGAATGCATTGAAAGATCTAAGCAACTATCTTTCTATATATTACGACAAAAAAACAATCATACTGCTTGATGAATATGACACTCCTATGCAGGAAGCTTATGTGAATGGATATTGGGATAAATTTATGGCATTTCTTAGAAGCTTTTACAATTCGACATTTAAGACAAACCCTTATATGGAACGTTCTGTTATGACAGGAATTACGAGAGCATCAAAAGAATCTATTTTTTCAGATCTGAATAATCTTAATGTTGTGACAACGACATCGAAAGAATTTGCTACTTGCTTTGGCTTTACAGAAAATGAAGTATTTCAGAAACTTACAGACTTTCATATGGAAGATAAAAAAAGCCTGTAAAGCAATGGTATGACGGATTTACATTTGGCGAACATAAAGATATATATAATCCATGGTCGATAACGAATTTTCTTGTAAAAGGACAACTGCGTCCATATTGGTCGTCAACGAGTTCGAACGGACTTGTAAACAGGCTTATACAACAGGCTTCAAAAGACATAAAAGAAAAAATGGAACAATTACTTCAAGGCAGACAGATAATCGTGAATTTTGACGAGCAGATAGTCTTTAATCAGCTGGATAATGACGAAAGTGCGGTATGGAGTCTTTTGCTTGCCAGTGGATATCTTAAGGTTGATGAACTGGAATACCGAGGGATTACGCTTGATCCATGGTATCATCTGAGCATTACCAATCTGGAAACTACCAGCATGTTTTCAAATATGTTTAGAGGATGGTTTCGCAATAGTTCAGCATATTATAATGAATTTATTAAGGCACTTCTGCATGATGATGTAAAGAGTATGAATATTTACATGAATGAAGTGGCATTGAGTACATTTAGCAGCTTTGATACTGGAAAGCACCCGTCTGGAAAGACACAGCCTGAACGATTTTATCATGGGTTTGTGCTGGGATTGCTTGTAGAACTGCGGGACTCTTATATTATACATTCAAACGGAGAAAGCGGATACGGAAGGTATGATATTATGATGGTCCCTAATGATAAAAATGCGAAAGCCTATGTAATAGAATTCAAGGTACATGATCCGCAGGAAGAAAAAAGCCTTGAAGATACCGCGGCGGCAGCGCTTAAACAGATTACCGGGAAGAAATATGATGTGCAACTTTTAAATATGGGAATATCAAAGGATAATATAAGTCACTTTGGATTTGCATTTGAGGGAAAAAGGGTGCTTATAGAAAAAGAAAGGTTAATTAATATAGAATAAAGTCCGATATAAAAAGTGTGCAATTATACATGAAAACAATTGTAATAAATTGCCGATGCGTGAATGGAGTTGCTTAAAAATATATCGGAAAATTCGTTGGAAAACGGTTGGTGTATAAAGCCCTGCATTTGTGCAGGGCTTTTAATTTTAGTAATTAATTTATTAAAGAATTCAAATTAGCTTAGAAATATAAAAAATGTATTAATAATATTTATAAGAAATGGAGTGGACCATGAACATAGCAGTAATATTTGCCGGTGGCGTTGGCAAGAGAATGAATAGCAAGGAAAAACCAAAACAATTTCTTAAAATGCACGATAAACCTATTATCATACATACATTAGAAAAATTTGAGAAAAATGATAATATTGATGCAATTATTATAGCGTGTGTTGAGGGATGGATTGAGTATTTAAAAGAACTGATAGATTATTATCACATTTCAAAGGTGAAAAAAGTTGTTCCAGGGGGAGATACGGGACAACTATCAATATATGCAGGATTAAATGCTGCATATTCTATGTTTGGCAACGAAAGGAATATTGTACTAATACATGATGGCGTGAGACCGTTAATTAATGATGACGTTATTAATAGAAATATCGAATCAGTCAAAAAAAACGGCTCTGCCATTACCAGTGTTAAAGTAACGGAAACTATTATGGAAGTTAATGACGATGGTTCAATAAAATATATTCCGGATAGGTCACATTCAAGATTAGCAAGAGCACCACAAAGTTTCTGGCTTGATGAAATATTAGAAGCGCATAATAGGGCACTATCAGAAGGAAAAAGTGATTTCATTGATTCATGTACAATGATGAACTATTATGGCAAGAAAATGTATCTTATAGATGGACCGATAGAAAATATTAAAGTTACAACGCCACAAGATTTTTATATTATGAGAGCTATCTTAGATGCACAGGAGAATTCTCAGATATATGGACTGGAGTAGTAGATGTTATATAAGAGTAGGATTGTACAAAACGATTTAAAAGAAATACTTGTAGATAATAATATTATGTGGAAAAAGCTAAAAAACAGTTCAGTTTTAGTCACAGGTGCAACAGGAATGCTGGCCAGATACATAACATATTTACTATTATATATGAATGAACAAATGGATTATAATATTAGAATCTATATATTGGTTAGAAATAAGGAGAAGGCAAGTATATATTTTGGAGAATATCTTGATTTGGAGAATGTTATAGTAATTAATCAGGATATATGTGATAAGCTTGAGCTAAATAGCAGAGTTGATTACATAATTCATGCAGCTGGTTCATGTAGCGCATATTGCATAAAAACAAATCCAATAGGAATAATTGATGCAAATACTATTGGTGTTAAAAATATCCTTGAATATGCAAAAGATAAAAATATTAAAAATATTTTATATGTGTCAACACGTGAGATTTATGGCAGAATGCCAGAAAATATAAAGATGATAAAAGAATCTGATATGGGATTCTTAAATCCACAGGATTCAAGATCGTGTTATCCTGAAAGTAAACGAATGGGAGAACAGATATTTAGAGCATATAGCGATATGTATGAAGTTAATTATAATGTCGTAAGGATGGCGCATGCATATGGTCCGGGTATGAACTTGAAAAATGATGGTCGTGTAATGGCAGATTTTATGAATGACGCTGTTGATGGAAATGATATTGTAATGAAAAGTACAGGTGATGCCGTAAGAGCTTTTTGTTACATAACGGATGCTGTTAAAGCCATGTTGATTGTATTATTGAATGGTATTAAAGGGGAAAGTTATAATATTGCAAATGAAGAAGAACCAAAAAAAATAAGAGATGTTGCACAAATGCTGGCAGATATAGCCAAAGATGATATTAATGTGATTTATGAGCGGGATACTGATACTAGTGGTTATTGTAAATATTTAAGAGTTGGATTAGATACTGAAAAAATAAGACAATTGGGCTGGAATCCACAGATAACATTATCAGAAGGGTTAAAAAGAACATATAACAGTTTTACTATTGTTTAAAAGAAAGTGTAAATATGAATATTGATACATATATATTAAAACGAAAATTAAAAGCAGGGTTATGTAGGATTCCATACTATATATGTGGGTTATTGCCTATTAAAAAAAATAAGATTGTTTATAGTGCATTTGAGGGTGGAGGATACTGTTGTAATCCAAAATATATAGCAGAAGAATTAATTAAAAGAGAAAAAGCTAGTGGCGATTTTACAAAGTATGATATGTATTGGCTTGTTAATGATATGTCAAAGGAATTTCCACCAGAAGTAAAAAAAATAAAAAATAATATATGGAATAGAGCATATCATTTATCGACAGCCAGCGTATGGATAGATAATGCAAGAAAAAATTATGGAACACGTAAAAGAAAACGGCAACATTATATACTTACATGGCATGGACCAATTGGATTTAAGCCAGTTGGTAGATTAAGGGGAAAATTATTTTCCACAATAGCTGAAATAGTAAGCGTGGCAGATGCTAAGAATGTAGATATATTGTTATCTAATTCAGACTGGTGTTCTAATATATGGAAAACTGCATTTTGGGGAGAACCAATATTAAAGACCGGCTCTCCTAGATGTGATGTTTTATTTAATGACAGAGCTAATAAAAGATTGGAAGTTAGAAAGAGATATGATTTGGCTCCTGATACTCAAATTGTCATGTGTGCTCCAACATTCAGAGGGGGAAGTCAAAGTAAGGATAGAAAAGTATTTGCTGACATAGGGACGATAGATTTTAACAGATTAAAACATGCACTTGAGAAAAGATTTGGTGGTAAATGGGTTGTGTTTGTAAGGTTGCATCCACAGTTGGCATTAAGAGGAATTTCATATAACAATAAAGGTGATGTGATAGATGTTACAACAGTTGATGATATGTATGAATTACTTGCTGCAACAGACGCATTTGTTTCTGACTATTCAAGTGCAGCTTTTGATGCTTCATATATGAGAATTCCGGTGTTTCTGTATGTGGATGACCTTGATGATTATATAGCAGACAGAGGAAAATTAACATGGGATATGGATGAAATTCCATTTGATATGGCAAAAAATAACAAAGAATTAGAAAATAATATATATGAATTTAATGAAGAGACATATTTAGACAAGTTAGAAAAGACATTTAAAAATATGGGGCTTTTAGAGGATGGAAGGGCTGCGGGGCGTATAGCTGATATTGTAGATAAGTGGATATAAATAAGGAGATGAGATTGTGGAGAGTAAACTAATAAAGAAAAATTTAGATATTTTGGTTAAAATATATAAAAATCTTGCAGATGAACAATCAGAATATATTTTTAAGAATAGATTGTTATATTCAATATCGAATGAAGCCGATTATATACAGAACATTGTAAAAACCACAGATTATGGAAAAAAATTTGTTGAGATTTTAAATTCATGTGAGAATGTATATATTTTTGGAGCTGGAATATGGGGAACTGAAATTACTAAAATATGGGGAAATCAAATAAAGGGAATATTAGACAACGATAAAAACAAACAGGGGATGATAATAAATAATGTAAAAATATATACACCAGATGAGGTTATAAATGAGAACTTTAATGGCAAAATTATAATTAGCACAAAAAAATATAATAATGATATATTAGAGCAATTATATAAACTTGGAGTAAAAACAGATAAAATTGTTAATATAGCAGATTGGATTAAGCAGGCTGAAAATGAACAGTATTTTTCGTTGGATAAACTTTCACATGCGAGTGAAGAAGTATTTGTTGATGTGGGAAGTTTGGATGGAAATACAGCGGTTAATTTTGCTAAATGGAGTGGAAACTATAAAAAAATATATTGTTTTGAACCAGATAAAGAAAATGTGAAAAAATGTATTAGCAATATTAATAAGTCGGGCATAAGCAATAAAACTAAACTTATAACAAGTGGTGCATGGTCTTTTGATGGAGAATTATATATTAAAGCAGATGGTAATGGCTTATCTTATATATGTTCTGAAAACAACAATGTGAATTATGAAAAAGTTGTTGTGGGTAAATTGGACACTGTTTTGAAAAACGAAAGAGTTACATTTATCAAAATGGATATTGAAGGAGCTGAATTTGAAGCATTACGAGGGGCAGAAGAAATAATTTCGGTTCAGAGACCTAAACTGGCTATAAGCATATATCATAAACCAGAGGATATCGTGGAATTGATAAATCTTATAATGAGTTATAATGATAAATATAGATTTTATTTGAGGCATCATTCAATTGTTTCATGGGATACAGTACTTTATGCTATATAAATTAAGAAGGATGAGGTGAGTTATAAGTGAAGTTTGTAATATGGGGAACGGGAAAAAGAGCGGAGAGATTATTATATTTTATAAAAAGTGAAGATATTATTTGTTTTGTCGATACTAAAAAGGAGATTCTTTCTTTTCACAATAAAAAAGTTATTAACTTGAAAACATATTTTATAAAATATAAAAAATATCCAATTATAATTAGTTTTTTATTTGAACAGGATGCTATAAATATTCTTAAAAACAATAATGTAGAGAATTACTTTATTTTGTCAGATTGTCCGGGTGAATTTCAAACATCAAATCCGCAGAATATCTTGAAAGAATATATTCAGAAAAATGTAGATATTAAGAAGCAATATTATATATATGGAAATAATTGGTACACGCTATATGTTTATGATTTAATTAAGGAAAAATGTAATATAAATCCAATTATAGTATATGATAAAAAAATGTCACTGGAAAAGATAAGTTCACTAAAAAAAATAGGATATAGATGTAAAAAAGTTACAGATATTTTGAAATGTGAAAATCTACTATTTTGCGATTATTTGGATAGAAAACAAAAAGATGAATTATTGAAAAACTCGAATGTGTATTATTTATATGATGTGTCAGATAAAATTGAGTCATATTATAATTCTAAAATAGAACAATATAGAAATATACATGAAGGCGAAAAATGTTTTATTGTAGCTACTGGTCCAAGTATACAGAAGAAAGATTTAGAAACATTACAACGTAATAATATTTTAACGATTAGCATGAATGAGATATGGAAGTTGTTTAATATTGTATCATGGCGACCAGATTATTATGTGGCAGATGATCCTGATTCAATAAGGCTTATTTTACCGCATATAAAAGAATTTTCAATAAATACATATTTTTTGGGTGACACATATAAAGATATTGATAAGTATATTTTACCAGATAATGTATTAAAGCATCATTTTAATTACGATTTTGTAAAAAACAGACTTCCAGACTTTTCACAAGATTTTTCAAGGCAATGTTATATGGGGTCAAGCGTTACTTATTCATGTATACAATTAGCAGTATACATGGGAATAAAATATATATATTTATTGGGGGTGGATTTTTCATATGCTATAAGTAGTGAACCAATAAAATATTCACATTGCTACGGTGAAAGTAACTTGTCTTCAACAGGATATTCTGAATATGTACGCAATGCTTATTTAGCATCAAAAAAATATGCTGATGAAAATAATATTAAAATATATAATGCAACACGCGGTGGAAAATTAGAAGTCTTTGAACGTGTAGATTTTGATTCATTATTTTAAAAAGAGGATGAAATTATGGAAAAGATACAAAGAATTAGTTCATTAGAAGAGAAATACGTTAAAGAAGTACTTGAGGGAGGTTTTTCATCAAAAAGTACTTACCAGATGGTAACGCGATTAGAAAAAGAATTCGCAGAAAAGTTTCATGCAAAACATGCAGTTGCGATGGTAAATGGAACAGCGACACTTCATATAGCATTAGAAGCAGCCGGTGTTGGTGCCGGAGATGAGGTAATCTGTCCACCACTTACAATGAGCAGTACATCTATGGCGGTTTTGATGGCAAATGCAGTTCCGGTTTTTGCGGATGTAGACCAGGATACATTCCTGATTACAGCGGAAAATATCCGAAAAGTGATTACACAAAAGACAAAAGCGATTATGACAGTTGCGTTATATGGCCTTGCACCTCAAATGAAAGAAATTATGGAGGTGGCAAAGGAATACAACCTGGTTGTAATTGAGGACAATGCAGAGTGTTACGGAGCATTGCAGGATGGACAGCTTGTTGGAACATTTGGAGATATGGCATCTTATAGTTTTCAAAGTTCGAAACATTTAACAGCCGGTGAAGGTGGCATGGTAATTACAAACAATGATGAGTATGCAGATAAGCTGAGAAGATATTCAGGCCTTGGATATGCCGGAATTAGTGGAAAGAAAGGCAGAATCACAAAGGATGACATTCAGAGTCCTGAGTATGAAAGACATGTAATTTTGGGCTGGAATTATAGAATGGCAGATTTGTGTGCGGCTGTAGCACTTGGACAGTTAGAAAGAATGGATGAACTTGTTAATGTACGCTGTGAAGCAGCAAAATGTTTTGATGAGGTGGTAGCGGGTTGCGAATGGTTAAAGGCACAAAAGGTGCTCCCAGGCAACGTTCATTCATACTGGACATACGTTGCCTGCCTGGATACGAATAAGGTAGGTTGGCATGAGTTCCGGGATAAATTTAGAGAGCTTGGCGGAGATGGCGTCTATGCAGCATGGAAGTTAGCATATCAGGAGCCGTTATTTAAAGAGAAAGCGTTCCTTGGCAGAGAAAACTTAGGAATCTATGATGATTATGATTACACGAAGGTTTCATGCCCGAATGCAGAATATTTGCAAGAGAGAGTATTACAGTTTAAGACGAACTATTTTGATATTGAGGAGGCGAAAAAACAGGCTGAAATTTTAAAGAAGACAATTGCATTTTTCGCATAATGTATGGGAGGAAGAGAAATGAAGTTTTTAGCAATTATTCAGGCAAGATGTGGGTCCTCAAGACTCCCGTCAAAGGTTCTGAAAGATTTATGTGGAGAAACCACATTAGAGCGTGTTATCCGCCGCGTTCAGAAAAGTAAATATGTGGATGAAGTTATGGTAGCCACAACAATGAACAAAGAAGATATTCCGATTGTAAATCTGGTATCAGAAATGGGCATCCGCGTGTTTGCAGGTAATGCATTGGATGTTTTGGACCGTTATTATCAGGCTGCAAAGTTGATTCATCCGGAATATGTCATCCGCATTACAGCAGACTGTCCGGTTTTTGATGCGAAGCTGTTAGATGATGCAATTGAAAAATTAAAACCGGAAACAGAGTACATGGCAGCACTTTCCGAAACACTTGCAGATGGTTTGGATTTGGAGATTGTACGGTTTGAAGTATTGAAAAAGGCATGGAAAGAGGCACAGCTTGCATCCGAAAGAGAACATGTTACCATGTATATTAAAAATCACAAGGATATGTTCAAAATTCAGGATTATGAAAGTCCGATTGGAAATTTGCATGAGGAACGTTGGACGATTGATGAGCCGGAAGATTATGAATTTATCAAGAATATTTACGAACATTTTGAGCAGGAAGACAAGAAAGAGTTTGATTCAAAAGATATTTTGGAATATTTGAATGCAAATCCACATGTACGGGAGATTAACCGCGGATTTATTCGAAATGAAGGATTACAGATTTCACTTCGAAACGATAAAATTGTAAAAAGACCAACGGAGGAATAGGTATGTATCAGGAATTATTAGAGGGAAAAACAATTTTAGTAACGGGAGGAACAGGATCTTTTGGAAAGTGTTTCACAAAATATGTGTTAGACAATTATAACCCAAAGAAAATCATTATCTATTCCAGAGATGAATTTAAACAGTTTAACATGGCAAATGACTTTAAACAGTATGCGAACAAGCTTCGCTTTTTCATTGGGGATGTAAGAGATCTTGAAAGATTGAAACGTGCTTTTAAAGGGGTAGATTATGTAGTTCATGCAGCAGCATTAAAACAGGTGCCAAGCTGTGAATACAATCCAAATGAAGCGATTAAGACGAATATTCACGGTGCAATGAACGTAATTGAAGCGGCATTGGATACAGAGGTAAAAAAAGTGATTGCACTTTCGACAGACAAGGCAGTAAATCCGGTTAATCTTTATGGTGGAACCAAGTTGGTATCCGATAAGCTTTTTATTGCAGCAAATTCTTATGTTGGAGAAGGAGATTTATGTTTTTCTGTTGTAAGATACGGAAATGTTGCAGGAAGCAGAGGTTCTGTCATTCCATTTTTTGACCACCTGATAAAAGAAGGTAAAACAGAACTTCCAATTACCGATTATCGTATGACACGTTTCTGGATTAGTCTTCCAGAAGGAGTTCAGTTAGTATTAAAAGCTTTAAAAGAAGCCAAAGGTGGAGAAACTTTTATCAGTAAGATTCCATCATTTAAGATTACCGACCTTGCACAGGCAATGATGCCAGGATGCAAAATGCCGGAAGTGGGAATTCGTGAGGGCGAGAAGCTTCATGAGGTGATGGTTACCACAGAAGATGCGGCAACAACTTATGAATATGATAAGCATTACATTGTGTATCCGCAGATGATATTTAACGACAGAATGCGTCCACAGCCAACAGGAAAGAAAGTACCAGAAGGCTTTGTTTATAGCTCCGGTACCAATGATGTCTGGCTTTCTGTTGATGAAATCAAAGAAAGATTAAAAGATGTTAGATTCTAATAAGGAAAGTAAATGAAGAAGATATATATAACTGGTTTGGCAGGTATGCTGGGAAGTAATCTCGCATATCTGTTAAAAAATGAGTATAAGATTTATGGATGTGACCGAAATGTTCTGGATAGTATGAAAGGTGTTTGTGGAACTGTTTTTGATATTGCAATGGAAGGGTTATTAGAACAGGAACTTTTGCGTATCAGACCGGATGTTATCATTAATACCGCAGCACTTGTCAATGTTGATGGATGCGAACAGGATTTATTGGTGGCGGAAAACATGAATGCCAAACTTCCGGAAAGAATCAGAAAAGTCTGTGAACATATTGGGGCACATCTGATACAGATTTCTACCGATGCTGTGTATCAGGACACAGAAGGAGTACTTCATAAAGAAGAGGATGCAATTGGACCGAAAAATGAGTATGCCAGGACAAAATATGAGGGAGAACTTTGTGTGCAAGGTTATCCAATGACAACTGTAATTAGAACTAATATTTATGGATTTAATATGAGAGATAAGTGCAGTTTTGGAGAGTGGATTTTAAAGGCACTTCAGAATGGAACAGAACTAAACATGGTTGAAGATGTTAAGTTTTCCCCTATTTTAGTAAATGATCTCGCAGCAATTATTTGCAAAATCATCGAACAACATATATATGGCTTATATAACGTCTGTGCAACAGGTGGAATATCCAAATATGAGTTTGGAATTCATATGAGAGAGGTGTTTGATTATCCAGAGGCGGTAATTCATAAGATTACGAGTGAGCAGCTACATTTTAAGGCACCGAGAAGCAAAAACATGGCGATGGATAATCAAAAAATATGTGAAAAACTGCAGGTGAAGATTCGTACACCGCGAGAAAGCATAGAAGAATTTAAACGATTGTATGAGGAAGGATATGCAAGAAAAATAAAAATATTTGGAGGATATCAATCATGAAAATTGGAAATAGAATTATTTCAAAAGATGGGAAACCATACTTTATTGCAGACATAGCAGCAAACCATGACGGAGATTTAAATCGTGCGTATAAGCTGATTGAATTAGCAAAGGAAAGTGGTGCGGATGCTGCAAAATTTCAGAATTTTCATGCGGGTCAGATTGTGAGCAGAAATGGTTTTGATACTATGAAAAAGATGACACATCAGGCGTCTTGGTCAAAATCTGTCTATGATGTTTACGACGATGCAACACTTCCGTTAGATTGGACCGAAAAATTAAAGGAAAAATGCAATGAAGTCGGAATTGAATATATGACAAGCCCATATGATGTGGAATCTGTCGACAGGGTAGATCCTTATGTTAATGCATACAAGATTGGTTCAGGTGATATTCAATGGACAGAAATGCTTGAGTATATCGCATCAAAGGGAAAACCGGTGATGATTGCATCAGGAGCATCATCCTTAGAGGATGTGAAACGAGCATACCGGAGCATTCGGAAATATACCAGTGAAATTGTTCTTATGCAGTGCAATACAAACTATACGGCAAGTATTGAAAACTATAAATATATTAACTTAAGGGTTTTAAATACGTATAGAGAGTTGTTCCCGGATTGTGTATTAGGTTTGTCGGATCATACGTATGGACATGCTACCGTACTTGGGGCATGCGCGCTTGGAGCAAGAGTATTTGAAAAGCACTTTACCGACGACAATGATAGAATTGGACCGGATCATAAATTCTCTATGACACCAAAGACATGGAAAGAAATGGTAGATCAGACAATGTTATTGTACGAAGCATTAGGTGACGGGGAGAAAAAAATTGAAGAGAATGAGAAGGATTCCAGTGTCGTACAAAGAAGGGCAATCTATTTGACGAAGGATAAAAAAAAGGGAGAAGTTATCACAAAAGAGGATATTTTCCCACTTCGTCCATATAAAAAAGGCGGTTATGCACCATATCTTGAAAATGAAGTGATTGGTAAAATTTTAACAATGGATACAAGTAAGGATACTATGTTAAAAAAGGAGATGCTTAAAACGTGCTAAAAGGAAAGAAAATCTACTTAACATCGATTGAAAAAGAAGATTTAGAGCCATTAAGAAACTGGCGAAACAGAGAAGATTACAGAAAATACTTTCGCGAATATAGAGAAATCAGCAAAGATATGCAGCAAAGATGGTATGAATCCAAGGTTCTTGCGGACAATTCGACGATTATGTTTGCAATTCGGGATTTAGAGACAGATGAATTATTAGGATGCTGCGGGTTATGTTATATCAACTGGGTCAATCGCAATTCTGATTTGTCACTCTATATTGGAAAAGATTTTGCATACATTGATCATGAGGGAGTCGCAAAAGAGGCATGTAATCTTATGTTTCGTTACGGATTCGGCGAATTGGGATTGGAGAAAATCTGGACAGAAATTTATGAATTTGATAAGCCAAAGTATGAATTATATCAGGAATTAGGATTCCATGAAGATGGAATTTTACGAAAACAGTATTTTCATGATGGAAAATGGTGGAATTCCTATATGTTATCCTTACTGAGTGAGGAATTTAAGGAGGCGTAGTGATGGCAGATTTATGTCTTGGTACAGTACAGTTTGGAATGAATTATGGCATTAACAATCAAATCAGACGGCAGCCTACACAGGAAGAGTCTTTTGAGATGATAGAATATGCATTACAAAACGGAATCAAGTGCATTGATACCGCAAGAGCATACGGAACAGCAGAATTGGTATTAGGTGCTTACATCGAACAAAACGGCATTTCAAAAGATGTATCAATCATCTCAAAGTTAAGTCCTAATGTCGTAGAAGAGGGCGAAAAAGATGTCTGTGGTGTGGTACGAAGAGAGTGTGAGGATACGTTACAAAGACTTCACATTGACAAATTGAACGGATATCTTTTACATACACCGGAATACATTTATCAAAAAGAAATTGTGGATAGCATGGTGAAACTCAAAGAAGAAGGATTGGTTAAGAACATCGGCGTTTCTATTTATGATATAAAAGAAGGCGAATTTGCGCTGCAAACAGGTGTTATAGATTATATCCAGCTGCCATACAGTATTTTGGATCAAAGGGGAATGAGAACCGGGTTTATTCCAAAGGCGAAGAATGCTGGTATCAAGATTTTTACAAGAAGTGCTTTTTTACAGGGACTTATTTTGATGGATAAGGCAAAGATTCCGGCATATTTATCAGAGGCAATTCCAATGATTGAAAAATATGAGAGTCTGGTTCAAAAATATGAGGAGGATGAAGTCCGCTCTCTCATTCATTTTGTGGCAGACGAGGCAGAGATTGATTATCTGGTATTTGGCGTGGAAGAAAAGCAGCAGTTAGAGCAGAATATAAAGAAATTTCATGAAAAAAAGATGCCTGCAGAACTTATGAAAGAAATCAAAAAAGAAATTACAAATCTGGAGCAAAATATTATATTCCCAAGCCTTTGGGCCAATGGACGAAGGGCAAAATAATATATAAGAATAAGCAAGAGAGAATAGCTATAAAAAGTCAATCATAAATCAGTAAAAGCCTCTTTTTATATAGGCGGTAAAAATGGTAAATTTAATAGAGTTACCTTGGACTTTTTTTCAAAATTGATCGATATATATACGTAGACATCCTATTTGAGGTTAAATTTTACTTTGTCAGTTAGCACCTTTCAGATGACTCTGACAGGGGTGTTGGCACAATACCCAAGTGGTATTGTAGTGAGATTGGAATTTAGTCATCTTGACATCACAAATTGTTTTCAAGTGAAAACACCTCAAGACCTTAAGAACTATCATATTAAGATTATAGAAACTAACGAATGCGAGGTCGTCCTGTATCATGTTAAAACTCAGCGACAAGACATTGAACGAGGTTGTCACTGTAGTGTGTCATTGAATCAAGATAGATGATGAGGCTGTTCTTGTAGAATGATTCGAGCTTAGAGACCAGCAGTTGGAAGCCATCAGCGTTATTTGTAAATTTGAACGGCTCAAGAATTATTTTCCTGTTGGAAGAAACCGCAGCGTTGAAATGATTAGATTTGGCAGTATACAACTGATAAACAATTCAGATAAAGACAGCGGCAAAACACTTCAGTTGAGTAGTAAAGTTACAGAAAGTAAATCAAAAGTCCATAGTATCTGAATGGTATAAAACATAAATATAGAAAAAGGAGAAAGGGTGTGATAATTAACTTCATAATTATCATACAAAAGTATATGGAAAAAGAGATTGTATCGGTTGTTGTACCAATATATAATGTAGAATGTTATTTAGAGCAATGCATAGAGAGTATACAAAAGCAAACTTATCATAATATTGAGATTATACTTGTAGATGACGGATCTGTAGACACAAGTGGAAAAATCTGTGATAAATTTGAAGAAGAAGATTCTAGAATAAAAGTAATACATCAAAAAAATAGTGGATTGACTGTTGCAAGAAGAAACGGAGTAAATCTGGCAACAGGAAAATATGTTGGATTTGTTGATGGCGATGATTGGATAGAGCCAGATATGTATGAATATATGTTGAATAAAGCAATAACAGATCATAGTGATATTGTGACAATTGCTGGGATAAGAGAGTATGAAAATTATAAAACAGTTTTACAGGATGGAATAAAGAATGGAAGATACGTTGTTAATGACGATAATTTGTATATTTTAAAGCATTTATATTCGGGGGTATTTTCAGGACAAGAATATTTAAACGGAGCTGTTTGGAGCAAAATCTTTAAAAAAGATATAATAAAAAATGTGTTGAATGATATGAATGATAATATAATGGGATATATGGATGATAATGTATGCGTAGTAGGTTGTGTTATGCAGTCTAATGTTATTACTTGTACAAATAGGAAATTATATCATCATAGAGAGAGAACATCTGCATTTTCTCATAGTGAAAATAAAATGGGACTTACTCAGGTTAATAATGGGTATTTGGGAATGATGCAGATTATAAAAAATAGTAAATATGCGGATATACTTTATCCACAACTTAAAGAACAGGTGATTACAAATGCGTTTAATGCAATTTTTAACATGTTTGATGATAAAATAGAATTTCCACAATATTTTTTTAGAACATCAAAGATAAAAAATGAAGATAATGTGATTATATATGGTGGTGGAAATGTAGGTAAATCTTATTTACGGCAGTTTAAAGCAGAAAAAAAATATAATGTAGTAGGAATAATGGATAAATATAAAAAATTAGGAACAAATGAAATTAATATAAAAGATTTAATAAATTATGACTACGACTATATTATTATTGCAATTTATGATCAAAATTTGTCTAACGAAATAAAAAGTGAATTAATAAAAAATAATATTCCGGAAAATAAAATTGTTTGGGAAAGACCAATTAGTATTTTTGAATTTTATATGAAAATATAGATTTTATTAGATAATAGCGTATAAAAGTATTCTGTAAAGATACAATCCAATTTTGAGCCAAAATTTGTACAGCAATAGTCAATATAATATTATAGAGAGTCGCAATTTGCATATATTGTCTTAGTAAGATTATTAGATAATGAAGTGTTTTTGGATGTGGGAAGTTATGATGGATTTACATCTGTACTGTTCAGTAAATGGAATTCTGATAAGAATGCAAAAATATATGCATTTGAACCAGATAAAGATAATTTTTCTAAGTGTAATGACAATCTTCAGGAATGTAAATGTTGGACTGAATTAATAAAAGCAGGCTGTTGTAGTAAAACAACGCAACTGAAATATTGTTGTTGATGTTGTTAATTTAGATGATACTGTTGATATTGAAAAGGCAATAGGCATTAATTGGTGCTCAAAAAATAATTTCCACATAATCCTCCCAAATGGCGATAAGCATATATCATCGTAATGATGATATTTATGAAATACCAAAAATGATTTTAGAAATGAATAATACATATACTTTTTATTTAATACATTATACATTTTGTGATGCAGATACAGTTTTGTATGCAGTATAGATTTTAGGAGAAATGAAATATGGGCAATACAAAAATTATAAGGAAATGGGAACATTTAATTAATATAGAGTTGCTAGATAAAAACATATATTTATATGGAGCTGGTGTAAGGTTGCATTACTTTTTAGAAGCAATAAAAGAACAACATATTAAATTAGATATTAAAAATATTATTGTGACATCCAAATCAGAAGATCCGGAGTATATAAAAGGAATATCGGTTATTGATATTGAAGAAAGTCATTTAGATAAAGATGATGTAATATTGTTAATAAATAGTAGGGGAGAACAATAATATGATAGATACTTTGGTCAGCGTAGTTGTTCCAGTGTTTAATGCTGAATATTTTTTAGTTGAGTGTGTAGAAAGTATAATTAACCAAACATATAAATATTTGGAAATAATATTAGTAAATGATGGCTCAACAGATCATAGTTTAAAGATATGTAATCAATACGCACAAAAAGATAAAAGAGTGACAGTTATTAATCAACAGAACAAAGGTGTTGTGCCTGCAAGAAAGCAAGGAATAAAGAATGCTCATGGGAAATATATAGCATTTATTGATTCCGATGATTATATTGCGCAGGAATATATGGAAACAATGCTAAATAATATTGGTGATGCAGATTTAGTTACATCAAGTTTGATAGTTGGTAACAGGGTGTGGGAAGATGCAATTGATGATGGAACGTATGATATATCTAAAACAACTGAAGTGGTAAGAAACTTAATATACAAAGAAGGGTTTTCATGCAACGGATTTGTAACAAGCATGTCAAATAAATTATTTAAAACAGACATTGCAAAAAGAGTTATAGATACAGTTGATGAACATGTATATTATGGAGAAGATGCAGAGTTTGTATATAAATATATATTAAACTGTAAATCTGTAGTTATAACAAAATACAAAGGCTATTTTTATAGAGAAAATAGTTCTTCAATAACACATGTAGTTCATGATGATTTCTTAATTAGTGTAAATAGAATGTATCTATCATTAAAAAAGGATTTTGAAAAAAGTCCATATAGAGATATACTAATGCCACAATTAGAAAAATGGATTGCTATGCATATAAAGATAGCGCCAGAGAAAATGGGATTCGGATTTAGTAACATCAATTATGTTATTCCATGTAAAGCGAAGATATGTAATAAAAAGATTGTCGTTTATGGTGCGGGCAACGTAGGAAAAGATTATATAAGGCAGATACAGAAGGAAAATCTTTGTGAAGATTACATATGGGTAGATAAAGGCTATGCATTAAAAGATAATTACATGGGAGTTGAAGTTCAGCCTATTATTAAGATGATGGATTACAAGTTTGATTATGTAATTGTCGCTGTAAATAATGAGAAAGTTATGGCTGAGATTAAAAATGATTTAGTTGGATTAGGAATAGATAATAAGAAGATTGTCTGGGTAAAACCATTAACGATAGAGGAGTTTTATTCATGAATCTCAGAAGAATGAGGTATGAGTAGATGGATAAAAGGGGGCAACTTTATCTAGTTTTTTTAACGATGTTAATAATAAAAATTTATTTTGTTATGGTGCTAGAAAGGCTTTTGAGGATTTTTTGAATTCACATCCTGACATTAGAATAGCTGCTGTTATAGATAAAAACATTAAAAGCGGTTATACAGAAGTAGGAAACCAAAGAATACCAGTAATAGTAATATTAGTAGACACCTTTTTAAAAGAAACCGATAACGTTATATTATTAATTACATGTTTTGACTATTCTGAGGTCGAAAAAGAATTAGGCGAATACTCAGAGTTGGATAAATCATCTTATTATGTGTATTGTCGGATGAATGCTGAAAACCATTTTGATTCTGTGCAATCATCAGGAAAATATTAGATTACTGAGTTTATAATGCAGGATTATAACGCAGTGGTTTTGGTGCAATTCACTATTGTTGATATCTCAGATGGAGAATAAATGTTAGGGAAGATTATACTGAACAATATAATAGGCTTCGAATTTTTAAGCGCACTTTAATAAGCCTCTGGCTTTATTGAGTTGGTAAGTTCTAGGCTATAAAAGATTTTAAGCTTCTAATATGTTGCCTCTGATTATTTTATCGGCTACCACTACGGTTGATAACTGAGATATATCAGCAAGAAGTAAATCAGCATGTAATGTTTTTTCGTTTGGCGTTTTATGATTCGTTACACAGAAACTGTCCTTGAAGTGATTTATGGATTTTTCAACATTCACTCTGATTTTGTAGGTATCATCCCATTTCATCTTGGAACAGACAAATTTCATTGTAGGAAGTCTGCTTTTCGGGTGAGATTTGTTGCCTTCCCATTTCATCGGAAGTGAAGGATTATGAGGACAGCAAGGGATGCCATTTTCATTGAAAGTGTAATCTGCATTATCCATAGAAAGTTTTACTTTTTAAGGAATAAAAGCTTTTTTGAAGTTGAAATCTTTTAAAGTGGGCAACAGTGTTTTTGAATCTGCGAGGGATTTATCTTCAAGGGGTGATTTCGATTTCTTTTCAACGACTGTATCCGGATGAGAATCCAGGTAGTCTTTATTATAGGAATCAATGGAGCGAACGATTCCAAGACTGTTGGTTAAAATGCCAAACTTTTAAGCATAGCAGAAATGAACATTAATATACTGCTATTTCAATTCATGATTAGGTTTGTCAGATTCATAAATATCTTGACAATTTTCAAAAATATCTGCCCAAGAGAGTTGTTGTTGTGATATCATAATAATGTCTCCTTTTGGGGCGTGGTTAATAGGTTTCTAGCAACTTCATTATATCACAAACCGTGGGGAGATTTTTGATTTTGCCAACAAAAAAATGCCGTACTTATGCGACTTGTGGTGTTTCGTAAGCGTCTAATTAAAACTTTAAGAATAAAGGAGAATATTATATACATAATATTATGAAATTATCAATAATTATGCCGTCACTAAATGTTGTAAATTATATAACTGAATGTCTTCAAAGTATTATAACTCAAACAATACAGGATTTTGAAATTATTTGTGTTGATGCTGGCTCTACGGATGGAACTTTAGAAATTATAAAAGAATTTGCAGATAAAGATTCAAGAATAAAGATTATTAATTCCGAAGTTAAAAGTTATGGTTATCAAATGAACTTAGGAATAAGAGCTGCTGTTGGAACGTACATTGGAATTGTAGAAACAGATGATTATATTGATGCAGAAATGTTTGAAGATTTATATAAATATACGGATAACAATAATGTTGATTTTGTAAAAAGCAGTTATAATGAATTTTTTGATATAGGTAATAAAAGAATCAAACGTAAAAGGCAATGTGAAAGTGTAATTCCAGTACAAGGAAAGATTTTAAATCTTAATGAAGATAGAGCGTATAGGTTAGCCGATACTAATCATATATGGTCAGCAATATACAAAAGAGATTTTATTATAAAAAATAATATTTGGTTTAATGAAACGCCGGGGGCATCTTTTCAGGATACAAGTTTTTCTATATTGGTTGGATTGATGGCGAATACGTGCGTTTATATAAGTGCATGTCATTATCAGTATAGAATAGATAGAGAAGAATCTTCGGTAAAATCAGATAGTAAATACAAATGTATTATTGATGAATTTGATTATATTAATCTATATATGGTGTCGCATAATATTGACAATTTAGAATACAAAATAGAAGTTATCAAACAAAAATTATGTGATTATAAATGGAATATGATTAGACTGCATGGTGATAGCAGAAGATTGTTTAGAGATGTTGTAAAGGATGATATAATAAATATTAAAAAATGCTATTTTGATAAACTGGATAATAAATATATAGAAATATGTGATTTTCTTTTAGATATTAGTAATATAGAAAAAATAGAGAGTGAGCATAAGAAAAAAAAGGAGGTTTTAATACAATATATTAAAGCTGGTATTAATAATGGTGGATATGTGGTTGCTGGAGCAGGAAGAATGTTTTCAAAATTAATAAGTATTCAGGAAGTGTTAGGTGAAGATATTGTAAAAGCTGTGTGCGATAACGATAAAGCTAAACAGGGATGTAAAGTATTTAATCATTATGTAGTTAGCGTAGAGGAAGCTGCATTGCTTTATCATAAAGATAATTGGCTGATATTAAATCAAAAATATGGTAGTCAAATTCAACAACAGTTGATTAATTGTGGTGTATTGAAACAGAATATTAATGTGATTGATTATTTACCAGAGCCTGTAGAATTTATAGGTAATGCAAAGCTGAGTCAGGAGTTAAAGTGATTTTGTATGGTACAGGATGGCTGACTGGTCAGTTGCTTTGTTTTTGTAAATACGATTATGACATTAATGTATAGGGAAAATGGGAGTGGTGCGGCATACTATTCATTATGTATAGAACATTTAGTGTCGATCCACCTTTTAATTTTGCAATAATTCATTAAGTTGGAGCTAAGAAGCCATGGATGTATAAATATGATAATAATGTAACAGGATTCGCTTCTGATGAATGCTTTTGCAATCTTGATGAATTGCTAAGCGGGCAGGTAAAGTGGTATAAACTTTGGAATAAGTATGCATTTGAGGTTGAGCATATTATTAGTAGGAGAGATTTTTAGAGGTGGCACAATCAGAACTTTGTAGTCCGTTTGAGATAAAGAGTTTATATAACAATCTTGAGGATTAATAAAAATAATGGTTAATTTCATAACAATATTATTTGCAATATTTATATTGTTATGATATAATAAAAGAAAGCAATTTTTCTATATCGCCTGTGCGGTTGCTATATTATTTTTGACAAATTGCAAAAATATATTACAATGTGCGGTACAGGATCAATTTATCTGGATTTTGTCTATATTTTATCGTGAAAATCTTGCTTTTAACAGGCTGTATAAAGCAGGATTATATGATATAATGAAGTAAAGTTACTTACTTGCAAGTGTAATTTTACGAAATACACTGAGTGAGATATGTTCACGATATAATGAATGCAAGCTCAACATGTTTATATGATTGGCTAACAACGAAGGTCAATCATAAACGAGGTTCATTATATAATCATAATGAATATACTTAGTTGGTATTTGTATTTTCTGCTTTATCAGTAATATATCAGATAAGGAGAGAAAATTATGAATGGTAACAGAGAGTATAAGAGTGATGTGTTCAGCATGTTGATGGAGGATAAGAGGCGTGCATTGCAGCTGTATAATGTAATGAATGGTTCATCACATGAGAATCCGGATGAAGTTGAGATTAAGACACTTGATGGCGGAATTTCTTTATCCATAAGAAATGATGCTGCGTTTGTTGTTGATGCCAGGTTGAGTATATATGAGCATCAGTCAACAGTTTGTCCGAATATGCCGGTTAGAAGTCTTATCTATTTTACGGTAATTTTGTCTGACATGCTTAGCGGAAGAGGTGGAGAAGGCAAGGAAAGAAAGCTGGGGCGAAACCTGTATGGTCGAAAACTGGTGAAGATTCCCGTACCACATTTTGTTGTATTTTATAATGGAGAAAAGAATCAGCCTGATGTACAGGAGCTTAAGCTCTCCGATGCATATGAGAAGACGACAAACAATCCGAATCTTGAACTTAAGTGTATGGTATATAATATCAACAATGGTAAGAATACTCATATAAGACAGTCGTGCAGGTGGCTCGATGAATACATGATTTTTGTTAATAAAGTCAGGGAATTACATTATGGCAGGACAGATGAAGATTTGGTTATTGATATCCAGATGGCTATAGATTATTGCATTGAACATGATATATTGAAGGAGTTCTTGATATCTCGAAGAAATGAGGTGACAAAGAATATGCAGCTTGATTATACATTTGACAGACAGTTGGAATTAGAAAGAGAAGATGCCAGAGAAGAAGGCAGAAAAGAAGGCAGAAAAGAAGGTCGAGAAGAAGGCCAAAAGGAAGGCAAACAACTGGGCCGGGAACAGGGGCTGGAGATGGCCAATCGATTAGTTACTTTGCTATTATCAGATGGAAGAACGGAAGACTTAAGACGGTCTGCATCTGATAAAGAATATCAGATGCAGCTTTTGAAAGAGTATGATTTGATGTAGATGTAAAGCCTTTAGAGTATAATGACTCTAAAGGCATTTGTTGTTTTGCGTATAACGATCATGGAACATAAGGTATATTTGAAATTAATGAAACAGTATTGTATTGTGAATAAAAAATATAATGAATAATTTAAAATCACACTAAAAATAACAAAGAAAAATGCAAAAGGATAAATGCAAGATTTATGGCACTGTTATGATTATTTTGGGGTTATGATTGAGCAGATGCACATACGAATAAAAGCAGCAAGGGGGAAACTATAATGGCAGATATTAAAATACAAGATTGTGAATCAATGATTAAAGAATTTTCCAAGGGTGCAATTGTGTGGTACAACTTCAGGTCAGGCAGCAGTATTTTATATCTGTATTTCAGGCAGGAAGATTCTGCTGTGAAAATGTTTCTTGAAAGCAGGGGGCATGTCAGGGCATTCAGTATATCAGAGGTCTTAAGACAATCAGAAGTTTCAGGTAAGACAGAAGTTTTAGATAAGACAGAAATTTTGGGTCAGGCAGATAATCCGGGTATATCGCAAGCTGAAAATACAGGGGTAGAACTGACCACATATGATTACATAGTTGGAATAGATATTTTAGAGGAGAGCAAGGCACCTGAGGAACTGCTAAAAGTATGTTATAAGTTGTTAAAGGCTGATGGACGGCTTCTTCTTGGAGCAGAAAACCGTTATGCAATTAAGTATATATGCGGGGACAGGGATCCTTATACGAATCATAATTTCGATGGAATCGAGAATTATAGAAGATTATCCGATGCAGACAAGGATACAATAGCGGGAAGATGTTATTCAATGGCCGAATTAAAAGAAATGCTTAAAGCAGCAGGGTTTATTAATGATAAGTTTTATTCTGCCATGCCATCTCTTCAGGAAACGCAGCTTGTATATGCATCAGATTATGAGCCGGTAGAAGAACTGGCTATGAGATATTTCCCATTGTATAACTATCCCGATAGCGTATTTCTTGAGGAACAGTATCTGTACACGGATTTAATTAAAAACGGAATGTTTCATAAGATGGCTAATGCATACATAATTGAGTGTAGTCATGATGAAGGGTCTCACGATATATTTGACGATACGCTGCATGCTACAATATCGCTTGACAGAGGACGTGAAAATGCACTGGTTACAAGCATCTGTGAACATAAAGGTACACGAAATGTATTAAAAAGGGCTGTTTACAAGGAAGGTGTTAAAAAGCTTAATGAAATGCAGATGAACCTGCAGGATTTGCATAGCAGGGGAATTAATGTAGTGGATTCATATGTTGATGGCGATAGTTTTGTTATGCCATATGTTGATGCTCCTATAGCTATGAATGAGTTAAAACTCGTAGCTAAGCAGGATAAGGATGCATTTTTGAAAGCAATGGACGATATGTATGAATTGATTGTACAGTCGTCTGAGCATACTGATGTTATATCTGAGAAAGATAGGAATAGTGCCAATGGAAGAGATTTAGGTCCGATTCTTTCAAAGGGATATATCGATATGGTTCCTTTGAACTGTTTCTATGATAAGACTGTATCTGAATCTAAGGACAGATTTAAATATTATGACCAGGAATTTTACTGGGAGAATTGCCCGGCTAAGGCCATCATGTACCGCTCAATATCAATAATATATGATGGAACGGATAGAACTTTTGAGAAGGCGGTACCTGAGGATGAAATCTTAGAAAGATACGGACTATCTGAATGCATCGATATATGGCAGCGCATGTCATCCAGATTTACAGATGTATTAAGAAATCAAAAATCACTCATGCCGTATTATGAGAACAAAAGAGTGAATGGCAGGGCTCTGTATACTAACAGGGAGAAGATTAATTACAGCGCTAAGGAGTACCAGAAAATATTTGTTGATATATTTGATGGATTTGATGATGGTGTTAATGATAGTTTTTATGCCGGAACACAAGACAGGGATGCAAAAAAGCTTATATTATTTGGCTCTGGAAGATTTACAGAAAGGTTTCTTTTTCAGTTTGCAGGGGATTATGACATTTATTCTATTATTGATAACAATAGTGCTAAATGGGGAACAAAGATGCAGGGTATTCCAATTAATTCTCCGGAGATACTAAAAGATATTCCTGCTGATAAGAGACATATAATTATATGTATTAAGGGATATAACGGAGTTGTTAACCAGCTTAAAAGCATGGGCATAACTGATTATCATATATATGATCCGGGAAATGATTACCCAAATAAAAGACGACAGAATGTAGCAGTAAAACTGGCAGCAGGTTTTAATGGTCAAAAAAATGAAAACACGCGATTGAATAAATCGGACACAGATATACGGGATGTGAATAATTCAGGCACAGATGAATTAAATATGAATAAACAGGATACACATACCAGGCTATATAACGTTGGATATATTGCCGGTGTATTTGACCTTTTTCATATAGGACATTTAAATATGTTCAGAAGGGCTAAAGAGCTTTGCAATTATCTTATAGTTGGCGTTGTATCTGATGAAGGCGTAAGACTTAATAAACAGGCAGAGCCATTTGTTCCGTTTGAAGAGAGGATAGAGATGGTTCGTTCATGTAAATATGTGGATGAGGCAGTAAAACTTCCGCTTAATTTTGCAGGAACAAGGGATATGTATAAGGTATATCATTTTGATGTGCAGTTTTCAGGAAGCGACTATGAACATGACCCAAGTTGGCTTGCAGAAAAGGAATTTCTTGAGAAGAATGGCTCAACAATGGTATTTTTCCCATATACAAAGAGTACAAGTTCAACTAAATTAAAAAAGCTGATAAATGAGAGGCTGATATAGAGACTGGTTGAAACGCGGATTGGCATACAGAAGCGGGCTGGTTAATATACAGGACGCATGATATACAGTGCAGTTTAGTATATTAGTCAGCCTGACGTATTGCTCTTTAAGATATATGCAGCATATCTTTATATTCCTGCATAAATATTTTACGTGTTTCATAATAGCTGGACATATCAAGTATGCCATCGTCATGAAAGCACCACGGAGTATCAGCAGGTGGAACTATTATATCGTATCCGGCCTTTCTAAATTCAAAGCTTTGGGATATGTCATAGAAATCCCATCCGGTAAATATATCTTCCCGCCATCTGATATCATACTGTGTAGCCATTAAGAAGCCATCTACAGCCTCTACCTTTGTTGGGATTGTGATTTCACCAATAACTGAATTAGTGGTATTATATATGCAGTTATAAAGTAATTTTCCAACGCGGTGGCCAAACCACATAACGCATGTATTGGCAAGTCGTGGAGTACCAACGACTCCTACCATACCGGTATTTGGATTTTTAAATTGTTCAAGTAAATCATATAAAAAACGCTTGTTGATTATGAATGTATCATGATGAAGGTATATTTTATATTTGGCATCTGACATGAGCATTGCGCGATTATATCCGGATGTCATAGAGACTGCATCACGGATTACTTTGATATCGATAGAATATTCAGTTGGAATTTCCAGACTGTTGATATATTTGATGCATTCATTTTCATATTGGATATTATTAGAGCACATAATAAAACAGAATTGTTTATTATTCATTTGTCGGTACCTCCATAGCATTGTAAAGTTCGAGCAGGCTATGTGATTCATTTTTCATTCCTGCGGATTCAAAATAATTGCTTATCAATCTGATAACATAAGATTTATTATCAGCAATATTATAAATAAGCTTTATGAGTGCAATAAGTGATAAGCTATTGTTCTTTACTGCTTCGGAAAGAGTTTTTTGCGCTTCAGTACGTTCAGTGTCATATTCAATGTTAAGTATAAGAAATCTGTAGCTGCGCATTTTATTTATAATGCCTTCAATGTTAAATGTGTTATATAAAAATGGGAGTGCATCAGAGCTGGAATTAAATTCAAAGGCTGTTATAGTAGCGGCTACAATGCAGTATGCAATATCAGGAACACCTTTGAAAGTGTCAAATATATTTCCATCAGTCAGAAATGTGCAAAGTGTATATATAGATTTGGCAGTGTTTGACGCAAGGAACTGATTGATGGATGATCTAAGAGATATAAGTTCAGCTTCATGTAGCTGCTTCCATGTATTCATTTCTTGAATGCGTGATTCTACGTAGGTTTCAGTGTCAATAGATAACATATGTGAGCCTCCAGAGAATATAAATTAAACATTGTAAAATATAAATGTAGATAATTGTAAACCAACATAAAATTATATATAATGTATATTAACATTAATTGTTGTTTCTTTCAATAATAAACATTGTTGGAGAGCACAGTATTTATCAGTAAAAGTACAACACAATTATAGGTATTTTGGGGGCAGATTAACTATGGTTAGTAATACGAATACAATGTATGTTTTTTGTGAGGTTATGGAGCAGCTGGAACCGCAACGTATGCTGGATATTGGCATGTTTTACAAGGCGATTGGAGGAGTATCAAGAAGTATACTTGATAGAGAGGTGCCGCCTGAATGTAATATAACCGGAGTTGATTTTTGCGATACGAAAGGTCTTTGTGTATATAAAAAGATTTATGATGAAATAGTTGATGAAAATACATTTCTTAGTATAGACAGCAGCAAACAGGAATCCTTTAATAACTTTAAAAAGTTTGATCTGGCAGTGATTTTAAGCGATGCAGTGCCGGATGACAGGAAATCGGAACTTATAAAAAAGGCAATGCAGTTAAGTTCATGTGTTCTTTTACATGGTCATGATATTAAGGTGATTGATAACTGGAACCAGTATCAGGTTCATGAGCTTAAACTGGATGATGATAAATATGTACTTGTGGTTTTATGATAAGTTAGCAGGAGTTGTATCAGGATTTTGTGAAAGTTTCACACAGCTGTTTGTTTCTGAGCAAAGCGAATAGCTCATGACGGCAGATTAGAAATTGCGTATGTAAATTTCTAATTGTGTCTTTGCAACAAACCTGCTGGAAATGAGGGTTAATAATATGAAGACAGAAATGTGGGTGATGACGCATAAAAAATACACAGAAGTAAATGATGGATTTCATAAGACGCTTCATGTGGGAAGGGCACTTTCAGAGGATCTTGGATATCAGGGGGATGATACCGGGGATAATATATCTGATAAAAATAAAAAGTATTGTGAACTTACCGGACTTTACTGGCTATGGAAAAACCATAAATGTGATATTATAGGCATAGAGCATTACAGGAGATTTTTCCTTAATAATGGAAGAATGCTGAAGAAAGAATATATTGAAGAGACATTGAGAGATTATGATATTATTGTGCCTTCATGTCTGGTAGTCGGTTTTGACAGCGTTCGTGAACAGTATCAGAAATGTCACTGTATTGGTGATTTGGACAAATGCAGAAGTGTGATTGAATATAAATATCCGGAATATATTAAAGCGTTTGATTATATGGCAGAGTCGAAGCTTATGAATGGTTATAATATGCTCATAACCAGAAAAGAGATTTTTGATAAATATTGTGAATGGCTTTTTGATATATTGTTTGAAGTTGAAAAACAGATTGATTTTTCTAAAAGAGATGACTATCAGAAACGTGCAATGGGCTTTCTGTCAGAAAGGTTATTTAAAGTATGGCTCATAAAAAACAGTTACAGGATTAAGGAACAGCCTGTCAAGCTGATGGAATCGGATGAGATAGATAAATATTTTTATGCCAGAAAGCTGGCAAGAAAGCTGTTTTGTAAAGTAACAGATGGGATAGTACAGCGTTATAAGGCAGGACAAAGAAAGACCCTTCAGCCTGTGTTATATGAAACTAAGCAAAAGATGCAGCCGGCAGCATCAGCAAAGTTCCCAATATGGATGTGCTGGTGGCAGGGAGAAGAAAATGCTCCGGATCTGGTAAAGAGGTGCATTGACAGCGTGCGAAGGAATATGGACAGGGAAAATTCGAGGTTACATATTATAACTTTGCAGAATTGTCAGGAGTACGTTACATTTTCACCCGAAATAATTGAAAAATTTAATACAGGACAGATCAGTATGACAACGCTGTCTGACAGGCTTAGGGTAGAATTGTTATACAGGTATGGTGGGCTGTGGATTGATGCAACATATTATGTGGTGGATGACAGGCTAAAGAGTGTAATCAATCATCCGGGATTTTATACACTGAAATCTAATAAAACCACAGGCGATAATATTATGGCAAAAGGAAGATGGTCTGATAATTTCTTTAAAAGTAATCCCGGGTTTATATTGTTTGGATTTGTGATGGAAGCATTTGATGAATATTATAAATATATGGATGAACTGGTAGAGTATTTTATGATAGATTACTTTATTGATATTGCATATGAGAATTTTGAAGAAGTGCGGGCGGCGATAGATGATTGTGAGTTAAATAATCCGGATGTGCTGTTTTTTGATGATATTACTAAAGGTTTATTATATAGAAAAGACGAATGGGACAGGGTTATTAAGAATACATGGCTGTTTAAGCTGACAAATAAAAGAACCTTTCAAACAGAAAATATTATAGGACAGCCTACATTTTATGGGCATTTACTAACATTACAATAGTATATCGTTTTGTAAGTATTTTAGAGTAAAATACTTTAATGGAACGTATTATTGGGGAATTTATAATCAGCATATTGGAATATGAAAAAGTAAAAGCATATGCAAAAGTTTATTGTTTAATAAATTAATGGATAAAACATATTTTATAATAATTATAATGTTTAGGCCGTGATATGATTAATTATAATTAATAATGCAGCTACTGCGACAATTTTACAATATGTTTCACCTGCTATAGTAATACGTATATTTACAATATTTATACATAACAATCTGTTAGTATAATTTTAATATTTAGATTAGTGCATATATTAGAATTTAACTTATAAGAAATGGGTGATAATGTGATTGATAGTAGGTTAAAGGGGGGAATAATGGTAGTCGCTGCGGCAGTATTCTGGGCAGTAACGGGACTGCTATGTCAGATTCTTACTCAGAATAATAAGATAGATCCTATATGGATGTCATCTGTACGAGCCTTTTTCGCAGGGGTGATATTGCTGGTATATTGTTTTATAAAGGATAGAAGTAAATTATTTGCAATATTTAAGGAACGGGACGGAAGAATAGGAATACTTATATTTTCAGTGCTGGGAAGTACAATGGTACAACTTACATTTATGTGCGCAGTAAAATACTCTAATGCAGCAACAGCAACAATTCTGCAGTATATATCACCTGTTATTGTAATAATTGTAATGTTTATGATAAAGAGAAAAAAGCCGACATCCAAGGAGACTATATGTACCATATTGGCACTTGTAGGAGTGTTTTTTATTGCTACACATGGAAATATATCAAGTCTTGCAATATCAATAGAAGCTCTGATATGGGGATTGCTATCTGCAGCGGAGATGGCATTTTATACAGTGTTTCCAGTAAAATTAGTAAAGAAGTATGGTGCTTATTATGTTTGTAAACGCACCATAGTGCATATATAGACGATATTATAATAATTTGAGATAATCAACTCAACAATTAAGATTTGTCAA
>CAKRGM010000001.1 GCA_934330725.1 uncultured Lachnospiraceae bacterium | reverse complement strand
CAACTCCATTATATCACAAACCGTGAGGAGATTTTTATTTTTAACAACAAAAAAGTACCGTATTTATGCGGACTGTGACGTTTCGCAAACGCCTAATAATCAATAATAAGAATAAGGAGAGAATAGAAAATATATGAACAATTCAAAATCTAAAGATATGTTAAAAACTGCAATTGAAGCATTACAGGACAAAAAAGCTGAAGATATACGTGTTATTGATATAAGTAATGTAACTATTATTTCGGATTATTTTATAATTGCACATGGAAATAACGCTAATCAGCTACAGGCAATTGTCGATAATGTTACAGAAAAAATGCATAAGGCAGGTTTTGAAGAGCCAAAAATCGAAGGATATAATAATGCATCCTGGATACTTCTGGATTATAATGATGTTGTAATTCATATATTCTCAAAAGAAGACAGATTATTCTATAATCTTGAACGAATTTGGAAAGACGGAAAAGAAGTCGACCTTAACAGCATTGACTGAAACTTAATTTAAAAAACTATAAGACTTTTTATTGAAAATCAGCCATGAAATTAATCTGATGCATATACCGGAAATCACATAATCTCAATAAAAAAGCATATATCGTTAATCGACATTTTCAGATTAACGGTATATGCTTTTTAACATGTTTTTACTTTCTCACTCATAGGTATGTATTTTTTATCCATATTTTTTATCTATATATTTTTTGTACTTACGGGAACATACCATTATGATAATATCGACACTTCTTAAATGTTAGTATTACTTATTAGTATTATATTTATTAGTATTACTAGATAAGTAATTTGATATTACCAGCGTTATTATCTTATATCCAGACGTAATAATCCAACAACTTTACCTAAAATTGTACATTCATTAACAATTATAGGATCCATAAAATCATTCTCAGGCTGCAAACGTATATGTCCATTTTCTTTATAGAAACGTTTAACAGTAGAAGAGTCATCAACTAAAGCAACAACTATCTCTCCATTTGATGCATCACTTTGCTGCCTTACAATAATCTGATCACCATCAAAAATACCAGCATTAACCATACTGTCACCTTTAACTTTAAGCATAAAAACGTTGCCTGACGGCATAACTTCAGCAGGAATGGGATAATATCCAGTTATATTTTCAACGGCCAGAACAGGCTGTCCGGCAGCTACCTGACCTACAAGAGGAACATTAATAATCTCACGTCTGGCAAGATTAAAATTATCATCTATAATTTCAATTGTTCTCGGTTTTGTAGGGTCTCTTCTTATATAACCATTCTTTTCTAATGATTCAAGATGTGCATGAACCGACGAAGTAGACTTTAAGTTAACAGCAACGCAAATATCCCTTACCGATGGTGGATATCCCTTATTTAATATCTGAGACTTAATATATTCAAGTATCTCAGTCTGTTTCTTTGTTATTCTTCCATACGCCATAATAATCTCCATTCCGCAGACGTCTTACATCGAAGAAACTGCAGGTTAATTTTAGATGCAACCCACAATAATGGCTATTTGTGACGTCTGCGACACAAACAGCTGCGTAAAAAATCAGATAAGCATAATTTTCTGCGCTCAATCCGCGTTCCCTGGCTGCATTATTGCTAAGAAACGATGAGAATTCTACACAGACGATTTCTCATCTGACATTAATGACTATTTTTTTATTATTTTACCATAAAAAGCAATATTATGCAAACATATTTTCAGAACGGAAATTCGGAAAATATGTTCGATTATTATTGACAAACAAATGTTCTTGTCTTATAATCCAATTGTAACGAACAAACGTTCTTTATATTATATCGGATACATATCAAATAGATAATATTTGCATATAGCTCAATATTTATTATTATAATTGATTTTTACAATTAATTATTATTTATTATTTTTCAGGAGGTATCATTATGATGAACAGAGAAAAAAGAAGAAGATTAAAAACAAATTATAACGCGGCGCAGTTATTTATACCAGTTATAGCAGCTGTACTGGTATTTCTGGTCATCAACATCTTATCAGGTAATAATATGTTAAAAACAATGGCACAGAACCAGAAGAGCGAACAAAAATATTATACAAGCATTACTATACATGATAATGATACACTTTGGAGTCTTGCTGATAAGTATGCCACATCTGAAAATAAGCAGGAATATATCCATAACATAATGTCAATTAACAATATGTCACAAGATACACTTTATGAAGGCCAGAACATATTAGTGTATTATTATTCAGATGAATACAAGTAATAACTATATTTTAATAATAACTATAATAAAATATTATACTATAAATAAATGCAAATAAATGCCATATTCACATCTAATCTGATTAGACTTTTATGCTTATATCTGATAAAATCAAACTGTAAATATTATTTATTAACTAATATATTTATATAATACTATATTTTTTTGAAAGGCAGCGATACCAGAATATGTCATTTAAAGACCTTACTTTACCAGATAATTTAATCAATGCTCTAAGAAAGCAGAATATTACAGACCCTACAGATATTCAAAAAAAATCTTTTAAGCCAATATCTGAGAAAAAAGATTTTATAGGAATATCAAGTACCGGATCAGGTAAAACACTTGCATATCTTTTACCTGTTATAACAGATATAAAAGCCGACAATGAACTACAAAAACTTATTATTGTTCCAACACAGGAACTGGCAGTCCAGATTAATAAGCAAATTGAACTTCTTATAAAAAATGCGGCTTTAACATTAAAATCACTATTTGTTATTGGCGAAGGCAACATTCACAGACAAATTGATTCACTTAAGCTTAAACCAAATATTGTTGTTGGGACACCTTCACGAATACTTCAGCTGATAAAAATGAAAAAACTGCATGTTCATAATGTGAATACCGTTATATTAGATGAATATGATAAACTGCTTGAAAAAAGCTATTATGACAGTATTATAAGCATTCGTAAATCATTAATGAAATATATTCAGATAATAATGTTTTCGGCCAGCAGTGATAAAAAAAGTGAAACAAAAGCGCTATCATTTATAAATAATCCGGATAATAAGCCTGTAATCGTAAATATATCTAATAGCAATGATAAAAGTTTAATACCAGCTACTATAAAACATATGTATATCATAACAGATCGTCGGGAAAGAATAGAAACATTACGAAAAATTGTTAAAGCAGTAAAACCTGAAAAAGCAATAATATTTATTAATACCAGATATGATCTTGAAGAATCTTTGCAAAAACTTTTATACCATAAATATAATATAGCTTCAATTGCAGGAAACTATACATCAATTCAAAAGAAGAATGCTATTGAAAACTTTCGCAAAGGCAAGATTAATTATCTTCTCGCAACAGATATAGCTGCCAGAGGGTTACAAATAGATAATATCGATACTGTAATAAATGTAAATCTTCCTGAAGAAGCCAAAGAATACCTGCATCGTTCTGGAAGATGTGGACGTAACGGTTCTAAAGGTGTATGTATTTCAATAATTACAGAAAATGAAATGAACAAAATAAAAAAATATCGTAAAGACTTTAATATTAATTTCATACAGCGAAAACTTTATAATGGTAAATTAGTTGCAAAATAATGTATTTTGATTTATTATATATTTATGCATACATAACTTCGTTAAACTTGAGTTTAGCGAAGTTATATATATGTGTTAATACTTCTATTAACCACTTTTATCTTTATCATAATTACAGAATTATAATTTAACTTTTTAAATTTCTTAAATATATAGTGTCTATACCGTGCACACATGATATAGATTTTAATACATATGATATATGTGTGCAGAAATGTGGAATAATATATGGCAACAACAAAAACATATGCTGAACAGCAAACTATTTTATATACTAAAAAATTAAATGACCTGATTAAAATCCTTCCACCTTTTTGTAAGGAATATTTTGACAGCCTTGAGTTTACTAAGCAACCAAGAACTAAGCTTGCTTATGCCATGGATATCAAAGGTTTCTTTGAATTCCTTATAAATGAATATGACGAATATAAAAACTATAACATTTGTGATTTTACTGAAAAAGATATAGAAAAGTTAAAAGGACAGGATATTTCTGATTATCTTCGCTATGTTAAATTATATAATAAGAACGGAACCGAAGTCAGCAATTCAGAAAGAGCTGCCAAACGTAAATTATGCTCTTTAAGGAAATTCTACGCATATTATTATAAATTTGAATTAATCAGTACTAACCCTACTATTAAAGTTGATATGCCTAAAATACATGATAAAGCTATTACGCGTCTTGATGTAAATGAAGTGGCAGAATTTTTAGATAATGTAGAATCCGGCAATAAACTTACTAAAAATCAATTAAAACGTCATGATAAACTTAAAAACCGGGATCTTGCACTTTTAACGCTTATGCTTGGAACAGGTATTCGAGTGTCAGAATGTGTTGGCCTGGATATCAATGATGTCGACTTCGATAATAACAGAATAAAAGTTGTACGAAAAGGTGGTTCTGAAAGTTTTGTATATTTTGGAGATGAAGTGCGAGACGCTTTACTGAATTATATGGATGAAAGAAAAAATATGCAGACAGAACCTGGTGATGAAAATGCTCTATTTATTTCTTCTAAAAATAAACGTTTATGTGTACGATCTGTTGAACTTCTTGTAAAAAAATATGCATCTACCGTTACAACTATAAAACATATTACTCCTCACAAGCTCAGGAGTACATTTGGCACAAATTTATACCAGGAAAGCAAAGATATTTATCTTGTTGCTGATGTACTTGGTCATAAAGATGTTAACACAACACGTCGCCATTACGCTGAAATAGTTGATGAAAACAAACGCAAAGCACGTAATATTGTAAAATTGCGTAAAGACTAACTAATACTAAATCTATCATTCCAGTTCTATCTATATCTATTAGTTAGTATAGTTCTATTGAAACATGAAACATTCAAATAATAATGCTGCTGATAATAAAAACAAGTTCTGAATATTTTAAAACACATTAAACAAATATCGTTTATATAACAGTTCTTAAATATCCAAAACTTGTTTTTTAATTTTCTTTTGATTTTTTGTCCTATAATTTCTTAATTTTTTGCTTTAATTAAATTAATTAAATACGTATTATTTATACTGATATTGCATTTTAGCATTATCATACTTATCAAGCACTTCCTGATCAGGTTTACCTGTTATAAGACTGACAACTACTAATACTACTACTGCTACTATAAATGCTGGTAATAATTCATATATTGCAAATATGCCACCTAATTTTGAAATTACATACTTCCATAAGAAAATCATTATTTCCCCAGATAACATTCCTGCTATTATTCCATATTTATTAGCTCTTCTCCAGAATAATGCTGCAAGAACAACCGGTCCAAATGTTGCACCAAATCCTGCCCATGCAAATGATACAATTTCAAATACAGAACTATTTGGATCACTTGCCATAATTATTCCAATAACTGATATAGCTATAACTGTTAATCTGGCAACCAAAAAGGATTTTTTTGATGATATCTTAATATGAAAACATTCTGAAAATAAATTTTGTGATACACTGGATGCTGATGCCAGCAACTGTGAATCTGCTGTAGACATTGTCGCAGCCAAAATACCTGCAAGAATAATACCAGCGCAAATTGCAGGAAATAGGCCATATGTACTAAGCAGGTGTGCTATTTTTACAATTATTGTTTCTGAATTACTTCCAGTAAGAGTTTCAATTGAACCTGCCTTTGTCATTCCAAGACCAACCACACCTATAAATACACCAACACTTAATGATATCACAACCCAGATACTTGCTACACGTCTGGATAATTTAAGCTTGCCTTCATCTTCAATAGCCATAAATCGTAACAGAACATGCGGCATTCCAAAGTATCCAAGACCCCATGCAAGTGTTGAAGCAATCGATAGTGCACTATAATTTGAAGCAGAGCCGGTTTCAGGTGAATATGATTTGAATACATTAAAATAACCCGGAAGGGATTTTGCATTTTCTATAACACAATCAAAACCACCTGCTACATTTATACCGAAAAGTACTACTATAAATAATGCTATTGTCATAACAACACTCTGTATTAAATCTGTAGTACTTGCAGCGAGAAAACCACCTAATGTACAGTATATAATAATTACTATTGCACTGATTATCATGGCAGCCATATAATTTACTCCAAATAAACTCGAGAATAATTTTCCACATGCTGCAAATCCTGAAGCAGTATATGGTATAAAAAATACTATTATCATAACTGCAGTTATAAATCTTATGATATTTTTATTGTCACCAAAGCGTTTTGAAAAAAAGTCAGGAAGCGTAAAAGCTTCATAAGATTTTGTATAACATCTTATTCTTTTTGCAACAACCAACCAGTTTATATAGGTACCTATTGCTAAACCTATTGCCGTCCATGTTGCATCAGCAAGCCCTGAAAGATATGCAACGCCCGGAAGCCCCATAAGCAGCCAGCTACTCATATCTGATGCTTCAGCACTCATTGCAGTCACAAACGGGCCGAGTTTTCTTCCTCCCAGATAAAAATCATCAACATTATTATTCTTTTTAGAACATACAATACCAACAACGACCATAACTGCCAAATACGCTATAATCGCTGCTATAATTAAACCATTATACATATTATTCTCCTTTATCCAATAGATTTTAATATTATATCATAATAAAATTATTGAATAAAGTGTATATTTTAAATATATTGTCATACACATTTTTTATATACCTGGTTATTTAATATTTAATTCATTGTATCAGTTACCATTGCTATCAGAGCATTAGTTACCAATGCTGCCAGAACGTGCCTGACTATCGGTATCTACAGTATTATTATTGTTGCCATTGTTATCCGTATTATTTCCTGCAGGATTATCAGAGCCTGAATCTGAATCTGTATTACTATTACCTGAACTATTATTACCAGTATTATTGTTACCAGTACTATTATTACCAGTACTATTGTTAGTATCGTTATTATTACCGGAAGCATTGTTTCCATTGTTATCACTGCCGGTATTATTTCCATTTTCCGTACTATTAGCAGCATCTGTGGCTGCATTTTCACTGCTATCAGCAGATGTTTCCGGTGTGTCTGTAACAGTTACATACCTATAATATGCCAGATTGTTTCCATAATTGTCTGACAGGTGATATATAAGTGTATACACTCCTGGTACAGCTGTATTAAGATCTCCTGTTATAGTAATCATATTAGTTATATCATTATTATCAGTATCAACAGCACACACTCCATCCAGCTTGTCAAACTCACTGTTTAAAGCAATTGTACAGTCTGTTACACCTCGCATATATTTTATCTTTGGTCCACCACCGGTATTCTTTTGCAAAATATCAGATGATCTGTCATCAGTCGGATCATAACTGGTGCCATTAGCTACAGTTGCAAAATCAGGTAAATCAACGGGTGGTTTCTCATTTTGATCTTCATATATACTGACAGGTGTATTAATTCCACAATTTTCATATATCCATTTTGCATCCGCAGCAGAAAGATATATATATCCTATTTGTGCTGTATTTCCCAATCTGTTATATGCATCGACTATAAGTTTGGAATTATTCTGCTCTGAATATGGCGCAGAATGAATACATACTGAATCGCTGAGCTTTGAAACATAATGACCATATACATTATCATCAAGCTTACGCCACACAGACTTTTCAGTAATTTTAGAATCATAAGACTTAACATCAGAATTTACCGAGCAACGAAATACTTTATAAATACTTGTAAACTCTCCATTAGTATCCAGTTTAAAAACAGTCATAAAATTATTGCTTTTATTTACGCATATTTTATATGACTGATTATCAGCAACTGAACTTGCATTCTGTCCATTTTCATATCCGGCATCAGTTGCATTCTGAGCAGAATTACTGACTGAATTGATAGTTCTGTAAACAAATATCAATGATACTACAAGCACTGCAAGAATAAAAGCATATACAATTGCATTTCCCTGCTTTAACCATTTTATTATATCAATTCTTTTAATGCGTTTATAATCCATAATATCTTACTATCCTATCATATTAAGTCAATGATTCTGTTTAATTTCCATATGTAAATTTTATCTCACTTATATGAATTAAATCTTACATAAAATATTCAATCTCATGTACATCATATATTTAACCTCATATAAAATATTCAATCTCATGTACATCATACATTTAATCTCATATAAATTATTCAGTCCTATGTACATTATACATTTAACCTCATATTAAATATTAAGTTCCATATACTATACATTCAATCTTACTTATATAATTATAAAATCATATAAATTAACAAATTATTTTTCTTTCAAAGATGTTTTATACTTTTCTTTTAATTCAATGTAGTCAATAATTAAATCTATTGCACCATCAATACCTAAATCACTTGTATTAAGGCATAAATCATAGCTCTCAGCATCGCCCCATCTTTTACTTGAATAATAGTTGTAATAGCTTGCTCTCTTTTTATCCGTTTTAGCTATAAGATCAGCAGCTTTATTATCATTTAATTCATGCAATGTCTTTACCCTTTTTACTCTGTCCGGAGTATTGGCTTTTATAAATACTGTTGTAACATTAGGTGTATTTTCAAGTGCATAGTCAGCACATCTTCCTACAATTACACAGGATTCCTCTTCTGCAATCTTTTTTATTGTATCAAACTGTGCAAGAAATACTCTCTGATTTATTGGCATATTCATATAATTATTAGAATATCCCAATGAATATGTATCCATTACAAGTGAATATAAAAAGCTGTTTGTAGGTTTTTCATCATGATTTTCAAATATTTCTTCACATAGACCGCTTTCCTTAGCAGCACGTGTCAATAATTCTTTATCATAACATTTAATTCCCAGACGCTCAGCTAATTTAATTCCAACCTCATGTCCTCCGCTTCCAAATTGTCTTCCTATTGTGATTACTGTTTTTTTATTCATACCCCTGCCTCTTTTCCATGCTACTTTGTTGCTTTATAAAAGTGATGCTTTGTAAATGTAATCTTTATAAAATAAATATAATCTTTACAAATACGCCTGCATCTATACCTTTATATAATATCATTAATAATTTAGTGGCTGTAGCATACGCCACAATAAAAAGCAAATATTAATTTGTTTATATTATACAATAAAATCATATATAAAGTCCATTATTTTGATTTTTTTTAATAAATTAATAATTATTTCCGTTACATTTCAACCATTAACTTATTTATCAATAATATGAAGCAGATTATCAAAATATTCTGGTAAAGGTGCTTCAAACTCGACATATTTTTTGGAAGAAGGATGTAGAAATCCAAGCACTCTCGCATGAAGAGTCTGCCCCTGAAGATTATACGCGGATTTTGCAGATGAATAAACGTCGTCTCCCAGCAATGGATGACCAATACTTGCCATATGAACACGTATCTGATGAGTTCTTCCTGTTTCAAGTTGGCATTCTATATGTGCATACTTTTTAAAATTAGTAAGAACTTTATAATGCGTTACAGCTCTTTTTCCATTAATCCGGTCAATCGCCATTTTTTTTCTATCAGTACGACTTCGCCCGATAGGAGCATCAACAGTGCCATTTTCACAATTAAAACGATTATATACAATTGCATTGTATTTTCTTGTAATTGAATGAACACTCAGCTGCTCTGCAATAAAATTGTGCGCATAATCATTTTTACATGCTACAAGTACACCCGTTGTATTCATGTCTATCCTGTGAACAATTCCAGGTCTTAACACCCCATTTATTCCTGAAAGATTATCTTTACAATGATACATAAGAGCATTTACAAGCGTGTCATTATAATGGCCCGCAGCCGGATGCACAACCATTCCTTTAGGTTTGTTCACAACAATAATATCATTATCTTCATACAAAATTTCAATTGGAATATTCTGTGGTAAAATATCAGGTTCTTTAAGTTCAGGAATGTCAACAAGCACTATATCACCTGAACTTATTTTAAAATTACTCTTTATATTATTATCATTTACAATTACCAAATGCTCTTTTATTAACTTTTGAAGGAAAGATCTTGAACTGTCTGGTAACATTTCAGACAGATACTTATCAATCCTTTCTCCTGCATATTTATCAGTAACAATAAATTCCTGTTTTTCTGCCATAATAACTACTACAATACCTTTTAAACTTATTTTTCACTGTCTCTTTTTATGAATTCAAAATCATCTTCGCCATATACAAAAAACACTAATATAACAATCATGATTATTGAGCATGTTACAAAAATATCCGCAACATTAAATACCGGAAAATTAATCAGCTTGAAATATATAAAATCACGCACGTATCCCAATAAAAGTCTGTCAATAAAATTTCCCAGAGCACCTGCACAAAGTAGAATCAGCGAAACATATAATGGTATGTATTTTTTTTCTCTGGGCATTTCTACTATCATTACTGTTATAGCACACAATATTACTACTGTAAGGATTATAAAAAATGCACGTGCCCCTGACATCATTCCCCATGCCATGCCTTTGTTTTCAAGATAAGAAAATTCAAGTACACCGGGAATTAATTCAACTGGATTTTTATCTTTCAGGGCATTGACTGCCATTAGTTTGCTGTACTGATCAATAAGAGTTAAAATAACAGCTCCAATAATATACACTAATATAAATTTTATATTTTTAACTTTTTTATCCATCTATCGAACCATCCAATCAAACAGAATCTATCTGACAATATCTTTAAGCGCCGCTTTCATTTCATCATCTGAAACAGTTGAATCAATATATGCATCACCTATTTTTCTTAACAAAATAAATTTGATTTTACCCTTATCCATTTTTTTATCATTTTTTGAAACACTTATTACATCATCCGTTTTAATTCCACTGACTGAAAGCGGGAAATCATATTCTTTAAACATGTTTATTGCATCATCATACTGATCATCTGAAATATTTCCGCGTTCTACTGATATTTTTAATGCTGCAATCATTCCAAGTACAACACATTCACCATGGTAAAGTTTAAAATTCATAAGCTTTTCGATTGCATGTCCAAGTGTATGTCCAAAATTAAGTAACGCACGGTCTCCCTTTTCTGTTGGATCTTTTTCTACAACTTCACGCTTTATATTACAGCTTGTGGCAACCATTTCCTCCAATGCTGAATATTCGCGTTTCTTTATATCTGTTACATTTTCCTTAAGCCAGTTATAATACGCTTTATCTTTTATGAAACCATGCTTAATGATTTCCCCAAATCCGGAATTAAATAATCTGTCATCAAGTGTATTTAATGTGTTAAGATTCATATAAACAAGCTTAGGCTGATGAAAAGCTCCTACCATATTCTTATATGCCCTGAAATCTACTCCGGTCTTGCCACCAATACTGGAATCAACCTGTGCAAGTAAAGACGTTGGTACCTGAATGAACTGTATTCCCCTAAGATGCGTTGCAGCTGCAAATCCTGTTAAATCCCCAACAACACCGCCACCTAAAGCCACAAGCATATCTTTACGGTCAAACTTATTAGTTATAAGAAATTCAAATACATCCTGAACTGTGTCAAGATTCTTACTTTCCTCACCGGCTTTAAATGTATATATAAATACATTATTTCCTGTTTTCTCAAGTTCCTCTTTAACCTGTTTTGCATATAACGGTCCAACATTAGAATCTGTTATAATACATAATTTGCGATCAACCACTTCAAGTTTTTTAAATTCATGTGCAAGCCTGTCAAAATTTTTTTCAATAACAATATCATAACATGGTTTATTTTCGTACTTTACATTAATAATCTTTGACATATTTTCCCTTTCTAAAATCGAGTAATAAATTTATTCTTAAAATATCAGCCACTTATAACCGAATGATTACAAGTGGCCTGATACGCATAAAGTATACGTTAAATGCTTCCAAGTGTACTGTCGCTTTTAGCTCCAAATGACGATAAATCTATTCCGCCGGCTACAAGTTCAGGGATATCGCCTGATATGTCCACATTAGGTGGTGTCACAAGAAAAATATAACTTGTAATCTTCTGAAGGTTTCCCCTCATTGCATAACATGAACCAGCTGAATAATCAATAATTCTCTGTGCGATTTCTATATGTATTCCTTCAAGATTAAGCACAACTGCCTTGCCTGTAAGCAATGTATCTGTAATTTCATTTGCATCTTCCATTGTCTCAGGTCTTATTATTACAACTTCAAGCCCTCTTGGACCATTTGTTTTAATAGGAACCACCTTGCTTTTGTTTCCTCTGAACTTTTCAGAAGACTTTCTTTCAGACTTATCATCATCTTCATCCTTGTACTTCTTATTTCCTGAAAAAAGCTTTCTTCTTACAGGAACATCATCATCATCTTCTTCATCATCTATTTCATCAAATTCTTCATCGTATTCATCATAATCATCATCGTAATCATCATTTTTCAGATGAAATACATCCATTACTCCATTAAATATACCCATATTAACAATCTCCTCATTTATTTATTATAATTGCGTTTTCCAAAAATGGCTGTACCGACCCTTACCATTGTAGAGCCCTCTTCAACTGCAGCAGTATAGTCATTTGTCATTCCCATTGATAGCACGTCCATACTGATATTATCAATGTTTTTCTCATTTATGTCAACTAATAATTGCCTTAACTGCCTAAAATAACACCTGTTTTCTTCCGGATCATCAACAAATGGTGCACTTGTCATAAACCCACGTACTCTTATTGCAGGAAGGACTGAAATTTCTTTTATAAATTCCAATGCTTCATCTGTACTGATTCCAAATTTATTTTCCTCTTTTGCAACATTAACTTCAACAAGAATATCTGTAATAACATTTTTCTTTACAGATTCTTTGTTTATCTCTTCAGCAAGTCTTAAAGAGTCAACCGAATGAATCATACTGACTTTTCCAACAATATATTTCACCTTATTTCTCTGAAGATGACCAATCATATTCCAGTTAATATCATCAGGCATTACCTCAATTTTATCTATAAGTTCCTGTACATAATTCTCACCAAAATCCCGCATTCCGGTATCATATACTTCTTTAAGCATTTCTACAGGCTTTGTCTTGCTTACTGCAATAAGTTTCACATCATCCGGATTTCTTCCGGCTCTGTTGCATGCCTCTATTATATTTTCTTTTACCTGCTTTAAATTATCTGATAACATATAAACTGCCTCCTACTATTTAATATATCATTTGATTATCCTGATATTTGTCGGCATCAAGTACTATACGGTCATATGCAGAAACGCCATAGGATACGCCTCGTTTCAGGATACTGTACTCATCATTCTGTTCAATAATATCTGCAATCTTAAATACTGTATATCCTGTATTTACACAATAAACTCCTTTTAGTTTTGCTACAGTTCCAACAACATAACGGTCATTTGAATCTGTCTTTATAATACTTGCCCCGTCCGTAAACGCCCCCTTATCTACATAGCAGGTATCATCTGTAACATTATAAATATCTGCACTTACAAACTGCTGAATAAGATTATTATGTTCATCATATTTCTCACATAAGAACCCATAATTATTGCTATTACCACCTTTTGTCATGTACTCTTTTGGTATTGTATAAAATTCCTTTTCAGTAATTGCTGATGTTGGAACCTTTAATCCTGAATTTCCTGAAGAAATTATTTCAATATCCAAAAAACGCTCATTCGCATATCTTATCATATATTTATTGAGTCCAAGTACGCCAAAATAGCCATCATCTTTCTTTACAAGACTAAAATCTGCAGTTGTTACAACATTATCTTTTTTTATTTTAATTTTTACGCTTTTTTTATCAGCAAGTCCATATGCTTCAACATCATCCTGCGTAAATTTCACTACAATATTCCAGTTCTCATTTGTTATTATTTTATATACAGGATCACCCGCTCCAACAGTTTTATCTGCTTTCAGATTGTTCTTATTGTAATCACTTTTCTTAAAAAGTGCATCTGACAAATCGTTATCAACTGTCTTTCCTTCATAGCCGTCAACATTATATACAACAATACCGCATTCAGGTGCTGAAATAACTTTAAAAGTATTATCTGTGCCCTGGCTTTGTATTGTTGATTGTATATTTGCCATTATACTTTCATTAACAGCTTCAAGTACTGTAGAATTAATATCAGTTTTGACATCATATATCTGTGAAAAATCACTTCCATCATATGAAGTTTTAAAATTATTCAAAGTTGATTTAATTGATGCAAGGCTTGAATCTGATAAGGAATTTTTCCCATCCTGTGCATCTTTTTCCAAAGCACTTGAAATTTTCCCTGTCTCATCTACAGTGTATAAAGTATCACCTGTCTTTACACGTGTTCCTTCTCTCTTATAATAATTAACATATCCAGGTGTATCCGTATTATAAACATTCTCACTTCTTAAAATAACACCATTAAATGAAGCATTAGCTGTAAGTGTACCTGTCTCAACTTCATAGGTTCTAACCTTTGATTTTGACAAATACATTGCAATAAAACATATTATATATATAATAACTACTGCAAAAATCATTGCTGCAGCTTTCGGCTTACGCCTGTATTTTATTACTTTATTATTAACTGCCATTGTGCACCTCAACATTATGTTATTTTTAACTAATTTATTTTACCATTTTAATTCACCTTAAACAAGTTAATTAGCCTTAAAAAGTAATATAAAACATTTTTTTATTTATATGTTTACATTTTTTTCTATTATAATCAAAAAAAATATGCAGATACTAGTAATATCCCAAAAAATCAGGAGGTGTTATAATGAATTCCAAAGGTTTTGATTATACAGCACTTACAATATTGATAATTGGTGCTATTAACTGGGGATTAATTGGTTTTTTTAATTTCAACCTTGTATCATTTCTGTTTGGTCAGGCTACATGGTTAAGCCGTGTTATTTATGCTATCGTCGGCTTATGTGGTTTATATCTTATCAGTGCATATGGACGAATCAACGATATGGGGCACGAATCAGTTTAAACCAGGTTTAAAAAATCCGAATACGAGAAATATCCTTGGCTATATTTATTTTATAAGGTTTTTCTCACGTTTCTATGCAAACGTAAATAAAAAGGCCGACATCAACAGTCGGTCTTTTTGTTAAACATAAATATGTTAATTTTCCATTAGTAAATTAGATTTTAAAAATTACTGATATATCTCTCTCCATTCCATATCACCACGCTCAAGAGACTTAATAAGAAGTTCTGCCGTCGCTAGATTTGTAGCTAATGGAATATTGTACTCATCGCATAATGTACATATTTTATCTGAATTAGGTTCATGTGCCCTTGCATTGACAGGATCTCTTAAAAATATAACAAGATCAATCTGATTATGTTCAATCTGTGCACTAAGCTGCTGGTCACCACCTAAATGTCCTGCAAGGAACTTATGAATAGACAGATTTGTCACATCCTCTATAAGCCTTCCGGTTGTTCCAGTTGCAAACAACTGGTTTTTATTTAAAATTCCTCTATATGCTATACAGAAATTCTGCATCAGCTTTTTCTTCGAGTCATGTGCAATCAATCCAATGTTCATAAGTATCCTAAATCCTCCATATCTATATAAAATCAAAATTTAAAATCATCTGCAAAAATATCGTCATCCTTCTCTACATTACGCTGTAAACTTATATTAAGCACAATTCCCATTGAAATATACAACGTAACCAAAGATGTAAGACCATAGCTGAAAAAAGGTAACGCGAGACCAGTATTCGGTAATATTCGTGTAACAACACCTATATTTATAAAACTCTGAAAAGCTATATATGCTGCCATTCCACAACATATAAGCCGCCCTTCGAAATCTTTCGCCCTTACAGCTGCAATTATACACTCAATTACTATCCATGACAATAGCAAAATTATAATACTGCATCCGACAAACCCTAATTCTTCACCGGCAACGGCAAAAATAAAGTCAGTGTGTGCTTCCGCAATAAAATTGCCATTTTTTAATGATGTTGGATCATCATTATTAAGTCCTTTACCAGTTAACTGGCCTGAGCCAATTGCCTGTACGGAATATTTCTGCTGATAATTTTTATCATCGTACTGTTCAGGATCAACGAAAGCCATAATACGGCTTCTCTGATAATCCTTAAGAAGCTTCTGATTTGGATTACTTATATACATAATCATTCCAGTGGCCACCGGAACAATAATCAGTAATGCAATACCAATAATCCTGTAATGTAAACCGGCACAGAATATAATTGTAAACAAAATAAGTACCATAAGAATTGTCTGTGACAAATCCGGTTCAATTACAACTAAAACCAATGGCACTCCCAGCAGAACTGCCAGTAAAGCAAGAAACTTAAATGTATTCAGCTTTTCTTTATACATTGATAACAATCTGGCTGTAAAAATTATTAATGCGACCTTCGTTATCTCAGAAGGCTGAAACTGGAAACCTCCGGGAAATCTAAGCCATCTCGTTGCGCCCTTACTTGTAGCACCAAAACGTTTAACCAATATAAGCAAGGCAATACATATTCCATACCATACCCAGTAATATCTTGATATCCATGTATAATCAATAAAAGATACAACAAACATTATAGCCAGCGACAGAATCAAACCTATAATCTGTTGAACGGTATAACGCGAATCTGCACTGTTTATAAGTGCAATTCCAAACACTGTTGTAGCAATAAGCAGAATAACGAGTCTGAGATTGTATGACGAAAGCTTATATTTTTTAAACATAATAATTAATAATCTCCAATCTTAAATAACAATATATCATTTTATTTTATCGTTTCTTTTCGTCACTATTTCTCATATCTTTAATTGGAATATTGGCAAACAGAGCCGGAACAGTTCCATTTGAAGTTTCTGAATCCGTTGATGTAATCTGGATATCAAGCCCCTCTGCGTCAATCACCATATACTTTGATATAACTTTAATTATATCGTTCTTTATCATTTCCATAACTTCTGGTGAACAGTTTGCCCTGTCAGAAACTAACAAAAGCTTAAGTCTGTCTTTTGCAACATCACCAGAGCCCTTTTTCCTAAATAAATCTAATAAGCTCATCTTTATGCCTCCCGGTTTCTTTCTTGTTTCTCTCTGTTTTTATCTTCCCTTGAATAATGATGAAAGCTTCTTAAAGAAACCACCTTTACCATTCAAATCAAGGAATGGCACATCTTCTCCTATAATTCTATGACAAATATTCATATAAGCCTGTCCTGCAAGACTATTGTCACCAACTAAAGGCTGTCCTTTATTGGTAGCAACAACAATATTTTCATCATCAGGAACAGCTCCTATTACGTTAAGCTGCAAAATATCATTAACATCTTCAATTGACATCATTTCACCTCTGTTTACCATATCCATACGGATTCTGTTAACAATAAGGTCTTCATGATCTTTTAATCCATGTGCATCAAGCAGACCAACAATTCTATCTGCATCTCTTATAGCTGATACTTCCGGAGTTGTGATAACTAATGCTCTGTCAGCACCTGCAATTGCATTTTGAAATCCCTGCTCAATTCCGGCCGGACAGTCAAGAAGTATGTAATCAAATCCCTCAGGATCTGACTTTATCTCGTCGATTACCTTTACCATCTGTTCAGGTGAGATTGCTGATTTATCCCTTGTTTGTGCTGTTGGTAATAAAAACAGCTTAGGGCATCTTTTATCAGTGATCATTGCCTGCTTAATACGGCAATTACCTTCAACGACATCAACAAGATTATAGACTATTCTATTTTCAAGTCCAAGAACAACATCCAGATTTCTAAGACCGGTATCGGTATCAATCATAACGACCTTCTTGCCTAATTTAGCAAGACCTGTACCAATATTGGCTGTTGTAGTAGTTTTACCAACTCCACCTTTTCCTGATGTTATAACTATTACTTCACTCATTTTAATTCCTCCTGATACATTTCATTTGAAAATATATTTCTAAATCCACACTGTATAATTATGCGAGATTTTTAAAATTAAATCAATACTTTTCGGGCTAATTTACCCGAATATCTTCCAAAACATCCGCATCCAGATTTTCTATGTATATATTACCATCTTCTACGAATGCAATCTTTGGCATAATATTTTTCTTTTTTTCTTTTGTTTTTGCTTTGTCATTACCATCAGAAGATCTGGCAATAACATCTCCAATTTTTATCTGCATCGGATTCATTTCGAGTGCAACCACAAATGCATCTTCATTTCCATTTGCACCTGCAAATGCATTTCCTTTAAGGCTTCCAAGAACAATTACATTTCCTTTTGCAATAATCCTGCCGCCCGGATTAACATCCCCAAGAACAATTACACTTGTTTCTGCTTCAAGTACCTGACCTGATCTTAATGTTCCTTTGTAAAACTGTCCATCACCGATATCTGTATCAGATGCCACCGCATGTGCCTTATCATCTTCAGTCTGGGCAGCTGTTATCTCATTCTGCTGATCTGACAATGCCTGCTGTGTAATGCCGTTTTGATTTGAGAAAGCATTATCCGCCAGAGCTTTGCTGACTGCGGCTTCAAATATTCTATCCTTTTCTTTATCATTATCAATAAGACATATTATATTAAGATCTGATGAATCTGATATGATATCTACAAGCTGTTCCTGTTCATCATCATCTAAAATTCTACCCTCAAAACCAAGAGCCATACTTGCATTACCAAAAAATTTTGCTGAACTTGTAAATTTATCGCGGACGCATTCTTTCAACTTTGAAAATTCCATGTTTCCATCAAGGATTACTGTAATTCCATGTCTGCTTCCTTTTATAATTACTGAATTATCCAAATCACTCACCTCTCATTTTCAAAATAGATTAGCCAGTTGTACAGCCTTAACAGCTGTTGTCTCATAAGCACACGTTTAATCTGCATTTAATCTGCATTTGCTGCATCTGTTGTATCTGCGCCATTTACATCTCTGTCATAAATATCATAAATTGTTGCAGTAAGTTCCATTGAAGTTGCTGAAGTATATCCGTTTGGAATAACAACCGAACATGCAACCTTAGGGTCATTATATGGTCCATAAGTAATCAGCAGTGAGTGGTCAGGTTCTGTTTTCTTTTCCTGAGCTGTACCTGATTTGGCAGCCAGCGGCATTTTAACCTTTTTTAAAGCTGTGTAAGAAGATGCTGCCATCTGCATACCTGAATGTACGGCATTCCATGTCGAATCATTCAACTGTAAAGTATTGACTACCTGTGCCTGATTTTCTCTTATAAGATTGCCATCATGGTCCGTAACCTTATCTACTAATGTAAGATTATAACATTTACCAGAAGTAGCAAGAGTTGTACAGTATCTTGCAAGATTTAACGGACTGTACTGATGATTACCCTGTCCAATTGCCGATGCAATTGAATTGGTATTTGAAGCATGTGGTGTTTTTTCATCAATCTCAATTCCCGCTTTAGTTGCAAGTCCTAAATCTTCGGCATATTTCTGAAGTATTGATGTACCATAATTACTGTCATATGAACCATTTTTACTACATGCCAGCTTGTAACCAACTGTATAAAAATAAACATTACACGAATCCCTTATGGCTGTTGAAACATTTTCAGAGCCATGACCGCTGTGCTTCCAGCACTTAGGGCTTGGCGTTACTTCTGTAAATGCACCAGAACAGTAAAATGTTGTTCCGGTAGATATGATGCCACTGTCAAGACCTGCTATTGATGAGCACATTTTAAATGTAGAACCAGGTGCTGTCTGTGACTGAGTAGCCCAGTTCAGCAATGGTTTTGAATTATTTTCATTCAGCTGTCTGTAGTATTCAGCATCAATTGAACCGGACATTCTGTTGTTATCATAACTTGGATATGACACCATTGCGATAATCTTACCGTTTGTCGGATCTGTCATGACACATGAACCAGAACATGGCTTTAATGCAAGCTGTCCCGGTGTTATTATCTTATTTGTTATTGCATTTATCATAAAAGAATATGGTGAAATTCTTCCTGAATTAAGTCCGTCATATTCACCCTGATCTGTAAGTGTTCCCTGCTCGTATAAAAGCATACATACAGAACGACCGGATAACTGTCCGCTTTCAATCATATACTTGTACATTTTTTTATAAAACGCCGTATCTGTATCAAGTGCTGTCATAACGTAGTCAATAAGTGCATTATATGTTTCTTCAAGACTTGTATACTGCTGTTGTGTAAGCTGGGACATATCAATCCAGTTTTCTGATATGGCCTGCTTTAATAAATCCTCAAGACTTACACTATTACTTTCATTCCATGCCTTATACACTGAATTATTTGTATCAATGCTGTCTGATTTAAGAATATCATTGTCCTTTAAAAGCTGATATACGTACCATACATATACCTGGTTTTCTTCTGAAAGACTTCCATATTTCGTAGGATTTGTTGTAAGTTCTCCACGAAGCCAGTTAAGTGTTTCCTGCTTTTTCTGCAAAAACGCATTATAAATACTGCGGGCATTATCCGTATCCATTGAAGGAATCTTATCTATTGATACAAGACCATTATCCATAAGTGCAAAATATACATCCTTTATAGGAATATATACCTTGTCCACTTCACCTGTTGATGAACTGTAGGTATATCTTGTATCGCCACTGGTAATATAGGTAGTGAGTATTTTTATAAGTTCGTCTTCAATTGCATTATATATATCTTTCTGTAAATTTGAATCAATAGAAAGGTATACATCATTACCGGCTTTAGGCTCTGTTTCACTTAAAACCTCAGTAACTCTTCCTACTGTATCAACATAAACTGTCTTTTGTCCTTTAACACCAGCAAGATCAGATTCAAGCGCCTGTTCGATTCCGGTCTTACCAACAACATCGTTTGCTTCATATGAACTGTTTTGTGATTTTAATGTTTCAAGTTCGCTGTCTGACACTGTTCCTGTATAACCTATTATCTGTGAACAGTAAGTACTGTTAGTATATCTTCTTATATATTGTTCTTCGACAGTAATACCTACCAGTTCATCTGAATTTTCCAGAATTGCAGCTACAGTCTGATCCGAAACTTCATTTGCAATTGTAAATTGCAAATATCTGTTATATGAATTAGCTGTCATTGTAGTACGCAGATTAAGTATTTCAAGAAGATGTTCAGTACCAAACTGATTATCTGCAATTCCATACTTGTCACATAAAAACTTGATTACAGTATCTGCAGTTGCATTTTTTTGTTCATCTTTAAGGTCGCTTAATGTTGCAGCGCCATACGTATCTCTTAAAAATCTAAGCAGTGCGGTTCCGGACACATTAAACTGGTAATGTCCGTTACTCCCCATTGTGATTTTAAACTCATTAGAATATTTGTCACCTTTTTCATCAATGATTGTCAAGACTTTATCAATTGCATTGTTAAGTTTTTCATTCTTGACAGCATTATTTTCATATGTACCACTGTCACTTATTTTTACTGCATACGCAAGATCATTATAAGCAAGCAATACACCGTTTCTGTCAAAAATTCTTCCTCTTGTTGCTGGTACACCTGTGGTAATCTGAATTGAACTGCTCAGCTTGCTTGCATTTGACTTACCATTTACAATCTGAAGACCGAACAGTCTGCTTATAAGAACAGATGCCATTAAAATAAAAAACAGCACTAATGGCATTATCCTGGATTTTAACAAACTTAAAATATAATCGAAAATATCCCTAATCACCGTTACTCATTCTCCTTTTGCTTTTGCTTTCTAATTTAACATTCAGGAAAGCAATCGGTTTATATAATATTACAGTAACCAAAAGTGTGTATACAACTTCTGGCATAATATATCTTGAAATAAAAAACATTGCGTCAAGCCTGTTATGTAACAGAAAATTTCCAACGTATGCCAGAAAACCAAAAGAAAAATCCCCGATAAGCAGTAATGCTAACGGAATAAGTATTTCATTTTCTTCATATTTCTGATAAAATACACCTGCAAAATAACCCACATAAACAAAAACAAGTGCCGAAAAACCAAATATATTTGTATAATATAAATCATACATAATTCCAGCAAAAAAACCTACAAACATTCCCTCATTCTTACCATGAAGAAAGCCAAATAATACCGGAAGTATTATAAGAAAATTAGGTGTGATTGATGCAATGGCAATTGCTCTTCCAAAAGTAACCTGCAGCAGATAGAAAAAAATTATTAAAATCAATTCTCCAACTTTTCGTTTCACACTAATCTCCATTTCCAGCGTTACATACGCTTTACTGTTTTACTACTTTTTTCTGTGTAATAACAAGTACTTCCTGTAAATGATTAAAATCAACTGCCGGAACAATATAACCCGACTGCGTAAGGTTATTAGAGTCCATTTTTACATCCTTAGCATATCCGACAACTATGCCCTCAAGGTATTTATCGCTTATATTGGATGTGACAATCTTATCGCCATCACGAACTTCTACTCCGTTTTTTAAATATTCAAGATGGAGAAGTCCTGAATCATGTAATTTCAAATCTCCTTTTGCTGCGCATGAATCTCCCGTTGAAATAAGCATACAGCTTGCATAACTGTTATCTTCAATTATTGACTTGACAATTGAATAGTTACTGCCAACTTCCGTAACAATACCAACAAGTCCTCCATCGGCAATAACATTCATGTCTACTTCAATACCATCATTACTTCCCTTATCTATTGTAAATGTACTGTACCAGTTATCAGTTGTTGATCCAATTACCCTTGCTCCAACTTTTGGATAGCTCTGATATTGCTGATCAAGAGCATAAAGTCCTCTTAATCTGTCTAATTCATACCCATCCTGCTTTAGCTTATTATTTTCTTCTGTCAGATCATTAACCTGCTGCTTAAGCTGCTGATTTTCTTCAAGAACAGTCTTCATCTCCTGTAATGTATTATATTTTTCTGATGTCCAGAGCCCAATATAATTCATCCCTTTTTGTAATGGTATAATAACCGTCGATACTGCATTACGCAATGGTGCCGTGAGCTTATCCGTAAAAAAACTTGATCCGATAAATGCAATACACAGCACTGATAACGCAATCAGGACATTCTTAGGCTGCAAAATGGAAGATAACTTCTTTTTCATTATATCATCCCTTATTATTAATTATAATTTCTATCCTGAGGTGTATATGCAACACTTGCAAATTCAAGATTACTCACAACTCCCATCAGACCGCGTACCACGCTTTCAGACGGATTATCTACTATATTCACATTAAGGTTTGTTTCCTGCTTAATGAATTTTTCAAGATTATTAATGCTTGAAGTTCCTCCTGATACATAAATACCATTTTTAATGATATCTGCAGCAAGTTCAGGCGGAGTCCTTTCAAGAATAACTTTTATAGAATCCATAATTGAATGTAATGGATCAACAATCGCAGAATAAATGACATCTGATGAAATATCCACACTTACAGGAAGTCCTGATAAGACATTTCTTCCGAAGCCAGGTGCAAATTTTTCTTCTGTCTGGATTGCACTTCCTAATTCTTTCTTTAATCCTTCTGCTGTCTTACTTCCAATCACAAGATTATATTCTTTTCTTATAATGCTTATTATGCTGTCATCTAACTTGTTTCCGCCAATTTTAACTGACTTGCTGATTACAATACCACCAAGTGAAAGCACTGATATTTCTGTAGTTTCAGCTCCGATATTTACAATCATGATGCCCTTTGATTTGGTTACATCAAGACCTGCACCTATGGCATCAGCGACCGGCTTGTCAACAATATAGATATTCTTTGCACGTACTTTTGAATTTGCTACAAGTTCATAAAATGCTCTTTTTTCAACTTCTGTAACATCAGTTGGTACTGCAATATAAAAATCTGTATTTCCACTTGACTTTTTGTCTTCATTTATCTTATTAAAAAAACTGTATAAAAGTGTCTGCATATTTTCTATATCTGCAATAACACCAAACTTAACCGGAAATGATACCTCTATATTCTCAGGTGCCTTCTCATACATTTCATATGCTTCATCGCCAAATGCAAGCAAATCTTTTTTATTTGCAATTGCAATAATGTTTTTCTCGTTTAATATTTTATCCTTTTCTTTGCAACACATTTTAAAATTGCTAGTGCCAATGTCAACGCCGTAAATATTCTGTGCCATATTTTTAGGCTCCTTTCATCTAATAAATCAAATCTTTTTCTCTTAAGCTTGTATATGTGTTTTCGCCAATTATTATATGATCAAGCAGATTAATTCCTAAAAGCTTTCCGGCTTCATTAAGCCGTTGTGTAACTGCAATGTCATTATGGCTTGGCGTGCAGTCTCCACTTGGATGATTGTGTAAAAGTATGATTGAAACAGCCCCATGTCTTAAAGCTTCAATAAAAATCTCCCGGGGCGTAACAAGTGATGAATTCACAGTTCCAACCGATATAACAGTATCCCGTATCATCCTGCACTTTGTATCAAGCATAACCATTATCATATGCTCTTTAGCCAGATGCCTTAAATCCTGCATATAATATTGTGCAATTGTCTCAGCATCCGAGAAATCTATTTTTTTGAATGCTGTTTTCTTTGCAATTCTGCGTGACAGTTCACAGATACATTTAATCTGTACAGCCTTGACCTTTCCTATCCCTTTTATCTTAATAAGATCAGGAATTGAAAGCCCAAGAAGACCTATAAGACTTTTCTCACTGTCACAAGCCTCAAAAACATTCTCTGCAAGTTCAATTGAATTCATACCGTTGGTACCTGTTCTTAAGATAACTCCCAGAAGTTCTGCATCCGTAAGGCTTTCACTGCCATGTTCAAGGCACTTCTCATATGGCCTTAACTGACCATACGAATCCTGTATACATATACAACTATTTTGATTAATCATCATACTGCCCTCTTTCCGGACAAACGGATATCATAACCATCTAAATAAATCTGTAAATTATAATTGCCGCAACTACGCCAATAATGCTGGCAACCGTAAGCTTAATCTGTAATGCAAAAGTAATTACAAGTACACCGAGATTAAGTATAAGTGGGCTGTCAAGACCAAAGCTTTTCCCATAAGATAACCAGCTAAGACCGGCTATGCCTGATGTAGCTTCTGATATCAATCCACCAATCACTATACCAATCAGAATAAATAAAAACAGCATCCAGCCATTCTTATACTTAGAAACATTACTCATATTACTCCTTTTCTGCTGTATCAGCCCTGTCTATTGCTTGCAAATAAGCCAAACTAGATTATATCATAAAGAACTTTCGATGTATACAATTTTTTAATGTAATATGATAATGTTTTATGATTATTCTTCATTATCACAATTTAACGAGACCTGCCTCATACATCTTCTGCAGACTCATCATTATACCGTATTTAGCGTGATACCATGTAAGGCCGCCCTGGAAATATGCAGAATAAGGCGGCTTCAGTGGCCCATCAGCGCTTAATTCTATTGAAGAGCCCTGAACAAAAGCACCTGCTGCCATTATTACGTCCGAATCATATCCCGGCATTGCCCATGGTTCAGGAGTAACAAAACTGTCTACCGGAGCTGCTGTCTGAATTCCTTTACAGAACGCAATAAGTCCTTCAGGTGTTCCAAGTTCAACTGCCTGAATAATGTCATGTCTGCTTTCTTTTCCATCAGGTATTACCTTGAATCCAAGTTTTTCATAAACATTTGCGGCAAAAATTGCACCCTTAAGCGCTCCGGCTACTACTGTAGGTGAAAGAAACAGGCCCTGATAAAACTCTCTGTTTGTGCCAAGAGTAGCACCAACCTCTTTTCCAAGTCCAGGGGATGATAATCTGTATGCCGCCTGCTCAACGCATTCCTTTGTTCCTGCAATGTAACCACCGCATGGTGCAAGTCCGCCACCTGGATTTTTTATAAGTGATCCTACTATCATATCAGCACCGACCTCAGACGGCTCAGTGAGTTCTACAAATTCACCATAGCAGTTATCTACCATACATATAACATCAGGTTTGATATCTTTAATAAACGCAATAAGTTCGCCAATTCTTTTTACTGAAAGCGTAGGTCTTGAAGCATAGCCTTTAGAACGTTGAATTGTAACAAGCTTAGTTTTCTCATTTACCGCCTTTTTAATATTATCATAATCAAAGCTTCCATCAGGCAGTAAATCTACCTGTCTGTAAGTTACACCATATTCCTTAAGACTTCCTTTTGACGGACGTATACCAATGATTTCATCCATAGTATCATATGGTTTTCCAACCGGAGATAACAGTTCATCTCCAGGCCTTAAGTTAGACGAAAGAGCTATATTTAACGCATGTGTTCCACAGATAATCTGTGGTCTTACAAGTGCATCCTCTGTTTTAAATATATCAGCATATACCTTTTCAAGTGTATCCCTTCCATCATCATTGTAGCCATATCCTGTTGTTCCTGATAAATGCATTTCAGCCACTTTATTCTTCCTCATTGCACCAAGGACCTTAAGCTGGTTATATTCTGCATTTTTATCTATCTGCTTAAATCTTTCCTCTAAATCCTTTAGTATATTTTCAGTATAATCATAAACCTCACTGCTTATTCCGAGACGGCTGCAGTATGCATCTTTAATTTCGTCTTTTATTCCATCTTTTTCTTCATCTTTTATATCAAAAGCCATTTTATATTATTTTCCTTTCTCTTAATATCTTAAGCATCCCATCAAGCATTTTTTCTTTTGAGCTTCCATATTCATCATAATTCATCCAGATAACGTCCTTTTCACGTTTAAACCACGTAAGCTGCCTTTTGGCAAAATGTCTCGTATCTCTTTTTATAAGATACCTTAACCGGTCATAATCATATATTCCATCAAGATAGTCAAATACTTCTTTGTATCCGATTCCCTGCATTGAAACAAGTTCTTTACCATATCCGGCATCCTTAAGATGTCTGACTTCATCAACAAGACCGGCATCAAACATCATATCCACACGCCTGTCTATTCTTTCATACAGCTTCTGTCTGTCATCATTTAATACAAAATAAACAAAGTCATACGGTGAAGTTTTTTCTCTCTGTGTGCTGTTATGCTGTGAAAAAAGCTTTCCTGTTTTTGTACAGAATTCTAATGCTCTTGCAACGCGCTTAACATTATTTTCATGTGCAATACGGGCAGCTTCAGGATCAACTGCTTTTAACATTTCATGAAGATAATGATTTCCTTTTTCCTCTGCAATTTTGTAATACTCGTCCCGGAGCTTATTATCTTTATCATCTTCCTCAACAAAATCCACATCATATAAAAGAGCCTGAATATAAAATCCTGTTCCACCCACAACAAGCGGTATGCTGCCACATTCATAGATTTCATTCATGGCATTTTCGGCCATCTGCTTAAACTTCACAACATTAAAGTCATCTTTCGGATCAAGCTCATCAATCAGAAAATGTTTAACTCCCTGCATTTCTTCCTTTGTAACTTTTGCAGTACCAATATCCATATATTTATATACCTGCATGGAATCCGCACTTATTATCTTAGCGTTCACCGCTTTTGCAAGCTGGATTGACAAATCGGTTTTTCCGACTGCTGTAGGACCGGTAAGTATGATTATCTTCTTATTCTCTTTATCCAAACAATCACCATTCTCTCTGATATTTTTTATATTCCTTTAAGTATGCTTATATAGCACAATATAATCTAAACAATTCTTTTAAATTTCTTTTCAATTTCATATTTAGTCATCATGATAAGTGTTGGTCTTCCATGAGGACAGTTATATGGATTTTCCGCCTGCATAAGTTCCTTCATAAGTTCTTCTGCTTCTTCAAATGAAAGTCTGTTATTACCCTTTACAGCTGCCTTACATGACATGGAAGCAATTTTTTGCGTGATAATTTCAAGGCTCCCTGAATAACTGTCATCTGCAAGTTCATCAATAAGATCAATAAGCATCTGCTTATAATCAAGCGAATACAGATTTGCAGGTACACCTGTCACTTTATATTCATTCCCGCCAAAATTCTCTATCTCATATCCAAGACCTGTAAATGCCTCCATATTATTCTTAAGCACTTCTTCTTCACGCATTGAAAGGCTTAAGATGACAGGTGGCATAAGCATTTGTGTATCTATCCTCTTATTATGGAAATCCCCCATAAGCCTTTCATACATAATTTTTTCATGTGCAGCATGCTGGTCCATCATATAAAATTTATCATCAAATTCTATAAGCCAGTATGTTTCAAAAAGCTGTCCTATTATTCTGTAATGTTTGTTTTCCCTGATGTGCCCTTCATCATCACCAAACAACGAAAGCTGCTGAGCTTTGGTATTCTTCACCCCAGCCGGGACTGCACCATAATCTGTTGCCTTATTTTCCTCAGCAATAACATCGTCTGTTTTAACCATTTCATCTGATCTTTTTATTTCAAACGGTTCTGGAAGCCTGTCGCTTTCTATCCTGTCAGAAGCATCCTTTGTATGTGTTTCCTGTCCCTGCGTTATATCTGACTTTTCCAAATGTCCGGTTTTATAATGGTCGGCTTTATATTGCCCTGATTTATATTTTCCGTCTTCATAAGGATTTTTAACCGAAGTTGCCATATGTGAAGCAATGTCAGTATTAACATCAGAAAATGCAGGCAAATGTTTTAATGACGGAGCTTTATAATTTTTATACTTATTGTCTTCCTGTCTTACACCTGTATTATTTTCACCTTTTTTACTGTTTTCTGCATTTACATTATTTGCAACATTCACATTATATTTTCTGTCGTCAATGCTCACTTCCGGTATAAGATCAATATTTCTTATGGAACTACGCAGTGAATTCATCACAAAACTTCTCACAAATTCGTTTTTTGAAAACCTTAATTCCATTTTTGTAGGATGAACATTAACATCAAGTATCTGTGGATTGACCTCAAAATGAATAGCCGTAAACGGATAGTTATGAAGCATAATAAACCCTTTATATGCCTCTTCAATAGCACTTGTAATAATTTTACTTTTTATATACCTACCATTTATGTAGTAATTTTCAAATGCCCTGTTGCCACGGCATACTGCAGGTTTACCAATAAATCCCGTCATTTTAATGTCCTGCGTTGCATCATTTATCTCAATCAGATTATTTGTAATATCACGTCCATACACACTGTAAATAATATCTTTTAACGACATGTTTCCCGATGTATGGAGTCTGTTCTGGTTATTATTAATGAATCTGAACGAAATATCAGGATGTGATAATGCCAGATGATCTATGAGTGAACTTATATATCCTGCCTCTGTTGCAGCTGACTTTAAAAACTTACGTCTTACCGGTGTATTATAAAAAAGATTACGGATTATAAATGTTGTACCATCAGGAGCCCCTACTTCCTCAAGGCTCACTTCACTGCCACCTTCAATAACGTACCTGTTTCCTGTAAGACTGTCAAAAGTCTTCGTAATAAGTTCAACCTGTGCAACAGCCGCAATACTCGAAAGCGCTTCACCCCTGAATCCAAGACTCGATACACTTACAAGATCTTCAATTGACTGTATCTTACTTGTAGAATGTCTTAAGAATGCAAGTGGTATCTCATTTTTTTCTATTCCACATCCATTATCCGTTATTCTTATAAATGAAATTCCTCCATCCTTGATTTCAATAGTAATTGCCGTTGACCCGGCATCAATTGCATTCTCCACAAGTTCCTTTACAACTGAGGATGGACGTTCAACAACTTCTCCTGCTGCAATTTTATCAATTGTATTTTTATCAAGTACATGAATCGGCATACTAACCTCCATTCCTGCCACTACCAGCGGTTCTTTATTTTACCCTGCAGCTTATAAAGAACATTAAGGGCATCTATAGGTGTCATATTACTTATATCAAGTTCTTTAATATCAGTAATTATATCATCATTTTTAACTGTATCAAAAAGTGTCATCTGTCTTACTTCGAGCTCATCGACCTTTTTATACTCATCATTTAATTTTTCCCGCTTCTTTGAGTACTGTGCAATATCTTTCGCTTTCTGCGATATATCAGCATCACTTAAATCCTTAACAAGCTGTTTTGCACGCTCAATTACTGCATCCGGTACTCCCGCCAGTTTTGCAACCTGAATACCATAACTCTTATCGGCGCCGCCTTTAATAATTTTTCTCAAAAATACAATATCATCGCCACATTCTTTTACAGCAATACAGTAATTATTAACACCGGCAAGTGTCCCTTCAAGTTCAGTAAGTTCATGATAATGTGTTGCAAAGAGTGTCTTTGCCCCAAGAATCTTAGTGTTTGCAATATACTCAACTACCGCCCAGGCAATACTCAACCCGTCAAATGTACTTGTACCGCGTCCAATCTCATCAAGAATCAAAAGACTTTTGGCTGTGGCATTTCTTAATATATTTGCTACTTCTGTCATTTCAACCATGAATGTTGACTGTCCCGATGCCAGGTCATCTGAAGCTCCAACTCTGGTAAATATTCTGTCAACAAGGCCAATATCAGCTGATGCAGCAGGAACAAATGACCCGATTTGTGCCATAAGCACAATTAATGCACTCTGTCTCATATATGTCGATTTACCTGCCATATTAGGCCCTGTTATTATTGAAACTCTGTTGGAATTATTATCAAGGTATGTATCATTTGAAACAAACATATCATTATCTATCATCTTTTCTACAACCGGATGACGTCCGTTCTTTATATCAATAATACCCTTATTATTGATTTTAGGACGCACATAATTATTCTGCTGTGCAACAACCGACAATGCTGCAAAAACATCAATCCGTGCAATAGCTTTTGCTGTTGACTGTATCCTTATGACCTGCGATGCAATGCTCTCTCGAATTTGTGCAAACAGGTCATATTCCAGCGTATAAAGCTTATCCTCCGCTCCAAGAATAATATCCTCAAGTTTCTTTAACTCATCTGTTGTATAACGCTCTGCATTTGTAAGAGTCTGTTTTCTTACCCAGCTGTCAGGCACCAGACTTTTAAATGAATTAGTTACCTCAAGATAATATCCAAATACTTTATTAAATTTAACCTTTAAATTCTTTATACCGGTATTTTCACGTTCCCGTGCCTCAAGCTGTGCAAGCCAGTCCTTGCCTTCTGTCTTTGCCTTTTTTAATTCATCAGCTTCCTTTGAATATCCCTCTTTTATAATTCCGCCTTCACGCATTGTTATTGGCGGGTCATCAATAATCGAGCTTTCTATAAGCTGGTAAATATCATTTAAATCATCCATGTCTTTTAATGAATCAACACACAGACTGCTTTTAAAATGTCCAATAATATTTTTAATATACGGCAGCATCTCAAGCGAATTTTTAAAAGCAATAAGATCCCTTGGATTGGCAGATTTACAGCTTATTTTAGTCATAAGCCTTTCAAGATCATAAACAGGATTTAAATATTCACGTATTTCTTCCCTGTCAATTGAATTATCATTAAACTCCTGAATCAGTTCCTGTCGGTTTAAAATCTCATCCCTGTCAATAAGCGGCTGTTCAATCATAGAACGAAGTGCTCTTGCACCCATCGCTGTTTTGGTCTTATCAAGCACCCACAGAAGTGAACCACGTTTCTGCTTTTCCCTTAAAGTTTCAACAAGTTCCAGATTTCTTCTTGACGAACTGTCAATAAGCATATATTTCCCAGTTGTATATGGTGTTATTGTTGTTATATGTGCAAGGGAATTCTTCTGTGTCTCATAAAGATATGAAAGCAGTGCCCCCGCTGCAATAATTCCAACTGAATAATCCTTAAGTCCAAGTCCGTCAAGAGATGTAAGCTTGAAATGTTCAAGCAGCTTATGCGTACATGTCTCATCATCAAAATACCAGCTGTCAAGAGTTGACATTGCAATGCCAAGCTTATCATTAACAGCTGATAAATCAATACCGCTCATAGCGAAATATTCATTTGTGATTATTTCAGAAGGAACAAACTTATTTATTTCATCTATAAGTTCACTTCCATTTTTTAGTTCTGTTACAAAATAATCTCCTGTTGAGAAATCAACTATTGAAACGCCTATCCCATCTCCCAGATATACTATGCTCATAAGATAATTATTCTTTGACTCATCCAGAGCCTGGGTATTAAGATTTGTTCCCGGTGTAACAACACGTATTACCTCGCGCTTTACTATACCCTTTGCAAGCTTCGGGTCTTCCATCTGTTCACATATTGCAACCTTATATCCCTTTGAAACCAGCCTGTTTATATAACTTTCAGAAGCATGGAATGGAATTCCGCACATAGGAGCACGTTCTTCCTGTCCACAATCCTTTCCGGTTAATGTAAGTTCTAATTCCTTTGACACTTTTACAGCATCATCAAAAAACATTTCATAGAAATCTCCCAGCCTGTAAAATAAAATACAGTCTTTATATTCTTCTTTTGTTTTAAGATAATGCTGCATCATTGGTGAATATTGTGCCATTTTTTCCTCCATCTGCTTTTAATTTAATTTTAGTATAATCTAAGTATGATTTTTGTATGATTCAAATGAACTGCCCTCCATCTGAATTGTACAGGCGTATGGTAGTTCTAATTCAATCTTCCCATATAATAAAATCCTTTGCATTCATCAAGATAAACCTCAACTATCTGTCCAATAAGTTCAGCTCCTCCTTCAAAATGTACAAGCATATTATTAGTCAGTCGTCCTGTTACGTATCCTTTTGCATGTGAATCAATATCTTCAACAAGCGCTTTCTGTACAGTCTTTTCATATCTTGCGCTTATCTTATGAGAAACCTCTCCAACTGTCTCAAGAAGTCTGTTAAAGCGCTCCTTCACAACATCTTCAGGCACCTGATCCGGCATTCTGGCAGCAGGCGTTCCGGTCCTTTTTGAATAAATAAATGTATATGCGCTGTCATACTTTGCTTTTCTTACAACATCAAGCGTATCCTCGAAGTCCTCCTCGGTTTCACCCGGAAAACCAACAATGATATCTGTCGTAAGAGAAACATCCGGCATTTTATTTCTTATCTTGTCCACAAGTTCAAGATAATGTTCCTTTGTATAACGTCTGTTCATAAGCTTTAAAAGACGGCTGCTGCCTGACTGCAATGGCAGATGGATATGATTACATATCTTCTTTGACTTACTCATAACCTCGATAAGATCATCCGAAAGATCCTTTGGATGAGGTGTCATAAATCTTATTCTTTCAAGTCCCTCAACCTTCTCAACCTCGGTAAGAAGCTCTGCAAAAGATACAGGCTGTTCAAGAGTTTTTCCGTAAGAATTAACATTCTGTCCAAGAAGCATTACTTCTTTTACGCCGTCAGCTACAAGTCTTTCCACTTCTCTTATAATTTCCTTTGGTTCCCTGCTCTTTTCTCTTCCTCTTACATAAGGAACAATGCAGTAAGTACAGAAATTATTACATCCATACATTATATTTACACCTGATTTGAAAGGATATTTTCTCTGTGTCGGAAGTTCTTCAACTATCTCCTTTGTCTTATCCCATATATCAATAATCTGACTGTCTGTACTCCATCTTGTAAAAAGCAGCTCTGCCAGTTTAAATACATTAAATGTTCCAAACACAATATCTACAAAACGATACGACTTCCTGATTTTTTCAACCACATCCGGCTCCTGCATCATACATCCGCACAATGCAATAATCATATGTGGATTTTTCTTTTTAATTCCATTTAAATGTCCAAGTCTCCCGTAAACACGTTTATTGGCATTTTCCCTGACCGTACATGTATTGTAAAGTACAATATCGGCCTCTTCCGTTTCAACCGGTTCGTAACCAATCTTAGTAAGAATTCCAAGCAGCTTTTCTGAATCTCTTGCATTCATCTGACAGCCAAATGTCTGTGTACAGCATGTCAGCTTTCTGCCGAGCTTTTCAGATACTTCATTTACATGCTCGCGGCATTTTTCAATGTAATAAAGCTGTCTTTCTTCTTCGGAAACCATACCATTTATATTATCAACTGATTGTAAATCATTTTCAACTAATCCGTTTGTACCACTCATTATTACTCAAATATTCCTTTCAAAGCAAACATTATTCTCTCACCTGTCCGTTGCCAAGTATTACATACTTACCCGTTGTAAGTGCATCAAGTCCCATTGGTCCTCTTGCATGAATTTTCTGTGTACTGATTCCAATTTCAGCACCAAATCCAAATTCAAAACCATCCGTAAATCGTGTTGAAGCATTTACATAAACACAGGCAGCATCTATTTCATCAAGAAACTTATTTGCATTATTATAATTATCGGTAATTATAGCCTCAGAATGTCCTGTATTATATTTATTAATATGTTCAATTGCCTCATCAATGGTATCAACTGTCTTAAGTGAAATAATATAGTCGAGGTATTCCTTTCCCCAGTCTTCTTCTGTCGCAGGTACAATTCTGTTATCAATTCTTACAGCAAGCTCATCACCACGTACCTCAACATTCTTTTCCTTAAGTCTGTCAACCACCATTGGTATAAATTCAGATGCTATCTTTTTATTTACCACAAGTGACTCACATGCATTACATACACCAATACGCTGTGTTTTTGCATTATAAATAATGTCACATGCCATATCTGTATTTGCATACTCGTCAACATAAATATGGCAGTTACCCGTTCCGGTTTCAATAACAGGAACTGAACTGTTATTTACAACATGCTTAATAAGTCCTGCACCACCTCTTGGAATAATAACATCAACATATTTATTCATATGAAGCAGTTCCGTTACAAGCGCCCTGTCAGTATCCTCAATAAGCTCAATAACATCAGAATCAATACCCGATGCAGAAAGTGAATCTTTTATCACTTTGACAATGGCCTTATTAGAATTGATTGCATCACTACCGCCACGCAGAATAACCGCATTGCCTGACTTAAACGTAAGCCCGAAAGCATCTGCTGTCACATTAGGACGTGCTTCATAAATTATTGCAATAACTCCAAGCGGAACCTTTTTATATCCAATCATAAGTCCATTTGGAGTTCTTTTCATATTTGTTATACTGCCAACTGGATCATCGAGCATAACAAGCTTTTCAAGTCCTTCAGCCATACCATCTATCCTTGCATCAGTAAGCTTTAATCTGTCAATAAGTGCAGGCTTCATTCCTGCCTCATGTGCATTCTTTGAATCTGTCTCATTAGCTTTTTCAATATAATCCTTATTAGTCCTAAGTGCCTGTGCTACAGCATTAAGTACATTATTTCTTGTTGTAATATCAAGCTTTGCCATATATCTAGAAGCCTTTTTTGCTTTCTTTCCAATATCAATCAATGAATCCATATTATTAATTTTCATCCTTTCCATGCTTGAATATATTTATGTTTTTAACTATAAAATGTTCGTTCTTTTTAAAATTCTCTTTTCTGTTACAATCATATCAGGCTTTAAATCAAGTGGTTCCGATTCAATAATATCCTCATCAAGAATCTGAAAATCGAAACATACTGCTACTTTTATAAGTTCTATGTATTTGTGCAGATATTTGTCATAATAACCGCCGCCATACCCGACACGTGAGAACGCCCTATCAAATGCCAGACCCGGCATAATAATAAGCCCTTCTTTTTCATGCGTTACCATATCATTATCAGGTTCCGGTATATTAAAGCTTCCTTTCTTTAATTCATTTAATGACGTGATTTTATGAAACTTCATTTCTTTTCCATAAACTTTGGGCACGAATACACCTTTATTCATCTGAAAACACTTACTGATAATTCCATATGTATCAACCTCATTATTATAGCTTACATAGGAAAATATATTATTATTTTTTTTAAACTCAGACAGACTTAATAACTTTTCTTCAATCTGTCTGCTGTATGTTTCAATCTGTGTTCTTGAAAGTTTTCGTCTTTCCAGTCTCATACGCTCTCTGGCATTTTTTTTATCCATTAATTTCCGTTCTCCAATGCAGCTTCAAGCTCTTCCTGTTTTTCTTTTTTTATTTTCTCATCATGACGTTTTTTAACATCAATAATGCTTCCGTCCGGATTCTGAATCTTTATTGTTTCAAGTGTACCACGAAGATTCTTTTTAAATGCTTCAATATATTCTTTTCTAAGTTTTTTCTGTTCCTCTGCCTCAGCAGTTGTAAGTCCCTCGGCCTGTGACTTACGATATAATTCATTTATTCTGTCAATAGTTTTCTGCGTTACCATTTATGAACTCCTTCCAGCTTCAAGCTTCCATCTTTCCATATTAATTCGTAAATATAAGCAAATCGTCAAAATGTGTGACACAATATTTATATTTTGCCCTTGTATTAAAAATGGGATTATCCATATCCGGATAACGAAATACCTGTATGCTGTCGCTTTCATTTTTAAACAGAAGGCCCTTTTTCACATGTTTTTGTGCAATTATCAGGTCATTCTTTATATACCTTATTCGTATGTCTGCATTTAATTTCACTTCTGTCTTCTGTGTATTAAGATTAACCAGTTTTGTATATTTATCTGAATTACTTATGACATACGGTGTATCACTTATAATATACGTATGCTTAAGATCTGAAAGTCTTTCTATATTATTATTAAGTCTGACTTTCTTCACCTTCGTATTGTTGTTATATATTACAACCTCTTCAATTTTCTTTTCAACATTTACCTTTGAATAAACAATATCATCATCGTATTGTCTGATATACGGGAATGTCACATTTTCATCAGATTCATCAAGAATCTCAATATATGGATTTTCAAGATCAAGTGCCAGTTCAGAAATGAACTGGTTAACATTCACTATTCCCACAAGCTCATCATTCTTTGAATCAAGGCTTACCGACTCAAGCATCATTTCCTTTATGGTACTTTCGCCAATTTTTATCGCACATGTGTTACCGCCAAGTGGAAAAATGCTGTTAATCCCTGATCTTGCAATAACAGAGTTACTGATAACCTGCTGCTTTTCACGGCTTATGTCCTTTAACACGACCTCATAATCGTATGCTTCGCCACTTCCAATAAGCGACTTGTCCGTATCAAAATGGAAAAAAATCTTCTCAAATATAGTGTAATTGTTATCTAAAACAAACACCTTATAATTAAGACAGCTTCCAAGATCATTTAAATTCTCAGTTATTTCATACATAAATACTGCATTATCGTCATTAATTGAATACTGGTAAAAGCATACATTTATCTTATCTGAATCAACCTTGTCTGCCGTAGTAAATACAATATAGTCATGGCTTAACGAAGCATAGCTGATTTCAAATATATCATATTTCTTTATATCCGGCAGAATCTCATATTTTTCGTTTGTTGTAGGGTTCAGCATAAACATTTTCTTGCCGCCAAACTTTCCAAGTGAATAATCGTCGTCTATGATCTGCAATAACAGCTGTTCATTGACCGAAATGTATTCTCCTTCTTCAAAATTCTTGACTAGTTTAATATCCATTAGCGCCTCCAGGCCAACCGACATTACAGCTGTCTGTTACGTCAAAAAAACAGATAACTGTATTATATCAGTTTACACAAATCAAAGTCTTTAGCTTCATGCTTCAAAAACAGAGTTCCGATATTCTCACCATTAAGAACACTACGCAGATTATTTATATCATTTCCGTTTGTAATAACCATATCTGCGCCTGAATTTGTAGCGATTCTGGCTGCCACAATCTTAGCTGCCATTCCCCCTGTTCCAACATTACTACCTGATGTCGCTTTACCCATATTCATTAATTTATCATCAATTGTTTCAACCAGACTTATAAATTCTGCGTCAGGATTTGTGTGCGGATCGTCTGTATACAGACCATCAATATCTGACAACAGAATAAGAAGGTCAGCCCCCGTAATAGAAGCTACAATTGCAGACAGTCTGTCGTTATCACCAAATGTCTGCACCTGCTCAATTTCATCTGTTGAAACAGTATCATTTTCATTTACTATAGTAACTGCCCCAATTTCACATAATTCATTAAATGTATTCATAGCATTTGTTCTACTGACATCATTTAAAATTGTATTCTTTGTCAGCAATACCTGAGCTGCAACTGTATTGTATTCTGCAAATATTTTCTGATATATCATCATAAGCTTAGCCTGTCCGATTGCTGCACATGCCTGCTTAACCGGCAGTTCATCCGGTCTTTCATGCAGTCCGATTGTGTTTCTTCCTACCGCAATTGCCCCTGAAGATACAAGAATGGCATCCTTTCCGGAATTCTTTATATCAACGAGAATTCTTACAAGTTTTTCAATCTTCATAAGATCAAGCTTCTCTGTATTCGGATGCATCAATGACGATGATCCTATTTTAATAACAATACGTTTTTTATCCTTTATCAATTCTCTGTAATTTTCCATAATTGACGTTGCTCCTACATTTATACTTATACAAAAATACATTTTACACTATTTTTTTTGAAATGTCACTTTTATTTTTGCCTACATGATAAAAATACACAAAATTCCCATACAAAAAAACTAAAGCAATGCTTTAATGCACCGCTTTAGTTTTTTATCAGTATATTAATATTATTTACTCAAGATCATATAAAGTCCTTGGTACGAGTTCTGCCATACAGCTTCCGCTTTCATCGTGATAATCATATACTATTATTTTAAGTTTAAGCTTATTATTTTTCATATAATAATTGTAGCATTCAGAACCTTCAGGTATTGTATATGTCCTCTCCTGTGCATTTATAACCGGGTTATCGGCACTGAAAGTCTCAAGGCATACCTGACGTACACTTCTTGGGTCGCTGTCATCTATCCAGTAAATGCCACCCTTGACAAATTTACCTATATTATCAATCATATCTTTGTCTGTAGCAACATACTTAACTTCAAGATTTTCTTCTCCCATAAGCGGATGTATCACATAAGTGTTCTTGTCACTTGTAGAATAACCATTAGTAACTTTTACCTCAGGCACAAAATCACCTGCCATCGCTGTCTTTATTATAGTATTTACATACAGCTTAAGTTCAGCATCTTCATTATCCATTGATGAATGTCCGGCACCTGTATAAGTAATATTTTTCTTTGAATAAATATAATAATTATTACCTGCATCCCCTGCACTGTCACCATAATATGTACCCTTATCACCTGAAAGTGTATACCATACTACAAGATCAGGATCTTCCATATCAAGCTGATAGTATTGTCCATGTGTATTCGAAACGTTAAGCTTTCCATTCTGATCTGTTATTTTATAAGGGAACCTTGTTACCTGTCCTTCATTAATACTTTCAACTGAATCAGCTGTCAGAAGATTATTTGTACTGTAGTATGCTGCAAATGTATTATACATTGGCAACGTATATACGCCATCAGCTCTCGTTGTTCTGAAATTCTTATTTTCTGCATATCTGTATAATGCATAATTATTGAGTCCCTGAATTTCCTTTACATCATTTCCACCTATATCTTTTGGAACATTCTTGTTCGTAAGCTGTGTTATATCATATCTGTCCATTGCAAATTTGCTTCTTAAATGGCTTGTAAGATCACTGGCCCACAGATTTCCTCTTTCGTTACGGTTATTCAGTTTATATACGCTGTTGCCGTCTGATAATAAACCGTTATTTACACCATTTGCATATGTCAATGTATCATGGGCAAATAACACTGCCTTACCATGGTCAATATAATCAGAAATACAATCAACAGCACCGTTATCATTTGAAATATCATCGCCACCATACAAATCGCCAAATCCGATTACAAGCATTGAATAATTGTGTACCTTAAGATAGTTATTATCATTATCATAATCTATATTCAGCTTATATGGATCCTTTTCAAATTCTTTTTCAAATTCACCGGCAGTCATTGTTTTTATACTAACATTATAATTAATTGCATCCGTAGCCTGTTTAAGAAGTGTACGGAACTTTTGGTTGTTTTCCATATCAAGTGTGCTGTTGGCCTTGTCATCCGGCAATATCTGGAGTACATTTACCTCTTTAGTCTCACCTGTTATTGCAAAACAGCCGTCAGTTATCTGTCTTGCCTTTGTCTCATTATCAGTGATAACTATACGCCATGAAAGAAGACCATTATACCCTTCTGGCAGCGGTGTTTCAAAACTATATACTGTATTAGCATCATTTGAACCTGCTATTGTCTGATTATAATATACCTCATTTGTATCATCAGACCTGTCATCTTCTGAATAAAGTCCATCAGCATTCTTATCAACCAGCATTTTTACCGTATATGTATGTCCTGGCAATGATGTGAAATTAATATTATAATTAAGCGCATTGACATTTTTTATTATACAGCTGCTGTCAATAAGATTACCCTTCTGTGAATCTGAAGTATCTACGTATCTGCATTCAGGTACCTGTTTTACTCCCTGTCCGTCATTATAAGTAGCACTGCATGAATTGATAACAATCCGGTTCAGTTCCATTGACTTAAGAGCGCCAGCCTTTGCCTTTGTTTCATTTACTGCATATTCATTCGCAGTGTTACCTAATACATATGATTTAAGATGTGCCGTAGGATAAACCAGACACTCACCATCCGGTTTACACGGTGAAACGCCTTCATCAAATAAAACAGGTTTTCGTGCATCTATAAATTCCTGAAGCTTAGCCTGTTGCTTTGCAGTAATATCATTATCTGAAAAACGTGCATTTCCAAGTGGTTCGTTATAGTAATCCGAAGCATTTCTTATTGAGTTTACTTTACTGCTTACATCCCTGAGTACAAAATAATCGCCATTAAGCCCCGACAATACAGAAAATGCTCCCGGATTCCATACTGACTGTCCGACATTGTTGGTGTTATTCTTACTGAATATTTTAGTATTATCAATGCCAAGATTTGTTGTCGATGCAAATCCATCATTTTGATTTTTGCTTATTCCTGTACCAAGCTGAAGATTATCCGCACAGACATAATCATCTGCAAAATAGCCCGTAAGTGCCGTTGATGTCTTTATAAGATCACCATATGCAAGATATACATATCCATCGAGGTTTGTATCATTATAAATCGTCCTGCCATTATCATCTTTATTTAAAAGGCCATCAGAAGAACCCACAACAATAAGATCATACTTTGCAATCAAATCATCATTCATGCCATTGAACTGTGCTGATGTAACACAGTCAAAAGTAATCCTCTTATTACTGCTGTTATTTATATAATTCTCATAAGACTGTGTAGTAGTAAGCTTTGTATATATCGAGAACTTATAATAGTTAGCAAATGTCCTTATATTGTATAAAGCCTTTTCCTTATCTTCCTGACTGCCATTTGGATCATAATAATACTTAAAATCACGGCATGGCTCTATTTCGAGTACTTTTACGTCAGTTGAATTTTTCAAAATACCGCCAAACAGGTAACGTACTACCTGTTTAGGACTCATGGCCTGGTCTTCAGAAAGGCCATTATACTTACGTGCCTCTGTAAATGATGTACCTTTATATAATCCATCCTTATAATCTTCGCCCTTTACAACCTCATTTGAAAAATTTCTGGTAGTTGAAGTATCCGAGTTAAATACATAACAGTTCGGGGATACAAACTGTCCGCTATCCGGCCAGCTATAATATGGATACTTGTTCTTTTGATCCTGATCAAGTGTATTATCATATGCAAACATTAAAGAACCAAACTGCATCCTTTGTTCCTGTCCATAGTTGTCTGTATAGACAATATTTATCAGTTCATATTTTTTGTTATCATTCATTTCAAATGTAACTTTTCCTCTAGTTCCACTATAGCTTCCATCATCATTCTTTTTATCTGCCCATTCCCTGATGAATGTTTCCGGATCTATTGATGTAAAAAGCGAACACACACGCTGTACATTATTTTCTCCACCATTAATATCAGCAGAATTATATAATACAATCTTTCCTACAGTATATTCCTTATACAGATAAAATGCTGTTTCTGCTTTAAGGTCACTTTTCTGTCCCGAATTCCAGTTGGCAGCAGAACCCGAATCCATTTTTTTGTCCGGATAGATTCTGTTATAAATGCTGCTGTAAGTATCCACTGAAATACCTGCATGTGAACTACCTGTAAGATATACCATATCGGCATCATCTATATCATTTTCAGTCACATCTCCTGCAAGCTTTACAACAAGCTTCATTTTAACATTACCGTCTTCATCGTACTGCACCTGTTCATCATTGGTTCCAAATACCTGGTATCCGAAATGATTCTTAACACTTTTACCTGCTTCTACAGGGGTTCCGTCTTCATTAAAAAGTCCAATCTTAATCTTTTTAAGATCATATCCAAGATTATCAAGATCTCCCACAAGATTATCATATATAAGTCCATTTTCCCTGCTGTAGAATTTACCACTGTCAGGATTATAGCACCATATATAAGGTGCTTTATAATCGAGAGTAGATCTTTGTGCTTCAATATATCTTTTAAGGTCATTATTAATAAATTCAATTATTTTGTCCCTGTTATTTTGTCCTGTAGGACATGTTGCAATAAACTTTTCCCATGAAATAAGTCCATCCGGGTCATTTACTGAAAGAGACATTTCATCATATGAATAGTCTGGAACTATTTCCAGTATATGTATATATCCATCAGCGGAAATCTCCCTGTCAACCGCATACACCTTTGATTTTCTGTTTATAACAAATGCTGTAACCGATACCGCACATATAAGAATTGCCGCTGCACAAACTCCAATAATTCCTTTGCGTCCAAACCTTACTTTGCGCATTTTAGGTGCATATCCCATATATGTTTTTTTTGTATTGCTTTTTTTATCTTCTTTTTTCTTAAATATAGACATTTGGTAGACCTCACTTTGCTATAACATCGAGATTATTAAGATAATCAGCTTCATCCTGTTTATTGATACCAGTGTAGCTTATATCACCTTGCTTCTTTAAACCAATTTCATCCAGACTGTTTCGTAAGCCTGTAACTCTGGAAATATCACGCTTAAATCCTGATTTTTCCAATGTTATTGAAACCTTTAACTGTATTGGATTTTTAATCTTTTTAATAACTGTATTAAGATTATCACCTTCAGTCTCAAGACTTGTACTCATTATCTGTACTTTAAATGATGTCACATTTGAACATAACAGATTGTTTTGAACTGCACTGTCATTAGGATCAGCTTCTGTCGCCTGCGTATTAATATAAAGCTCATGTTTACTTTCGTTAAACACGTATTCTTTGTATTCACCTGTACTCGAATCCACTCTTAAAAGAATAGTATTCTTATCCCCTGTACCGGATGTGCTTATCTTAAGATCTGATGCCTCCATAACAGAATCAGATATATTATTCATTGTAATATTTGCTTCTTCCTGAACCTGTGCCTGATTAACCTGCTTTCTGCTTGAATTAACGCCATTACCTATTAAGGCGACCACCGCAGATATTACTATGAGACTCACTGCTAATGCAACCAGCAGTTCAACAAGTGATAAACCTTTATTATTCAATTTCATTAGCAGAAATCTCCTTCCATACCTATATAAACCTCGTATCTTATTAATTATAATTAAAAATAATTAATTTTCTGAAATAATTTTACCGGTTGCATATATCACCTTTACAGTGTAATTTGATGATGAACCTCTTCCATTTGCCATGATGTAAAGATCCGTTTTACCTGAATCATAAATACTGCTTCCATTTTTTGTTACGTCAAGAATCTTGCCTGTACTTCTTTCAAATGTAACTATGAGTCTGTCACCATTTCCAAGCTGCTGCGCTGATGCTTCATCATTCTTTGTATTATATGAAAGTTCAATCCTTGAGCCTAACTTTTCTGATGTCTGCAGCTGATTTCCAGTTCCATCATCTCTATAAATATTTAAAGTATTAGTTCCCGAATTATTTATTATTTCAAGTGACCACTTGCCTGACATGGATAATGTACTTCTCTGTGTAGATGTAAGCTGGTTATATATAGTCTTCGATGCTTTATTAGCATCACCTGAGCTTAAAACACTTACACCATATACGATGAATCCGGTAACAACTACCATAACCGCAATTACAACTATAAGCTCGATAAGCGAAAATCCTTTATTAGAATTATCCTGACCGTTGCTCTTATCAATAAATATTCTGTTATGTATTCTCAGTTTTTTCTGCATGATTGCCACCGCCATTCATCAATCACTATTTTTCGACCAGTTACTGAAGTTTACAATATCCTTATATGTAACACCTTCAATACTCTTGCCTAGTGGATCTTCGTTCGAATCATCAATGTCATCTTTATCGTTATATGCCATAAAGAATTTCTTTACTTTCTCTCTGTCATCAGATGACAGCAGATTTAACATCTGCTCAATTGCACAGTCTGAATTAAGCGCCTTTACCGCATATGTATTAGTAACCGTAACATTACCTTTTACAGTAACAACCCCCGCAGCTATTATAATACCGTTAAAATCGCGGTCAACTGTAACATTCCCGGTTGATATTATAATACCGTCGCTCATTCCCATACTTCCGTGAAAATTAAGCTGGCTTACAGTAATATTATCTTCTTTAGTTACATAAACCTTAAAACTGTCTGAAGATATATCAGCCTTTTTACCGGTTGTCATATATGGTTCTGTTTTCTTAACTCCACCTTCATCCCTCTCAACCATATGATTTAAATATGACTGATTGATGATATTTTCAAATACACCCTTCTTATCCGTTCCAAATACACTGATATTCTGTCCGTTAAGTGTTATTGTGTCCGGATATGATGTAAATGTTGTTGCATCATTTGCATCAGGTTCGTAAAGGATATGACACAACAAATCGAAACGTGTATCAATATCAAGGCATTTCTTTGTAAATACATCGTATGACATACTGTTTCCTGCTGTATTACTTCCTACTGAGCTTGATTCGCCATCTGCACTCTTTGATACAGTAAGAAGCCCTCCATTTACATAAAGCTTAGATGTATCATTAGCAAAACGTATAACTGATTCCTGCTTTAAAGCTGTGACATCAGCTGTAAGTCTTGCTTTCAGTGTTGAAAGATAAGAATCCTTACCATCAAGAACTGCCTGAACATATTCAGCCTTTTTATCATTCTTTATATTAAGATAATAATATGTAAATGCACCATTGTTAACCGTTGTATAACCATTGCCTTCAAGCCACCCCTGCTGTTTCGGATAAAAGTTATCCGGTATATTTACTGTTACAGCCTGTCCGGTCGGTGCAGGATTTGAATGATATGAGCCTGAAGCAACCTGAATAAATTCGTCCGGTATAAGATATATTTCCTGATTACCTTTTAACGAAACTGATTCACCTGTCATATACATTTTTCCTGAAGCAGAACTGAAATTGATATAAGATCTTCCTCCAAGAAGAAGGCTGTTTATACCCTGCATATCCAGTGTTGAATTCTTTCCATTAACAATCATGGCACTGCTTTCCGTATGATTGTCATTAACAACGCCCTTATAACTCCATCCTGCGTAGTCTCCGTCAATTGTAACCCTGCTGTCATCACCATTTAATGTAAGATCATCCTCTACATAGGAAGAGCCTCCAAGTACCAGATTGTTTTTTTGTCCATCTGCTTTGATATTTTCTGCCCAAAGCTTTGAAAGTCTGTCAACTGTCACATTACCGGCATCAACAAGATGAAGATCATCCTGTGCAACAATCGTGGAACCATATTCGACGCCTGAAGCCTGCTTAACATTAAGTGATGCATTTGCATCCATCTTAAGTCCGCTTACATCAGCATTGACATCATTATTCTTACCGGCAAATACCTTTGTTCCATTCACATTAAGGTTATTCTGTACTTCCACACCACTGCAGCCAATAATGGAATACGAATCAAATGTTGTAAGCCTGTTGCCAACTCCGTCTGAAAATGCAACCATAACATCAGGAATTGCAAGCTTGCAGTCAATCTTTACAGTTGTAAGATAACCACTTTCATTGCGATATTCAAGTACACAGTCTTTAAATTCAACTGAATAATTGGATATATCTGATGATGCAGATGCAAATGTACTTGCACTCTTATTAATGCGTGTATCACCTACAGACTTAACCTTGATATATCTGTTATCTTCTATATAATTCTTTGTCAGACGATTTGCAAATGTACCACCATCTGAATCATCATAATCTTTGTTGCCCTGATTAAATATTTCACTTCCGACAGCCTTACCATCCCATGTGAATTTAGGAAACAGTTCCTTTAAAACGCTTTCGGTAAAATCCTTTCGTAACTGTTCGTTACACTTTTTATTGTCAGAACCGTCAGTAATAGTATCAAGCTGCTTCATATAAGATTTTTCAAGGCTTTCCATACTTAATTTACCAAGCCCTGCATAAAGTTCATCAACTGCTTCTTCTGCTGTATAAAAGCTCTTTTTTGCATTCTTATCCATAACCTTCATATTGAGGTTCATTAATGCAGCTGTTATTGCAAGAATAGCCAAAATGGCAATAAGAGAAATCGATACAAGTACAATTTCAAATGTAGAACCCTTATTATTCTTTTTTCTTCCAAGTCCATTTAAAATTTTCATAAAGTCCATCCCTTTCCCTAATTGTCTTTGGTTGACGTTATAGTAAGATACGGATTGCTCTTATCAGATGGTACTGTCTGATTGACCCATATCTTAATCTGCATATTATATAAATACCTGACTTCACTGTTTTCGGCTGAATTATGTGTTATGGAATTACTGCCTCCAGTCTGGATACCATCTACATTAGAATAGAAATTAATATTTCTTTTAATTCCAAGCCCTGTTGTCCTGTCCGGATTTTGCTTTATAATATTTGCCTGTGAATCAGGTGTAAATGAAACATTATTCCATTTAAAATCTGTAACACTGCTATTGTCCTGCTTTATAAGATAAAGATTAATATTTTTGTCAAATGATGCGGCACTAATTGCAGAATCCACTTTAAAAGAAACTTTATCTTCATTAGAATACGGCTTGTAAAACAAATAAAAATTCTTTGGATTGGTTGTATCAGCCGTTACATCAAAATTCTCAAGGTCGTATTCATAAACCTTAGTTGATGAACCTGAGCCATTATAAGTAATTATCATCTTTATATTCTGGAATACATTTCCTAAATCTTCTTTAATCTGCTCTTCAATTGATACATTTCTTGACCTTAATGTCTCACCCTTTGATTTAAATGCATTCTCAGCATCAATATCATGCTGTGAAATCTGTCTTAAAACAACACAATTATCATCAGACAGTACATCATTAAATGAAGGCATATCAGAATTGATATTATTTTTTTCTTTATCACCGACAGCATCTGACGGGTTTTCTTTGTCTGAATAATCATCAGGATTAAGTTCAATGCTGGCATAGAACTTATCCCCCACTGATGTTCCATCAACATACGGATTACCATTCAGATCAAGTGCTGTTGTATTAAACACATAGACCGTCTCACCTGTTTTATCTGATACGGTTTTCGTGTAACTGTCAAGTCCGTAGGGGTGACTTGAACTTTCAGGTCCATCAAGGGCCGATACAATCGCATCGATATTAAGACCTTTAAGTCTTTCTGTCATAAGCTGGGCAACAGTGTTAGCATTTTCCTGTTGTCTCGCCTTATTATTTATCTTGGCCGATGATGCAAAAACACTGAGTATTGTCGCTGCAATAATCGCAAGTATGACTATGGCCACAAGCACTTCAATCAGCGAGAAACCGCCATTATTCTTTTTGGTCTTTTGATTAGCTTTTTTGAATCTCATATACATATTAGTATTCTCCAAATTCACCAGAATAAAATACACATAAATTAATTTAAAAGCGGATACAAATATATCCGCTTTAAATTAATTACCTGTAAACATTAACCGCGCCTGTAGTCTTTGTAATATTTACTCTTGATCTTGTTGTATCATCATTGCAAACCTTAACATTAAGATCCATATCAGTATCATTAACAAATGTAATATTTACACCGCTTTTATCATCAGATGATGCCCTCTTGGAACTCATTACAAGGAAATCAAGCGTCTTTCCAGGAATAAATGATGATCCTGCACTGTAATTTTCTGATGGGAACTGCTTTCCATCAATAGTATACTGTACTGTATAAATTCCATCTGAACCTGCAAATCTTACAGTTGCATCAACCATCTTGTTTTCATTTGATGTAAGAACTGTATTGCCTGTATCATTCTTCTTGCCAATAATGCATGCATCAATATCAGATGATGCAGAATTAAGAAGCATATAGTAATCATAATCGCCAAGAATATAATTACCATTTGAATCTTCCTTATTTCCAACAATATTTGGAAGGAATACAGCTGAATAGAACAGATTATTTGTACCCTTTTGTGTATCAATCTCAGGAAATGCAAACGGACGACTGCTTCCGGTTATACAATATGAAGAAACAACCATTGAACCACTTACTGTATTATCTTCCTGATTGTAAGCCATATTAATTGAATCTATTGTCACTTTGCTATAATAGTTATTCAAAAATGATATAAGCTGTTTGAAGTCATCATACTTTGCTTCATAGGATAAAGTCAAAGTAGTCTTATATCCTTCAAAATCTGTTGAATAAACGCTCTCTCCTGATTTAGCCGGATTAGTTGATGTTACGGCACCAAACTTATATATGCTTGATACATCTGTAAATGCTGTACTCTTTATCCATCCACCTGTGATTTTTTCAACATCATTTAAAAATACTAAAGATGTATCCTGTGATGTTCCATTCTGATAATTAGCAATTACTGTGTTATACTTATTCTTAAAATCCTCTGTATCATTTAAATAAGTATCCTTCTTTGCATATTTTGCTGACAAATCATCATATTTTTTATGCGCCTGTGTAAGCTGTGTCTCATAATTATCTGCAGATGCAGAAAGCTTATTAAATCCAAAATAATAGCCAATAAATACAATGAGTACAGATGCTAATATCCAAAGAAGTTTTTTATCTCTTTCACTGATTTCCATATTTAAACCCAACTTTTTCTTCATCGTACCCACCTCCTATTCATCTGCTGTTATATTAAATGTCATTGAAAATGTTACCGTCAGAGCACCTGAATTATCAAGGCTTTCAGATTCACTTGCCAGATTGGTCTGGGACACATTCTTAAGGCCTCTGAACTGCTGAATAAGTGCAGCCACAGACAGCTTGCTCTTAGCTGTTCCTGATACAGTAAATGTTCCATTGTCAACGGCAATACTTGTAAATGCAACATCTGATGGCACAACAGTCTCTAACTCATTAAGGAACTCTGCAAGCTTATCATCATTATTAGATGTCATTTTACTGAAATTATCAGCATCTGTGTAAATATCCTTTGCAGTATAAAAATCATCTACAATCTGATCTATACTCTTTATCTTATCAATCTGTTCATTAACAACCTTAAGCTTTGACTTTGCAACAAACATCCGGACTGCCGGTACAACTGTAAGAATGATTGCTACGCCAACAGCTGCAATAAACGCCACCTTGAATGTCTTTGATGTGCTCCTGGAGCTCTTTGTTTCATCAACGCCCTTTGGTTTGAAGTTAATGCTTGCATAAGCTGCACCCATGTTAGGAATATAGCTTGTTATAAGTGAATCATCTACAAATGTCTTTTTATCAGTTATAACATCCTTTAACTGGGTAACACCTGTAAAAGAAATATTAAGCTCATTTGTAAGAAGATTATCAAAGCCCTTCATAAAAGCAATAGTTCCAAGAACATATGCACTTTCAAGGTTTCCAACGAGATTTCTTGAAACATAGAAATCAATGATACGCTTAATGTTACTTATCAAATACCTAAGTTGTTCAGTTATTGCATTATCTGTAATATGTTCACCTATAACAGGTTCATCTTCAAGCTTTTTAACAGCATCATCATAATCAAGATCATATTCTTCCATGCACGCTTCAACAATTACCGATTCCCCATACGGAATTGTTCTTTGCATTTTAAGTACATTATTCTGGAAAATATTTACAATCGTACTATCATTTTCTACATATATAATAATACTTGAAGAATTACCGATTTCATGTTTGATAACCTGACTTACGCTGTTACCGATATAATCAATTGCCTCAATTTTAAGTCCTATGGCAGATGCAAGTCCATAGTAAGAAGCAATTATTTTAGAAGGAGCTGCCATTACAAGAAGCTTTAACTTTTCTTCCTCTTGTTCTTTTATCTCCTCTAAAACTATATGCTGGATAATATGTTCATCTATATTTACCGGAAAATATTCCGCTGCATTCGTATTCACAATATCGCTTATCTTATTAGGTTTTACCTTTGGTATAACAACCTCTTTTGAAACGATTCTTGAAGACGCCACTGTGAAAATAACATTGTCCGTTGTTATTCTGTTATTATCAAGTGCTGTCTTTATAGCTTTGGCAAAAGCATCCCTTTCCTTTATAGCACCATCTGAAAATGAATTTTCAGGTGTAGGCACTGTAGCCATTTTATGTACTGTGATGCTTTTACCATTTCTGGTCACATCACATATTTTAACAAATTCACTATTGATTGAAATTGTCAAGACTCTGTCTTTAATCTTAGAAGCCATTAATAAGTCCTCCATCCTATCCCGATTATAATAATCCCACGTACCAGTTTATCAGTGTGTTTCCAAACAGGATTGCAATAAAAATGCCTCCGCACAGATACGGGCCAAATGCAAGTACGTGATCCTCATTTGTAAGTCTCATACGAATCAAATGAATTACTGCACCAAGTATGCAGCCAATAAGAAATGCCAGAATAATATTCTCCCAGCCAAGCAGCAGCCCTGCCGCCGCCATTAATTTTATATCTCCGCCGCCAAATGCATCAATACCTTTTAATTTTCTGCCTATTATAAGAATAATAAACATAAAGCCACTGATAATACAAAAACCTATCAGATAGTCTAATAGGTCGCTAAAATCAAGTATTACTCTTAATATTCCCAATACTCCGACAGTAATATTAAGACATTGTGGTATCTCATATGTTCTGAAATCTATGACTGCCACAACAATAAGAATTGAAAATGTAAGACAAAACAATACACTTTCAATACTGAAGCCTTTTATCCAAAAAATAATTAAATATCCAATTCCATTGAGAGCTTCAATCAATGGATACTGGATTGAAATCTTTGCCTTGCAGTATCTGCATTTACCTCTTAAAAAAATGTAGCTGGCAAGTGGTATGAGATCATACCACTTTATCTGCCTACCACATGTCATGCAATGAGACCTGTCGGTAACAATAGTTTCTTTAATTGGTAATCTGTAAATAAGTACATTCAAAAAGCTTCCTATCACAATTCCGTAAAGAAATGCTATGACGTACAGAAAAATCTCCAGTTGCATATTTTTTCACCTTGTGAATTGATTTTAATAAATATAAGTATGTATTATTTAACTTCAAATACGATGCTAGTGTCAACAGTGCCAGTATAAGCCGTAGTACCGTCAGCCTGATATGCTCCAACTATTACAGAACCATCGCTTGCAACTTTAACAGTAATAGATGTAAGATCCTTTAAATTAGTAGATGATAACTTAACACCATTTGATCCTAAAATACTTGCAAGCTCAGGATTAGTATTAGTTAAAGTTTTACCTGGTGCGCTTAAATCTCCTGAGCTAAGAGTAAATGTATAAGTAGTTTCAGATGTACCAACCAGTTCTTTATAGCAGTCTTCTCTAGCAAGTGCTGTAGTAACTGCACTCTTTACACTGTCAAGAGCCTGAAGATCCTTTGACTCTCTTGACTTCTCAATGTTTCTGATAAGTACCGGTGCAAGTACACCTACAAGGATTGCCATGATGGCAATAACAACAATCAACTCAACAAGTGAAAAACCCTTGTTACCTAATTTTTTCTGGTCTCTTTTCTTTATCATTTCCTGACCACTCCTTTTAATTATTTTTATTTATACAAACCCCACACAATACATTATGTAAGTTTATATACATCAGTAACTATCCAAGCTGATCATAAAGCTGGATAAGAGGACTATAGATTGCCATAATGAGTCCCCCGACTACTACAGCCATAACAAGAATAATCATAGGTTCCATGAGCGCTGATATCTGTTGTGTCGTTGCCTCGATTTCCTCATCGTAGTAGTTTGCAATATTAGTAAGCATCTCTTCAAGATTACCTGTTTCTTCACCAATATTAGTCATATGAATAACCAGTGGTGGAAAAAGTCCTGATACCTGAAGCTGGCCTGATAATTCAAAGCCAAGACCTACACCATTCTTTGCTTTAAGTAATGCATCTTTATACAAAACGTTGTCTATTGTTCCTGCTGCTATATCTATTGCGTCCATCATCGGCATACCTGATTTTACAAGCGTGCTTAATGTTCTTGTAAATCTGGCACATGCCGTCTTTTGTTTTAACTTACCGAATACCGGAACCTTTAACTTCAATCTGTCAATGTTATGTCTTCCACTGTCAGTCTTATAATAAGCCTTATACGCTGCAACAATTGCAATAATTATAAGTACAACAATATACCAGTAGTGAATTATAAAATCACTAAGATTAACAAGCATCTGTGTATATACAGGAAGATCTGATCCCATATCATCAAACATGCTGACGAATGAAGGTATTACATATACCATCATTGCAATTACTACTCCAATCGCAACTATTATAAGAATGACAGGATATGTCATAGCTTTCTTTATCATTGACTGAAGCTTCGCATCCTTTTCAAACTGGACCGCCATTCTTTCAAATGCTGATTCAAGATTACCTGATGACTCACCGGCCTCAATCATACTTATAAGAAGTGAAGGAAATGCATCAGGATATGCTTTCATTGACTTAGAAAGTGTCTCACCCTTTTCTACATTACTTTGTACTTCCACGACCGCTTCTCTAAGAGTCTTATTCTCTGTCTGGTCTGCAAGCATCTCAAGTGCATTGATAACGCTGACGCCCGCCTTTAATATGCTTGAAAACTGACGACAGAATACGCTCAGATCCCTCGGCTTAATCTTCTTCTTTTTATTAAGGAACGGAAGATTAATATCTTTGTTTAAGGCACTCTGTTTCTGCACAGACATCGGAATAAGTCCGTCAGCCTTAATCTTCTTTGCTGCATCACGTTCAGATTCAGCCTCAACCGTTCCCTTCTTATCTTTGCCGTCAGTTCCAACGGCAGTGTAAGAATATACTTCCATAACCAATATCCCTTCTATTTTACAAGGTTATATGTTTTTTCTTAAAATAATTAACCTTTTTATCGTATTAATTATATCAATTGTGTCTGATTTTTTCAATTCTAACTATTAATTTTTTATAAAAATAGGCATATTAACTAATTTTTTGACATTTATTTTGTTAAATAGTGCGTATTTTTGCGTAAACTGTCAAATTATATCACATAGCTGACACGTTTCTCAACATAATCCTCATTTTGTGCAAATTCAATAGCGTTGCTCTCACTTATTATTTCCCTGTGGCACAGATCAATAAGTGAATCATCCATTGTTATCATTCCTGCTTTTCTGCTTGTCTGTATTATTGTCTGTATCTGGAATGTCTTTGATTCTCTTATAAGGTTCTTAATAGGTATAGTAGCATGCATAACTTCAAATGCAGCAACTCTTCCTTTATCTGTTCTAGGAATAAGCTGTTGTGATATAACGGCTTCAAGTACCATCGCAAGCTGTATTCTTATCTGTTCCTGCTGGTGAGCAGGGAAAACATCAATTATACGGTCAATTGTAGATGCCGCACCAATTGTATGTAATGTTGAAAACACAAGATGTCCTGTTTCCGCAGCTGTTATTGCTGTGGCAATAGTTTCAAGATCACGCATCTCGCCCACAAGAATAACATCAGGGTCTTCACGCAACGCTGCTCTTAAGGCATCAGCATAGGATATTGTATCAATACCAATTTCTCTCTGATTTATCATTGAGTTCTTATGTGAATGTAAATACTCGATAGGATCTTCAAGTGTTATTACATGAGCCTTACGCTTTTCATTTATTCTGTTGATAAGTGATGCAAGAGTTGTAGACTTACCACTTCCTGTAGGTCCTGTTACAAGCACAAGCCCTCTCTTTTTTGAATAAAGATCTATTACCGACTTTGGAACCCCAAGATCTTCCGGGCTTGGAATATTTGTATCCACAATTCTTAATGCGCAGGCAGCTGAGCCTCTCTGCTTAAATGCATTGACTCTGACTCGTCCTACGTTCATGATTGAATATGAGAAATCGACTTCTCCACGTTTTTCAAATATTGCCTTCTGCCTGTCTGTCATCATTCCAAGAACCATCTGTTTTACAGTATCCGGCGTAAACTTTTCATATTCGTCAAGATTCTTAAGTTCACCATCAATTCTTACACGTGGCGGAAGTGCTACTGTAAGATGAAGGTCGGACGCCTTCATATCTTTAGCCTGCTTGATCAATTCATCTACCGTTATCATTTCAATTCCTCATTTCTGTGATTTTCTCACTAATTTAATATTTAATCATCAATCTCGTACGTAGCCTTAATCATTTCTGCCATTGATGTGATTCCTTTTTTTACATAATCAGCTGCCGACATCTTAAGTGTATGCATTCCTTCAGAAACAGCCTGATTACGTATTTCATCAGGTTCTGCTCCCTTTGCTATCATTCTCTTTATCGAAGGTGTTACTATCATTATCTCATAGATACCAATTCTTCCAAGATATCCTGTATTATTGCAGATTTTGCATCCGCATGGTTCACATATGGTAATTTGTTCATCCGGTGAAACTCCAAGTTCTTTCTTTTCGCTTTCGGTAGCAGGTCTTTCTGTCTTGCAGCTGCAAAGCCTTCTTACAAGACGCTGTGCAATAACGCCCGCAAGTGAATCAGAAAGAAGATATGGTTCTATTCCCATATCAACAAGACGTGATACAGAGCTTGCAGTACTGTTAGTATGCAGTGTACTTACAACAAGATGACCTGTTATAGATGCTCTTACCGCTATTTCTGCTGTCTCTGAATCTCGGATTTCACCAATCATGATTATATCCGGATCCTGACGAAGTATTGACCTTAAAGCACTTGAAAATGTAAGGTCAGCCTTGTTATTTACCTGGACCTGATTAATTCCGTCTATATTTGCCTCAACAGGGTCTTCAACCGTAATAATATTTAAATCTTCACTGTTAAGAGCACTAAGTGCTGTATACAGTGTTGTGGACTTACCACTTCCTGTAGGTCCTGTTACAAGGATGATTCCATGTGGATTTTTTAATATTGTATCAAAGCGTTCAAGATCTTTTGGCGTCATACCAAGTTCACTCTTCTCTTTTTTAAATCCTTCCTTTGATGCAAGTCTCATAACAGTCTTTTCGCCATAAACTGTAGGCAGATTAGATACACGGATATCATATTCATGCCTGTCTACCATTATTGTGATACGTCCGTCCTGTGGCTTTCTCTTTTCAGCAATGTCCATCCCAGCCATGATTTTTATTCTTGCAGTTATTGCATTAAGCAGTGTTTTTTCATAAACAAGTGCTTCTCTTAAACTTCCATCCACACGGAAACGTATCCTTATGTTATTTTCAAATGGTTCAATATGTATATCACTGGCTCTTTCTCGCACAGCCTGTTCAATTGCGTTATTAACCAGCTGTACAATAGGCGCATTCTCTATTTCTTCTTTTCTCGCCTTATCAGCCTCTGATTCCTGCTCGTCTGTTATTCCCTGTTCTTTTTTATATAATTCAGCTATATTTTTAGCCTGCTGTTTTCCGAATTTTTTATCAAGAAATGCATTAATATCCATTGCATTTGCAAGATATGGAGAGGCCTGTTTACCTGTAATAATATTAATATCATCAAGAGCATTAAAATTCATCGGGTCCGCCATGGCAACCTTTATAACGCCGGCATTACCGTCTTCATAATCAAGTGGAATAAGCGTATATTTACGCATAATGCTCTCATCAAGGAGACTGAACACATCTTCTTTCGGCTCATATGCTCTGACATCTACAAAACTTATATTAAGATATTCGCATAAAACGTCATTCAGCTTGTCTCTTGAGATGCATCCCAGCTCTATTAATGTCTCACCAAGCAGCATTTTCTTTTCTTTCTGCTGTTCAAGTGCATTCTTCAACTGTTCTTCATCGATAAGGCCTTTTCTTATCAAAACATCGCCTAATCTGACTTTCTTCCTGTAAATCAAGATGATTTCCTCCGTTTTTTCATATAAAGCTATTTTATCACTTAAAAAATTTTACGCAAATAAAAAATACTTTCATTTATTTGTGCATTTTCGACAAAACAATCTGTTCCGCGACTTTTATTCCGTCAACCGCCGCCGATGTTATACCCCCTGCATATCCTGCTCCCTCTCCACATGGAAATATACCTTTAACTGCTGCTTCGAGTTTCTCATCACGCAATATCCTCAGTGGACTTGATGTACGGCTTTCCACTCCGGAAAACACAGCATCTTCCATATCAAATCCTTTTATCAGGCGTCCAAAACCTTCCGGCGTGACAGCTTCTTTTATAGCTTCAGATATGAATTGTGGCAGTACATTATTTAAATCGGCAAATTTATATTTTCCTTTTATACATGGTGTCACTCTGCCCAGGCCTGTTGACACACGGTTGTGTCTAAAATCCGCCAGTAACTGTACGGGAATATCCCCATCTGCATTTTTATAAGCAAGCTTCTCAAGCTTTCTTTGGAATTTCATGCCATCAAGTGTATTATTACCAAAATCATTTGGCGTAACATTCACAATTATTGCACTATTGGCATTTAAACTGTCTCTTTTGGAATAACTCATGCCATTAACAGCTGTCATTTCACTTTCGCTTGATGCATTAACAACATATCCGCCGGGACACATGCAAAATGAATATACACCGCGCTTTTTTGATGTCTGATATGTCACCTTGTAATCTGCAACCGGAAGCCCTGTTTCTTTCATGTTATAAGCTGCCTGTGCATATGCATTGTAATTAATAAATTCCTGTGGATGTTCAATTCTCAGTCCAACTGCAAACGGTTTTGGTTCCATAATAAGCGGCTTTTTATCAAGCATTTCAAATGTATCTCTTGCACTGTGCCCCAGTGCCAGACACAAACAGCTGCATCTGCGCAGCACTTTTTCCCCTGACACTGTATTAACAAGTTCAATACTGCTGATTTTATTATTTTCTATTATGGCATCGTTTAATTTTGTATTAAAATTAATCTCACCGCCAAGGTTTATTATTTCATTTCTGATATTTTTTACGACTTCCGCAAGCACATCTGTTCCAATATGTGGCTTATTAACATAAAGAATATTGCTGTCTGCCCCAAACTCTACAAATGTCTTAAGTGTTTCTCTTATTCTTCCTGTAGGGTCTTTTATTCCTGTGTTGAGTTTTCCATCAGAAAATGTACCTGCGCCGCCTTCTCCAAACTGAACATTTGATTCCCGATTTAACACACCTGTATTCCAGAAATTTTCCACAGTCTGCTGTCTTTTATCGACTGGCTCACCACGCTCATATACAACAGGGCATGCCCCTGCCCTTGCAAGATTCAATGCAGCAAACATTCCAGCAGGTCCAAATCCGACAATAACCGGTCTTTCATCCTCATTTTCTTTAAAATATGCCGTCTGCTGTGGTGAAAGCACTGCCGGAAAATTATATGATACTTCCTTTACCTCTGCCAGGTTTTTATTGCGTGCATTTGAAATTATTGATTTGTTATCAAGTTTTTTCCCGTTATGAATAACTGAAATAATATTTACACTATAAACATATTCTATATCCGGCTTGTGTCTTGCATCTACAGACCTCTTTGCAATTATGTATTCACATATATCATTTTTATTAAGTCTTAATGCCTTATATACAGCCCTGTCCATTTCTTTTTTTGAATGTTTTGGGCTTAACTTTATCTGATTGATTCTTAACATGTTTATTATTTACTACCTCATTTCCTGCGCTTACTGCATTTTTTCCTGCAATATAGCCGCTGCTCCACGCCCACTGCAGGTTGTATCCCCCACACTTTCCATCAACATCCATCACTTCTCCGGCAAAATAAAGTCCCTTATGAAGTTTTGATTCCATCGTTTCACAATTTATTTCTTTCAGCGATATACCGCCCTGACATATCTGCGCATTCTCAAATGGTTTGAAACCTGTTATGTTCACCCGGAAATCTTTCATCAGCTTTAACATATCCATAATTTTTTTATAATTTACAGCTTTAACTTTGTCATTAATACCCACATTGGCTTTCCTTGCTATTGCAGATACAAGCTTTTTATTTAAAAGTCCACAAAAGAACTCTTCTATCGTCTTATAATTCTCATTTCCAAGTCGTATTTTTGTATCTTTTTCTAATTCTTCAAGCGAGTACTGCGTAAGCATGTCTATAGCCGCATATACCTTTTTCTTTGAATCTGCTGCCTTTACCGCAAAACGGCTTATCTGGAATACCGGTATACCTGATATTCCGTAATCTGTATACTGTATCTCACCGTAATCCCAGGCACACTCCTTATTGTCAACATACAATACCACTTTTCCTGTGCTTCTGACACCGGCCATCATTTTGCACACCTTATCATCCGATATAAGCTGTACCAATGCCGGAAGAGGCTTTACTGCTGTATGTCCAAGCTGTTTTGCAAGTTCATAACCCGAACCATCTGAACCAGTCTTAGGTGCTGCCATTGAACCTGTTGCAATTATCAGGCTTTTCGCTTTTATCATTGTATCCAGACTTTTATCCGAAATTACTTCGTAAAATTTTTTATCCCTGGAAATCCTGCAGTTTCTTATATTAAATTTAAGAATTACTTTTATTTTTTGATGTTCAACCTCAAGTCTTAGTGCATTTTGCAGTGACGCAGCCGTTTCTGAATTCGGATATACATACCCGTTTTTTTCTTTATGATATACACCTATCCCTTTAAAGAAATTTATTGTATTATAAACTCCAAACTGTGACAGTGCTTCCTTTACAAAGCTTTTATCTTCATTCTGATATTTGCCTTCATCCATATCAAGATTTGTAAAATTACATTTTCCATTACCTGTCTGAAGTATTTTATTTCCAATTTTTTCTGTATGTTCAACTATAATCACTTTCTTACCGGTTCCAGCCGACTTGCGGGCAGCAGTGATTGCTGCCATCATCCCTGCTGCTCCTGCCCCTATAACAAGGCAGTCACACTGTAGTATATTCATGTTTTTTCTCCATTTACAATATTTATAATATCTTTGTTACAAATCAGACATGTTAGTTTTGTCAACTGCTATAAGTCTGAAGAAATTCATACAGCTGCTGTTCGCCCTGAAGTTCTATTCCATTAATAAGCTTTTTCTGTACATCAGCCGGAATGCTATAGATATTGATATCTGCATAATCAAAAAATGCATCATCTTCATATATGCTTATCCTGTCATTTTCAAGAACCAGCCTGTACACTTCTGTCTGAACATCGCCAGCCTGCCTTCCGCTTATATCTCCTTCATCCGGATCCGAATGGTTTTTATCTGATTTATCAGCATCTAAAGAATTACCATTATTCTCATCATCAACTGAAGCCTTCCCCGCCTCTGCATTAAGCTTCATATCAGCATCATATGCTTCCTCACTTTTGATCTGACTGTCAGAATTATTCTTATTTTTTATATTATTATTTCCTGTTGCGATACTTATTATAAGAATGACACATCCTATAACTATCACTCCAACTGCCGATGCATATATATATTTAGCCTTGTTCATGTTAATCTCCATTCCGCAGACTCTTTGCGTCGAAGGAATCGCGGGCTGAATTTCAAATTCAGCTCTGCAATCATGGCTATTTGTGATGCCTGCGGCACAAATAGCTGTGTGAAAAATCATAGTATCAGCATGATTTTTCACACTAATCTCCATCCCCGCACCAATTTCAAGATTCACCCAGGGTCTGTTCAAAGTACAAATCCCGGGTGAACACTAATCACATCAGCATATTTTCCCATGCTGATTTGGATATAGGTATTATTAACATAAAAAGGCATAAATATACTATTTTTTTAAACTAAAGTGCATTGGCAGAAAATCAGCCAGTTTATATTCCACCGGCTTTCCATCATCTTCAAGAATAATCTTGCCTTCACTGATACTCATAAATTCGCTTAACACCTGTCTGCATATACCACATGGCGGCGTCTTCTGCCCCGATGATGATACTATTGCGATTTTTTTTATCTTTTTCTCACCTTCAGACACTGCCTTAAAAACAGCTGTCCGTTCAGCACAATTGGTTGCACCATATGAAGAATTTTCAATATTACATCCTGTATACATCTTTCCGGAGTCTGTTATAAGTGCTGCCCCGACGGCAAAATCCGAATATGGTGAATATGAATATTTAAGTGCTTCTTTTGCTAATGCTATCAGCTTTTCATTTTCACTGTTCAAGTATTGATACCCCCTGTGATGTTTCTACCTGGCAGATAAATGTCTTTCCCTGATTTAAAACCACTTCTGTTCCATCTTCATAGTAATATTTCGTAGGGCTTTCAGTTTCTGAATCTTTTTTCCATGTCACATTAACTGCCTTACCATCTGTTATGAATATCCCTTTTCCGGTTCCGCTTATTTTATAATTTGGTGTGCCATTTGGATAATATGCAGGCTCCACATATTTTACAAGGATATTCTTATATGAAAGCTGCTGGCCATTAAGCTGGTCAACCTGTGGTCCATCAAACTGGAATCTTAAATATTCCTTTGTAGCCGCATTATATTCAAAATATGGTTTATTATATGGATATCCAGGATAAAACTTATTACATGCCTGACCATTTTGTATTGTAATATCATTACTGTCATCAGTATTAAATGTAAAAGGTGCATTATAATCCTGTGAATATTGCGCCGGATAGCCCTTCGCATTATAGCTTTGCATTATCCCTGACCACGATGTATATGCATTATGCGGTGCCTTTCTATCTGATGTTCTGTAGAAATCACAATATACCATACCATCCAGTGAATGGAACTTATCCTGTTTTAAATACTGCTCTGCATATTCCGAATATCCAAAATGAACATATCCTGCTTCAAACTCTTTTGCAAACAGCAAATAATATGTACGGCAGCTTCTTACAGGTCCAATCTTATCAAGCTGCGGTTTATTTTCAAATACGCAGCACAGCCTTGTTATTCCACCCTCTACAAGTGATTCAAAAACAATATCCGCCTCAGATATTGATGACTGTGGCATTGCAGCTTTTACATTGCTGAACATTACTGCAACCGGAACATTATCAGCCGTACTTTTATCAATCCACTTACCAGTTATACGGCTCCTTTGTTCATTTGGATGTTCATCTTTTACGACTGTTTCTTCCTCAGAAGTTTCCTGCTCATCTGCACTTAATGACGTATCATTTTGTATACTGTCATTATTATTGCTATTATCTTTTTTTACAAATACAAAACATATAACAGCAGCCACCACTGCAACTGCTGCTATGGCTGCTGTTATTAGTTTTACCCTCTTCCCGTCTGTCTTCTGATTATTTTTTGCCCCTCTGTGGCCTTCTTTTCGTTTTGCCATAATTACCATTCCCCTATCTTGAAATATTTAAAAGTTTTAATACGTCCTCCTGCTTTGCCTCCATTATTTTTGCCTCATTCTCTTCCATATGATCATATCCAAATAAATGCATCATGCTGTGTGCAACAAGAAATGCAAGTTCCCTTTTTGGTGTATGTCCATAACTTTCAGCCTGCTCCATGACTTTTTCAACTGATATTACAATATCCCCCAGTATCAGTTCTCCACTGTCAGGATTAAAATAATCTTCACTGTTTGCTTCAAGTTCTTCTTTAAGGCTTTCAAAATCTGCCGGTTCATAATAATTTATCATTGGAAATGATAAAACATCTGTCGGCCTGTCTACATCTCTGTACTCCAGATTTGCGTTATGGATATTGTCGTTATCCGTAAGTATTACACTAACCTCTACCTCATAAGGACATTTTTCATATTCCACAGCTTCCTTAACAACGCTCTTTATAATATCCTCATAATCAAGATCAAGCTTTATATCTGTATCATAATCTATGTTTATTGTCATTTATATCTACCGTCCTTTATATCGTCCTTTTATATTTACATACTTTCTGCGTATTTTTATGCATATTTACTTCAAATGTTCTATTTACCAGTTTATCATTGTTTTTTAGGTGAACTTTTCTTTGTATTTCTTGCAGCATTTGACCTTTCCCCTCTTTTTTCAGTTCGCTTTTCGGTCTTTTTTTCATATTCTTCATATGCTTTTACTATCTTCTGGACAAGCGGATGTCTTACAACATCCTTGTTCGTAAGTTTTACAAATGATATTTCATCTACCTTTGAAAGCACTCTCATGGCTATATCAAGGCCACTTGTAGTATCTTTTGGAAGATCTTTCTGTGTCAGATCACCTGTAACGATTACCTTTGACCCGAATCCGATTCTTGTAAGAAACATCTTCATCTGTGCGGGTGTAGTATTCTGTGCCTCATCCAGTATTATGAATGCATTATCAAGAGTTCTTCCTCGCATATATGCCAATGGTGCAACTTCTATAAGTCCTTTTTCCATATTTGCATTAAAGCTTTCCGCTCCCATTATCTGATAAAGTGCATCATATAACGGTCTTAAATACGGGTCAACTTTACTTTGCAGGTCTCCCGGAAGAAATCCCAGTTTTTCCCCTGCCTCAATAGCCGGTCTTGTAAGAATTATCCTTCCAACCTCATTACTTTTAAATGCATTAATAGCCATTGCCATTGCAAGATATGTTTTGCCTGTACCAGCCGGACCGATTCCAAATACAATCATCTTATTTCTTATACTGTCAATATACTCTTTCTGTCCGATTGTCTTAGGCTTAATTGGCTTTCCTGTTATAGTTCTGCAAATCGTATCAGAATCCACTTCAAGGATTGCATCCTCTTTATTCTCCATGGCGAGTGAAAGTGCATAATCAACATTCTGGACTGTTATATGCCCGTTTCTTTTGGCAAGTTCACATAAACTGTTAAGTACACCTGTTGCATTTTTAACATTGTGCTCAGGTCCAATAACTTTCACCTGTGAATTTCTGTCAATTATAGTAACCTTAAGTGTTCTTTCAATCTTTTTTGCAAATTCATCAAACTGTCCAAATACTTCAGCGCAGTATTCTGCTGGCAAATCAACTATGGTCTCAATAATGCTCATTAATTACTCCCTGTACTCTCTTTCATGTTATTTTTATCAGTCTTATTGCTATTCTCAATTTCCTGGATTTTTTCAGTTGATATCTGGGAATATTCGTATGCCGGCATATTCACATCCAGATTACCCCTGAAAAAATATTTTATTCCATCTGAATCCATTTTAACACTATTTTCAAGTATTTGCACTCCATTTTCCATTAATTTTTTCATGTATAAATTAAGCCTGTCATTTAATATCTGCGAAGCCTCTTCCTGTGTATACGAAGCAGTCTTTACCTCATATTCTGCATATACCTTTTTTCCATAACTCACAGGAAGACAGAAATTTTTAGTAAGATAGACATTATTTACACTGGTCATAACATCATACTCTTTAAAATCTTTAAATGATATTCCGAATTCACAGCCTGTATCTCCAATTCCAATTATATTTTTTTCAATTTCACGCCCCGTATAACTTTTAAAATCATGTTCAATTACTAATTCATCATTATAATCTACCGAAGTATTTATAACTATATCTGCATCGGAATTTGTATAGATATGTCCGGTAACATTTCCCGAATCATCTTTTTTTTCAACAACTCCGGTTACCAGCACCTGCCCTTTTTCTACAGTATCACCCTTTGAAACCACTGGCATTCCACTTCTTGTTATGATTTTTTCCACCACTCCGCTTTCAGACGCTATAATATCAGAGGGCTGTGTGGCATCTGTCACTGCCACTTTCATACCATCGCTCTCCTTTAAGTGAATAATAAGCCGCGTTCCGCTTATCTGTGCAGATACCCATGTCACATTATCATATGTATTTCTGATTGAACTTTCTATATCATCGCAGTTTATATCTCTTACTTTTATTCCGGGATATATTCCCATGGTCTTAAGATATTTTATAAGAGTACTGTCAGTATACTGTACATTTCCCGTAAAAGATATGTCCCACACAAAAAGGCTGCATACATATATAAGAATAAATGCTATCATTATGCCGGCAAGAAATGAATAATGCTTACGATATCTAAATAACGCAAATCTTATCCCCTTTCTCTTTATTATGCGCACCCTGGTTTTTGTTCTTCTGCATATATCTTTTATTTTCAAAAAATCCGTTCTGGTTATTTTTGCGTCAAATCCGTATTCTGTTTTACATATATTCCAGAAATATATTTCATTATTACGGCACAAATTTAAGAAACGTCCTGTATTCATCGTGTCCACTTTAACAAGCATATATGTATTTGCCAAATTGCTCTGCATCCACATTTTAGAAATCCCCCTGCTCAGAATTCAATTTTTTTTATTCGCCCTTTTATGGAAATTTCCTCATCATCATAATATAATATTTCAAGGCAGTCGCCATACACCAGAACCATTCCCCGTTTTGTTAAAAGTTTTATTAAATCGCACCGATACTCCATAATTGATTTAAAATTTTCTATATATATCTGGCAGTTCCCAATTGCAGTAATGATTGGCATTCCAAGCATTGTATCCCTTGTAACATCAAAATTCCTTGCAAAGCTGCTTTTAAATCCATCAGCCAGTGCTGCCTTTTCAATCTTCCCTGATTTTTCAAACTTTTTATATTTTTCAGGCTCTCCATTTCCTGCACCTTTATTTTTCACAACAACCACACCCATTTTAAAGTGTTTACTATATTCATATTACGTATCACAGAAAAATATGCAAATGCATAGAAAACTATCTTTTTACATGCTGATTTATAAAACAAAAAGCTGTCATTAAAAAATGACAGCTTCGATAATTATTATTAGTTGAATTTACGTTTTCTAGCAGCTTCAGATTTCTTCTTGCGTCTTACGCTTGGCTTTTCGTAATGTTCTCTTTTACGTATTTCCTGCTGAATACCAGCCTTAGCACAATTTCTTTTAAATCTACGTAATGCACTATCTAAAGACTCGTTCTCTTTTACGATAACGTTTGACATACTATTTCCTGACCACCCTTCTGTTGCAAATTGTGCACAACAATACATAATAGGGTATTAATTAATTGCACAAATGATATTATATCATAATATTATGATTCGTCAACCATTTTTTGCATATATTTTACGATATATTTTATACAAAAACAAACCAGTCGTGCTCCGTTTTGTCAGTCGCTCTCCTGGTTTGTTTTTGTATCGGCAGATGGCTCACTCTCCACATTTTATGTGGTTTTAATATCTATGAACACTGCTTCAAAATATAATCCATTCCAGCATCCAACTTCAAAACTTCTGCATTTTTTGATAGTATTTTAATGATTATATTAAGATTACTCATATCTTCATAATCAGAATCATATATGAATAGTACTTTCTTCTGTGCTCCTATCTCATCAGCTACAAAAGACCACTGTCTCGCATTTCCAATAACTCGTTTCAGATTCTTTCCTTTAAATGAAAACAACTTAACACACACATCTCCAACTTGATAATCAAACGAAATTTCATCGCTATATGGTCCGTCTACCTTTTGAGTAGAATATTCAAGATTATTTGATTCGAGTACCCTGCGAATTAATTTCTTTTCTTCATTTCCATTCAATCTTTGTGATTTTGCTAAATCATATTTCAAATATATTTTCGATAGATCATCAACATAATTTTCATTTTCATTAACCGAAAGCGTTCTTACAGATGAAAACCTAAACTCATTTGCATATACCCTAATATATGAAGCAATATCAAATTCCTTATTATAATTAAAAACAGATGGCTCTATTTCTTCTTTAATACCTCTTAAATAGAGTTTAACAAAATCTAAATCAGCCTCATCATCAAATGCGTGAAAACGCTGGAAATTGGAGATATATTTGAAATCACATTGTCCCGTTGTTATATTATGAAATAACACACCTATACATAAACACTCATCAGAAATAGGCGAATGGTAATAATTCAATGCTGCATATTCAATGTGGTACATAATATTTCCTCCTTCCTTATCTACTATTGTATGTTAAAATTGTTGATATTATCACATCCAAGTTATCAACCCTATATAGAATATATTTTACAAGTTCATCCAAATCTTTTTGATTAGGTTTCCATTCCTCTGGAATGATGCTAATAAATTCCAATATTATATCACGACTAATCTTGCTTTTGAAGACCAAACTTTCTTTTTCCAACATTTCCTTTGTAATAGAAAAATTATGAAAGAACATTTCGTAAAGGTATGCATTATACTGAAGTACCTTTGTATCTAATAAATCATTTTCTTCCATTGCCCTTTTCAAGCAATTAGCATCCCAAAAAGTCTGATTAATAAAAACATGTGTATGGTCTATGACTTTAAGCGAAACATCATCTTTGCAGAATCTAACCAAAAGATTTCCTGGATTTCCGATGAAGCATCTAAAATGCAAATACCTGATCTCGGCATAGGAATATCCAACAAAATAGCCATGCGATAACATATATACTCATTAAAGAGCACAAGATTACCTTCTGGTCCATTATATAATTTTGTAACAACCTGTGTTCCATCTTCTAAGATTGCAAATTTAGGCTCTGTAGAACCAAGATTCATATTGTAACATAATTGACTGATTTTAGGCTCGTTAATGAATGTCACCTCCTCATAGCTATATAGATTTATTATATCAAAAATTTTATTCATTTACGAGCCAATTCTTAAATTACCTTAAAATCTTCTACTATGTACAAAGTATAGGCATCCCTTCATAATATTTTCCCCCCAAAAAAAATCCCACTCCCCCTTCCGCCTCCAACAACCGCTCGATAAAAAAACAAACCAGGAACACGACTAATAATACAGAGTGTTACTGGTTTGTTTTTTTATATATTTTTATATATCTTTATATAACTCTACGCAAGCTGCTCTGCAATTACTTCCTGCGCTTTGCTCATAAGTTCATCTATTCCTTCTGGTTTCTTACCACCGGCCTGTGCCATTGTTGGTCTTCCGCCGCCGCCACCGCCGACAATTGATGCAACCTGTTTAATCAGATTACCTGCATGAGCACCTTTCTTTACTGCATCATCAGTTGCCATTGCAATGATATTTACCTTGTCTGCACCCTGTGCACTTACGATAAGAACTACTCCGGCACCATAGTTGTCTTTCATCTTATCTCCAAGGTTACGAAGTTCGTTCATATCGACATTGTCAACCTTTGTTACAAGTGTCTTTACGCCGCTAACTTCTTTGATATCCTTTGTAACATCGCCTAATGCATCATTTGCAAGTTTAGCCTTTAATTTATCAAGTTCACCCGTAAGTGATTTAACTTCATCATTCAATGAATTAATTCTTGCAACAAGCTTAGCCGGTTCTGTCTTTGCAGCTATTGCAGCCTGTTTTAATTCATCTTCAATTTTATTAAAGTAGTTTATTACGCCCTTGCCTGTAAGAGCTTCGATTCTTCTTACTCCGGCTGCAACACCTGATTCAGAAACAATCTTGAATAATGATATAACGCCTGTATTTGGAACGTGTGTACCACCACATAATTCTTTAGAGAAGTCTCCCATTGATACAACTCGCACACTGTCACCATACTTTTCACCAAATAAAGCCATGGCTCCTGTCTTCTTCGCATGTTCAAGGCTCATTATATCTGTCTTTACTTCAAGATTTTCTGCAATCTTTTCATTTACCAAAGCTTCTACCTTTGCAATTTCTTCATCTGTCATAGCCTTAAAATGAGTAAAGTCAAATCTTAATCTGTCAGCATCTACATATGAACCCTGCTGTTCAACATGGTTGCCAAGTACAGTCTTTAACGCTTTCTGTAAAAGGTGTGTTGCACTGTGGTTCTTTCCTGTATCTGTTCTGTTTGCCGCATCAACTTTAAGTTCTACCTTATCGCCAGCCTTGAACATTCCTTTTGTAACAACACCAACATGTCCGATTTTTTCACCTTTAAGATGGATAGCTGTCTCTACCTTAAATTCACCTTCAGCTGAAGTGATAATACCCTTATCACCTTCCTGACCACCCATTGTTGCATAAAATGGAGTCTTATCAGTAATAATTGTAGCCTTCTCGCCTTCTGTTACAGCCTGTACTACTTCTGTTTCTGTTGTAAGAGCTGAAATAACAGATTCATCCGTAAGAGATGTATATCCTGTAAATGTGCTCTTAATAGCCGGATCAAGTTCATCGTAAACAGTTGCATCAGCACCCATATAGTTTGTTGTCTTACGTGCGCCTCTTGCCTTTTCTTTCTGCTCCTTCATCGCAGCATTAAAGCCATCTTCATCAACAGTAATGTTCTTTTCCTCAAGAATCTCCTTTGTAAGGTCAAGCGGGAATCCGTATGTATCATAGAGTTTAAATGCATCTTCTCCTGATAAAACGTTCTTTCCTGATTTTTCAACATCATCCGTCATCTGGTTTAAGATTGAAAGTCCCTGATCTATTGTCTTATCAAACTTATCTTCTTCCTGTGATATTACATTGAATATAAATTCTTTCTTTTCCTCAAGTTCAGGATAACCATCCTTTGAGCCTTCGATTACTGTATTACAAAGTTCTGTTAAAAACTTTCCTTCAATTCCAAGAAGTCTTCCATGTCTTGCAGCTCTTCTTAAAAGTCTTCTTAAAACATATCCTCTTCCTTCGTTAGATGGCATGATTCCATCACTTACCATAAATGTAACTGAACGGATATGGTCTGTGATTACACGGATAGAAACATCTGTTTTTTCATCTTCCAGGTATTTAACTCCTGCCATTCTGCAGACTTCATTTCTTAATGACTGTAATGTATCTACGTCAAAGATTGAATCGACATCCTGTACTACAACTGCAAGTCTTTCAAGACCCATACCTGTATCAATATTCTTCTGGATAAGGTCAGAATAGTTACCTTTACCATCATTATTAAACTGTGAAAATACGTTGTTCCAGATTTCCATATATCTGTCACATTCGCATCCTACTGTACATCCCGGCTTACCACATCCGTACTTTTCGCCACGGTCATAGTAGATTTCTGAACATGGACCACATGGACCTGCGCCATGTTCCCAGAAGTTGTCTTCTTTTCCAAAACGGAAAATTCTTTCAGGAGCGATACCAATTTCTTTATTCCAGATATCAAATGCTTCATCATCATCTAAATATATTGACGGGTAAAGTCTGTCAGGGTCTAATCCTACTACCTCAGTAAGAAATTCCCATGACCAGTGTATTGCTTCTGTTTTAAAGTAATCACCAAATGAGAAGTTACCTAACATTTCAAAAAATGTACCATGTCTTGCTGTCTTACCAACATTTTCAATATCACCTGTTCTGATACACTTCTGACATGTTGTAACCCTTCTTCTTGGTGGAATCTCCTGTCCTGTAAAATATGGCTTTAAAGGTGCCATTCCTGAATTTATTAATAATAAACTGTTATCATTGTGTGGAACCAATGAAAAACTCTTCATTTTTAAATGACCTTTGCTCTCAAAAAAGTCGAGAAACATTCTTCTTAACTCATTAACGCCTCTGTACTGCACTTTCTTATCCTCCTATAAGTCAATAATTGACATCAAATTATTCTAACACAATTGTCATTATATCGCAACTTAATTTAACCTTTCTGCAACATCGTTATTACTCTTTATTTTCATTTCCATAAGCCTGTATCAATAAAATGCGCCGCATTAGTTTCTGCACGCTCTACAATACTCTTATCATACCCCATTATCTTTAATAATTTTATTGCATTTCTTGTAGTTGCCGGTCCCTTAAATAATGTGAAATTAAACTTAACATCATCATCAGTGACCTCTTCCTGAAAATGATAATTTGTATAGTATTTTTCAAGTATAGATGTAAGCTCAATATCATGGGTTGCAGCAAAACACAATGCATTTTTACCATAAATATATTTTAATATTTCTGACGATGCTGCAATTCTTTCTACCGTATTTGTACCCCGCAGCACCTCATCAACAAAGCATAAAACCGGACAGCCCCCGGGCTCAATTATATCAAGAATTCTCTTTAATGACCTAATCTCAACGATATAATAACTACTGCTACTGCTAAGATCATCCTTTAATGACATTGAAGAAAAAATTCTAAATCTCGGTGCAGTATACTTTTTAGATACACTGGTGTAAATTGTCTGTGAAAGCAGTGCATTTATTGCAATAGTTCTTAAAAATGTTGATTTTCCTGATGCATTTGAACCTGTAAGCAATATGTTTCTGTCTGTATCAAGCGAATTGGCTACAGGATCTTTTATCAGTGGATGAAACACTTCCTGAACATCAAGCCTCATACTGCCATCATCACTAAATTCAGGAACTGAATAATATGCAAGCATCTGTCTGAACGAACCGACAGCTATTGAAGTTTCAATAAATCCAAGTATATCCATAAGCTGCCTTGCATCCTCTTCTTTTTTATTAAGTACTCTTATCATACTGTTGAAATGAATCAGATCAATATGAGTAAGCATTCTTACATATATCATTATCATCTCTGCAAGTGAACCTGTTACATTACCCTTTTCAAGTATCCAGCTTTTACCTGTAACTTTAGAAAATCTGCCTGCTATCGTCTTTAGCTGTTCGTCATATTCCTTAAGTCCGCCAATTCCATCTGAAGATATTTTTTCAGATACACCGACCAGATTAATAAACTGCGTAACACATACAAAATAACGTTCCACCTGTGCCTTCATTTTGTAATAGGTTCCAATCATAACTGCCACACAGATAACTATCATTGCTACGCCCACAACCGGATTTACTGTAAAACAAATAACAAATGAAAGTATTTCTGCCAAAAGCAGTATATAATGAATGGTATTATTTCCACTTTTAAGATCTGTCACAAGTCCAATATAATCACTCAGGGAAATTTTCTTTACAAAACCAAACGATGCAAATCTTTTCTGAACCTGTATCCGCTCCTTTTCATGAGATGTAAAATAGTCTGCAAGCCTGTCCATTTTCTTTAATTTTTCTTCATCCTGTACAGGAGTTCTTAACGTCTTATACAGGTATTCCTGCCCGATTGACGAATTTGTTGTATTTATTGTATTAAACACGGCATCCATGTTAAGATCATTCCATGTTATATCATCAATGTCATTTTTTTCTTCAAATGTATCCCGGAAATAATGCGAAATGTTATCATACTCTTCTCTTGAATGTTCCCTTTTTCCCGGCTTTCCCCATTCATTTTTAAGTCTGTTTATAAGTTTTGCATTATATTTTCTTTTATTATCTATTGCAACGTAAATTACAATTATAAAAAAGCCGGCTATAAGGGCAATAACCTTTAAGTCCATATCTGTCATATATTATATTTCCTTCCCCGTGTTTTTATACTGTATGGCTTTATATCAATCCAAGTGAAAGTTCTATCATATCATCAAATGTTTTTTCACGTTCACCTGATGTGAGTTTTTCACCTGTATAAAGATGATCGCTTACCGTGAGAATACAGAGTGCATTTTTCCCCGCCCGTGCTGCATTCATATACAGGGCAGCTGCTTCCATATCAACAGCTAAAACGCCCATCCTTTTCCACCTGTCATTAACTGTCGGATCATCATTGTAAAAAATATCTGACGACAATACATTTCCCACATGAACACTCATGTTGTTTTTTTCTGCATTATCTGTACATTTTTTCAAAAGCCCATAATCAGCTATTGGTGCAAATGTTCCCGGAATATTATACTGTGCCGCATAATTAGAGTCTGTACATGCTCCCATTGCTATAACTATATCCCTTACCCTGACATCATCTGCAAGTGCGCCTGCAGAACCAATTCTTATTATATTATCTACGTCATATATGTTATATAATTCATAACTGTATATACCTATTGATGGCATTCCCATACCGCTTCCCATTACAGAAATCTCTTTTCCATTATATGTTCCTGTGTAACCATACATATTACGTACTGTATTAAAACATTTTGAATTATCAAGGTATTTCTCCGCAATATATTTTGCTCTTAACGGATCTCCCGGCATAAGAACAGTTTTGCATATTTCGCCTTTTTGCGCTTTATTATGTGGTGTTAACATAATCTCCCACCTTTCATTTATATATTTATGCCACAAACTCACAGCCATACAGCTGTGAGTTTCGCATCATCCGCATTTAATTTATTTACCAGGATATTTAACAACTGAAGCAACATTATAACCTTTTAATTTATCTCTTCCTTTTAAGCCCTCAAGCTCAATAAGAAATACTATTTTTGCAACTTTCCCACCAAGTCTTTCAACAAGCTTTATTATTGCTTCTGTAGTTCCTCCTGTTGCAATAAGGTCATCAATTATCACAACCTTTTGTCCCGGTTTAATTGCATCCTTATGGACTTCTAATGTTGCTGTGCCATATTCCAGAGCATATTCCTCTGAAATAGTTTCACAAGGAAGCTTTCCTTTTTTTCTTATCGGAACAAATCCCTTATTATTGTTATATGCAACCGGCACCCCGAATATAAATCCTCTTGATTCAGGTCCAACGACAACATCAAAATCAACGTCCTTTAAACATTCATCCATTTCATCGATTGCAAGCTTTAATCCATCCGGATGCTGCAATACGCTTGTGATATCTCTGAATATTATTCCCTCTTCCGGAAAATCTGGTATGCTTCTAATATAATCTTCAACTTTTTTCATTTTAATTATTCGTCCTTTCTTATCTTATAGGAAACCATAGACTGCGATACACGCATTCATAAGTTGATATATTAATAAACATAGCCATTTTATCATACATTTCATCTTAAATAAAGCATAAAAAGTAATTAAATCTGCCCTTACCAGGCTTAACTGCTGTTCACATACACCATTGGTAATACACACTTCCAGTGCTGTAACCGCTTATACAATAAGACACACAAGGCCTGTATTTTCATTCATGACTTTCTCAAGTGTTCCACTTATTTTCTCCATGCTTTCGGGAGTCATATTATGCGTCTTTTCATATATCCCATCATTTACTATCTGCTCTACTGTCTTTCCAAATATATTGGCAGCCCATATTCCGTCAGGATTTTCTTTTGTGTTTTCATTTATATATTCCATCAGATCTTCCGCCTGATTCTGCATTCCTACTATTGGTGCAATTTCTACACTTATATTAGTTTTTAAGAGATTTATCGATGGAACCTGCGCTTTTATTTTAACACCATATTTATTACCATTTTTTATAACCTCAGGCTGATCGAGCTTTATTTCATCCCTGGATGGCGTCACAACGCCAAAGCCGTTTAACTTTACCTCAGCAAATGCATCCTTTACCTTATCAAACTCATCTTTCTTTTCTGACAGCTCACGTATTATGCTTATTAATTCATATTCATTACTGATTGTCGTCCTGGTAAGCTCACTAAGCACCTGATAGTAAATATCAGGCTTCATCAAAACATCCAGCTTTACACAGCCATTTGACATACCGATATCTGCCACATTAATTTTATCAATATAATCATTTGAGATATCGTTATAATTATTCCTTATATCTTTAATATAAGTAAGCTGGCTGATTATATCAGAAGCTGCATTTACCAGTTCTTTTTTCAGCCAGTGTTCCTGCGGCAGCATCTCCATCCACTGTGGAGCAAAAAAATCTATTTCAGTTACGGGAAATTCTTTTAACACATTTGCCAGAATATTGCTTATGTCTTCTTTCTTTAACTGGTCACAGTTTACCGGCATAACTGTAACACTGTATTTATCCGTAAGTTCCTGTGCAAGTTTCTGTGTTTCCGGTGAAAATGGGTGTGAGCTGTTAAGCAGCACTATGTACGGTTTCTTCAGCTGACTTAATTCTTTTATCGTTCGTTCCTCTGCTGCAACATAGCTTTCCCTCGGAATGTCTGAGAATGAACCGTCCGTCGATACAACTATACCAATCGTGGAATGTTCTTCAATTACCTTTTTTGTACCTATCTCTGCTGCCTTTGTAAATGGTATTTCAGCAGCAGACCATGGTGTTTTTACCATGCGTTCTTTATTATTTTCCGTATGTCCCGAAGCGCCATCTACCATAAAACCAACACAGTCTATCAGCCTTACTTTCACATTTATGCCTTCCATAGGACAGATAAGTGCCGCCTCACTTGGTACAAATTTAGGCTCTGTTGTCATTATTGTTGTTCCTGCAGCACTTTGTGGCAGTTCATCCTTTGCACGCTGCTTTACATGTTCGTTGCTCATCCCCGGTATTACCATTATGTCCATAAATCTTTTAATAAATGTCGATTTACCAGTTCTTACAGGTCCAACAACACCAAGATAAATTTCCCCTCCGGTTCTTTTATTTATGTCCTTGTAAATGTTATAACTGCCGTCACTTACCATTGCCGCCTGCTCTTTTGGCATCGCATCAGCAATCTGTTGCATATTATTACCGCTTTCCATACAAAAAACCTCCTGCATATACTGCTAAATGTATATGCAGGAGTATTCTTAAATATGAAAATTAAACTTAAAAGATTATTTTTATATTTACGCAAAACACACTGTTTCCCGGCTTATGAACAAGTTACATTTATTCATCAAATTCAGCAACTACATAATAACCTCTGCTTGTTTCTCCAACGTCTTTAACAATGCCTTTTCTTGACTTTAATCTTTCAGGTGTTGTATAGTTACCGGACATTGCAACAGCCGGCTCTATTGTATAATAGTAGCTGCTTGGAAGCTTTCCTTCTGTTATCTCAACTTCCTGACCGACCTTGACAAGTCCGGGTCTGCTCATTGTAAATTCCATCTGTCTCATCTTTTTCCGCCTTCTTTCCAATTATAGCTGTTTATCAAATAACCGCACTAAATATTAAGCTGATTCAGACACATCTGTGTGTATTCTGACACTTTCTTTCTAAGCTTTACATTTTCCTTTTTTTCTAAAAGCGGATCTTCTGCAAGTATCACATCTGCAGCTTCAGATGCCTGTTTTAATACTTTTGCATCAGAAAACACATTTCCAACTTTAAACTCAAAGTCACCGCTCTGTCTTACACCGAGAAAGTCTCCCGGTCCTCTTAATTTTAAATCCTCTTCGGCAATCTTAAATCCATCATTGCTTGAGTTTAATATTTCAAGACGTTTTTTTGTTTCTTTGCTTTTGGAGTCAGACACAAATATGCAGTATGACTGGAAACTTCCACGTCCTACACGTCCTCTTAGCTGATGCAGCTGTGCAAGCCCAAAACGGTTAGCATTCTCAACCATCATTACAGTTGCATTAGGTACATTTACGCCAACTTCTACAACTGTTGTTGAAACAAGAACGTCTATTTCTCCTGAAGAAAACTGCTCCATAATTCTGTTTTTTTCGCCCGGTTTCATTTTTCCATGCAGATACTCTACTCTGACTGCATTTTTAAATTCATGTCGCAGTCTTTCTGTATAATCTATAACATTTTCAGCTTCAACATTTTCATTTTCTTCAACCATCGGACATATCACATATGCCTGTCTGCCCTGCGATACTTGTTTTTCTATAAAATGATATGCATTGGGTCTGTATCCTGTATCAACAACACAGTTTTTGATGGGAACCCTGTTCGATGGAAGCTCATCAATAACGGATATATCCATATCACCGTATATTATTATAGCTAACGTTCTTGGTATCGGCGTAGCACTCATTACAAGAACGTGTGGATCGCTTCCCTTTAAAGAAAAGTCTTTTCGCTGATTAACACCAAAACGGTGCTGCTCATCTGTTATTACAAGAGCCAGATTCTTATACTCAACTTTCTCCTGAATAAGTGCATGAGTTCCAACTATTATATCTGTCTTACCTGTTTTTATATTCTCGTATGCATTGCGTTTCTGTGCAGCTGTCATAGAACCGGTAAGCAGCTCTACATTCAAATCTATTCCATGCTTTTCAAACAATGACATAATTGATTGATACTGCTGTCTTGCCAGCACTTCTGTAGGCACCATTATTGCTCCCTGAAATCCTGCAAATGCCGTATTCATCAGTGTAAGAACTGCTACTATTGTCTTACCTGAACCAACATCACCCTGTATCAGTCTATTCATTAAACCTGTTCCCGACATATTCTTTTTTATTTCATCCCATGCAGCAGACTGGGCATTGGTAAGATTGAATTCCAGTCTGTCAATAAATTCATCCGTCTTTTTATCATTTTCTATAACATATCCATTAGGACGCCTTACATTATTTTCTTTTAAATTTCTGACTGCAAGTATGAAAAGAAAAAATTCTTCAAATGCAAGTCTTTTCCTTGCTGCAAGATAATCATTTACTGATGCCGGGAAATGTATATTAACAACTGCAAAATTATGTTCTGCCAGTGTATATCTGTTTCTTACATCATCCGGTATGTACTCCATATCAAGACCTGTTTTGTACTTTTCAAGTGCCTGCTTTACAGCTTTTATAACAACATTATTTGAAAGACCTTTTGTAAGTGGATAAATTGGCTGCATGCTCATGCACAGCTTCTGATACTCCGCCATTGTATACATCTTAGGCTGTTCCATTACCAGCTGTCCATTCTTTTTTGTAACATAGCCTCTGAATACATAATGCATTCCCTGTTTTAATGTACTTACAAGAAATGGCATATTAAACCATGTACACTTTATTCTGTCTCCTTTCGGATCGCTTATCACTCCCGAAACAATCTGCAGCTTTCCTGTTCTGTACATTTCAGCTCTTTTTACGACCATACCGTCTATTGACACTATTTTCTTATCTTCTGCATCAGCAAGCGTATTAACAAAAACAGGTTCTTCATATACGTCATAATCCCGTGGATAAAATTCCACGAGATCTTCGACTGTGTATACGCAAAACCTGTTAAATAGTTCTTCTGTCTTTTTGCCAATGCCTTTTAATTCTTTTATATTCATGGCTATTATTTCATCATTGATGCCAACACCTGATTAACAAGCTTGCCATCTGCCTTACCCTTTACCTTCGGCATAAGTACCTTCATAATTTTACCTTTATCTGCAGGTGTTGGAGCTTCAATTGAAAGTTCGGCAAGTGTTTCATTAATCACTGATTTTATTTCATCTTCATTAAGCATCTTTGGTGCATATTCTTCAAGAACACCTATAGAGTAGTTACATTCATCGATAATATCAGTTCTGTCTGCAGGTGTTAAAGAAAGTGTCTCTCTTAACTGCTTTATCTGCTTTAAGATAACCTGATTGCCTTCATCATCAGTCAATGGTGTTCTGTTATTAATTTCTACATTCTTTAATTCAGCAAGAAGCATTGAAAGAACTTCCTTTCTTTCCTTATCCTTTGCTTTCATAGCCTTTACCATTTCTGATCTTATCTGATCTATCATACTCATTTTTAATCTCCATTCCTGCACCATTCATGGTGCACCCTGATTTATATTTTCCATTCTGGGTTTACACTGTAATTTACATTATTCAACCGATACAATATAATAGTAAACCGGCTGTCCGCCATACTGAAGCTCAACATCAAGATCCGGATATTTATCTTCAATCAGTTTTGCAGCTGCCTGTGCATCATCTTCTGATATTCCTTCGCCATAATAAAGGCTTATAAGTTCACCTTCATCTGTCATAAGGTCATCTACTAATGAAACAAGCGTATCATTAATACTCTTTCCAACTGCTGAAAGCCCATTATCACCAAGTCCTATTATATCATTCTTACTTATGGATTTACCATCTATACTTGTATCTCTGACAGCATATGTAAGCTGTCCGGTAGCAACAGTACTCATTGCCTCTGTCATTACATCCGTATTCTCTTCCGCTGTTCTTATTGCCTCAAAATTAATCATTGCAGTAATTCCCTGCGGAATTGTCTTTGAAGGTATAACTATTACCTTTTTATCCTCTGAAAGTGAAGCTGCCTGCTGTGCTGCAAGTATTATATTTTTATTATTAGGCAATACAAATACTGTCTTTGCATTAATATTATCAACTGCATTAAGAATATCCTCTGTACTTGGGTTCATTGTCTGTCCGCCTTCTATAACCTCATCAACTCCAAGTCCTTTGAATATTTCACTTAATCCTGAGCCCGCTGAAATTGTAATAAATCCGAAGTCCTTTGCCGGTTCTGCCTTTTTCTTTGCTGCTTCTGCTTCTGCGGCGGCCTGCATTTCAGACTGTTCTATAACCTTCTGATTATGTTCTTCTCTCATATTATCAATCTTCATTCTTGTAAGCTGACCATATGTCAGAGCTTTCTCAAATGCCTGACCCGGATGATTAGTATGAACATGTACCTTTACAATATCATCTAATACTACACATACAATTGAATCACCTATTGATGATAGAAATTCTTTAAACTTTTTCTCTGTTTCTTCGTTAAATTCCTTATCAAGCATGATAATGAATTCTGTACAGTATCCATATTTTATATCGACATTTTCAATTGATGCACCTTTTCCTGCCGGAACAGCACTTTCTTTAGCAGATGATGAAACAGTCTCCTTTGATGAGCCGGTTTTTACTGTAAAATCAGTAACCCTGCCGGTCAATGCATCATACATGCCTTCAAGTACAACAATCAGGCCCTGTCCGCCCGAATCAACAACACCAGCTTCTTTAAGCACCGGAAGCATTTCAGGAGTCTTTGCAAGTACATCCTTTCCATATTCAATAATATCATGAACTGCTTCTACAACGTCATCACTGTCAAGTGCTATCTCAGCCGCTTTATCAGAAATGCCCTTTGCAACTGTAAGAATCGTTCCTTCTTTTGGCTTTATAACTGCTTTATAAGCTGTTTCTGTAGCCTTTTTAGTTGCTATTGCAAGATTCTCAACGGTGAGTTCTTCTACACCTGACATTTCTTTTGTAAATCCTCTAAACAACTGTGAAAGAATAACACCTGAATTACCTCTTGCGCCTCGAAGTGAACCTGTTGCGATTGCCTTTGAAAGATTCTCCATTGTAGGCTCAGCAATTTTGCTTACTTCGTTAGCTGCTGACATAATTGTAAGTGTCATATTAGTACCTGTATCACCATCGGGAACAGGAAATACATTTAAATCATTTATCCATTCCTTTTTTGATTCCAGATTATTGGCACCTGCTATAAACATTTTCTGAATAAGTGCCGCATCAATTTTAATTGTTGCCACAATTTCCTCCATTCCGCCATTAAAGCTTCAACAGCTGTATATTAAAACTCAGACGATATTTAAATTTAATAATCAATATATAATCACTATTCTTATTATGTGCTATTGCTAATCGATAACACGCACACCTTCTACAAATATATTTATTTTCTTTATTTCCATTCCTGTAAACTGTCCAACTTTATATTTTACATTTTCAATAAGATTATCTGCCACTGTTGATATGCTCACTCCATAGGAAACAATAACATGAAAATCTATTACAATTTTATTATCTTCATCTATTTCTACATGAATTCCCCTCGTAAGGCTGTCTCCTTTTAAGAGTTTTACAAGACCATCTTTCATACTTACAGCAGCCATACCAACTATTCCAAAGCATTCTACCGCTGTTGAACCGGCATATTTTGCAATTACTTCAGAATCAATTGAGATAGTTCCTAACTGTCCTTCCAAATGTCCTTTCATATAAACCTCCATTCACGGATATACAATAAATATCCAATTTAATAAAGACATTATACCCTTTCATGCAGAAAAAATAAACCATTTTAATGAATTTTATTCTAATTTACCTAAAAAGCACAAAAGGCGAACTGCCTGTCTGACAATCCACCTTATGCATTGTTATAAATTTTCGAAAATTAACAGCAATTATTAAGCACGTTCTACTTTACCTGAACGTAAGCATGAAGTACATACGTAAATCTTCTTGCTCTGTCCATTAACCTTTGCTTTTACTGACTTTACGTTAGCATTCCACTTTTTATTTGATCTTCTATGAGAATGGCTCACAGCATTACCAAAGTGAGCAGCTTTTTCACAAATTGCACATTTTGCCATACGAATACACCTCCTTAATGGTATTGGGCATTTTTTACCCGCAACAGAAAAGATTATATCAGATAGATTTATCTTTTGCAACATTTTTTTATCATTTTAATGGCAAAACAGATTATATCCTAATATTAAAAGTGTAATAATTATACATATACATAAAAAAATATTTCCTGCGAGCCATATTCCAATTACCATTCCAATAGCAATCCAGAACATAATAAAGCCTATCATTCTTGACATATTAACATTATCGCCCCACATAATATAAAGCGTCTGTTAAGTATATGTCCATATTATTTATTATATTCCTCACTTACAGATTCAATTGCATTGTCTACAGAAGCATCTTTTTCATCTGACTTTCCTGTAAATCTATCGATAACATCAGGAATCATATCGAGAATCTTTGTGACAGTATCCTGATTTTTTATATTTACAAGCTTCGTCGTTCCATTTTTTATAACAAGAACTGCACTTGGTGAAACTTTCCCCGTCATAGCTCCGCCTGCATTATTCTTTTTCTCGCCTGCAAATGCTCCTGCTCCAACTCCGAAAGAAACATCAACAAGTGGAAGTATAATTGTATCATTTACTGTCACAGCATCTCCTACCACCGTTTTTGCAGAAATGAATGCGTCCATTCCCTTAAAAAGTGACGCTACAGTTGCATCAAAATTATTCTTATCTGCCATATTTGTATCCTCCATAATATTATATATTTCTATCAATAACTATCTTTTTGAAAAGTTTATTAAAATATACTTTAACAGCTATGACAATCAAACTGAATACTGTTACTCTGCCTTTTAAAAACACACTGCCTTCAAGTATTTTTTGTTCAAACTCAGGCATTATATTGGCATCAATTCCAAGCATCCCCCATAATACTGCCGCATACATGGATACCTTACCTGTCGTATAAGGATCATCAAAACCATATCGTATATTTATGTCATACTTTTTTGGCTTTATTTTCGCAAGTAATGCTTTCAGCTGTTCAAATAAGAATCCGGCAAGTTCCCTGTATTCCTGATTATTAATCACAGCTTTAACCGAATTAACTTTTTCCGTGACCAAATCCTTAATGGATACGGTTTTATCGCGCATTTTTTTAATTATATCACAAATTTTATCAAAAACGGATTTTATTTTTTCTTTAACCGAACAGTATATATTTTTAATTTTTTTTAATAAACCTATTCGCTTATGAACTTCTTTTTTATCATAAATATCAGATTTATCATATTCTTTTTCCGGCTGATTTAATAATTCCCCGTCTTCTTCCTGTCTGCTCACAAATGTATCCTGTTCTTCTTTCTGTTTGTTCACAGGTGCATCTTGTTCTTCTTCCTGTTTACTCTCAGCCGTATCCTGTAAAAGGGATTTTTCATGTTCCGTATTTGGCTGTTTATCATCTGAAGCATCCTCGATTACATCATCTTTTTTACCGCCATTAAACATTTTTAATTTAAAAACAAGTATCCTGGCATCGGTTTTCATTTCATTATCATCATACGAAAAATGAAAACGCAGAAAATTTAACAGCCATGATACTTTAACATGTACAACCGGTTTATTATAAAAGCTCGCATCTATCTTATACCTTACTGGTACAAAAAGTACCAGCATAACGGTCAAAAGTATAAGTCCCATTAACACGCCAATAATAATTGCTATTATTTTTAATATTAATAATATTATTCCCAGCATATTAATCCCATTCTTTCACTTTTATTTTTTTAGTCCAAACTTTAAATATGATCTTATATCAAAAGCGCCTGTTGCCGCATAAACTTCTTCTATTATCTGCTGCATTACATTTACAGCTTCATTATAGCCGGCTGCAAGACCAACTACATAAATATTTTTTTTCACTTCTTTTTCACGATAGTATGGCTGTTTCAAAAGATTAACAGAATATATCTCCAGCAGATTACCCGGTGTATCTGACAATGTTATCAAAAACGTATTATAACTAAAGCGGTTTCTGCATATCTTACCAAAAACTTTATATTTTGCCTTTTTTGCATTATCTCCTAAATAAAGCTTTTTATACCACTTCATATATACTCCCACTTACTATTTTATAATATCTTTTACTATCTCAAGTACCGCAGCCTTTTCTGCCGGGTCAGTACAGCCTGAAAGTGAAGTATTAATATAAGCAACAATTTCATTAACATTATTAAAAAATACCGGCAGCTGTGATAATACTGATGCCATTACAGCTCTTCTTACGATTGCCGGTTTATTTTCAAAATCATTTCTTATCTCTTCAATAAGCCCTGCACATACCTCATCTGCATATGAATCTTCCGGCACCTCAAGTGCCTGTGGATCCTCTTTAAGACTTACGAAATCACTTCCTGACTGTAGTTTTTCAGCTAATGAAAGCGCTTCATAAATCTCCAGCAATCCAGCCTTTTCTGCTTTATTTTTATAATTTAATTTAACATAATTGACAATATACTCATTTGCTGACAATACCTCTGCAATACGTTCCTGACGTCCCTCAAAAAAAGTAAAGCCTGCTATTACTGAATCATCAAATGCAATTTCATTGTTAGTGTAATTATGATTTATCTGCTGCAAAATATCTCTTGCAATCTGAACTTCCTTAACTGCATCTACCGTATAGTTATCTGTAAGAAGTATTGTATATACATCATTAACAACCTGTGCTAAAAGTACAAAAAGATCTGCATAGTCATTTATTTTATCTATCGCTATATCAAGAATCTTCTTAAGTCTGTTATATTCAGCTTCATCAATATCAGAATACCCGGCATCTGCAAGACTTTTATACATTTCATAAATATCCGGAAATGTTGTCTGTATTCCCTTGATATCCTGAAGCATCGATACTGTTTTTAATGTGTATAAAAAATCATCAATTGTCTGCTTCTGTGCTCCATGATATAAAGAAAATGCCTCATTTATATATTCAAAAAACTTATTTTTTGACATTCTTATTGGGAGCTGCCCAACAATCTCTGAGATTTTACTGTTTACAACAATATTTTCTTTATCAGCCAGAATATAATGCATTATATCATTAGTAAAATATGTGCCATAATATTCCTCATCAATTCCGGCAGGTTTGAAGCGGTACTCGACACGGTTAAGAACGTACTCATAAATTCGGAGCCGGTCAATATATGCAGTTACAACTTCCATTACCTGCACAATCTGCTGTCTTAAAGACCTGACCTCATCCAATCCATCCCTGCCAGTGCCGAGAACATATTCTTTTATAAGCTTATTGAATCTGTCCCATAATCCATCAAAGCCTTCTGACTTTCTTCCCTTTTCACTAATCATATCAAATAAAGTATAGTAATTCATTGACAACTTTATATATGCATATGAATTATACATTGATGACATTCCCTTTGCATATTTTTCGAGATTATCATCAAGCTCTTTACCATTCCTTATTTGTTGTGAAATATAATTTAAATCTTTCATAAGACAGATACCGCCGCTCCTTACACTTATTATTATATCATCGTTAATTGCGAAACCCGCCGTTTTTCAGCTGATGCCCTGCAAAATCTGATTTAACGCAGGTTAAGCTTATCAAGCTTATCACAGAAATCAAATGTTGCAAAGTAATCCTTTGGTGTTTCCGCTCTTCTTATCATCTCAACATTACCATCTTCCTTTAAAAGAAGCTCTGCACACTTAAGCTTACCGTTATAGTTATATCCCATTGAGAATCCATGTGCACCTGCATCATGAATAATAAGATAATCGCCCATATCTATCTTTGGAAGCTTTCTGTCTATCGCAAACTTATCATTGTTCTCACATAATGAACCTGTTACGTCATATACATGATCACATGGTGCGTCTTCCTTGCCTGCAACAGTAATATGATGATATGCACCATACATGGCAGGTCTCATAAGATTTACTGCGCATGCATCTGTTCCAATATATTCCTTGTATGTATGTTTTTCATGAATTGCTTTTGTTATAAGGCTTCCATAAGGAGCAAGCATGAATCTTCCAAGTTCAGTATAAATTGCAACATCACCCATACCATTTGCAGTAAGTACTTCATCATAAACTTTATGGACATTAGCACCTATAACACTGATATCATTAGGCTCCTTGCCTGGTTCATAAGGAACACCTATACCACCTGAAAGGTTAATAAACTTAATATCTGCACCAGTCTTTTCTTTTATCTCTACTGCAAGTTCAAAAAGAATCTTTGCAAGTGCCGGATAATATTCATTTGTTACAGTATTGCTTGCAAGAAATGCATGTATACCAAAATGCTTAACACCCTTTGACATTAATATCTTATATGCTTCAATTATCTGGTCATGTGTCATTCCATATTTTGCATCTCCCGGATTATCCATAATTGATGTTCCAAGTTTGAAATATCCGCCCGGATTATATCTGCAGCACATTGTTTCAGGGAATTTTCCATCAAATATTTTATCAACAAAATCAATATGAGTGAAATCATCAAGATTTATAATTGCATTAACTTCTTTTGCATATGCAAATTCTTCTGCCGGTGTATCATTTGATGAAAACATAATCTTTCCGGCGCCAAAATCCATGGCATGTGCCATCATAAGTTCTGTATATGATGCACAGTCAACGCCACAGTCATAATCCTTTAATATGTCAAGTATAAATGGATTTGGTGTCGCCTTAACAGCAAAGAATTCCCTAAATCCTTTATTCCAGGAAAAAGCTTCCTTTAATTTTTTTGCATTTTCCCTGATACCCTTCTCATCATACAAATAAAATGGTGTCGGATATTTCTTATTAATCTCCTTTAACTGTTCTAAACTGACAAATGTTTTCTTCTGATTCATTACAGCAAGCTCCTTCCTAAGCATCAATATTTAAAATTTTAATATCTAAAATCGTCTTTAAAAATCGTATATTACATACTCATTTTTGTCAAGTCGTTTTATTTTTCAATTTTCTTTACAATATAAAGCATTTATATCTGATATGCAGCTGACTGCATAAATTAACAGCTGCGATAATTGCTACCGCAGCCGTAAATAACCAATCATATATTCATAAATGTACGATATCTGGCAATTTTTTCATTATTGACAGATGACTGTGATCCCGTCGAATTTGAAACATCTGATGTTTTATCTGTATTTCCAAATAAAGAGGTGTCTTTGGAATCTGTAATATCATATAACTGTTTTAAAGCACTTCCACTGTACATGTTTTTTTCATCATCATTATAATCAGATAATTCTGACATAAGTTTTTTTATTATACTTTCATAGGTGTTAAGGAATTTCAAATAATCGCTGTATGTAAACAGTGAGCTGTCAGATGATATTCCTGCCATATCTTCTGTGTCATCAGCATCAGTGCTGCCTGTATCACTCACTTCATTATAATGTGGCACTGCTGTATTACCGTAATCATATGCCTGTACACTGCTGTCAGACATTATACTTTTGCTTATATCAGGTGCCTGTGTGGCTGATGCCACTGTAAAGTCTGTAGCCTTCGCATCAGCAGTTCTGGTTGAATCATTACTTAAAGCGCCATTAAGATACCCGTTAATCTTATTGATATAATTAAGAGTTTCTTTATATGGCGGAACGCCACCATATTTTTTTACAGAACCTGAACCTGCATTATACGCTGCAAGTGCAAGTGAAGCATTTCCATTATAATCATTAAGAAGATATGCAAGCATTTTTGTACCACCCATTATGCTCTGTCTGGCATCAAACGGGTCTGTAACGCCAAGCGACTTTGCTGTTGATGGCATAAGCTGCATTATTCCTTTTGCACCGCACCTTGAAACAGCCTGTGCATCAAATCCAGACTCCGCACGTGCTACTGCTTTAATCAATTCTGCATTCACTCCATATTCACTGGCTGCTTCATTAAATATATCGTCCAGACTTGTCTTTTGTGTCTCTTTTTCATAAACTTTATCAAACTGCTGTCCGTCATTCACAGCAGATACTGTATTATTTACCAGATACTGATTTCCGTCAAGTGTGCTGACTGCATTTATAAAATCCATATCATTCTCCATTTCTACCCCTCAGTTAATTGTACCGTAATTAGTATAACATTAACCGGATGTTTAGTAAACCGCCCTTACCATGTATTTACATATAATTTATTTTCCGTTCAGCTTAAAATACTCATCAAGCACCGGTTTCGCTATGTACTGTGCACTTGATACATTCTTAAATCCGCCTTCAAGTACAACACAAATTGCCACCTTCGGATTATCATAAGGCGCAAATCCTACAAACCACGAATGATAGTTGCTTGAATTATCATATTGTGCCGAACCTGTCTTGCCGGCTACCTCATATGAAGCATTTCTAAATGCTGTTCCTGTACCGTTTGTTACAACAGCTCTCATGTATTTTTTTATGGTTGCTGCTTCACTTGCTGATACAAGATTATCTTTATATACTGTTGGTGATTTCTGTTCAACCACATTATCATTAGAATCTTTTACAGCATCCACAAGATACGGCGTCATCATTTTACCATTATTGGCGATTGTTGATGTAATCATAAGATTATGCAGCGGTGACATCATCGTTTTCCCCTGTCCGATAGAAGTCTCCTGTACCTCACTTATTCCCGAATCAGCATTAATGGTCATACTGCTTGAGTTATGCTCTATTTCAACCGGAAGGTCATTATTAAACAAAAATGATTCACATGTATTCTTAAATTCTGATTTATTAAGTTTAAGCCCCAATGTTGAAAATGCCGAATTACACGAATTGGCAAATGCCGTTTTCAAGGTTTCATGGCCATGTGCTTTATTATTATTACATGGTATTGTTGTTCCGCCGTCCACATATGCACTGCCATTGCAGTTATATGTATATGAATCATAATCAGAGTTCTCCCTTACGTACTCAAGTGCCGTAAGTATCTTAAATGTTGAGCCTGGCGGATACAGTCCCTGGGTGGCTCTGTTTAGCAGTACCGAATCAGAGCTGTCATACTCAAGCCACTTACTGTATTCAGTAACAGCCGCATTCGGATCATAATCCGGCTTTGATACCATTGCAAGTATCTTTCCCGTTGATGGTTCCATCACTATAACCGCGCCTTTATTATTCCCCAGTGCTTTATCTGCTGCTTTCTGAAGTTCCGGTACAAGTGTAGTAACAACTGTATCTCCCACAAATTTTGTTCCCGTTGCGTCCTTTGATATCTGTTCAAAAATATTTTCAGGTTTTGAAAGCAGATAAAAATTCTGTGATCCCTCAAGTCCCGTCTTTGCTGATGCAAGTCCTACAACATGTGAAAATGTGCTTCCATATGGATATTCTCTTGTTTCATTTCCATCTGCATCTACTTTTGTTGTAGCCAAAACGCTGCCATCACTCGCCAGAATATTTCCACGTATCACCTTATCAGCCTGACTGTCTATCATCTTATTATATGGGTTCTTAACAACATCACCGGCTTCGGCAATATTAAAATATGTCAGATATCCCATCATAAGTGCAAACAGACCAACAAAAACAAAAGAAATAATATTTGTTTCCATGTTTCTTAACCCCTTATCCTTATTTTCAAGGATATCACTGTTCTTAGTCTTCTTTTGCCTTTTTAGCCTTCTGCTTCTTTTTACCTTTCTTAATGCTTCCTGTTCTTTCATGCTGTGCCTCACTCTCATCCTGTCTCATGTTATACATACCATTTATTAATGCGAACATAATTAACGAACTTATGATTGAACTGCCACCATAACTTACAAATGGTAAAGTTACTCCTGTCATCGGTATCAGCTTTATAGCACCACCAACTGTAAGGAAAACCTGAAAACCATATGTAACACCGATACCAACTGCAACCAGTCTGTAAAACAGTGTTTTGCACCTTGATGCTATATTCATCATCAGAATAAGGTTATTCAGACAGATAAGAAGTATTCCGATTGCAAAAATAGATCCGAATTCTTCTGCTATTGCCGAAAACATAAAATCTTTTTCTGCTACAGGTATCTTATCCGGCATCCCCTGTCCTAATCCATATCCAAACCACGAACCCATTCCAATGGCAAAAAGAGACTGACATATCTGATAGCCTGTCGTATCAATTGTGCTCCACGGATCTCTCCAGATAACGACCCTGTCTCTTACATGGGAAAATAATTTATATGCCACAACCGATGCCACACTTCCAACTCCCAGCCCGGCAACCATATACCATGCTTTTTTTGTTGCAATAAATAATAACATAAGATATACGACAAAAAATATCAACGCTGCTCCAAGATCATTTGAAAGCACAAGCACTATGACATGCGCTGCTGCTGCCGCCGTAACAAGTGCCGTCTGTTTAAAATCTGTTGATTTATTAAACATCGATGCAACAAACATTATATATAATATTTTAACAAATTCGCCCGGCTGAATTGAGAACGGACCTATCGATAGCACCAGATTTGCGCCAAAAACTTTTTTGCCAAACAAAACTGCAACAAGCAAAATAAATCCTGCCGCACAATATATCCATCCAAAATTTCTAAAGCTCTTTACTGTTTTTAAAAGCCATGGAACAAAAAATGTCACAACAGCTCCACATATTGCAATTACAAACTGTTTTACGCACTTATCATAATCAAGTCTTGCAATCATTATAAATCCAATTGCCATAAGCATGCACATATTGTTTACAAGCAGCCTGGAGGCCTTTGGATAGATTACATCATATACAACAATAATAACAAACAAAAATACGAACTGGGCAAAATATAATATCACAAATTTAATATCATCATTGAGAATATATAATATCAGATAACCCATAAGATGAATTGTAAACATAAAAATATTCTGTGTTATATATATTTTCTTTCTTTTTGTCTCATTATGCACTACAGCGCCTCTATACGACGCCAGCGTGTAAAACGCTATAAGGAATGCAAAAATATATTTTGACATTTCTATGAAAATAGACTGCATTATTCAACCCCCAGTACAAAATGACCCCTGTAGCTGTCATCCTTTTTTAATGTATTGTTAACCACACCATATACATCATCTGTCTCTATAAACTCATACCTGATATAATCAGGTTTTATTTTTTGTATTTCTTTCGTCATATCCGTAATATCAAAAACTCTTTCATCTGTTATTAGACTATAACAGTAATCACAGCAGTTTTCAATATTGTACAGAGTATTATTGCGGGCTTTCATGGTTATTTTAGTATTTAACTTATTATCTGTTTTAGTATTTATTTTATATTCTCCGGAGTTTTCACTGATGCCACCATTTCCATCAGTCTTCATCCTGCATCTGTTAAATGTTCTGTACAGACACTGTTCAGATACCATAAGCGGAATTCTGGCATATACAATAAGTTCTCTTTGCACATCGCATACCTTTGTACCTATACTGCTGATTTCTTTCGATGTAAGTTCAAATGGAAGCGTACATCTTAAAAGCCTCAACCCGCATGATGTTATAAGCGTATGCAGTTCTTTTACCGCCATTTCATTCCATGTATACAGGTTAGCATCTGTTATTACATCAGAAACAGAAATAATTTCTTTTGAATACATTTCACTAATAAGACCAATTTCCTCAACATTTCTCACCAAAAAAGCATCAGCATTATAAGCTGCGTCTTTGTCTGACCCACATGCTCTAAGAAGCTTCTCACATCTTGAATGATTTTTTTCTCTTAAAATATATGGAAGTGCAATTACTGCTTTTTTACCCGCTGCATGACATTCCTTTAAAAGCTTTTGTACTGAATTTTCCTCATGTTCCAGCGAATTCAGTGAATTTCTATCAGTTGCCCTGATATTTCCAAATATATCGAAATCAAAATATATATATTCGACGCTGTCATCATTATACAGCAGCTTTACCTGTTTTGAATTCTTTACATATACACATTTTCCGGTAACATCAGATTTAAAGGTGTTGTTATTTCTTTTGAAACTTATATTGATGTCTGTGACCGCATCTTCATATTTGCGTCTGAATCTGCCAATAAGCTTTTGTTCAAATGAATTCACTGCATTTCTTCTCAGCTCATTGAGCTGCTTTACAGGAACAAATGTGCTGCCATTTATTACAGCTTTTATGGTATCCGGCTCAAATTCAGTATCACCAAACCTGTTTATCTGTCCAAGCACTTTTTCCTCTGACAGTGGCTGTTTCAATGCAGTCGATACAATATCATCTGAAATCTGTTCAATAAATAATGACGGATCTTTTGCATCCTCTATCCTTATTACAGCATTTTTTCCTTCTGTAATATCTGCTATAACATTTATTTTGCGCTTTATATTATTTTTTACACATTTATCAGTAATATCCTGTGAAATTGTTTCACTTTTTGTTCTGTATAAAATTCTGCCTTTATTAAGTTTATATTTTTTAGGCAGATTTACCTTAAGGAAGCCGCCTTTTTTAACAGCTTCTCCGCTTGCAAATGAATTATCAGCATCTATTTCAAACACATCATGCGGATCAATGTTTTCAAAAGCTTCAAATGTAACAAAACCATTGTTGTTACTAATAACCCTGAGTGCTTTTGTTCCCATATGATTCGGTCGTGAAATCGAAAGCATGTCCCTGCCCTTACTATTATTATAATAACCAGTCGTAAACATTCCCCTGTTATATATATCCATAAGGCGGTTCACATCATTTTCATCAACACTATATGCTTCTTTTCCGTATTGCAGATATCTGTCAACATATTTACGATACATCTGTGTCACACCGGCTGCATATATAATGTTTTTCATGCGCCCTTCAATCTTAAGTGAATAAACGCCTGCCTCTATTATGTCCGGTAAAATCTTGAGTGTACACATATCTTTTGGACTCAAACTATATTTTTCATTTTTATTATTTATATTATGTGTTCCTCCGTCATTACTGAAAACATCATATGGCATTCTGCATGGCTGTGCACATCTGCCTCTGTTTCCACTCCTTCCGCCATTCATACTGCTAAAAAGACACTGTCCTGAGTAACAGTAACATAAGGCTCCATGAACAAAGCTTTCAATTTCAATATCACACTTTTCACGTATTTTTTTGATTTCGCCAAGATTAAGTTCCCTTGCAGTTACAATTCTTGAAGTGCCACATTTTTCAAGAATAGAAGCACCATAACTTCCCGTTATAGTCATCTGGGTGCTTGCATGTATATGCATATCCGGAAAATTCTCATGGATAACACGAAGTACACCCATATCCTGCACTATTACTGCATCCAGACCTTCTTTGTAATATGGCAAAAGATACTTTACAAGCTGCTCCTCTAATTCACGTTCCTTAAGCAGAGTATTAACTGTAAGATATATTTTTTTGTCATGCACATGGGCATAATCGATTGTCCTTAAAAGCTCATCTTCATTAAAATTACCCGCATATGCCCTTGCTCCGAACATATCTCCGCCAAGATACACCGCATCAGCTCCGGCATTGATAACTGCTTTCATAATATCATACGAGCCTGCCGGTGCAAGCACTTCCACATCTTTATTAATAATATTTTTATTCAACCTACATTCTCCACTATTATAAAAATATATCGAACCTGCAATCCATAAAATATATTACTATATTTATTCAGATTACAGGTCCAATAAATTCTATTTTTTCATATCCTGAAGCTCTGTTTCAAGTTTAACAATATTCTTTTTAAACTTTTCTTTTTCATCTTCAAGTGTCTTTATTTCTTTTAATGCAGCCTCATTTTCCATTCTTGCTTTAATAAGATCATGCTTTAAATCATATATTTCTTTGACCTTTATATCAAGCTCTTCCTGAAGGTCATCTCCTATCTTCCTGGCCTTAAAATAATCATCCGCAATATTAAGATACATAAGATTCGTTCTAACCTCTGCTGATGTTCTCCTAAAAGAATCATTATTGTTAAATCCCTCCAGTTTACCGTTAATATACGCAGCTACTTTCTGCAGATACTCTTTACTCTCATATCCGGATATAGTAAAAACCTTGCCTGCAATTATAACTTCAGCATCATTCTTTGATGACATTATATCCTCCTCATCACACGTAAACAATTTACTGACTAATCATTTTTATAAGTATACAATAAATACTATATTTGTTCAATACCAAGATTTTTATATGCAAGCGTGGTTGCTACTCTTCCCCTTGGAGTCCTGTTAATAAACCCGTTCTGAATCAGATATGGTTCATAAACATCTTCAAGTGTTCCGGCATCCTCACCAATTGAAGCTGCAAGAGTTTCTATCCCGACCGGACCGCCGTTAAATTTTCCTATTATCGTATTAAGAATAATCCTGTCATTCCTGTCAAGGCCATCTCTGTCAACATCCAGCAGATCAAGCGCAAAATCGGCCACCTCCAGGGTTATCTTTCCATCATACTTTACCTGTGCAAAATCTCTTACTCTTTTAAGCAGTCTGTTTGCAAGTCTCGGTGTTCCTCTTGACCTTCTTGCCAGCTCATGTGCTCCTTTATCATCTATACTTACGCCAAGCACATCTGCTGAACGTTTAATTATCGTCTGCAGTTCAGATACGTTATAAAATTCAAGATGGTTTACAACCCCAAATCTGTCTCTTAACGGTGCTGAAAGCAGTCCTGCTCTCGTTGTTGCTCCAACAAGCGTAAATTTAGGCAAATCAAGCCTTATAGATCGCGCTGTAGCACCTTTTCCAATCATTACATCAATTTCAAAATCTTCCATTGCCGGATACAGTACTTCTTCAACCTGTCTGTTCAGTCTGTGTATTTCATCAACAAAAAGCACATCCCCCTCTGAAAGATTGTTAAGTATTGCCGCCATATCCCCCGGACGTTCTATTGCAGGTCCTGATGTAACCTTCATATGCACATCCATCTCATTGGCAATAATACCTGCAAGTGTAGTTTTTCCCAGTCCCGGAGGGCCATAAAACAACACATGGTCAAGAGAATCACCTCTTTGCTTTGCCGCCTGTATATATACCTTTAAATTATTTTTTACTTTTTCCTGCCCAATATAATCATCAAGCTTAAGAGGTCTTAAATTATTTTCAATTTTTATGTCTTCTTCCTCTAGCTGGGTTGATATTATTCTTCTTTCCACATTTACCTCCATGCTGCCGGCACTTTATTACCAAATTACAAAAACGCCATTTTCTTTAGCGCTTCCTTAAGAATAGTCTCGGTATCTTTTTCGTTAACATTTTCAACCATATTAACGGTTTTTATTGCCTCACTATTGGCATATCCCAAAGCAACCAGCGCCTCTACCGCCTCATTCTTAGCTGATGATGATGCTGAAACAGCCTGTCCGTCCGCAATTTTTCCCTGATCTGTAAAATATTCAAGCTTTAACTTATCTTTTAATTCAATAATAAGTTTCTGTGCTGTCTTCGTCCCAATCCCCGGTGCTTTTGATATTGCTTTTACATCATCTGATAACACGGCAAATCTCAAATCATCAGGTGTTATTGTAGAAAGTATACCAAGTGCTCCTTTCGGCCCTATACCATTTACATTAAGCAGAAGCTTAAACACATCAAGATCCTGCCTTGTCAGAAAACCAAATAAGTTTATGGCATCCTCCCTGACATAAAGATATGTATACACCTTTACCATCTCGCCAACGGACGGTATGCTGTCAAGTAATGATGCCGGAACCCTTACATTAAATCCCATTCCATTATTTTCAATTACAATTGTGTCCTCAAATACTTCTGCTAATTTTCCTTTAATATATGAAACCATAATTCCTCACCATTTTTATTTTTTAAGTCCCATAAGATGATTAATAAACTGCTGTGCCGTACGTCCTGATATACCGCCATGGCTTAACTCCCATTTATTTGCTTCTGCACACAATTCATCATCTGACATTTTAATATTATTCTTTTTTGCCAGATTCACTACAATATCAAAATATTCCTTCTGTGATGGCTTTGAATAATTTATCTGGCATCCAAATCTATTTACTAATGAAAGCTTTTCTTCCATTGTATCTGATCTGTGAAGTCCATTTCCACTTTCCATATCAGATCTGTCATTCCATGTTTCCTTGATAAGATGACGTCTGTTAGATGTAGCATAAATAAGTATATTATCAGGTTTTGTTTCAACTCCGCCTTCAATTACCGCTTTTAAAAATTTATATTCAATTTCAAATTCTTCAAATGAGAGATCATCCATATATATAATGAATTTGTAATTTCTGTTCTTTATCATCGAAATCACAGTCGAAAGATCCTTAAACTGATGCTTGTATATCTCAATCATTCTAAGTCCCTGGTCGTAATACTCATTTACAATTGCCTTGATGCTTGTTGATTTACCTGTACCACTGTCACCATATAAAAGAGCATTATTTGCTTTTCTTCCCTGCACAAAACTTTCTGTATTCTCAACAAGCTTCTTCTTTTGTATCTCATATCCAATAAGATCATTGAGTGTGACTTTATCCATATTATTAATCGGATGAAATACAACACCGGCTGAATCATTACTGCTGATACGAAATGCTTTGTTAAGTCCAAACATTCCAACTCCGTAATCCTTATAAAAGTCTGTAACATATGTAAAAAATTCATCTGCAGTTTCAGCCGATTCAAGCTTTTCGCTAAGTGCCTGAACCTTTTCACTGACATTTTTATTATACATGAGTTCTTTCTTTACTATTGATTTGTAATTTGATATAAGTGAAAAACAGTTAATACCAAGTTCTTTTTCTATTTCTGAAAAATCATAGTTGAACAGATTTATAAATACATTAAAATCATTTTTTGCAAATTCATTAACACTTCCGTCATTTGCACCAATTTTTTCACACGTAATACTAAATGGGTTTTCATTTGTTATTAATATAAATGTAAGATAATTGTGCCACAGATTTTTATCAAAGCCATAATCTGTTGCCACAACCAGAATTCTCTTAATCTGGGTATATATATCCTGAATAAGCTGTGCCTTTGATGATTTTTTATTTTCAAATCTTTCAAAAATATCTGCCATCTTTACCAGAATGCATTCTTCATCCATACTTCCATACATTATTAACTTCGAAACTTCTTTATACATTTTAATTCTGATATCCTTTCTGTCTATTGAAATAAAATTATTATTTAGCATTGATAAACATTTATCTTATATAATATAATAATAAGAAGATTTGTCAAATACTAAATATGAAATTTCTGTGTTTTACGAATTAAAAAACAAGAAAAAGCACAATTTAGTATTGACACCCAAAAAACTAATGATATAATTCTAAAAGGACTTTAATCATTAGAGATATTTCAAACAAATATTTTCATTTTTGATAAAATGGAAGGGATAAACATAATGGAAGTAGTTACAAAAATCAATACTGTGATATATACAGTATTGACTGTATTGTACTTTTATCAGTTCATATATATCGTTATCGCCTTAGTTGGTGAAAAAAAGAAAAAGAATATTAATACAGAAGAAAATGGTGCACTTCACAAGTATGCATTTATTATTGCAGCACGTAATGAAAGTGCTGTTATCGGTAATCTGATACAAAGCATAAAACAGCAGCATTATCCTTCTGAATTAATTGACGTTATTGTTGTTGCTGACAATTGTACAGATAATACCGCTGCTGTTTCTAGAGAAAACGGTGCGATTGTATATGAACGTTTTAATAAAATTTTAGTCGGAAAAGGATATGCTCTTGATTATGCATTCAGTAAGATTGCTAAAGAACATGGCGATTACACTGCATATGACGGATATTTCATTTTTGACGCAGATAATATTGTAGATCGTAATTATGTTGCTGAGATGAATAAAGTATTCAACAGTGGATATAAGGTTATTACAAGTTATAGAAATTCAAAGAATTATGATACGAACTGGATTACGGCAGGGTATTCTTTATGGTTTATACGTGAAGCCAAATACCTTAATAATCCGCGTATGATGTTGAAAACAAGCTGTGCCGTATCAGGAACAGGTTTCCTTGTTGACAGTTCTATAATAAAAAAGAACGACGGCTGGAAATTCAATCTTCTTACTGAGGATATTCAATTTTCTGTTGTTAACATTCTTGAAGGTGAAAAGATTGGTTATTGTGAAAATGCAATGTTTTATGATGAGCAGCCTACAACATTCAGGCAATCGTGGAATCAGCGTATGCGTTGGTCAAAAGGCTTTTATCAGGTAATGTTCAGATATGGCAGAGAACTTATTTCAATGATGTTCAAAAAACGGGAAATGTTTGTCTCCTGCTATGATATGTTTATGACATTAGCTCCTGCTACTCTTCTTTCTGTAGGATGCATATTAGTCAATATTGGTTTTATTATATGTGGTGCTTCTAATATGAGTGTATTGTTAAAAGTACTTCCGGCAGCGCTATCTGCCATTGGTTATGCAATGTTAAGCTTCTACATATTAATGTTTATGATGGGCTTAATAACTTTGATAACTGAATGGAATAAGATTCTTGCCAACAACAAAAAGAAAGTATTATATTTATTTACATTTCCTCTGTTTATGGCAACATATATTCCAATATCATTAGTTGCTTTAGTTAAAAAGGTTGAATGGAAGCCTATTACGCATTGTATTTCAAAGTCTGTTGAAGATATTGAACTGCAACAGCAGATTAAGAATAATTAATAAATAAAAGCAGAATTAAATACCGCAGAATTAAGACCTGGCACTTAACCGTGTCAGGTCTTTTTGTCTGGTCACTTCTCCATGTTAACCTCCATTCCACAGACGCTTTACGTCGAAGGAATCGCGAGCTGAATTTCAGATTTAGCTCTGCAATCATGGCTACTTTTATCTTGCCTATATCTTATCGTGCATATTTGTATCTATACGCCAAGAACTCCATCACTGGTATTATAATGCATCAGCTGTTTAAAACAGCTATATAAAGCATATAACCACCGGTAATGGAGTTCTTGTAAATATAACAATCTCTAATTAATATTTAATACTTCATGTCAATAATTGGAACTAATTATTTATCATTAGCAGCAACTACGCCTGGAAGATCCTTTCCTTCAAGGAATTCAAGAGATGCACCGCCACCTGTTGAGATGTGTGTCATCTTATCTCCAAATCCTAAATTATTAACAGCTGCAGCTGAATCACCACCACCGATGATTGTTGTAGCATCTGTTAACTTAGCAAGTTCTTCAGCAATAGCGATTGTTCCCTTTGCAAAGTTTGCAAATTCGAATACACCCATAGGTCCATTCCATACTACTGTCTTAGCATCCTTTAAAGCATCCTTATAAAGTTCTGCTGTCTTAGGTCCGATATCAAGTCCGATATCATCTGCTTCCATTCCATCAGCATCTACTACTCTTGAAGGAGCTTCGTTCTTAAATTCTTTAGCAACAACTGTATCTACAGGGATTAATAACTTAACGCCCTTATTCTTTGCCTTTTCAATCATTTCCTTAGCATAATCAAGGAAATCTTCTTCAAGTAATGACTTACCAATATTATATCCTTCTGCTTTCCAGAATGTATAAGCCATACCACCACCGATGATTAATGTATCTACCTTGTCAAGAAGGTTGTTGATAACAGAAATCTTTGATGAAACCTTTGATCCACCAAGGATAGCAACGAAAGGTCTCTTTGGATTATTAACAGCATTGCCAAGGAAGTTGATTTCCTTCTCCATTAAGTATCCTACAACAGCTGGACCATTAATATACTTTGTAACACCAACATTTGAGCAGTGTGCTCTGTGAGCTGTACCAAATGCATCGTTTACAAATACGTCAGCAAGTGAAGCAAGTTCCTTTGCGAATTCATCACCATTCTTTGTTTCTTCTGCTCTGTAACGTGTATTCTCAAGTAAGATTACATCTCCATCATTCATTGCAGCTACAGCAGCCTTTGCATTTTCACCAACAACATTGTTGTCAGCAGCAAACTTAACTTCCTGTCCTAAAAGCTCTGATAATCTCTTTGCAACTGGAGCTAAAGATAATTCTGGCTTTGGTTCTCCCTTTGGCTTACCAAGATGTGAGCAAAGGATTACCTTTCCACCACCAGCGATAAGCTTCTTAATTGTAGGAAGTGCAGCTACAAGACGAGTTTCATCTGTAATCTTTCCACCATCCAAAGGTACGTTAAAATCGCATCTTGTTAATACTCTTTTACCTTTTACATCGATATCATCGACTGTCTTTTTATTAAGCATTTTAAATCCCTCCACGTTTAAAGTTTATTGTTTAAAAAACCGGAGAACCTAAAGCAAAGTAAGCTCAAATTCTCCGGTATAATCAAATACACAAATGCATATCTGATAAATCAACTATATAATTAAGCTAATTCTGAGAAATACTTAATTGTTCTAACCATCTGGCTTGTGTATGAATTTTCGTTATCATACCATGAAACAACCTGAACTTCATATAAGTCATCAGCAATCTGTGAAACCATTGTCTGAGTAGCATCAAATAATGAGCCATATCTCATACCAACGATATCTGAAGAAACGATTAAGTCTTCATTATATCCATAAGATTCATTTGCAGCAGCCTTCATAGCAGCGTTGATTCCTTCAACTGTAACATCAGCCTTCTTAACAACAGCTGTTAAGATTGTTGTTGAACCTGTAGGTACAGGAACACGCTGAGCAGAACCGATTAACTTACCATTTAATTCTGGAATAACTAAACCGATAGCCTTAGCAGCACCTGTTGTATTAGGAACGATGTTAACTGCAGCAGCTCTTGATCTTCTTAAATCACCTTTTCTCTGTGGTCCGTCAAGTGTCATCTGATCACCTGTGTAAGCATGAATTGTTGACATAATACCTGACTGGATTGGTGCATACTTGTTTAATGCATCAGCCATAGGTGCTAAGCAGTTTGTTGTACATGAAGCAGCAGAAATGATTGTATCTTCTGGCTTTAATGTCTTATGGTTTGTGTTGAATACGATTGTAGGAAGATCGTTTCCAGCAGGAGCTGAAATAACAACCTTACGAGCACCAGCATTGATATGAGCCTGAGCCTTTTCCTTTGATGTATAGAAACCTGAGCACTCTAATACTACGTCTACGCCAAGTTCTCCCCATGGGCAGTTGTTTGCATCTGGGAATGCATAGATCTTGATTTCCTTACCATCAACTGTGATTGAATCTTCACCAGCTGTTACTGTATCAGCCTTTTCATACTTACCCTGTGAAGAATCATACTTTAAAAGGTGAGCTAACATCTTAGGGCTTGTTAAGTCGTTGATAGCTACTACTTCATAACCTTCTGCACCAAACATCTGTCTGAATGCAAGTCTACCGATACGTCCAAATCCATTGATTGCAACTTTTACTGACATAAAAATTATTCCTCCTAAAATTATAAAAATTAATTGAGTTTGTTAATAAAAAATCAACTACATTGTATTTTACAAAATATTATTATAATTTTCAAGTCCTAATTCCCTTTTTTTGTATTATTTTGTGATTTTTTTAACAACTTTACGGTATTTTTACAAGAACGTTTACATATAGTATATCAGTTTACATTAATGCTAAAATCCAATATAAAATTTAATATAAAAACCAGTTAATTTAACCTTAATAAAATCTCATCAAGAATCTTATCTGCCACTTTCTCTTTACTCATAACAGGCAGCTGTTTTTCTCCATCTTTTGTTATTAATGTTATTACATTTGTATCTGTTCCAAATCCCGCTCCTTCAACTTTAATATTATTTGCTGCGACCATATCAAGATTCTTTTTTATAAGCTTTTTTTCTGAATTTTCAATCATATTCTCAGTCTCCATTGAAAATCCGCATATAAACTGGTTCTGCAGCTTGTGTTCACCCAGATACGCAAGAATATCCTTTGTCCTTGTAAGCCGGATTGTCATATTATCCTCATGCTTTTTTATCTTTTCATCACTAATATGGACCGGACGGTAATCTGCCACCGCTGCCGCCTTAATAATAATCTCCATATCTTTACCCAGGCCTGTAACAGCCCGATACATATCCTCTGCTGTCGTGACCTTTACAACATTTACAAACAGCGGGTCCTCAAGATATGTCTGTCCTGTTACAAGCGTCACATCAGCCCCGCGGAATGCAGCCATCCTTGCAAGTGCATACCCCATTTTTCCTGTTGAATGATTCGTAATATAACGTACCGGATCAATTGCTTCCTGCGTTGCACCTGCTGTCACAAGAACCTTTTTTCCTGCCAGGTCTTTTTCTTTTGCACATGCCTTTATTATATAATCAACAAGAACCTGTTCCTTTGGAAGCTTACCTTTTCCAACCTCCCTGCACGCCAGATATCCTGCATCTGCTTCAATAATCTCATAACCGTAAGAAGCAAGTTTTTTCATATTATCCTGTACAATTGGATTTTCATACATGTGCACATTCATAGATGGTGCAATCATCACCGGACATGTTGCCGGCAATACACATGTAGTAAGCATATCATCCGCTATTCCATTTGCAAGCTTTCCAATTACATCTGCACTCGCCGGTGCAACCAATATAGCATCTGCCTGTGTACCAAGTGCAATATGTGGCACATGAAGTTCCATGCATCTGTCAAATGTATCAGTATAACAATGATTTCCCGTTAAAACTTCAAATGTCTCAGGTGTAATAAAATGAGTAGCATTTTCTGTCATTACCACGTGTATGTCTGCATGCAGCTTTGACAGCATACTGGCCGTATTTGCCATCTTATAAGCTGCAATACCTCCACTTATTCCAAGAACTATCTTTTTACCTTTAAGCATAATTCTAATCTCTCCTATTCTTCAAATGCTTTGCATGTAAAATCCTCAAGTCTTCCATGTTTTTCATAATTTGTAAGCCTTGAGATTTTATTTTTTTCATCAACAAATACTACCTTTGGCTTATGGTTTTTAACTTCTTCCTGGTTCATCTGCGCATAACACATTATTATCACATGGTCACCTGTACTTACCTGACGTGCAGCTGCTCCATTAAGACATATAATACCGCTGTCACGCTCACCTGCTATTACATATGTTTCGAAACGTTTTCCATTTTCAACATCTGCAATCTGCACTTTTTCATACTCATAAATTCCGGCAGCTTCCATCAATGCCTCATCAATTGTAATGCTCCCTACATACTGCAGCTGTGCCTGTACAACAACTGCACGGTGAATCTTACTTTTTAACATACAGATATTCATTTTAATTAGTCCTTTCATTTTCCAATGTTTTATCCGTTGACTGCAAAACCCGCCATTTTTCAGGTAATGCCTATCTAAATAATTTACTTCCACCAGTACTATCTGTTTTATAACGTATAATGAAAGTTATCTATGAGCCTTGCCTCACCGCCAATATTGACCGCAATTGCGCACAGTATATCGCCTTTAAGTGTATCTATGCTCTTCATCGTATTATTGTCAACAATTTCTACATAATCAATCTTTGCAAGAGGCATTGTCTCAATCAGCTGTCTCATGGCATCTTTTATTTTTTTCGCATCGCGTTCTCCATCTTCAACCATTTTCTTTCCAAGAAAAACTGCCTTTGATAAAACAACCGCCTGCTTTCTTGACTCTGCTGACAGATAAGTATTTCTGGAGCTTTTTGCAAGACCGTTCGCCTCACGGATAATCGGACACCCAACAATTTCAATATCCATATTCAGATCTGTTACCATACGTTTTATAACAGCAAGCTGCTGTGCATCTTTTTCACCGAAATATGCCCTGTCCGGCTGCACAATATTAAACAGTTTATTTACAACCGTACAAACGCCCCGGAAATGTACAGGTCTTGAAAGGCCGCACAATGCATTTGTAAGGCCATTCATATCAACAAATGAACAAAATCCGTCTTTATACATTTCTTCCGGTTCAGGATGAAATATAAGGCTGGCTCCTGCTTCACTGCAAAGCTTTGCATCTGCCTGTAAATCTCTTGGATAACTTGCCAGATCCTCAGCCGGTCCAAACTGCATCGGATTTACAAATATACTTACAACAACTGCATCATTTTGTGCAACAGCCTTGTCAATAAGGCTTTTATGTCCCTCATGAAGATATCCCATTGTAGGGACAAGACCAACATTCTTTCCTTCTTTCTTCCACGCCTTTACTCTATCTCTGACCTCTTTTACTGTCGTTACAATTTCCATGTTTTTTTCCTTTCATAACTTAATATAATTTTTCTATGACATCATCAGCAATTGCATATGTATGCTCTTCCGATGGATATGTTCCTTCTTTTACTTCTTTTATATACTGCTCAAATCCCTGCTTCATAAGTGTTCCTGTATTGGCAAAGCGTTTCACAAATTTTGGTGTAAAATCGCTAAACATGCCAAGCATATCTGCATATACAAGTACCTGTCCGTCACAGCCGTTTCCCGCGCCTATTCCTATCGTTGGAATATTTAACTTCCCGGTTATAAATGTCGCCAGCTTTTCCGGCACACATTCAAGTACAACTGCAAATGCCCCGGCATTTTCTACCGCTATCGCATCTTCGATTAGTTTCTGTGCAGCCTCTTCACTCTTTCCCTGCACCTTAAAACCGCCAAATGCATTGATGTGCTGTGGTGTAAGTCCTATATGTGCACATACAGGAATACCCGCCTGTGTTATTGCCCTGATCTGAGGTGCCATTTCAGTACCGCCCTCAAGTTTAACAGCATTTGCGCGTGCCTCTTTCATAAGGCGTCCTGCATTTACCACTGCATCATAAACCGATGTCTGATAAGACATAAACGGCATGTCAACTATGACAAGTGCCTCCCTGGCACCTCTTGAAACTGCTGCCCCATGATGTATCATATCTTCCATCGTAACAGATATTGTATCATCATATCCCAATACAACGTTTCCAAGTGAATCTCCTACAAGGATTGAATCCACACCTGCTTCATCCATCAGCTTTGCTGTGGAATAATCATATGCTGTAAGCATTGTAAGCTTCTCATTTGAAGCTTTTGCCTTAGCAAATGTCGTAACTGTTTTTTTCATGGTTAACTCCTTCATCCAGTTTTTTAATGATTTCCAAATTCTTATCACTACACAATTGTTTTGATAAAAGCCGGTATACTTCCAACGTCTCTGCATCGAAATCAAGCGCCTTAAGATGTTTTTCTACTGTTTTAACGTCATTGCGGCTAACCGGTCCGGTTAACGCCTTATCGCAGCCATACTTTTGCATATTGTCTGCATTATTTGCAAAAAGAGGCATAAGTGCCTCCTGTGCTTCGGCCTTTGTAAATCCGCAGTCTGACAGAAGGTTAGTTCCCATACGGTAAAGACCAATGGCTAAATTGCTTACAAAAACAGCTGCCGCATGGTATTCTGCCTTTTTCTCTGCTGATATTTCACGGACCTTGTGCCCCATTTTCTTAAACAGGCCAATTAGTTGTTCTTTGTCCCTGCCTTCGCCTTCAATTGTGATGTAACAGTTTTGGAAATGTTTGTAAGATTCTGTTTTAGAATTTACTGCATATATTGGATGTATTGAATACCCGCTTATGCGGTTACCCATACCAGAAAATATCTGTGAGGAGAGAGCCCCACTTGTGTGAATAAATGTCTTACCATCAAGCCTTATACCACTGTTTTTTATCTCATTAAAAACAGTCTGTATCTGCCCATCCGGTACAGTCAAAATTATAGTATCGCACGCCTGCACTAATGCCTTCATATCTTTGTAGTATTTAGTATCAGTAAATTTTGCTGCTTTTTTTGCACTGTCAGGCTGTCTGCTGTAATACCCCATTACACAGACATCCTCAGCATTTTTTGAGTACACTGATAAATGCTTTCCGAGCGTAAAGCCCATTCTGCCAGCTCCAATTAATCCAATCTTCATACCATCACCTCTTCTTTCTTTAGCAAAAGGTACGTACTATATTTAATTTTCGGTACAGCTTCCTTCGAATACCATCCACCAGGAAATATAACATTTTATACGAATTTTGTAAACCTGAAATACTACTTTATATATACTGGATAACAAACAAAAAGACCTGTCCTTCATGCATATACGGCAATAGCTCATTTATGCATAAAAGGCAGGTCATCTGTATTTTAAAACCAGTCTTTATTTCTTTTTTGCACTATTTTCTTCTTCAACACAGTCTGCAATATTATTTGCATGGTCCGACATTCTTTCAAGATTAGAAAGAATATCAAGGAAGATAACACCATTTGATGGCAGACATTTTCCTGATGAAAGGCGCTTGATATGCTCATTTCTTAACTGTTCTTCAAGTTTGTCCACATCATCTTCATCCTCAAGAACTCTTCGCACTGACTCTTCACTCTTCGTCTCTCTGGCATCGATTGCTGCATCAACACATTCCTTGACTTTCTTCCAGAGCTGTTTTAATTCTTCGGTTCCGCTGTCCGAAAATACTATCTGGTTATCTATCTTATACTGTGCCAGATCTGCGAGATTTTCTGCATGATCCGATATACGCTCTATATCTATTACTGCATGGAACAGATTATTTACAAGAAGATGCTGCTCATCAGTTATCGAAAGATTATTAACCTTTATGAGGAATTCAGTAAGATATTTTTCATAAATATCCACGTCATTCTCTGTCTTTAATACCTTCTGGACCATCTCAGCATCATTACTCATTATAGCCCTTGTCGCATAGCTGATATTCTTTCTTGCAAGTTTTCCCATCTGTACAACTTCAAACAATGCACGCTCAACCGCAACTGATGGCTGCTCAAGTATTCTTGGATCAAAATGTCTTGAAATTTCAACTGCGTCTTCATCATCTTTATCCATTACAATATTATCTTCTTTTTCCCTGATAATAAGGCCCGAAAGCTTAACAAGTACTTTTGCAAACGGGAACATAACCGCTGTACACGTAATGTTAAAAAGCGTATGGAAAATTGAAATCTGCACACTGTTGATATTGCTGTGTGCTATTGCCGGATGAAATGTAAAAAGTAAAAATCCAATTGTACCAAACAGCAATGCACCAAATATATTGAACAGTAAATGCATACACGCAGCACGCTTTGCTGTTCTTGTTGTTCCGGCACATGAAATAAGTGCAGTAACACATGAGCCAATATTCTGTCCCAGTGTTATATAAATTGCTGAGCTCGTTGTAACAACACCATTTATCGCTAATGTCTGTAAAATTCCTACAGATGCAGAGGAGCTTTGCAAAATTGCAGTTACAACAATACCAATAAGGATTCCAAGAAGCGGATTGCTTCCTACAACTTTAAATGCCTCTGAAAAGATTGGCAAATCCGTATAAGGAGCGATTGATGATGACATAAAGTCCAATCCCTCAAACAAGAGACCTATACCAACAATTATTTCTCCAACATTATTTGATTTTGTCTTTTTGGAAAACAGAATAATAAATGCACCAATACCAATAAGGAGCGGCGCATAAAATGATGGCTGCATCACTTTTGCTGCATCTCCAAGCTGTCCCAGTGATACTATCCATGCCGTAATTGTCGTACCAATATTAGCACCCATAATTACACCGACAGCCTGAACAAGTGACATAATTCCCGCATTAACAAACCCTACTACCATAACTGTTGTAGCGCCACTGCTCTGTATTATGGCTGTTATTAATGCACCAACAATAATTGCAAGAAGCCTGTTACTTGTAAGATAGCCTAAAAGCTGTTTCATCTTGCCACCGGCTGACTTTTGCATACCATCTGCCATGATATTCATTCCGTAAAGGAACATTCCTATTCCACCGGCAAACATAAATAAATTGCTGATATTTTCCATATTTTGTTTTTTCTCCTGTCTGCACCAATGCATATTACCGCCGTGACCGTAATATGTCATATGCTGAATTAGATTTACCAACATAATATATTAAATACATTTAACATGTTATCTAAAATATATGTTAATAATATTTTATTTTCATTTTACTAACATTTTACATAATAACAAGTAAAGTAGCATTTTTCAAGTTCAAAATAAATTCATCTTATGCTATAATGTGTAAAAATTGTTTTTAAGGAGGACTTATCAGCTAAATGAGTAATTTATCAGACTTTCACATTCACACATGTTTTTCTTCCGATTCTGACGAAAATCCTGAAAATATCATCAGGCAGGCTGTAACCCTTGGACTGTCATCTATATGTTTTACAGACCATAATGATTTCGATTTTCCTCTTGAGGATGGAAAAGTTATTTTCCTTGTTGACTTTGATAAATACCACACATATTTTGAAAAACTTCGTGAAAAATACAGGAATCAGCTTGATATTTATATCGGGATTGAACAGGGACTTCAAAAATGCTGTAAGGATAAAGTGAATTCTTATGATCCTGACAAATATCTTGATTTTATCATTGGCTCATCCCACCTTGTAGACGGCAGTGATCCTTACTATAAAGATTTCTGGAACGGCCGTTCAACAATGGAAACAATAATGAAATATTTTGAAAGTATCCTTGAAAATTTGAAATGCTGCCATAATTTTGATGTATACGGACATATTGACTATATTATCCGCTATGCTCCCGGTCAGGATGCTGATTATGACTGGAAGGATTATCAGGATGTTATTGATGATATTTTAAAAACTCTTATACATAATGGAAAAGGTATTGAAATAAATACGGCAGGATTAAAATATGGCCTTAAAGATCCAAATCCATGCTTCGGAATTGTTAAAAGATACAGACAGCTTGGCGGTGAAATAATCACAACCGGTTCAGACGCGCATAAAGCAGAACATCTTGCATATAACTTTAACATTATTCACGATTTTTTACGTGAAGCAGGCTTTAAGTACTACACTATATTTAAAAAAAGGAAGCCTGAATTTATTGCACTTTAAAATTCAATATGCTTTTCAGCTTGCAAATACATATACAGCCGGCTGTTTAATGAAACTTATTTCCAGGCCTGCCGGCTGTAACCGTATTCTATTGTCATCAATTATTTATTAATCTTAATTAAGATTACATTTAAGATTAATCCTGCATTGGTGATGCATTATAATTTATATAGCTTTCTGAATTTTCCCTCAGCTGTCTTATATTATTTTTAAGACAGTTTATTACATAATCTATTTCATTTCTTGTTATTGATTCATTTATCGTAAAACGAAGTGTAGAATAAGCAAGATCATCCGACAATCCTATCGCCTTTAATACATGTGACGGACTTTTTTCATTTGTTGAGCACGCTGATCCTGCTGATACGCATATTCCCTGTTTATCCAACATAACAAGAAGAGTGGCTCCATCTGCAAATCTGAAACTGAAATTCATATTATTAGAAAGCCTTTTTAAAGGATGACCATTAAAACGTGTAAATGGAATTTCATTTAATATTCTTGATGTCATATACCTGCACATCCGCTTTTCAGCTTTCTGCCTCTCTAAAATACTGCCCTCAGCAATTTCAACAGCTTTTGCCATTCCGCATATACCTGCAACATTCTCAGTTCCTGCTCTTCTGCCATTTTCCTGCATTCCGCCATGAATATATGGATCAAGAGCAACGTTTCTGTTTACATATAAAAATCCTGTTCCTTTTGGACCGTTAAGCTTATGGGCACTTGTGCTCATCATTGATATATTCATTTTTTTTACATCTATCGGTATGTGCATATAAGCCTGAACTGCATCTGTATGAAAAATAATATTATATAATGCTGCGATACGTCCGATTTCTTCAATCGGTTGTATTGTCCCAATTTCATTATTGGCAGTCATTACCGAAATAAGGAAGGTATCCTTACGGATAGCACGCCTTAGCTCACTAAGATTTACCATTCCATATTCATTAACATCAAGATACGTAACTGAAAATCCATGTTTTTCCAGATATTCACATGTGCGAAGGATTGCATGATGTTCTATCCTGGTAGTTATTATATGTCCTTTTTTAAAATGGTCAGCTGTCATCTTTAACGCCCAGTTATCCGATTCTGTTCCACCTGAAGTCATGTATATTTCATCATCGTCGGCATTTATACTTGCCGCAAGTTTTTTTCTTGCTGTATCAATATCTTCTCTTACTTTTTGTGAAAATGTATATCCGCTTGACGGATTAGCATATCTGTCCCTTAAATACTGCATCATATAATCACAGACCTGTGGCCGCATTCTGGTAGTTGCAGCATTATCCATGTAAATCATGATTACCATCACCTTCGCATCAGTCTTATTAATATTATATTCAGCTTCTGCATATATTGTTATCAATTGATCTGTTAAAGGTAACCATAATGAAGCTAAACTTAAAAAATGCTGTTTTAAAAGGAACGATAATATTGACTTTTGCAGGAATATTAAGCAGAATAATAGGTTTCTTTTACAGAATTTTTCTGACACGGACATTGGGTGCTGCAAATATTGGCCTGATTCAGCTTATCATGCCACTGATTGGCATCTGCTTTGCCCTGTGCTCATCAGGTATCCAGACCGCTATCTCAAAATATACTGCATCAGATAAACATAACAGCGTATGGCTTGCTGCAGGTCTGTGCATTTCTCTGCCTATGACACTGCTGTTATCTGTTGTCACCTATTGTAATTCCGACTTTATTGCACATAATATATTTTTAAATGATAATTGCAGCGATTATATCAGAATGCTTGCTGTCTCATTTACATTTTCAAGTTTTCATAATTGTATAAATGGATATTATTTTGGATGTAAAAAAGCCGGAGTTCCTGCATTTTCACAATTATTTGAGCAGATAATAAGAGTAGCATGTGTATATCTGTATACATACTGGTGCAATAAAAGCGGAATATGCATTACAGCAATGTGTGCAGTGTACGGAAATATTGCCGGAGAAATCGGTTCAACCATATTCTGCTGTATTGCGCTTAAACTAAACAAAAACTTTCATATTGACATCACCGGAATCGGAAATAAAATCAAAAATGTTTTCTATTTTTCCCTTCCTCTGACATCAAACAGGCTGTTAATGAATCTGCTTGCAGGTGCAGAATCGATTCTGATTCCTGCCCAGCTCATTTTATATGGTTTTTGCAATGAAGACGCTATTTCTTACTATGGGATTCTTACCGGAATGGCTCTGCCACTGATACTTTTTCCATCCGCGATAACAAACTCACTCTCTGTTATGCTTCTTCCCGAAATATCGCAGGCGTTTTATGATAAAAATGACCAGCACATTAGAAATACATTTGATAAATCTTTTACGCTGTGTATGTTCATGGGAATAATGAGCTCTTTTCTGTTTTTATTTTATGGTGCCGACTTTGGCGTAATAATCTTTAATGAGCCAATGGTGTACTGGTTCATTATGATTCTTGCCTGGCTGTGTCCATTTTATTATGCCTCAACTACTCTGTGCAGCATTTTAAATGGACTTGGCAAAACCACCATTACAAGTATACAGAATACAGCCGGTATACTTATACGTATAACAAGCCTCATCATACTTGTACCTCAAACCGGTATAACAGGATATCTTGCAGGCATCCTTGTCTCACAGATTTCGATTTGCATTGCACATTATATAGAGCTCAAACGAATGTTTCACTGCTCTTTTAACGCTTTCAGAGCAATTATACGTCCATTCGTCTACTCTGGAATTTCAATCGGAATATCTTTGCCTCTTAAGGTACTGCTTTTAAAGGCATTTGGATTCCCGGATATAATTGCAATTTCCTGCAGTGCACTTCTGGCATGTGTAATATTTTCACTTCTGGTAAAAATGTACAAAAGCTGATGTCTATTTATCAAGATCAATCGGTGCATCGAGAATTGAAGGTGCTTTATCCCATTCATCTTTTCTTGTATCATACTGCATTTTTATCCATGATATAGCTGCAAGCCTGCCTTCTTCGCTGTATTCAAATTCCTTTTGTGTTATTTTATTTGCAGAAGTTGCAGCAAAACAATATGGGCCCTGCCATACATATGCTTTTATAATAAAATCCGGCTTATCTGACTCTCTTTTTATTATATAACGCATTCCATTATGCTGTGCACTGTAAACGCCACCATACTTCAAAAAATTAAATGGCATGATTTCATTTTCATCTATCATATTAATCCTCATTTCTAGCAGTTCTGTTGCGATGCAGCCATGAGAAATTTGCGCATGCGCTTTCCCATATGTCATCAAAAGCTATCTGTTTTGCCCGGCTGTATGCTGCTGAACAAATGTTTGCACAGCAGCCACTCATATGTTAAAATATATCATATTATGCAGGCGTTTGCAAAATTAACAAATTCAATTGTTAATTCTGCATAACGCAACTTAAAAAATAATAAGTTTCGCAATTGTCTGTATCATACTACATTTAAGGAGGTGCCGGATTACATGCCCGATAAAATATTTTTTCATATAGATGTAAATAGTGCTTTTCTTTCATGGGAAGCCTGCAGGCGCCTAAAATCCGATCCGGAAAGTCCTGATTTAAGGACTATAGCTTCAGTTGTCGGTGGAAGTGAACAAACCCGCCACGGAATCGTACTTGCCAAGTCAACACCCGCCAAAAAATATAATATACAGACTGGTGAATCTCTTATGCAGGCGCGAAAAAAATGTCCCGGACTTATTGTTGTACCTCCCACATTCTCCTATTATGTTAAAATGTCTTCGCTTTTTATCAGTTTACTAAAAAAATATGCTCCTGTAGTTGAGCAATATAGTATTGACGAAGCATTCTGTGATATGACAGGAACTCAGATGCTTTATGGTCCGCTTATACAATTTGCTGACAGACTCCGCAACGAAATCAACGATACTCTTGGATTCACTGTAAATATCGGCATATCCTCCAACAAACTGCTTGCCAAGATGGCATCAGATTTTAAGAAGCCAAACCTTACACATACGCTTTTCCCTTACGAAATCAAAGAAAAAATGTGGCCACTTCCTGTCGGTGAACTTTTTTTTGTTGGCAAAGCCACAAAAAAGCGCCTTGCTAATCTTGGAATTCATACAATTGGAGATATTGCCTTAAGTGATAAGCAGCTTCTTATTGATAACTTTAAAAAACATGGGGAAGTAATCTGGAACTATGCCAACGGCCTTGATGTTGAGTTTGCAACCAATCACGATGCAGCAAATAAAAGCTACAGCAATATAACTACCATACAGGCTGATATAACCGATGCAGCCACTGCAAAAATAATAATATTGTCTCTGTGCGAAACTGTTGGTGCAAGAATGCGTGCAGATAAAGCATATATAAGCGTTGTTTCTGTTTCAATTCTTACAAATGGTTTTAACAGATTTCAGCGTCAGTGTACCCTTGAAAATCCAACCAACGTTACAGAAATCATATATCAGAATGCATGCCGCCTTTTTGATGAATTATGGGATAAATCGCCTGTACGGCAAATCGGAATATCTGCCTCACATGCAACAGACCAGGATTATCAGCAGCTTGATTTTTTCAACCAGCAGCATAATGAAAAACTTTCCAGACTAAATTCGGCTATAGATGATATACGCACACGTTTTGGTGAAGACAGCGTAAAACGTGCACGTTTTATAAATAGTGAACATGAGCATATGTCGGGAGGATTAAATAAAGAAAAGCGTGAACACCGTATCAGATAGTAGCTCCGCTCCCAATTGTATATCCAAAAATTTTCAGTACAACTCCCCACATACCATTTAAAATATTATTATTTAATACACTAAGCGGCATATCGAGCAGTCCTGTAATCAGCAGTATAACTAAAAGTAACGGAAAATATCTCCTGTATGGTGCAATTTTTGTATTCACACTGTCAGGAAGAAGTGTAAGAAGCACATTGCTTCCATCAAGCGGCGGTATCGGTATAAGATTAAATACTCCAAGTCCTACATTAAGCACTGCAATATAATAAAACAACATTCTGAAATAATTACTTATTCCACTGTCCCCGCCATGAAGCAATACTATAAACATGAAAATCAATGAAATAAATGCTATCAGGAAGTTCATCACAGGTCCTGCAAGAGCCACCAGGCAGAAATCAAGCTTCTTATGTTTATAATTTCTTGTATTTACCATAACCGGCTTTGCCCAACCCATATGAAAAAATATAAGGCACAACGTTCCTGCAACATCAAGATGCTTAAATGGATTAAGCGAAAGCCTTCCATCTGCCTTCACACCTTTATCTCCACATGCGTATGAAACAGCCGCATGTGCGACTTCATGAAGAACTATGGCAATAAGCATTGCCGGAACTGAATATATTAATGTATTTACTATTTTTAAAAGCTGTGACGAATAAACAGGATTCATATTACGACCTCACTTTCTGCAAGCCTTACCCATGCCAGGCTCTATAACTGCTGTTTTTTCGGATTTTCCCGGCTTTTTCCAGTCTGTTCTAATCAAGTATATACGGAGTAACCTGATATACATAGTAATTGAGCCAGTTTGTATAAAGATTATTAGCGTGACTGCGCCATGTAAGCTGCGGTCTCTTTGTGCAGTCATCATCAGGATAGTAATTTACAGGCAACTGTGGGTTAAGCCCCTTTGCAAGATCACGTTTGTATTCCTGGTCAAGTGTAATTCTGTCATATTCGGGATGTCCCATTACAAATATCTTTTTTCCTTCATCAGCCATAACTATATATATTCCTGCTTCATCTGATTCAGCCAATATCTGCAGATTTGGATTATTTCTGATACCTTCGGGATCTGCTGCAGTATGTCTTGAATGTGGAGCCAAAAACTCATCATCAAAGCCCCTTACAAGCGGAACTTTTCTGTCAATAACCCTGTGTTTATATATTCCCGACAGTTTTTTATCAAACTGGATTTTTTTAATCCCATAATGATAATAAAGCCCTGCCTGTGCTCCCCAGCATATATGAAGCGTAGATGTTATATTAGTATTTGACCATTCCATTATACGTGATAATTCTTCCCAGTAATTAACCTCTTCAAAATCAAGCTGTTCCACTGGCGCTCCGGTAATTATCATTCCGTCGAATTTTCTTTTTTTAATTTCGTCAAATGTAACATAAAACTTCTTTAAATGCGATGCAGACGTGTTTTTTGATATATGTGTGGCCATCTGCAAAAATGTAACATCTATCTGTAATGGTGTATTGGATAATGCTCTTAATAACTGTAATTCTGTATCCGGTTTAATCGGCATCAGATTAAGAATCACTATCTGCAGCTCTCTGAAATCCTGCGAAAGTGCCCTGTTTTCATCCATAACGAATATATTTTCACTTTCGAGTTTTGATTTTGCCGGTAAATCACTTTGTATTTTAATTGGCATATTTCCACCTCCATGCTATATTACATTAGTATTGTTTTGTATGTTACATCAAATCCTGTCTTTTAGCAAGTATCAAAAACTCATCTTCAGTAATCACAGGTACTGAAAGCTTAGCTGCTGTCTTATTCTTGGAAGAAGATGAGGTATTATCATTATTAATAAGATATGACGTTTTTTTCGTAACTGAACCTGTTGCTTTTCCTCCAAGCTGTTCTATGAGTTCCTTAAGCTGGCTTCTGTTCTCAAAATGCTCAAGCGAACCTGTTATTACAAATGTCATTCCATCAAGTACATTCGAGCTTTCATTATCTGACTCATCCGCTATATTAAGTTCAGAAAGCAAATCAAAAAACTGTGTCCTGTTATCCTGATCTTCAAAATAAGAAACAAATGTATCCGCAATTACCGAACCAACTCCATCTATTTTTTCGAGTTCATCTCTTGTAGCACCTACAACCTTTTGTGGATCATTTCCAAGCGCCTTAACAATCATTTTTGCATTGGCAAGTCCGATATTTTCAATTCCAAGTGCGTATACAAACTTCGCAAGCGTTGTATTTCTTGATTTTTCAACAGATGCAATCAGATTATCATATGACTTTTGTCCAAATCCTTCCATTCCCGTTATCTCATCACTAAATCTGCTTATTCTGTATAAATCCTTAAAGCTTTTTAAAAATCCTTTTTGTATAAATTTTTCAAGAGTTGCCTCTGATAATCCGTCTATATTCAAGGCATCTCTTGACACAAAATGCACAAAGCTTTTTACATGCTTTGCCTGACATCCCGGATTTGTACAGTACAATGATTTAACATCATTTATCTGCTTTATCTGTGTCGGCTTACCACATACCGGGCAAACCGCAGGTATCTCAATATTTCCGCTTTTAGTAAGGTTTTCTGCAATCTGTGGTATTATCATATTAGCCTTAAATACCGTTATCTCATCACCGATTCCAAGTTCAAGCCCTTCCATTATACTTATATTATGCACACTGGCACGGCTTACTTTCGTACCCTCAAGATCAACAGTATCAAATACAGCTACAGGATTAATTAATCCTGTCCTTGATGCACTCCACTCTATTTTCCTTAAAACAGTCTGTGCAGTTTCATCCGTCCATTTAAATGCCATGGAATTCCTTGGAAATTTAGCTGTTCTGCCAAGCGAATCACCATATGCGATATCATCATATAATATTACAAGCCCATCCGATGGGAAATCATTATTCTTTATGTTATCTTCAAACCACTTCATTGTGTCTTTAAGATTTCCGGCATTCACAACCTTATATTCAACTACATCGAAGCCCTGTTTTTTCAGCCACTCAAACTGCTCCTGCCTTGAATTCTTAAAGTCCACATCATCTGCCTGAACAAGATTAAATGCAAAAAAATGAACATTTCTTTCTTTAGTTATCTTATTGTTAAGCTGTCTTACCGAACCGCTGCAAAGATTTCTCGGATTCTTATATTTTGAATCAGTCTCGGGTATTTCACGATTTATCCTTTCAAATTCAGAGTATGTGATTATCGCCTCTCCCCTTATTATAAGCTTACCCTTATATGGAATCGTAACCGGTATGTTTTTAAATACTCTGGCATTATTTGTAATTATTTCACCGACTTCACCATTACCTCTTGTAACTGCCTTTAAAAGATTACCATCCTCATATGTCAGAACAATTGTAAGTCCATCAAGCTTCCATGAAAGAAGCCCTTTCTGACTGCCAAGCCATGCAACAAGCTCATCTGGATTTTTTGTTTTATCAAGGCTTAACATAGGACTTTCATGACGCTGTTTAGGCAGTTCACTAAGAACTTCATATCCAACGTTTACCGTCGGACTGTCTGACATCACAAATCCTGTCTCCTTCTCAAGTTTTACCAGTTCGTCATACATTGCGTCATATTCATAATTTGACATTATTTCTCTGCCTTGTGCATAATACGCCCTGCCTGCTTTATTTAAAACGGATACTAATTCCTTTATTCTTTCAACACTTTCACTCATTGCCTGCGCACCTTTCCTGAATTTTTACCACCCGGTCTGCCATCCTTCTTTGTAAGCTTTAAAAGCTTATCATATTCTGCTTTTGTAACCTGCCTGTACGTTCCGGTCTTAAGATCACCAAGCATTATATTCATAATCCTTACCCTCTTAAGTGAAACAACCTTTAATCCAAGACTTGCACACATTCTTCTGATCTGGCGGTTAAGTCCCTGTGTAAGTATTATCCTGAATGTCTTTTGTCCGATTTTTTCAACTTTGCAGGGATTAGTTGTTCTGTCAAGCTCTTCTAAATATATCCCACCCGACATTGCTCTTACAAAGTCATCGTCAATTCTTTTATCCACTTCAACAATGTATTCCTTTTCATGTCCATTTGCTGAACGAAGTATGTCATCCATAAGCTGTCCGTTATTTGTCATAAGTATCAGTCCTTCTGACTCCTTATCAAGCCTTCCTACCGGATATATTCTTTTATCATACCCAATATAATCAACTATATTATTTTTTCCCTGTTTATCTGTAGTCGTACATACAATACCAACCGGCTTGTTAAACGCAAGCAGTACCATTTCTTCCTGAAGCCTGACTTCTTTTCCATCTACAAATACATGTGAACCTTTACATACTTTACTTCCCGGTTGTGCAAGTTCAGTATCTATCCGTACTCTTTTTTCATTTATAAGTGCATCGGCCTGCCTTCTTGAACACACTCCTGCTTCACTTAAATATTTATTAATACGTACGCCTTCAACTTTTTCCATCTTTGTTACCCTGCCATTTTAATATTATGATACAAAGTTGTGTAGCAGCTCATTCACTGCTTTTAACCTTAAGACTCTGATATCATATTATTAATATATTATCAAAAATTATTATTTAATTCAATTATTGCATTGATATAAATCCATAAATGTTGTAATATATTATAGTATGATTTTTGCGGGTATATGTAGCTCAGTGGACAGAGCGTTCGCCTCCGGAGCGAAAGGTCGTGGGTTCGATCCCCACCATATACATTAACTGAGACACTTATTATGATGATTTCGGAATAAAAACAAGCTTTTAGTATGAAGACTCATTCTAAAAGCTTATTTTTATATCTGCTTTATTCACAAAGAGATTACACCCTCACGCCTGTTATAAATATACACATTATCCGATAACACTTCTTCCTGAGAAACTCCCTCATGATTTACTTCCCTTACCATATTAACAAGATCATCTCTTTTAAACATATCAAGCTTAGGCAGCAAAATCACCTCATGGATTGATGACGGCAGTATATAAAGATCACTATCTATTTTTTCAGCAAAATTCTTTAAAACGTTCTTATAAAAAATACATGCGGCGCCATTGATTTTTATACTGTTTGTAAGTACATACATTTCGCCCGCCTCATTGCTTTCTGTATGAAACCCACACAGTTCTTCGTCTTCTTCAAAATCACTGTCAAATTCATTTTTTAAATTATTTATAATGCTTGACATAGGACTTATACAGCTCTTTAACAGATCAGGTGTGTTTTTTACAGCAGCATTATATATGTCATTCTCACTGACATTCCATATTTTCAGATGTGCATTATTGATAAGTACTGTAGCGTTGCTGTCTGCGAACCTTTCAAGCATACAATAATATACAACTGCCAGATCTAAAAATCTTTTATGTGGAATTTCCTCCAGAAGCCGTCTGTTTTTATCAAAATTCACAACCTTGTATACAATTTTCTCCTTCACGTTATCAAAATCATTGAAAAAATCAGGATCAAAATTAAGTTTTCCCTTATTAGCTGAATAAATGTCAGCTATTTCAATTACAATATCAGCTATACTGCGTCCATTTTTATACTCTTCATAATATGCATTCAGATATATTGTCGGTGAAATGTTACTGTTTCTTTCCATTATAACAAGTCCATCCAGCTCCCTGCCATTATTTTTAATTATATGATTGACCGTTACTCTTCCCTCTTCTCCTGCAATATATTCTGCCTTTTCTTTAATTGACTCTAAAAACTTTCCATAGTTCATACACATATTCACTTCTATCCTTTCGTGTGTAAATAAGGGTCTGTTAACAGAAATAATTCGTACTGTACTTAAAATATTATGTTTATTATTCTGATTAATAAATTAATTAACTCTTCTGGATAACTTATTGATATTAAATCCTTCATGGACTTAACTTAGAAAAAAGAATATAAGATAAATTAAATTATTCAGATTAAATTACGTATACGTCTGAAATAAATTTTATACTATATATATGTATTTGTCAATAAAAATAATTTACATTTTCTTCTTTTAATATTATAATTTATCAATGCTATATCCATCCTGGATATACATGTTTGTAAATTTTAATTAATATACAGTGGCATATCTTTATGATAAGCCCCGGAATGGAGTTTTATGCTTACCTATTCTTTTGAAAACACGGGCTCTGACAGCCTTTATGAATACTTATATAAATGTATTAAAAACGACATTTTAAAGGGGAACCTGATTCCAGGTTATAAGCTTCCTTCCAAAAGAAGCTTTGCCAAAAATCTGGGCATCAGCACTATTACAATAGAAAATGCATATGAACAGCTTATTGCAGAAGGCTACATTTATTCTGTTCCCAAAAAGGGTTATTATGTATGTGATATTTCTAACGTACAACATGAGCTTTCTAAAAGTGATGATGATAATTTCAGCATTACATATAAAGTCCCTGAATCAATGAATGAATATAACTCAAAAAAAATATATCCCTATAATCTTGCCAGCAACCATACAAATGCAAATAACTTTCCATTTTTTACATGGACAAAGCTTATGAAAGATATTATTGCTGACAGAAGTGATGATCTTCTCACGCCCTCCCCGGTTGGCGGCGTAGCTGAGCTTCGATATGCTATCGCAAAACACCTTGCAGAATTTCGTGGAATGAATGTATCTCCTGAGCAGATAATTGTCGGTGCCGGAACAGAATATCTCTATGGTCTTCTTATAATTCTGCTTGGACGTGACAAAATATTTGCTGTTGAAGATCCGGGATATCCCAAGATCGAATTAATATACAAAAGCAATAATGTAAAATGCAGCTGCATAGGTCTTGATAATGAAGGCATTGATGTAAAGGCACTGGAAGACAGCGGATCCGATATACTGCATCTTTCACCATCCCACCATTTTCCGACCGGAATTGTCACTCCGATAAGCAGACGCTATGAAATACTCGGATGGGCATCCAAAAAAAATTCAAGGTATATTATTGAAGATGATTATGACAGTGAATTCAGACTTCTTGGCAAACCAATCCCTTCACTTCAAAGTATAGATGTATCTGACAAAGTAATATATATGAATACGTTTACAAAAAGTCTGATGCCAACTATCAGAATAAGCTATATGGTACTTCCTTTCAGACTTCTGGAACTATTTAAGGAAAAACTGGGATTTTACTCATGTACTGTTTCTAATTTTGAACAGTATACGCTTGCCAAGTTTATCAGTGAAGGCCACTTTGAAAAACATATTAACCGTATGAGGATATTTTATCGAAACCAGCGTGATGAACTTATTACTGAAATCGAAAAAAGTCCTCTTTCAAAACTTGTTACTATTCAGGAAGAAAATGCAGGTCTTCATTTCCTTATGACTGTTGATACTGACCTTACTGATGAAGAACTTATTAAACGTGCTGAGGATAAGGGACTTAAAATCAGATGTCTTTCCCAGTATTATGTAAATAAAAATAACGCACAGATGCATACCCTGGTAATCAATTATTCCGGCATTTCAGTTGAAAATATAAGCAGGGCCGTACAAATTCTTTATGAATGTGTGCGATAAGCAAAAACACCAGCATCCCGGATAACTTTACCCCTGATTTTTAATGAATTTCAGGCAAAAGGCAGCAGCTCATTTAATAAGCCGGCTGCCTTTTTTGCATAATTATAATTTCATCTGTTTTAATACTTCTAATATCAGTTTCCATGTTCTTTCCACTGATGATATGCTGAGTTTTTCCTTTGTCGTGTGAATATCAAATATATCCGGTCCAAATGATATACAGTCAAGATCATTTATTTTACCTGCAAGAATACCGCATTCAACACCTGCATGAATAGTTTCTACCACAGGTTTCTTTTCATACAGCTTCTCAAAGCATTTTACAAACAAATCCCTAAGCGGTGACACACTTTTAAACTCCCATGCCGGGTAATCACCCGAAACAGATATTTCGCCACCTATATATCTTACAAAACCCTTAATTTTTTCAATCAGAAAGTCCTTTTCACTTCCAAGTGAGCTTCTTACCAGATAGCTTAACTTTACCGAATCTTCATAAGTATTTAAAATTCCCAGATTAAGTGACGTCTGGACAAGTCCTTTTATATCATTACTCATTTTTTGTACACCATTTGGAAGAATATTTAGTGCGAGTATAACTTTATCTAATGAATTCCCATCAAGGACATCATACTTTTTCTTCTCTTCTGTAAATGCTGCGCTTATTTTAATATCGGGATCAGTTACTTCAAATTCTTTCTTTATTACATCATTAAGTTCATCTGTTACTTTTTTCACTTTGTCTTTGCTGTTTTCCGGAACAACTATCTGTATCTTTGAAAATGCAGCAATTGCATTATCCTTTTCTCCACCTGAAACAGCAAGAAGTTCATAAGCCGTTTCCTTTGAAAGTTCACTAAGAACCCTTCCTGCAAGCACATTGGCATTTGCTTTCTGTGAAACTATCTCTGTACCCGAATGTCCACCTTCAAGGCCTGACAATTTGATCTCACATAAATATCCTGTTGCAGTGTCTTTAACTACAGGAATCTTAATATCTAATCTTGCCCCGCCTGCGCAGCCTGCAAGAAATATTCCCTCATCTTCTGAATCAATATTTAACATTGTATTGCTTTTCAAACCGGACAGGTCAATTCCTGCCGCTCCAAGCATTCCAACTTCCTCATCCACTGTAAATACGACCTCCAGTGCGGGATGTTTAATGTTATCATCCGCAAGAATGGCAAGGGCATATGCAACTGCAATTCCATCATCTGCGCCAAGTGTTGTACCACGTGCTTTTATATAATCACCATCAATATAAATGTCAAGTCCCTGATTATTCATATCAATATCACAGCCGTCTTCTTTTACAGCCACCATATCAAGATGTCCCTGAATTATCACAGGCTTTGCATTCTCATATCCTTGTGATGCATTTTTCCAGATTATTATATTATATTTTTCATCCTGTCTGTATTTAAGACCGTGCTCTTTTGCAAAGCTGACACAATAATTGCTGATTCTCTCCACATTTCCTGAGCCATGTGGAATACTGCATATCTGCTCAAAATATTTAAAAACTTCTTCAGGCTGTATATTCTCTAATATCATAATAATCTCCATTCCGCAGACGCTTTGTGTCGGAGGAATTGCGAGCTGAATTTCAAGATTCAGCTCTGCGAGCATGGCTATATTGTGGCGTCTGCGGCACAAACAGCCGTGTAAAAAATCATCGCATCAGCATGATTTTTCACAGCCGCTTTTCATTCCAGCACATCTGTACCTTATTTTTTTATTATATTATCTTTACATTCGCATTTCAATATGCATGTTCTCCTTTTAAAAGCTTATCAAGCAAATCCGACAAAGGCTCCATTGCATTAATTTCTTCCTGAAACGTATTAGTCTGTGCTCCTGCCTCTATAAGCATTGATTTTGCTCTTTCATGCAGACAGTACCTGTACGCATTGCAGTATATCCTTCTTAAAAATCCAGGATAATATGCCTCTCCAAGCAGCTGCATCTGCAGACTCATGGCAAGATTATCATCTCTGTAAGGATTATAAAGATAGTCAATATCCCCTTTAACATTACTATAACTTAAACCATTAAAAAGCATTACCTTTGACATCTGTTTTCCATCTATCTGTGTTGTAAGATGTGTTGTCTCTGCAACGCCATCTCTGTGCAGATCTATCACTACCTCTATTGAAGGATTTTCATCAAGAATCTTTTTAATACCTGCTTCTGAATATGTATATGCCTTGCTTCTGTCAAGTTTTCCATCCACATAATCATAAACTGATTTGTCATGTATTACATTATATCCGTATTTTTTTGTAAGAAGCTCCGTAAGGTAATCGCCTACACCTACAATCGATGTATTGGGGTCTCCCGGCACCGAATCCTTAAAGGTTTCCTGTGAATGTGTATGAAATATCAGTATCTGGGGTGATGATGCATCATGCGTTATCTGCATGTTTTTATCAAGAAATTCCTGTGGTCTTAGTATCTGAGGTGTAAGAGAGGTTATGCCTGTTACCGTATAAAATTTTTTAAATACAAAATCATAATTATTAAGATCACTTCTATTAAAAATCGTTCCTGTTCTTACATTCCTTGATATGACCTGTGTGCCGGCTTCTGAATTCTGTTCAGCCGGCGGATTGTTTTCTGGCTGGACAGCATTACTCTCTGCCTGGGCAGCGTTACTTTCTGCGTCTTTGTCTGCATCTGAGCCATCTCCATTTTGCGTTTTATTTTTTTCAGGTGAATCCAATGTACTATCATCAGTACTATTGCTCATATATTTTGTCCCACACATGCTCTCATTTGAAAGGAGATATTCATTCATCGGATAAATATCATTAATTACTGTGTTTTTTATATTAAACTCATGATTATCTTCTACATTACCTAAAAAAAAGCTTGCAGGCATTGCTGACTGTATCATATGCTCCTTAAATAAACCTGCAGCCATTTTTCCTATATCTTTAAAATCCACTATAAAAACAAATATATAGAATAATACAATAACAGCCAGCAGCCCCATCAGCCTGTACCTGTTTTTTCTCATATCAGCTCCTTAATCTTTTTATTAAAGACTATTCATTTATCCGTTGTATTATTCCTGCATTTTCTTTTCTTTCTCTTTTCCTCTTCTCTTCTTCGTCTTTTCAGGCGGAACTGTCCATATTTTAGTAAACAACTAACTATTATCTTTCCCGGAAATAATATTTATAGCCTCTGAAAGTGTATAGCCAATCACTTTTATATTTGCATCTACGTCCTTCGGTGTTACATACATATCTGCCATGCCAGGTTCAATAAGTTCTCTTATAAGCTGATATTTTTCTTCCTGCGTATATTCGTTTAATGTCTGGGAAATGGATTTAAGTGTCTGGTTATCGGATAATGCATTAAGAAAAACGTCAATGGCATCATTTACAATAGTAGGTGCATCAATAACCGTTGGAACTCCTATTGCTATTACCGGAACCCCTATATTTTCCTGTGTTATTCCAATCCTGTGGTTTCCTACTCCTGAGCCCGGCTTAATTCCTGTATCAGATAACTGTATAGTTGTATTGAGCCTTTTTGAATTTCTTGCTGCAAGTGCATCGATGGCTATTACAATATCAAATTCATTTTCTGTTACTATACCCTTTACTATTTTGGCAGTTTCCATTCCTGTCTGCGCCATAACTCCGGGACTTAATCCTGCAATAAGAATTTTCTCTTCACTTTGTCCGCTGCTATGTCTGTTGATCAGAAGATTTTCAACTACATCAGGTCCCAGAGAATCTGCCGTCACCTCGCGATTTCCAAGTCCTACTACAAGAATTGAAAAAGGGTTTTCAGTCTTTCCCATGAAATCTTCAATAAACTGTCCAAGATAATATGCAAGTATCTGTGCTGTCTTTGTGTTATATTCATCATCAAGTTCACTTAAGGCATCTGCCTCAATTGTAATATATGTTCCCTTTGGTCTTTTCAACAGGTGTTCTCCATTTTCATTTATTATCTTTAACGTAGTTACTTTTATTCCCGTATCTTTATCAGTATGTTCATCAACAATTATACCTTTTTTGCTGCTGTCACTTTTGCTTACCTCTTCATTTACTTCAAGTGCAAGGTCTGTTCTGATTCTCATTAAAATCTCCTTTTCGTTATAATTAATATTCAGGTAATTGCAAAACTCATAAATTTAAGCTGCAGTTATGCGAAATTTAACAAATTCATAAACAAGGTGCTTTCAGTGCGGCCTGTACGTAAGACAGTGTATTTTTCCTCCTCACGCAGTACTGCCGGCACTAAGCAGATACACTATAATTATTTGTATAAATTTTTAATTTATGATTGACATATTGTGGCATGTATTATAATATATAGAAGTATGTTTACATTAGAACGTCCGTGTCCGGCTTTAATGCAAAACAGATAAATTAATTAATGAATGAATATTATATTTTTGGAGGTGTACGGATTGGCTAACATCAAATCTGCTAAAAAAAGAGTTATAACAAGCCAGATCAGAACAGAAAGAAATAAGGCTGTTAAATCAAAGGTTAAAACTTATATCAAGAAGGTAGAAGCTGCTGTTGCTGCTGGAGATAAGGCTGCTGCTGAAGCTGCTTTACCAGTTGCTATCGCAGAGATTTCTAAGGCTGCTTCAAAGGGAATCTTCCACAAGAATACAGCTGCAAGAAAAGTATCTCGTATAACAAAAGCTGTTAATACATTAGCTTAATTAATAAGTTTAATTTAATTAAAATTTAACCCAAAAAGAAGGATGTCCAATCACCCACTGGCATCCCTCTTTTTTTCTGTTTAATTTTTTCTATCTAATTTAAAATCCGCAGCTATTGTGATATAGCCTTTTTAAACCACTTTCCTGTCTCTGACAAATCACTGTCACTCCATCCGCTTAACTTACTGCATCCCGGATTTATAAATGCCGATGTCTCATTTTTATTACTCAGGCTCCAGCACACAAAACTGACAGAATTACTGTTTAATAACTCAATCCACTGATTTGCCGAATTATAATCAATTCCACCATTTCCTGATGCATCACATATACTGCACTCACTTACAAATACCGGAATCCCGTTGTTAAGTGCCTTTTTGAGTTTATTTCGTATTGCATCCTTATGTGTTCCGGCATAAAAATGCAATGCATACATAACATTCGAATCATCTATTCTGTTTCCAATAACATCATCAACATCCTGAGACCATGTATTTGTTCCAACTATTATTATCGCATCCCTGTCATTATTTCTGATAGTATTTACAACATCCTGGGCATATGGCTTAATCTGTGAACTCCATGATGTATTAGATGGTTCATTACATACCTCATATATAACATTATTATGTCCGCTGTATTTTTTTGATATTTCATCAAAAAAGCTTATGGCTTCACTTTTATATGTATTCGGATTGCTGTCACTTAAAATATGCCAGTCTATAATAACATAAAGCCCCTGTGCTGTTGCATAATTAACACCATTATCTATAAGCTGTTTTAAATGCTGCTTATCTCCTCCTGTACAATAGCCACCATATTCAGCTGTATACATTGCCAGACGTACACAATTTGCATGCCAGTCATTTTTTAGTGTGGCAAATGCGTCCTGATTAACATAATCCGGATACCATGCAAGCCCATGTGTGCTTACACCCTTTAACTGCACCTGCTGTCCCTGTTCATTAACAATTTTCGTTCCATCAACATGTAGTTTCTGTAATGAAAATTGTGTTACTGCAGCAGAAGACTGCTGACCACCATCAGTTTTAGTATTATTCTTATCCGGCTCTGATGCATTTCCCGTATTGCTGTCATTTGGCTTTTGACCTTTACCGTTATCTGCTGCAGCATTATTTTCAGTATTATTTTCTGCATTATTTTCTGATATATCAGCTGAACTTACTTTTTTTGTTGTACCATCACTAAATGTAAATTCCAGCTCATAATTGTCCGGTTTATAATCATCATTAAAGGCAAGAATCACTCCAATTCCCTTAACCTCGTCATGCGCCTTAACCTGTACTGCATAGTCTTTAGGTTCAATCTTTATCTTTCCATCATTAAGTGCTGCATCACAATTCCAGAACTGATCAATCCTGTCTACTTCAGCAGCATCTACATTAAGCTTCCATCCTGTTATATCATTATCATTCTGGTTTTCAAATGCTATATCAAACTGTCCAAATTTAACGCCCTGACTTTCCCACGAATTTGACATATCAATTTTGACATAAACTTTACAGTCTTTTTCATCCCCGTTTTCTTCTGACGCAACAGAAGATTCCGTATTTTCCTTATTGTTCTCATCAGATGCACCAGACGCAACAGATACCGCATCCTTATTATTTTTAGACATATTTATGCCAATAACAACAGCCAGAACTACAACAACCGCAATAATAGCTGCTGTAATTCCTATAAATCCGGCTTTATTTTTCACATATGTATCTTTAATCTTTTGAAAAAAATTATTCTTCATCTTTTCCCCCGTATTTTACAATCATCATCTCAATACCAAGTTTATCATTCAACAACCCCGTTTTTACCCGTTCTTCAATATCTGCAAAATCCTGTAATGCCCCCTTTATCTGTTCTTTTGAAAAATGTTTTGACTGTGTGGCATATTTACCCACAATAAATGGTGCCACTCCCATTCCTCTTGCAATCTCGCTGTTTGACTTTCCTTCTGATAAGGCTTCTTTTACCTGTAAAATTCCATTGAACTGTCTTACTATAAGATAAAGAATTCTCATCGGAGGCTCCTTAAGTGCCAGCAGATCATAATACAACGACAACGCTACATCTTTTTTCCTGCTTGCAATTGCTGCTATCATATCAAATATCCTGCTGGTTGTCTGTGTTGTACAGATTGCTTCAACATCCTCAGCTTCAACAGTATTCTTATCCATACAGTAACCGATAAGTTTATTAAATTCAGAATGGATTTCTTCCATGCTGGCACCTGTCTTATCAAGCATAAGCATACAGGCTTCTCTGCTTATTGACTTTCCCTCATTTTTAAACATTCCCGTTATCCATCTTATAAGAACTGAGTCGGACTGATGCTTCATCTCGCATACATACCCCACTGATGAACATGCTTTATAGACTTTATTTCTCTTATCTACTTCAGCTTCAACAAAAACCATTATAAGATAATCTGGTATACTCCTGATAAAATCTGCCAAAGCATCATTTGCTGATTTAAAAAATCCGCTGTTCTCAACAATAATGAGTCTTCTTTCAGAAAAGAACGGCAGTGTATTACCTGTATCAATTATTTCTTTAACATCTATCTTATCACCTTCAAAATATGAATAATTCATCGTGTCATCGCCAATTACTGCCTGTTTTAATCTGTCCTTATACTGCTTTCTCAGGTATGACTCTTCACCATAAATAAGATATACATTTTTAAATTCGTTCTTTTTTATATGCTCATTAATTATTTTCATAACAGTTAAATATTAATTCTCCGTTTCTTTAAATATAATCAGAAATATAAGGAATCTTATGAAAGATCATATCATCCAGCCGTTCAATTGCTTCTTTACATCCTTCAATACGTTCCATTTCCATAAGACGATTTGCTGTTTTATACCCCAGCAAAAGCGTCGTAAGTGTGCCAATGCTCATTTTTACATGCAGCTGGGCCGGTTCATCCACAACACTGCATTTTCCGTTCTTAAACAGCACTGTAAAGGTCTTCTGGTTCCATGGTAAAAGTTTATCAGTAATTTCAAAAGCAATTTTTACAGGTTTTTCATCCGGGTCACATGGATATTTTTCAAAAAACTGCTTTACATCAACAATTCGTCCCATACAATAAGGCTTGATCATTTCCTTAATGTCACCATCATCCATTTCAAATGCTATCGGTTCACTGAAATAAGTATTACCTTTAATTTCATCTATCATTGATTCATGAGCGCGGATATAATTCCACAATCCCCTGTGTGCCTCCATATTAAGATAAATCATTTCCTTAATATGCATTACATCTGACTCTATAAGATACACCATATATCCATATGGCACATCATGTTCATTATAATAAACCGCAACGTTTGTATCGTCCTCATCCCATCTCCAGTACTCTTCCCATGCCAGGGCATTACGGAAAAGACATCCATGTGTGACTGATGCAAATCTTGCATGAAGACTTTTAAAATCTTTATTTTCCCAATCAACACGGCGCACATATCCGGCTGCATCATCTTTCTTTGGCAGCTGCTTATCCTTAATGGTATATGATATTTTATTAGATACAATTTCCCAGCCCAGCTTATGATACAATGGTATTGAATAAGGATACAGCAGTGCAAATGATGTACCCCTGTCCCTCATATTCTCCATACTCTGAATCATAAGATGTTTCATTATCCCATGTCCTGAATATTCCGGATATGTACATACACTTGTGACAAAGCCTACATCAAATTTTTCTCCATATATATTCATCTGAAGCGGATATGTTGCAAACTGCGCTACCAGTGTATCATCATCAAAGCACCCTAAAACATCAGCCCTCTCAAGTACCGGAAACTTAGATTGTTTGATTTCCTCATCCTGCCATCCACATTCATTTAACTCCTGCTCTGTTATCTGAAATGCATATCGTAAAAGAGCATTATACTCTTCTGCATCGTCTGTTGTTAATGGTCTTATTTGCATTTTACCGGTTTTCATACATTACCTCTTTTCTATTGTATATATGATGCCAGGATCAAAACCTTAAACCACGATGTGCCTGCACAAAAGTGGTTTTATGGTCTATTAACCCCAACATCTATATATTTTACCATTTTAAATCAAAATAGCCAAGTTTGTATATTTATACTTTTTCCATCTGTAAAAAGACTTATCTGTCTGCACTGTGCAGTTATATATTGTCTTATTTTTCTGTCATCAAGCCTTTTGATGGTTTCTTTTGACGGATGCCCATATGTATTATTTACACCACAGGATATAAATGCCGCTTTCACATTCATAACATTGAGCAGTTCTTCAGATGTTGATGTTTTTGACCCGTGATGTCCTGCTTTAAGTACATCTACATTTTTAAGTTCTTCCTTTATATCTTCATTTTCCAATATTGCACTTTCAGCACGCTCCCCTGCATCTCCTGTCATAAGCATCGAAAAATCCCTGTATTTTATTAAATAAACAGCTGAATAATCATTAGCTGACTCGTATCTGTACCCTTTTGCCGGATGTATGCACTTTATTGTAACATTATTCTCCTGTGTGATATTTACCTTATCTGTATTAAGATTAAATCCATTTTCAGTATCAATTATATCTCCTGCATTAACATAATTTACCGTTACTCCTTTTTCATATGCAAGCTTTACTATATATTTATAATTTTTATCAGAATCACTTTCCATTATATCCGGCATAATTATATTTTTTATATTTATTCCGCAATCCTGTGCACTGCCTTTATCTTTAAGGATTTCAATTACCGCATTAGTATGGTCACTATCTGAATGGCTGATAAATATTCCATCAATACTTCCTATTCCCTTTGATTTTAAAAATGGAACTATCCTGTATCTGCCAGGCTGATTAACATCTGTACTTCCGCTGTCAAAAAGATACACTTTTCCATCCGGTGTTCTTACAAAAATCGAATCTCCCTGTCCAACATCAAGCATACAGACTTCAAGCTCTCCGTCAGCTATATTCCCCGGTAAAAGTTTAAAAATATTTTTATTAAATACCAGCATAAGCACTGAAACAATCAGCAACAGATTACAATATACAGCAATTACTGCTTTATGCCTTTTGCTTATTTCCAGACTGCTGTTTTTATAACCTGAATATTTTACAAATATTATTATAAGAGTAACAGCGAGCATTATATAGTATAGCAGACATTTTTTCATTCCCGGATCACCACAGATTATAACGCTGAATTTAAGCTTTAATACCAGTTCACATATTTTTTCATAAAAAGTTAAAATAAAATGGGTTATTCCCATTACAAATGTTCCCGCCGTAACACTTAATATTCCGGTAATTCCGCCAATAATGCTGCTTATCATCACAAGAGACATAAGAGGAATAACTATTATATTTAAAATAAATGAATATGTTGGAATTTCATAATAACACGACATTATAACCGGAAGGGTTGCAAGATTTATTGAAAGGCTCATTATAAGTGCCTTAAGAAGATATTTTTTAAAAAATTTAACTACTGTGTCTTTCTTTTCGGGCAGCCCTTTAATATATTTCTGATACATAAGATTTAACACAGGATTAATAACACTTATTCCTGTAATGGCTGAAAAAGACAACAAAAATCCAGTATTTTCCAATGAGTATGGATTTTGCCATAATATCATTATCGAAGCACAGGATAATGCCGATAAACAGTCATAAGTCCTCCCTAAAACTTCCGCTGTCACACATATTATAAACATTGAGATAGCCCGTAATGATGATACCTGATTTCCTGTCATGAGACCATACGCTAAAATAAGGACCGATGATACTACCGCACTTCCAAAGAAATATACTCCAAGCCTGCGAAGCAGCTTATATATGCCCATTCCGATAATTGATATGTGCACACCGCTTATAGCTAAAAGATGTGCTATTCCATTTTTTTGGTACAGCTGTTTTATATCCGGATCAAGATTACTTTTATCGCCAAGTACAATTGAAGTTATAATTCCTGCGTCTGTATTTTCAAGCATTGTTTCATATGTCTGCTTTATCTTTGTTTTAATCTGATTAACTGCTTTTATAAGCTGATTTGTATTCCGGCTGATAACCGTAAGCCCATCGGCCCTGACTTTATATAGAATTCCAATTGATCTGTAATACTTCCTGCTGTCAAACTCACCTTCATTATGTGTACTGTCAAATGCCATGACATATCCTGAAACATGTACTATATCTCCTTCTGATACAGATTGTGACGTATTTATTAGAACATTCGTATTTATACGTTCTTTCATATATTTTATTTCTTCAGTTTTAACCTCTACTGTACATTCTGTTAATACAAGCTGGTAATACTCCTCTTTTTGTGTTACTGACTGTACTTTTCCATAAATATCAGCTTTAATACCAGATTTTTTAATAATGGAATCTATATTCGGAACCTGTATTGATACACAGGTATGTATAAAGACTATAATAGAAAACATTATAGAAAGAAAATACACTTTAGAAAGTGAAAAGGCTTTGTGCATATACAACAGCAGTCCCGTAAGCAGAATTAAAGCTATGACTGCTGCAAAAATGTTTCCGGCTGTCGCTGCACAAACCGCCATACAATTGACGACAGCCAGAAATACCATTGGTCTTTTCATATATATTTATTATTTTTCCTCCATAAGCTCTGAATTATATGAAAATGTTGTATTAAGATTTATACCTTCATGGAATGTATTATTAGAATCACCATTAACCATAATTTTAACATTATTTACATTTTCAAGCTCACATAAAGAATTAACTATTGAATATATTGGAATCTCTGTTGAAACATTTACCATCTCTGTAAGAAATGCTGAGTTCAGATTAACATAACATGTTCCGTTACTTACAGATACGCTTAAAAGCTTTGTATCCTCAGGAAGTGTTGACATATAATTCGAATCAGACGGGCCCTTTATAAGCCGTTCAACTATCACTTTTTCAATCAGCGAATTCTTACTACATGCAACGGAAACATTTGATTTAACAAGCTTTGTTCCTGATTTATCTGCAAAATATAAATTTATGTTTTTCCATTCAACGCTTCCCATAATCTCATTTGCATCATCAATATAGCTGTCGGCTGAGAGATCTCCAAGCGGTTTGCCATTTTCCTGCATTACTTCAAGACCATCAACATAAAAATGCACATAATCAATACCATCAATCTGGACAAGGCCTTTCACCATGGCAGCCCTTAGGATTGCCTTATCAGAACTTGACATTCCGTTATAATCACCACTTAAATACACATATATAGTATTATCAATAAGCGTTGTCTTATAGATTTCCACATTTTCAGGTTTTACAATCTGATTTTCATTATTTCTCGGTTTCTTGTTCATCTGGTCAATAATTTCCTTCGCCAGTGCAATTTCATCCTGAGTTTCCGACTTATAAGAAACATCTACCAGTTCACTTCTTGTTTTATCTGTATAATATATTTTATATTCTGTTCCTGTCTCATTACTACATCCTGATGACAATAATGATGTACATATGATTATGATCAATCCTGTTAATACCACTGTACATTTTTTCACTCTGCTCTCCAATCTTGCGTCATTTTCCTGACGCAGTATGAAAAATTTATTTTTCCTGCCAGTTCTGCAGATACACAAAGCTAAACACCGGTTTATTACTACTCAATATAATTAAGCGGTATTCTGACTGTGAATATAGTTCCCTTATTTTCTTCGCTATACAGCTTTATTGTTCCATGGTGCATAAGTACTATATTCTTAACAATGGCAAGTCCAAGCCCTGTTCCGCCTGTCTGCCTTGATCTGGCCTTATCAACACGGTAAAATCTTTCAAATACCATTTCCTGTGATTCCTTAGGTATACCGATTCCCGTATCCTGAACCTTTATATAAAAATACTGGTAATCTGCATTTAATGATACATGAACCGAACCATCAATCTCATTATATTTAATCGCATTTTCAACAAGGTTTGAAATGACCTGTGTCATTTTCACTTCATCTACTTCTGCCACAACAGGTCTGAAGCTTTCAAACAATATTTCAATATTTTTCTTTTGAGCTATAGGCTTTAATCTCTTTAATACAATCTCAAGCAGTTCATTTAAATTAACCGGTGTAATATTAAGTGCCTCAGCCTTTTTATCAAGCTTAACCAATGACAGAAGATCATCAATAATCTTACTTTCCCTGTCTATCTCGTTAGTAATATCCTGCATAAATTCCTTATATAATTCGATTGGAACATCTTCCTGCATATTAAGTGAATCCGCCAGAACCTTTATTGATGTAATAGGTGTCTTTAATTCATGTGATACGTTTGAAACAAATTCCTGTCTTGTCTCATCAAGTGTACTTGCCTTATCCATTATACTGTTAAAGTTCTTTGCAAAACGTTTTACTTCTGTATACCCTTTATTTTCAGGAAGTCTTTTTTCAATATGACCGTTAGCAATTTCTTCTATTGTCTTAAACATACCTTTAAGGGACTTACCAAACAGCCTTACAATCATAAGTGCCAGTGCAATTACCGATACAATTATCGCCGCCTTTATAAGGTTTGTCTTATCTGACACTTCATGTTCAAATGTATTAAGTTCTGAAATATCATAGTCTATTATGAGCAGGCAGAATATTTTTCCATCCTTATCAGTTACAGGTGAAACTGCCTCAATCGTACCGGTCCTTCTATTATAAGAAGACTGCTTTTTTCCGGTATTAAATCCATTTATAGCATTTGAATTAATTACATATCTGCCATTTTCTTCAGAATATGAATCTGTAACAACAAGAAAATCTGTATTTATGATTCTTATTCTTATATTATCAAGTGCAGAATATCTTATAATTCTGCTCACCATACTGCTTTTTCTTAAATTATCGACTGAATCATACTTTGAAACTTCATCAGATATTACAGCAGTCTTTGTCTGAATAGATGCTATCTCTTTATTTATCATTGATTTGCTGTAATAATAACGGTTAAGATTATCAAAAACAATCAATGGAATAAGAGCAAGTACTGCCAAAATGACAAAGAATCTTGCTCTTATTCCTTTTATACTGTCAATGACCTCATTGAAAATTTCTTTTATGGTTTTCTTTTTATGTGAATGAATAATTTTATTTTTATTATGCATTAAAATAATAACCTACTCCCCATTTAGTATGCACGTACTTTGGCTCGCTTGGATTATTTTCTATCTTTTCGCGCAGACGTCTTACATGTACATCAACAGTTCTTACATCACCTGGATAATCATATCCCCATACTGTATTAAGAAGCGCCTCCCTGCTGTATACCTTATTAGGATTACATGCCAGAAATTCAAGAAGATCAAACTCCTTTGCAGTAAGATATATTTCCTTGCCTGATATATATATGCTTCTGCTGTCACAGTCTATTTTCATATCTGATGCTGTAATTATATTACTCTTTGGACTCTCCTGTGCCTTTCTTGAATTTCTTCTTAAAATGGCCTTTATTCTTGCTTTTACCTCAAGTATATTAAATGGCTTGGTAACATAGTCATCAGCTCCATATTCAAGTCCGAGTATCTTATCCATATCGTCGCCTTTAGCTGTAAGCATTATAATGGGAACATTGGAAAATTCCCTGATCTGCTGGCATACCTCCATGCCATCCATTTTAGGAAGCATTATATCAAGTAATATGATATCGTATTCATTGTTTTTTGCACAGTTAAGAGCCTCTTCGCCATCATACGCACTTTCAACTATCATTCCGTCCTGTTCAAGACTGAACTTAAGTCCCTTTACGATTAATTTTTCATCATCAACAACCAAAACTCTGTTCGCCATTATATTTCCTTTCATAGTTCAACTTACATAACTTTTAGGTATAAATCCTTATACGGTTAAATACAAATCAGATCTTTTATTTTTTTATACAGTGAATCCTTTATTCCTGATACATTCTTAATCTCATCAATTGACTTAAATCGTCCATTTTCTTCCCTGTAATTAATAATATCTGCTGCCCGGCTCGCGCCAATTCCCGGAAGCGTCTGTAACTGTTCATTTGTTGCCGTATTTATATTAATCAGTGTGCTTCCGGAACCTGAACTGCTGTCATGTTCTTTTATACTCTGCCCACTGTTGCCGGCAATACTGTCCTGTGGCTCACCAATAGCAGGTACATAAATTCTCTGCCCGTCTGTAACACGCTCAACCAGATTAAGATAATTGCGGTCAGCACTTCCGGTAAAGCCTCCAGCCATATCAATCACTGCATAAACGCGCTCATCAGGATTACATCTGTACACTCCCGGTGATACTACATTTCCACATACATAAACATATATCCTGTCATCACCCTGTGTATCATGTGTTTCGTCTGTCCGGGATACTGCATCGTCCTTCTCGGGCTGTTGTGTACCTTCTGCATCAGTTACGTCCGCCATATCCGCTCCGGCAGTTGTAACACTACTGTTTCCTTCTGTGCCACCCGCCGCCATGATTACATCTCCAGTATTCACAGATGATGCTGACATCCTGTAACAGCTGTAAAAAATGCCGCATAAAACAAATGCAGCTGTAATAATATATTTCTTATAATTAATTAGTTTTTTCATTGTACAACTCCTTATACTTTTCATAAAGTATAAGACCCCTTTGCGTACCTTACTATTGTACATAAATAAAAGAAATATTACAAGCAGAGTTTTTCAAATACGATTTATTATTTACAGTCACAGCCTTATATTGTAAAATAAGGGCAATATTAATAATAAAATTAATTATTGGAGGCGCATTTTGAGCAGCATTTTAAATCATATCAGAAATACTTACAGTTGTGCGTTTAAAGATAAAAACACAGACAAAAAGCACAAAGATTATTCTATCCCTGAAGGAAACATAACATATGTTCTTTCTTTTTTCACCCCGCTAATAATCCTTATTGCCATCTATTACATCCGTGACATTTATCCTTTTGGAGACAACTGCTACCTGCGTTCTGACATGTACCACCAGTACGCCCCTTTCTATTCAGAATTCTGGAATAAGCTCAGGAATGGCGGTTCTCTTAGTTATTCATGGGATATCGGTATGGGAACCAACTTCACATCACTCTATGCATATTATCTTGCAAGCCCGGTGAACTTTATTATTGCTCTTTTCCCTCAGAAATATATGATTGAAGTTATGAATATCCTTATTATTCTTAAACTTTCCGCTTCAAGCCTGTCATTTACTTATTATATATCAAAACATTTTAATAACAAATCATGCCTCATTGCCTTATTTGGTACATTTTACGGCCTTTCTGCATATTCTGCAGCTTACAGCTGGAATATCATGTGGCTTGACTGCATTATACTGGTTCCACTTATAATGCTTGGCCTGGAACGTCTTATAAATGAAGGAAAAGGAATTCTTTACTGTATAACTCTGGGTCTTTGTATTTATACCAACTATTACATTTCAATCATGGTATGTATAAGCTGCTGTCTTTATTTCGCAGTTCTTATGGTATGCACCGGATATAAAAATAAAATTGTTAAAATCAGCTTTTATTTAAAACGTTTTTTAAAATGGGGATTATTTTCTCTGCTTGCTGCCGGCCTTAGTGCCTGTCTTCTGCTGCCTGAATTTTATACATTTTCACTTTCAGCATCAAGCGATATTTCATTTCCGGCTACATTAAAATCATACTTTTCTGCACTGGAAATCCTTACAAGGCAGCTGATAAATATTCCTGTACATTTAGGACTTGACCATCTGCCAAATATTTACTGCGGTACAGCTGTCTTTTTACTGATTCCTCTGTATATATCAGCCAAAAAAATACCAGCTGTTGAAAAGATTTGTAAGATATCACTTCTGGCTGTTTTTTTCTTTTCATTTAAATTCAATATACCAAACTTTATATGGCATGGCTTCCATTATCCTAACAGCCTTCCATGCCGTCAGTCATTTATATATATATTCTTTATGCTTGTATTATGCTACGAAGCCTTTTTACAACTTAAAAATACTGACATGCGTAAATTAACTACTGCATTATGGACAGCTTTGGGACTTCTTTTTATTATTGAGCAGATATTTACAACAGCTGACAATTCAAAGTATAACTTTAAATCAGTATACTTAAGCGGTGTATTTATTCTTCTCTATGCACTTATAATACTTTTATACATCAAAAAGAAGACACATAAAAATATTCTTTTATATACTGTTTTTGCAGTATGTATTGTTGAATGCACTGTAAACCTTGAAAGCACCGGAGTTGGTACAACTAACCGTACAGCTTACCTTTCCGACTATAATACTATGCAGCAGGTCAGAACATCACTTGCAGAAAATGATACTTCATTTTATCGTATTGAAAAATTAAACAATGCACGTTCCAAAAACGATGGCGCATGGCACAACTACAAATCAATTTCGACATTTTCATCAACGTCAAATGCCGCTATGTCTGATTTGTTTGGCTTCCTGGGCTTTGAACATTCAATGAACGCATATGGTTCTGAAGGAGCTACAAAAGTAACTGAATCTCTTTTCTCAGTTAAATATCTGACAGATACACATAAAAATACGGATAACACATTATGCTCTTTAGCAGACAATGTTTCAAACACTTACATTTACAAAAATGAATATACTCTTTCACCTGGTTATCTCGTTCCTGCTGATATCAACAACACATGGCAGCCATCTGAAGCAAATAACGGCATACAGAACCAGAATTCTCTTATTGAGGCAATGACAGGCATATCAAATGTGTTTACACTGACAGCTGATATAAGCAGTGACAGTTCTTGCAGCATCACTCCTGTTAAGAATGGATACATGTATGTTACTATCGTTAACCCTGCCATAGATAATATTACTGTTTCGGTAAATGGAAGTTCAAAGTCATACAGCGGATTAAAAAACGGCAGCCATATCGTGGATTTGGGTTACATTAAAACAACAGATATTATTAATATATCTTCCGATAATACATTGCAGCTTAAAGCTTACACCCTCGAAACAAATCGTTTTATCGAAGCTTATAATATTTTAAATAACAGTTCACTTAATATAAGCAGTTATTCTGATACTTCAATTAACGGCTCAATAAATGCCTTATATGATGGCACAGTTATGTTCTCAATTCCTTATGATGGAGGCTGGAGCGTTTATATTGATGGTAAGAAAACACAGACTTTTGCAATTAAGGATGCCCTGCTTGGAGTTAACATCACCTCCGGCGAACATGAAATTTCTTTAAAATATACACCTGTTAACTTAGTTAAGGGTTGCATTATAACATTTATATGCATTATTATATTAGTTGCAGTCATTTTATTTGGACATTATAAAAATAAAAGCAATCTAACATGGTCAGATATACTTTATAAATTCCATATAACAAACAATCATACGTCAAAAGCCGGCGTTTTATCCGATAAAACAGCCACGTCTGATAAAAACTGCGATAACAGCAGGCAGGAATGTTATGACGACCTATCCGGTTGTAATAACAACATGGACATAACATCAATCCTTAACGGACTTGATGATTTTGATAATATTGAAATTATGGATGATGACGAAGTTAAAGATGAATTTGACAATGATTCACCTTATGATTCTGATACTTTTTAAATTACGGAGGATTTTTATTATGAAACTTTGGGGCGGACGCTTCACAAAAGAAACAAATCAGCTGGTTAATAATTTTAATGCTTCTATATCCTTTGACCAGAAGTTCTTCAGACAGGATATTAAAGGAAGCATTGCACATGCAGAAATGCTTGGTAAACAGGGTATTATTTCTGCTGACGAAAGCAGGCAGATTCAGGATGGTTTAAACGGCATTTTAAATGATATCGAAGATGGAAAGCTTGAAATTACAGATGAATATGAAGACATTCATACATTTATGGAAGCTACTTTAATCGAAAGAATCGGCGATGTTGGTAAAAAGCTTCATACAGGACGAAGCAGAAATGATCAGGTAGCACTTGATATGAGACTCTACACAAGAGATGAAGTATTAAATGTAGATGAAGAAGTCAAAGAACTTATGCAGGTTATTCTTCGTATAATGAAGGAAAACACAGAAACATATATGCCTGGATTTACCCATCTTCAGAAAGCTCAGCCTGTAACTGTTGCTCACCACTTTGGTGCTTATTTTGAAATGTTTAAACGAGACAGAAGCCGTTTAAAAGATATTTACAAGAGAATGAATTATTGTCCTTTAGGTGCCGGTGCACTTGCAGGAACAACTTACCCTCTTGACAGGGAATTAACTGCCAGCCTTCTTGGCTTTGATGGTCCTACTCTTAACAGTATGGATTCAGTTTCAGACAGAGACTACCTGATTGAGTTCCTGGATGCACTTTCAATCATAATGATGCATTTAAGCAGATTTTCTGAAGAAATATGCATATGGAATTCAAATGAATACAAGTTCATTGAGCTTGATGATGCTTTCAGTACAGGAAGCAGTATCATGCCTCAGAAGAAAAATCCTGACATTGCAGAGCTTGTTCGAGGAAAAACAGGACGTGTATATGGTGCTCTTATGAGCCTTCTTACAACTATGAAGGGAATTCCTCTTGCTTACAATAAAGATATGCAGGAAGATAAAGAACTTTCTTTTGATGCCTTTGATACTGTAAAGGGATGTGTAAGTCTGTTTAAGGGCATGATTGATACAATGAAGTTTAATCCTGCACGTATGCAGGACAGTGCAAGACATGGCTTTACAAATGCCACTGATGCTGCAGATTATCTTGTTAAAAAAGGTGTTCCTTTCAGAGATGCCCACGGTATCGTAGGCCAGCTTGTATTACACTGCATCGATAAACAGATTGCTCTTGATGATATGTCTTTAGAAGAATACAAAGCAATAAGCCCTGTATTTGAAAATGATATTTATGATGCAATAAGTCTTAAGACATGCGTAGAAAAGCGTCTTACTCTCGGTGCCCCTGGCCCTGAAGTAATGAAGAAAGTAATTGCAATTTCAGAGGATTACTTAAAGAACTTTTCAATAAAATAATAAAATATAATATAAAAAAGCATACAGATTTTTTTGCTCTGTATGCTTTTTCTTTTGGTTTTTCATTTTTATGATGTGTTTACAATGTATTAGAATATTATTGGTATTATATATATTCCTAATGCAACTATAGTTGCAATAATTGTACCTGTTTTCCAGATTTTATATTCTTTATCCATCTTTTCTTTTTCCTGTGGTGATGGTTCTTCTATTATACCAATTTCCTCTTCAATACTTAGCAGCTTATTCTCATGTTTTCTTGTAAATACTGCCCAATATACTACAGCAACAACTGTGACTACTAATGCCGTAAGTAAAGCAGCTTTATCAGCAAATATCAGCATGAAAATATATACTACAATAGTAAAATAGCATCCTATTTTACCTGCCGGTGCCTTATATGGTCTATTCATATCCGGATATTTCTTCTTTAATCCCAGATATGCCATACAACCAATCATATAACATACAGCCAGCGATATTAATGATACTGAAGCAATATAATTAATTGATCCTGTTGCAATCAATATTATATTAATGATACCAACTAAAGCAACAGATATATATGGTGTCTTGAACTTTGGATGAACCTTACAAAAGATTTTTGGCAGTGAACCATCCTCTGCCATAGTATATATATATCTTGCCGGAGCCGCGATACCAGGATTTATTGTAGACAAGTCTCCACCAAATGCAATACCTATACATAAAAGAATTATTGGGAAACCAGTAAGTCCTGCAACTCTTAAGCCTTCTGCATATGGTGCATCTGCACTTGCAATAAAACCATATAACTCATGAGGAACCAACCCTACTAAAAACCACTGAAACAATGCGTTACAAACAAACACAAGAAATACAGATAACTTTAATGCTCTTGGTAAAGTATACTGAGGAAATTTTGTTTCAGCTCCCATCGATGCACATGTTTCAAATCCTGTATAACACCACCATACAAGACCAAAAATATACATAATTTCTTCAAAAGGTGGCAATGAATCCATTGCAAGACCACCAAAATATTCTAAGTGGATTTTAGGTATCATATATAAAAACCATGCAACTGCACAACCCCAGAAGAAAAAGATAAATCCGGTCTGGGCCTTTCCAGACATTTCTATTCCTCTAAAATTAAGAATCAAGAAGAAAACTACTAAAACTATAGCAATTATTCTTGAATCCACCCCATTCAGATCAATTCCGAACTCTCCAAACAGAATTTTGAAATAATTTGCAAATGCAAGCGTTTCACCTGCACCAATTCCAACAACTGAAATTATGTAATGCCATCCTGCCATATTTGCCCATACTCTGTTTAAACCTCTCTTGGCATAATTGTATGTTCCACCTGCACATGGAAGCGCTGCTGACATTTCACCATAAATCAGACATGGCCATATTGAAATTAATAAAGCTATAAATGTAATACCAATTATATATGATCCTACATGTCCAATCTGCGCTGATCCACATGTAAATAAACCAACACCAACAACTGTTCCAATTGTCATACTAATTGATTCTTTCAATCCTAATGCTCTCACTAATTTTGAGTTATCATTATTTTCCATAACGTATCCTCCTTTTTCCTTTTTATCCAATATACTGTTAAAGTGCTTCTTCGCCTCGTTCCTGTGTTCTTATTTTTATGGCATCATCAATATTTCTGACAAATATCTTGCCATCGCCAAAACTCTGCGTATTTAATTCTTTAAGACATCTGTCAATTATTCTTTCGGCGCATTCATCCTTTACAACTGTACGTACGCTCATCTTTGGAAGCAGATTTACTCCCGGATTATCATCCCTTGAGTAAACCTGTCCATGTCCTTTCTGATGTCCGTAGCCAAAAAACTGCGAAATCATAACACCTCTTGCACCTTCCAAATCTAAAATTCTTTTTAAATGTTCAAGCCTTTCCGGCTTTATAATAATTTCAAGTTCTTTCATAATAATCTCCTTTCATCTTATCCAAAAAGTCTTTTATATCTCTCAGCAAGATATACTGTTCCATCCAGCCATCCATCTGTATATTGCTTTGCAGGATCAGACTCCTGATGGCTGGCAAGCCATGCTGTAAACTGAAGCCTGCGCATCATAATAAATGTATCTATTTCTTCAAAATCCGTGTCTGTAAATGGCAATACCTTTTTATATCCTTCAAGCCATGCATTAACCAGATTAGGAACATATGACTTTTCTTCAATAAAACTCAATGCAGCTGCAAGATCATGCAAATGATATCCAAAACCACAGTCATCAAAATCAATAACCTTAATCTGTCCATCATCAATCAAAAGGTTCGCAAGTCTTAAATCTGCATGGATTAAACCAAAATTTGTATCAGTTTTAGGATACCGCTTTAATCTTTCTTCAATAATCTTTGATACTTCCATAAACAGCTGTTCCTGCTTTGAACTCATTCCCGGGAAGTCTCTCCAGTCTCCCCAGACTGCATTTTTTCCAATAATCGTATCATAATCCCATGTGATTCTGTTTAATTTTTTTGTTCCATTCCATATCGTTGTCTGTCTGTGAAGATAAGCAGTTGTCTCTCCAAGATATTTAAACTGTTCAATAAGCTGGGATTCATCATTTTCATCTGGATTTTCACCTGTAAGATATGCACACATAACACAAAAATATGTTTTACCATCCTGGTCTTTAACCTGCTGCACAAGTTCTCCATTAACACCTTTCTGGGCATTAGCAACTATAAGCGGTGTATACTCATTAATCTGATTCAGCCACTGCATCTCGGAATTAATCTCATCAAGTGTATGATATCCAGGGCGGCTTACTCTTAATACTCCATCCTTGGCTGCTGTTTCCTTATTCTGAACAAGATAAGTCGCATTTTCTGAAAATGTAATCAGTTTTGATTCATCTGTTTTTTCAAGTCCGTATTTTTCCAATGCTGCATTAGCAACATAATTAAATATTTCTTTATTTTCAAACGCCATATAAATCTCCATTCCTGTGCCACTTTTAAGGCACACTTTAAGTTTGTGTGAAGTACAAATTCTCCATTAAAATTTTATTTTTCAGACAAACCATTTTTATTTTTCTTCCAGTTGAATAAGACACTTATCAAGTGTAGAAGCAATCCAGTCAATATCACATTCCTGAAAAGCCATTGGTGGACGAAGCTTTAAAATGTTACCGTAAGGGCCGGCTACTGATGTTAATACACGGTTATCCCTAAGCAGTTCTATTAAATCCAACGCCTTATTTTTATCCGGTGTTTTCTTTCCATCATTTTTAGCAAGTTCAAAGCCGATAAATAATCCAGCACCTCTTACATCTCCAACTGACTCCGGATGACTATTTTTCACTTCCTGTAAAGCTGAAAGTAATTTCTTTCCAACAACCTTACAATGTTCCTGCAATTTTTCTTCCTTAATTACTGAAAGCACTGCCTGTGCTGCAGCGATTGATACCGGATTACCTCCAAATGTATTAAAATATGGTAATTTATCACTAAATGCTGCAAGTACCTCATGCTTTGCTGCCAGTCCTGAAATAGGAATACCATTTCCCATTGGCTTTCCCATTGTAATCATATCCGGAATAATTCCATGTCTTGCAAATCCCCAGAAAGAATCTCCTGTACGTGCGAAACCAGGCTGTACTTCATCCGCAATGAAAACTCCTCCATTTTTATGAACTACATCAATTGCAGCTTTCAAAAAGCCTACCGGATTTGGATGTACTCCATCTGATGAAAAAATTGAATCTGCTAAGAAACATGAAAACTTATATCCTGCTTCAGTAAGTTCATCAATCTTTTTCTGCATTTCTGATGCATACCATGATGTAAACTCTTCCGGTGTTCCTCCATGTCTGTAATAATCCGGAGTATCTATTAATCTGACATTTGGCAGAAGTGGTTGTTCACTTCCTAATGCAGGCGAGCAGCCAGATGTTAAAGCACTTGTTCCGTGATAAGCTTCTTTAGAAACAATAATTCCTGTTCCACCCGTATACTCCTGCGCTACTCTGAGTGCCAGATCATTTGCTTCAGACCCTGTACACATAAACATTACCTTATCTATTTCTTCCGGCATCATATTAAGTATTTCTTCACTGTAATCAATAATCCTCTGATGCAGATATCTTGTATGTGTATTGAGTAATTTCATCTGCTCTGTTACAGCTTCTATAACTCTTGGATGACAATGTCCAATTCCGGCTACATTATTATACATATCTAAATATTTTGTACCATCAGCATCCCAAAGGTATTCTCCTTCACCTCTTACCAGATTTACAGGCTTTCTGTAAAATAATCTATATGCTCCACCCATATATTTTTCTCTACGGCAAATCATATCTTTAGTTGCGGGATTTAATAAAGAAATATATTCCTCATTGTAACTATTCGTATCCATAATACTTGATTTTGTTGCCATATCGCACCTCCAAAAACTTTATAAAAAAGGCACAGGATTTTGAACATCTAAGTTCTTAAATCCTGTGCCCCTTTGCACATAAAAATTATATATCATTTCTGTTTGCATTTATATAATACCAATCAGTATTATAATTGTCAATAGTTTTTTGTGGTTTTTTGTGGATATTTTTTGTTTATTGTGTTTTTTTGTGGGTTTGTAATAATATCTATCTTACGATATTCAGATTATGCTCCCTGTACATATTATATATCGAATCCGGCAGCTGCGTATCTGTAATAATAGTATATTCCGGCAAAAGATCACAAATTTTATGATCACCTTTAGTCTCAAACTTTGTACTGTCTGCAAGAAGAAAAACTTCATTTGCATGTTTTAACATTGTACGCTGATTCTCATAAGCTTCCCTTATAAAATCATGAGCACCATCCTCTAGTGAAAGTGCTAATGGAACAACAAATGCCTTTGAATAATATAATTTCTTCATTGCTTCATTTGCAAGAAAACCGCAGAATATTTTTTCCTTAGGCAGATAGTCCCCTCCGGTTACAGTTATTCTATAATTTGGACAATCAGATAATATTGAAAATACATCAGACGAATATGTCACAACTGACAATGATTCAAAATTGCGGCTTTTCAATGCCATTGCAAAAACAGATGCCGTACTTCCTGAATCAATAGCTATTGTATCACCATCCTGAATATAATTCAGTGCAGTCTTTGCTATCTGTTCCTTCAATTTCATGTTCGATGCAATTCGTATATCTATGTCTTCAAAATGATACATTCTTTTTATTGAAACTGCTCCGCCATGAACACGCGTAAGTAAATTATTATTCTCCATATCCTCAAGATCGCGTCTTATAGTTTCTGTTGATACATGTAATAATTCCACCAGTTCAGCAACTGTAACCGAATGATGTAATTTTAACTGTTCTTTAATAATCTGTTTTCTCTGATTTGCTAACATTTATAACTCACCTCGCCACAAATCCTGTATGTAAAAAATAAGCCATCCGGCTTATTTTTTACATTACTTTCTTATCTTAGTTCCTTTTGTATCTCTGTGTGCCATTTTCATTTTTGCAAAATCTATTGATTTTTTATTATATTCCATCGTGAATTCATCACCGTTTGTCATTATATAAACATCTGATATGCTGTCTTCTTTTGACAATTTCATTCCACGCACACCTACTGCACCCTTTTTCTTTTCAGGCACTTCTGATAGCGGGAATTTTAAAAACACTCCATTTTCTGTCTGCAGTATTACATTCTGGTTACTTTCAATCACCTGTTCTTCACTGATTGAGCCATCATATGAAAACTGTGAATAAACCTCAATTCGTGCATCATTTGCATATATTCCAACGAGTTTATCATTTTTCTGAAGTTTTGTTGCTGCCACCGTTCTCTTTGAAGCTTCAAATTCCTTTGCATCAACAAGTTTTATCATTGCCTGTTTTGTTACAAACAAAAGCTTTTGATTTATGATATTCTGTGCTGCTGTCAGATAAATTATATTTTCACCGCTGCTGTCATAGTTTCCAAGATTATCTATCGGTGTTCCCTTATCCCTGAATCTTGTAAATGGTATATCAAGAACCTTTATAAGATGAAGATTTCCATTATCAGTAAAAATACATATTTTATCAGTATTCATACATGGGAAAATGTATTTATTTTCCTTGTGAACAGCTTCTTTATTACGTTCATATGCTGACATATCAATGGTCTTTGCATATCCAAATCTGTCCATTATAAACATAACTTCCTGTTCCTGTACTTTCTTTTCTTCAAATACAGCTTCTTTAGCATCTTCAATTACTGTACGACGTTTTACACTATATTCCTTCTTAATCTTTTGCAGATCATTTTTAATAACCTTAGCCATTTCCTTTTTATTATTAAGGATTTTCTCATATTTTTCAATTTTCTTAAGACAGTCCTCATATTCCTTCTGAAGTGCAAGGATTTCAAGGCCAATCAGCTTATATAAACGCATTTCAAGGATTGCTGATGCCTGTCTTTCTGTAAACGATAACTGTGATGCCTGTTTTTTTGACTTATCTGATTTAAAACGTATACCCTCAACATTTCCATTAACAAGACAGTCTTTTGCCATCTTAAGGTTATCACTGCCTCTTAAGATTTCAATAATTAAATCAATGATATCACATGCCTTTATAAGACCTTCTTTTATTTCCTTATTATCAAGCTCCTTGTTAAGCAGCGTCGTATATTTTCTTGTACACAATTCATACTGGAAATCTATATGATGCTTTATAATGCTCTTTAACCCAAGTGTTTCCGGTCTTGAGTTAACAATTGCAAGCATATTAACACCAAATGTATCTTCAAGCTTTGTCTTTTTGTATAACAGATTCTTAAGATTTTCCACATCTGCATTTTTCTTAAGTTCAAGAACAATTCTTATGCCTTCTTTTGAAGATTCATTTGAAATATCAACTACATCCGATGCCTTCTTTGTTTCAATCAGATTAACAACATCTGAAATGAACTTTCCTATATTAGCGCCAACCATCGTGTATGGAATTTCTGTTATTACAAGCTTATCTTTTTCTGTCCTTTTCTTTGCAGGCTCAAACTCAACGCGACCACGTATTTTTATTTTTCCCGTTCCTGTTTCGTATATGTTAAGCAGATCACTCTTATTTACAACTATTCCCCCGGTCGGAAAATCAGGCCCGATACAGTAATTCATAAGTTCCTGTGTAGTTATATCTTCATTATCCATATATGCACATACTGCATCTACAACTTCTCCCAGATTATGCGTTGGAATGTTTGTTGTCATACCTACAGCAATACCATCAGCACCATTTACTAACAAATTAGGCACTCTTACCGGAAGCACCGCAGGCTCTCTTTCCGTTTCATCAAAATTTGGCACAAAATCAACAACATTTTTATCAAGATCTGCCAGATACACATCCTGCGTGAATTTTTTTAACTTTGCCTCGGTATATCGCATGGCAGCGGCTCCATCACCTTCAATAGAACCAAAATTACCATGTCCGTCAACAAGTGCCATACCTTTCTTAAAATCCTGTGCCATTACAACAAGTGTCTCATAAATCGAGCTGTCACCATGCGGATGGTATTTACCCATTGCATCACCAACAATACGTGCCGACTTTCTATGCGGTTTGTCATAATTTAACCCAAGCTGGTCCATTGCATATAAAACTCTTCTCTGAACCGGCTTAAGACCATCACGCACATCCGGTAATGCTCTTGCTGTAATTACACTCATAGAATAATCTATATAAGATTTCTGCATAACCTCAGAATACTCTGTTTTTACGATCTGTTCTGCCATTATTTCCTCCAATTAAATCTGTCACACCTGTAATAACCCATAGTCAGTCACAATAAACCAGCCTTATAACCACACATTAAAAGACTTGCTGCCATATGATATAAAACTCAGGCATCTATTTCAGCTTCGTTTGCATGTGTATAAATAAACTGCTTTCTAGGCGGGACATCGCTTCCCATAAGCATTGATGTCACTTCTGTTGCCATTCTGGCATCTTCTATTTCAACCTGTTTTAATATTCTCGTTTCAGGATTAAGTGTCGTTTCCCACAGCTGTTCAGGATCCATTTCTCCAAGACCTTTGTAACGCTGCAGTGTAAATGAACCACTTGCATGTTTTTTTCTATAATCCTCCAGCGCCTTGTCATCATAAAGATACTGAACATCCTTTGATGACTTCTTACTTTTTACCTCTGCCCTGTACAGAGGTGGCGTTGCAAGAAAGACATGTCCCTGATTAATAAGCTCCGGCATAAATCTGTAAAAGAATGTAAGAAGCAGCGTATCAATATGTGCGCCATCGACATCAGCATCAGTCATAATTATTATTTTATCATAACGCAGCTTACTGATATCAAAATCATTGCCATAGCCTTCCATAAATCCACAGCCAAATGCGTTTATCATCGTTTTTATTTCTGCATTTCCAAGTACCTTGTCAATTGAAGCCTTTTCTACATTTAAAACTTTACCCCTGATAGGAAGAATTGCCTGGGTTCTTCTGTTTCTTGCCGTTTTTGCTGAGCCTCCGGCAGAATCACCCTCGACTATAAACACTTCGCACTCTCCTGCATTCCTGCTCTCGCAGTTTGCAAGCTTACCATTACTGTCAATTGAAAATTTAGGCTTTGAAAGCATATTTGTCTTTGCTTTTTCTTCTGCTTTCCTAATCTTTGCCGACTTTTCGGCACATGCGATTACAGCCTTTAATGCATCAAGATTCTTATCAAAATACAGCTGTATCTCATCATTGGTAACTGAACTTACAACTGTTCCTGCATCCGGATTATCAAGCTTTGTCTTTGTCTGTCCCTCAAATCTTGGAGCCGGATGCTTTACTGCTATAACAGCTGTCATTCCGTTTCTTACATCCATGCCGGTAAAATTAGGATCCTTATCCTTTAGTATGCCAAGTTCTCTTGCATACTGGTTTATAACAGTCGTAAATTTAGTCTTAAATCCTGTAATATGTGTTCCACCTTCCTGTGTATATATATTATTACAAAATCCAAGAATATTTTCTTCAAATTCGTTTACAAACTGAAATGCAACTTCTACCTCTATCCCATCCTGGCTCTTTTTAAAATAAACAATATCATTTACAGTTTCTTTACCTTCATTAAGATCTTTTACATATGCCTTGATTCCATCTTCTTCATGATATGTTATTTTTTCTTCACTGCCTTTACGCTTATCTTCAAAATTAATAGTAAGACCGGGATTTAAATAAGCTGTTTCATGAAGTCTGCTTTTGATTGCATCTGATTTAAATCTTGTTTTTTCAAATATTTCTCCATCCGGCATAAATGTAACAGTTGTTCCTGTATCGTGTTTTCTGCAGGTGCCGGTTTTTTCAAGAGGTGCTACAGCCTTTCCCCGTTCATATCTTTGCTTATATACACCACCATCAACATGAATTTCTACTTCAAGCCACACAGAAAGTGCGTTTACGACTGATGCACCGACGCCGTGAAGTCCACCTGATATCTTATATCCTCCATCGCCAAATTTACCGCCTGCGTGAAGAACCGTAAATACAACTTCAACTGCAGGAATCCCTGCCTTTGGATGTATTCCTATCGGGATACCACGTCCATTATCTTTAATAGTTGCCGTACCATCATCATTAAGACTTACATCAATTTCATTACAATACCCTGCCAGATGCTCATCAACAGCATTATCAGTAATTTCATATATAAGATGATTAAGTCCTTTTACACCAACACTTCCAATATACATACCCGGCCTTTTTCTTACAGCCTCAAGACCTTCAAGTATTGATATACTATTTGCATCATATTTCTTTTCTGCCATTATAATCTCCATTTCTGTGTTGCATTTTTATATCATTAACAACAGACATATGCCATACATAATGTTGTTCACTTAATGAAATAATTATTTAAAATACGAATTAAATGTTTCCTCAAAATTTACAGGAAGGCTCTCTGCTGATGCAGTTGTCCTCTTACTCCAGAGTTTACTGTTAAACTCAACATATTTGCCAGCTTCATAACTGTTAAATTTGTCGTTGAAATAATTTAATTTATTTTTTTCTACCAGTACATTCTTATTAGCTTCTGTCTTGGCCTTTTCGTTGTCACTTGTACACTTTATTATATAATATTTGTCATTTGATTTAATAACTGAACTTGTTTCACCACTTTTTAAATCAAATGCTGCATTTTCAAAGCTTTCTTCCATCTTTCCTCTTGAAAGCTCAGTCTCATTTTCTGAAGAATCAGCATACTCCTTTGCAACTGAATAAAATGATTCTCCACTGTTTAATTTACCAAGCGCCTCATTTATCTTTGTTTCATCATCACTGCAGATATACTGTATCTTAATAACCCTTGCATCATCCGCACTTACTTCTGTATCCATTGATGCAGTCATATCTTCATAAAGCGACTGTGCTATTGCAAATTCTGTAAACATATCACTTAGTTTTTCTTTTGTTATATTGAGTTTATTTATCTGATCATCACTAAGTTTTGAATAAAATTCATCTACAGCATTGCTCACATTTTCTTTTTGAGCACGGCTTAACACAACACCATTCTTTTTTGCATATATATTCATGCACTTTACACGGGATAGCTTTGTCTTTACCTGATCCTTTGCATAATCGTCAAAATTCACACCATCCATTGTCTGATTCCAGACATCCGTTCCAAAAACATTTTCATACTGTGTTTTTGCATCTGACAAAAGTATATCAGCTTCCATAACATCAGTTGCAGAACCATCTACCTTTAAAAGCTGATTCTTTGAAAGCCCTGTTGAAATGTAAATAAATGTTCCATTAAAAAACTTTATATACACAAAAACAACCAAAAATACCAGCAGTACAACTGCTGCCCTGATTGCATTCTTTGTTCTTCTTCTCATAATATAATATCCATGCCTTTCTTAATCTTCCTTAAAAATTCCTCATTACTTATGATATGGTTCATTTTTCATTATTCTGAAACTTCTGTATATCTGCTCCAATAATATCACTCTCATCAGTTGATGCGGAAATGTCATTTTTGAAAAGCTCAGCAATTCATCTGCTCTTTCAAGCACCCGCTTATCAAGCCCAAGTGACCCGCCAATAACAAATGATATGCTGCTTGTTCCCTGGACACATAATTTTTCGATATGCTTTGACAACTGTACCGAATCCGGCATTTTCCCTTCAATTGCAAGTGCTATTACATATTCATCTTTTATAACCGATAAAATGCGTTCTCCCTCTTTTGCCTTTATATTTAAGTTTATCTGTTCACTGGCATTTTCAGGAGTTTTTTCATCCTGCAATTCAATAATTTCCAGTTTGCAATACCGTGACAAACGTTTCTTATATTCATCAATAGCCTGTGCAAAAAATTTTTCTTTTATTTTTCCTACACATATTATTGTTATTCTCACCTGGATTCCTCCATAATATTAACTGTCATGTGCTGCCTTAACTTCTAAGCCACTACAACCAGATAGCCATCTTCAAATTTAAATACCTCTAAAGCTTCCTCAATCTCATCATCAGACATTCCATCAACATCCATGCCTTCTTCTTCAAGATACTCCCTTACTCCTTGTATATCTTCAAACACCTGTGCAAAACATTCCTCTAAAAACTCCCTGGCATCATCTATATTTTCTGCAACAGGCTCACTAAATAACTTTTCCTGATTATCTAAAAACGCCTGAACGCATTCATCTGTAAAATCCATAATAATCCTCCATTTCTGCGCCGCTTTTAAGGCGCATCTTAAGTCTGTGCAAAGCACAAAACCTGTGTGTAAATTCCAATTTCATTCTTTTTTAAATACTAACACTTTAAATTCTAATAATTTAAATTCTAATAATTTAAATGCTGATACCTTAAATACTAATACATAGTACAAAAATCATTCAACACAGTAATTCTAAATTACCAGTTCAAAAACGCTCCTGAGCGTCTTCTCCACTGATGACGTAGTAAAACGTGCATGCTTTTTCACTCCATCTGCAGCAGCTTCCATAGCGTATGATGCTGCCACACTGTCAAGCATTGTAACATCATTAAAATTATCTCCAAATGCCATGCACTCATCTGGTGATATATTTAAACTTTCCTGTATATGCTTCATTGCATTTCCTTTGCTGACTGTAAGATCCGTAAAATCCATGTAGTCCACATCTGAAACAGCAGTCTGCGTTTTACCTGACCATCTTTTCTGAAAATACTCACTTGAATATCCGATTCCTCTCTCATCACAGACAGAAATCTTTAATATATCGTCTTTTATATCATTAAAATCATCTATAAGTGTAACACTATAATTGCACTTTTGTGTCATTCGAATCTTATATGACTGGGATTTTGGCCTTATATATGATGTATTCTCTCCAGCTATCAATACCTCACAGTTATCCTTTGCATATATATCATTAATAATATCCATTGCAAGCTGTCTGTCCATAGGTGTCTTTGCTATAGTTTTTTCCTTATACTTTACAAGCGCACCATTCTCACAAATGTACATAAGCTTATCTGCAAATGGTTTAAAAAGCTGTTTTAAACTGTATAACTGTCTTCCGCTGGCAGGCACAAATATTATTCCTTTATCCAGCAGACTTCCAATAACACTCATTAATGATTCATCTACATCTGGTACGCCTCTTTGTAAAATTGTGCCATCCAGATCACTTGCTATTAATCTGATCATAAAATCCTCCCCTTTTTAACTCATGATAAAGCCTCGAAACCGGAAGCCCCACAACATTATTATAATCGCCATCTATTCCTTTTACAAATGCCGCAAAACTCCCCTGTATTCCATAACCTCCAGCTTTATCAAATGGTTCTCCACTCTCTATGTAATCATTTATTTCGTTTTCTGATAAATCGTAAAAATGTACATCTGTTTTTTCAGCAAATGTATTGGCTTTCCCCTGTGTATAAATTGTCACGCCTGTATATACCTGGTGTGTACGGCCGGACAGGCTTTTAAGCATCTTGTATGCAGAGCTTCTGTCTCCAGGCTTTCCAAGTATATTCCCGTCAATACTTACAATTGTATCCGCTCCTATAATAAAACATCCCTCAATATCATTACCAGACCTGATTAAATTATCAGCTACCGCCTTTGCCTTTACAGCAGATAATTCCATTACAACCTTATCTGGTGCAGTTTCTGTGATAATTTCTTCCGCATCACTTTTTATAACCTCAAACTTTAATCCAATCTGTGTCAGCAATTCTTTTCTGCGTGGTGAACCTGACGCAAGTATTAACTTAACTGTTTTATTATTTACCATTATCTTTTTCTCGCCTTTTTAATAGTTATTTAATTAATTAATTTTGTATAACTGTATCTGAAATTTTTAAGTTTCACATTTACCTTAGTTATTTAAAAATCTCCATACTTGTTCTTACAAAGTTTTTTACCAGCAAATAACATATTATCACAAATAGTTATATACATACAAGAAAAATTGACCACGCGGATACAATAAGCTTTTATAAAACTCATCATATCCACATGGTCGTATTATACATCCAGGTATTTTTTATAACACACTGCAAAATCAACAATTCATAAGAAGATAATGCTCCTGCCCGCCTATCCGAAAAAATCAAACTGAATATCCGGGTATATAACTGCTATCATCATAAAAAGCAAACTGCAGTCAGCCATTATTATAGCTGTATATTTCAACAAACTTAAACTATTGCCATTTCTGACTGCCCTTCGCATTCTATAGTCAATTAACGGAGATATCACGCCTACTATAAGTCCCAAAACAAGTCCTGCAATATAAAGCATCCATTTCCGGGTAATAAATAATAATACAACACCGGCAGCTAATGCAGCAATAATTAATAAAACCTGTTGTTTTTTTAGCAATACCTGTGCAGCAATAACCACACAAATAATCAACACACAAATAATAATTTTAGTATTCTGATCCATATTAATCCTCAAGGCTCCTGTTCATTGCTGACTCCAATGCATCTATTGATGCTCTGATTATATCGTGATCAATACCAATTCCATAGAATCCTCTTGTACCACCCTGGATACCGACATATGCAATGGCACTTGATTCAGAGCCCTCCTTTAATGCATGCTCTTCATAGCATGTAATATCACATGGCTTGTTAAAATGCTTTGAAAGCGCGTTGCTTACTGCATCGAGACGTCCGTTTCCGCCAGCTTCAACATCTGTCTTTTTACCATCCTGCTCAATAGTTACTACAGTCTGAATACCATTTTCCTGTTTGAAATGTACCTCTGTAATTTTAAATACCGGTGTATGCTTCTTATATCTTTTTTCAAATATTTCAAGTACTTCATCCGGTGCTAATTCCTTATGTTCAACATCTGAAACATCTTTAACCGCATATCCTAAGTCTTCTCTCATCTTCTTAGGAACAATAAGTCCATAATTATGCTCAAGTACATAAGCTACACCACCCTTACCGGACTGACTGTTGATTCTTATAACATCTGAATCATATGTACGGCCAACATCTTCCGGATTAATTGGAAGGTACGGAACAGTCCACTTTGATGGATCTTTTTCAATACGATAATGCATTCCCTTTGAAATAGCATCCTGATGTGAACCTGAAAATGCTGCAAATACAAGCTTTCCACAATATGGATGTCTGTCATCTATCTTCATCTTTGTCAATCTTTCAAATGTTTCGGCAAGCTTAGGCATATTTGATAAATCAAGTACAGGGTCTACTCCCTGAGCATACATATTCATGCACAATGTAATTATATCAACATTACCTGTTCTTTCACCATTTCCAAATAATGTACCTTCAATACGGTCAGCACCTGCAAGAAGTCCAAGTTCTGCATCTGCAACACCTGTTCCGCGGTCATTATGAGGGTGAAGTGAAAGAATTACATTTTCTCTGTTATGCAAATTCTTTGACATATACTCAATCTGGCTTGCAAATACATGTGGAAGTGACATTTCAACAGTTGCAGGAAGATTGATAATACATTTATTATCAGCTGTAGGTTCCCATACGTCGATTACCGCGTTACAAACTTCAAGTGCATATTCAGGCTCTGTTCCTGTAAAGCTTTCAGGGCTATATTCAAATGCAAAATTACCATCTTCCTTTGCTGCAAGTTCCTTTAACAATTTTGCTCCATTAACTGCAATCTGCTTAATTTCTTCTTTTGATTTTCTGAATACCTGTTCTCTTTGTGCGAGTGATGTTGAATTATATACATGAACAACAGCTCTTGGTGCACCTTTTACAGCTTCAAATGTTTTTTTGATTATATGCTCTCTTGCCTGTGTAAGTACCTGAATAGTTACATCATCAGGGATCATATTCTTATCAATTAATGTTCTTAAAAATTCATACTCAGTTTCTGAAGCAGCTGGAAAACCAACTTCAATTTCCTTGAAACCAACATCAACAAGCATTTTGAAAAACTCAAGCTTCTGTTCAAGACTCATTGGCTCAATAAGTGCCTGATTACCATCTCTTAAATCTACCGAACACCACATTGGTGCTTTATCAATATACTCTTTTTTCACCCAGTCATTGCATTCCATGGGTGGCATAAAATAACCTCTTTTATACTGTCTGTAATCAAACATATCAAAATCCTCCTAAACTAAAATCTAAAATAATTCATATGTAACATTAGTAAACAATTAATAAGTAAATAAGAACAGCGAATGACCTACAAAGCAAAAAAATAAGCCTTTCGCCCCGGTAAATTCTTACCAAGAGACGAAAGACTATAATCTCACGCGATACCACTCTTATTCACGAAAATTCGTGCACTCACTGAATACGGGCTAAAAAGCCTTATATTCTGTCCATTATAACGGCTGGCTCCCGGCTACGCCTACTCTAAAAGGAATTATCATACTTTCCTTAAATTTCAGGTAGCAGCTCCAAGGCGAGTTCAATGCTTTCCCTCTATTGTCTTTCACCAAACGACAACTCTCTGAATCAGTCGGGCATCTAATATTCCTCTTCGTTGCATTTACTTATTACTGTTTGTAATATACCTTATTATATTAGTATTGTCAAGGAAAAATACTGTTTTTTTGAATTTTTCTACCACTTTTCTGCCAATTTTCTGTCATTCTTCTGCCATCGGGTTATATTTTTATTCTTCAGGTGGAACATCACTATTAACATCAATGCCCCTCGGAGCAACCGGTGTTGAGAAAACTATCTGTGTACTCGTCCTTCCAAACTTCTGAAGCTGTCCAATAAAAGTATCAAGTTCCATTGTACTTGGAAAAATAACCTTAAGAAGCATTGAATATGTACCTGTTACACAATTACATTCAACAACATTCGGACACGCCTTTATAAACGGGTAAAACTCCGGCTTCTGAACCGGTGCTACTTCAAGATTTATAAACGCAGTAATATGATAGCCCAGTTTCAGCTGATTAATCTTAACTTCATACCCTTCTATGATTTGTTCCCTTTCAAGTCTCTCAATTCTTGCAGACACTGCTGGTGATGACAAAAACACATTTTCTGCAAGCGCTTTTAAAGGCATTCTTGCATCTTTCTGCAACAATGTTATTAATTTCTTATCAATCTTATCCATTATGTTATCCTCCATAACCGGTATTTTATAAAATAAACATTTTTATATGTTTATATGTATTCATATTAATGAAAAAGAGGACAAATCCAAAGCACAACGTGCTTTGAAATTGTCCTCTTCGACATTTATATTACTACTGTTAATATACACCTATAATACGTTTTATGCAAGGTTTTTATATGTTTTTATATGTTTTTTTCGTTTTTTACCCGATTTAACTTTATTATTTTATGCATTATATTATAATGCATATATTTTATACATCGGAGATTCTAACAGTATATGGCATATACACCTTAAATATAACTTGTGTTCCTATTGCTTTTATTTATTGATTTTTTTATAATATTCTGCTAGAGTTTAATTAAATATAAAGCCATCAGGTAATTGTAACTTCACACAATATTTGTTGTGTTTTTAAATACTCTGATGAAAATATATAAATGAAAGGATATAATTATGTCAGATAATAAATCAGGTGCGTACTCCACTGTAACTTTATCTCTTGATGATGGTTCCCAGTGTGAATGTGCAATCATAAGAATATTTGAAGCTGGAGACAATCAGTATATTGCACTCCTTCCACTGGAAGGTGAAGCTGCTAATAACGACGAAGTATATTTATATCGTTATACAGAATCTGAAGAAGGCGAGCCATCCCTGGATAACATTCAGACAGATGAAGAATATGATATCGTATCTGAAGCTTTCGATGAAGAACTTGATGCAATGGAATATGAAGAACTATACAACGATGAAGATGAATAAATAAATCCATCTATTAAAAGTGCTGCAGTCCTGTGGCACTTTTATTCATCTGCATTACTTCCATGCAGCTTTTCCTCCACAATAAACTTTCTATCCATCTCTTCCAGAAAAGAAGACTTTTCTACCTGTTTATTTCTTCCCATCTTTGTATAACATATGCACAGACTTTCTTTAGCTCTCGTTATAGCAACATAAAACATCCTGCGCTCCTCTTCTATCTCATCATCAATAACAGCTTTTGAGTATGGAATATTTCCCTCATTTACATCCAGTATAAATACATTATTATATTCAAGTCCTTTTGAGCCATGCATTGTACATACATTTACAGCATTACTTTTAACTTCTTTATTATAATTCGTATTTGATATATCTTTTCTAAAATTCTTAACAAACTCCAGCCAGCCTGATACACTGTTATACTCTCTTGCACTATCCTGAATCTGATCCAGAAAGTCAATCAGCTCATCTGCATCACATCCGTTCTCATCAGCATACTGCTTTAAATAGCTCTCATATCCGAATCCTTTTCTAATATAATTAATAGCAGCAAATACACTCATATTACTCATTATATTAATTCCAAAAATAAAATCTTCAATAACCTTTATCTTAGGTGTATTACCATTATAATATTCCAGCATGCTTTTTAATGTATCACTACCACTGTTCATGCTTTCACGTTTAATATATCTGACCGGTTTATTTATAATACGTATAACATCTTTTCTGCCATGCAGCCCGGCTGCAATGTTTAAATACGCTTCTATATCGTAAGCTATCCAATGCTCAAATATGTTATTCACTTTTTCCCTTGTTATAAACGGAACGTTATGTTCAATAAGCTTCTGAATAACTTTGGACATCCCCGTATTCGTCCTGGTTAATATTCCAAAATCGCTATATTCCTGACTCCTTATTCTGTCTTGTTCATGATCATCATATTCTTCTTTGGAATCAATGTCATAAACAGCTTCTTTTATCGTCCCGACAACATATAGGCACTCACTATCAGCATCATTAAATTCCTTTACCAGCACTTTTCTTTTATTCTCATTAAAAGCTTCAATATCTTTATAAAACCTGTTTTTATTATTATCAATTACAGACCTTGCCGCATATACGATATTGCCATCTGAACGATAATTAGTATTAAGATTTATCCGGACTGCCTCAGGATACACACTTTTAAAACCCATCATAATCCCCGGGTCAGCACCTCTGAAACCATATATACTTTGATCATCATCTCCAACAATAAATATATTACGCTCTTTCTGTGCAATAAGATTAATCACATCAAATTGCGAATTACAGATATCCTGAAATTCATCAATAAGAATATATCTGTACTTATTCTGCCATATATCCAGAATATCCTTTCTTTCCTTAAGAAGCTTAAGACATGTAAGTATCATATCATCAAAATCCAGCAAAAGCCGTTGTTTTAAATAGCTGCTATATTCATTATATGCTTTTCTAAAAAACTCACACGTGCAATCCGGGGGAATATAATTGTCAATATCTGAACCATCACTTTTCACCTTGCTTATCTGTGAAATAATACTTTCTGCAAATTCATTTTTATCCCTTACAGAAAGCTTCTCCCTGTCTGTAAGATCCTGTATAACCGCAATCTGCTCACGATGCTTTATAATGCAGTCAGCTCTATAGTTATATGTGTGTTTCAAGATCTTAAAATAAACAGAATGAAATGTTCCAAATGTAACAGAACTATACTTTGCACCGGTTAATTTTGAAAACCTTTGTCTCATCTCTTCTGCTGCCATCTTTGTAAATGTTATTACAAGAATATCAGCTGGTAAAACCTTACATTCTTCTATTAAGTGTTTTATCCTGTGAGTTATTACTGTAGTCTTTCCTGAGCCGGGACCTGCAAGCACAATTGCAGGTCCTTTATAATGACTTATAGCCTGTTGTTGTGTTACGCTAACATGCATGTAATATAATTTACCTTTCGTGTGATATATTAAAAATATTTATCATATTCTTTTAATATATCATATCATTTCAGATATATTATGTCAATACATTGTATACTTTTTATATTTTAAATAAAGTTAAAATACAAACAAATTGCCTATTATCTGCACATCTTTCCCCGATATATTAATAGCTTTGTATTTTATCATCCGAATCATCTGTATTAGAAATCGATTTTATCTGAATATAATAGCTTACATTATCATTTACTTCAACAAGCACCCTGTCTCCAACCTTGTGGCCAAGCACTGCCTTTCCCAGAGGTGATTCTATACTAATCAGACTTTGCAGCGAGTCTTGTCTTACAGTAGTAACAAGTTTAATTTTTTCTGTAGTTTCATCATCCTCGTAATATACCTCAACTGTATTATTCACTCCTGCTTCATCTGATGCAGAATCATCATCAATAACTACAGCTGTTTTTATCATTCTCTGTAAATATCTTATTCTGCTCTCATTCTGATTTTTTACCTTCTTTGCAGCATGATATTCAAAATTCTCACTTAAGTCCCCATGGGCTCTTGCCTCTTTAACATCCTCAAGCGCCTGTTTTCTTACAACAAGCGTTCTGTATTCAATTTCTTCTTCCATCTTTTTAATATCATTTTTAGTTAATTCGTTATGCATTACAGCCTCCATTTCTATGCAATATCCAATGCATTATCAGTAGTATACTACATTATAAAATTCATAGCAAAACCAGTTATTTTCATATTTTATATTACGAAATTAGCCGGAAGGTCCCTATTCCTTCCGGCTAAACTTACCCCGTTTACATATATTTTTTGTTACCCCAAAGATTTACTAATTAAATATATCTATATGTAAAATATAATCAAATTCAATTACGTCCATAATATATTTTACTATTTTATATTAATAAACCCTATAAAAAATACCTTCTCCTAAATGATGTTACTCACCTTCACATCACAATTATTGTATCATATTGTCATATAATATTCCAGCAAATATTATATAATATAGTCATATTCTATATTTTTAACAACATTTGCGACCATTTTTATATCATTATGCACAATGGGTATTGTTATTATTATACAAGGCCTTGACATTTATTTGTGTATTTTTTACTTATATAGATTTTTTCAGGATCTATAATCATTACTGTACTACTATCTATATTTTGCATAATTTCAATCATATATTTTTCCTGAATTGCAACACAACCTCCGGTATATGGAATATTATTTGAAACAATATAAAAAGAACGCAGATTCCTTTCCAGGTATATTTGATAAATTATAATTAAATGCTGCACAATATTTATACTGTGATGGATAATCAGCTAAATGCTCATGATTTTTCTTACTGCAAATATGCTCCTGTGTATCTTCATCTATAAACTGATTATAATAACTTTCAATTTTCTCATATAAAAACACTTTGTATTTTTATATATTTAGGTTATAATACTTTATATTAAACTAAAGTCTGTATATTTTATAAAATTTACATATAGGAGATTAGTGTGAAAAATCATGCTGATGCAATGATTTTTCACACGGCTATTTGTGCCGCAGGCACCACAAAGTAGCCATGATCGCAGAGCTGAATCTTAAAATTCAGCTCGCGATTTCTCCGACGCAAAGCGTCTGCGGAATGGAGATTAGTATGGAAAAAAAAGAACAAAATTCAAATGGTACAAAAATAACATATAGTAATGGTTACATATATTCAAATGGCAAAAAACGTTCAGCAAAGATATATAAAGCTGCATACATCCTGTTGTATATTGCATTTGCTGTATGTTTTCTCGTCGGAATTCCAACTTTTACAAAAGGTGGATTTGCATTTGTAATCGTAGGAATAATTCTTTACCTTCCAGCCTGTGTATATTATAAAGTATACCGCGAATACAAAGAATACATCAAAGGAAATTCTTCCTCAAAGTCTAAAAATTAAAATTAAATTATTAAAAAATGCATTGGATATATGACTATGTTTCAATATCCAATGCATTTTTAATAATATGTAATTTATTCAACCTTAAAATGTTTCAGGTTATCATTTAAATGAACTGACTCTGAATGCATATTCTGTGAATGTGAAAGCACTTCATTCATTAAAGCATTAAGTTCTTCTATGGATGCATTTACTTCCTGCGTAGATGCTGCAGAAGTCTCAACCACGCCTGTCAGACTATCAGCCTGTTCAGTAACGGACTGTGTCTGAATTGCTGTATCATTAATTGCTTTTTCAATCGCATGTATACGTTCATTTGTTTCATTAATATTATCTTCCAGTTCCTTAAAACTTGTTATAACACTGCCAATTTCGCCTTTTTGCGCATCATTGTTCTTAATTACATCGTTAATTGCATTAATACACTGATTAAAATCTGCAACAAGTCTGTCAATTATCTTCTTGACTTCTTCAAGCTGCGTTGATGTGCTTTCGCTCAGTTCCCGTATTGTCGTTGCAACAACAGCAAAGCCTTTTCCGCTCTCACCGGCTCTTGCTGCTTCAATGCTTGCATTAAGACTCAGGAGTTTTGTCTGTGAAGCTATATCTTCAATTACCTCTATTATTCCTTCCACACTATGAATAACTTTACTCGTAGATTGTATCTTTTCACTTATTTCAGAAATACTGTCTGACATTTTTAAACTTCCATCAGACATAAAATTTACTTTCTGCTGCATAAAGCTGCTGCTCTCTGCCACTTTACCAGAACACTCAGTAATATCCTCTACCGACTTGTTTACACTTTCAATGTTTTTATTAATATTCTCAATATCATTTGCAATGTTTTGGACTGAATCAATCTGCTTTGTCGCGCCTGATGCGATTTCTTCAATTGCTTTTGAAATTTCATTTGTTGCAGATAATGTTGTATCAGCTGTAGACTTTAACTCTACAGACGATTTATTTACCGAACCAGCTGAAGACTTTACCGTCTTAACCATTTCTTTTAAAGAATCACCCATACTCTGCATTGTGCTTCCCATTACACCAAGTTCATCTTTTCTTTTTAAAATGTGATCATCCACTTCAAGTGTCAAATCACCATCTGCAATATTATTCAAATCAACTTTTACTTTATTTAATGTATTTACTACAACTCTTATACAAGCAAATGCAATTAATATCGATCCGGCAATTAATATTATGCTTTCACCGCCTAAGAACGCTTCTGCACTCTTGAATATATCCGTTATCTGTGTATCATTAAGTACTTCCTGAATATCCTCTGTATACACACCAGTCGTAACAACCCAGTTCCATTTATCAAACTTTTCGGAATAAGCTGTTTTTTCTGCAACCGTTTTACCATCGGATTTTGTAAACCAGAATGTACTGTATCCATCTCCGGATTCAATTGATTTAAACATTGTCTGAATGATCTTTGTTCCTTTTTTATCTTCCAGATCATATCTGTTTTTTCCTTCCTGGTCAGGCAGGATAGGATGCATTACAAGTGTATAATCTGTTGAGTCAATCCACAAATAACCATCTTTCTGATCGCCATATCTGAACTGTCTTAATGTATCCTTCGCTGCTTCCTGCGCTTCTTTTTCAGTCATCTCGCCATTTTTATACTTATCATAATAGTTCTGAATAATAGATATTCCGGTCTGAACCTCAGACTTTATCTGCAATTTGTAACCATTCATAACAGTATCGACTCTGATCTCCTTCATCCGTTCCCCGATTGTTCTGAATTTCAATGTGCTGGTAACCATTAAAACCGCACATGATACAAAAACAAGTAAAGATACATATAATACAAGTTTAAAACTTAATCCATGTCTCAAACGTACGTCTTTTATCTGACTATGTATTTGTTTTGTTTTTTGTGCCATCTACTTTTTCTTATATTTATATTTTACCACCAGATGGGTATATATGCAATTTTTGTTAAAAAAAGAGAACCATGAATTACATGATTCAATCTCTAATTCTCGCTTCATTTCTCCATCTTTTATAGCGAGATTCTTTAATTCTGGCTTCAGAAGCTTTAATAAGTGTTTCCAGAAGACATATTGAATAAACTATAAAAATAAAAGGCACCTGTACACACATTTGATTGTACACATTAAAACCTAATGTGTACAAAATGTGTACAAATGCCTTTTTTCAATGTGTACACGTTAAAACTGTACACATATTAAAATCCTAAAACTTAGAACTTACCAGCCTTTGCAGCTTCCTCAACAGAAACAGCAAAATGCGTATTTACTTGATATTAAATCATATTGTTAGTTACTTGTTAGTTTCTAATAATTATTTATACAATTTCATATTATTATAAATTAGGAAGAAACTCATTATATTAACCTTTATATTATAATTATTATTTTTAATTTAATCTACTCTTTGCCGACGTTTTCCATTTTTGTTAACCAATTTTCTATATGTATCAAGAATTTACTAACATATGCTCAACTGTTTACATGAAACATAAGCGCATTAACGAAATTATCTGGTATTCTATAATAACCACGATTACTTTTTTCTATATCATGATCTATTTTACCAAAATAATAATATAATTCTATTGCATATTCTCCGGTCCTAGGAAACTCAAAATCTGGGACTTCAATCATCATTGGAAGGCTGCGTGTCATAACCCCTTCATTACCCTCAACCAAATGCATTTCAGTTACCAAAAATGGAATAATATATGATTGTTCGCCTCCCAAAGTTCTAATATAAAATCTAAAAGATAAGTCTCCTCCCTGTTCTGGAATTTCAAATTCAATAAAACTTAAATCACATACAAAACTAAAGCTAGTTTTATTATTTTTATCTAATATCAATTTATTCTTAATTCCACATATATTTTTTAGTGGTTCTTCATTTCCTGTTTCGAATTTATCACATATAAACATACCAGCATTTAATTTATTTAAATACTTTTTCATTTTAATTCCTCCCAATTATTTTTATCATTAATTTTAAGGTTTTCTATATTAGATTTTAAATTTTTTCCTGTTCCACGATAATTACCATTATTTAATACATTAAATTGATAATTCATATCTGAATGCATCTCATTTAGTTCAGATTGGATATCCTCTTTTACTTTATTCATTATCTCAATTGTTTGCTTTTGTACAATATCTGATTGTTGTACATTATAAAATCCTAAAAACAGAGAGATGATTCCTAACACTAATGCTATCATTCCTAATACCATTCCAACCCACTCATTCATTATTTCCAAAGTAATATTCTTATCCAATACAAAGCTGGCAATAAAAAGAGCAATAACACTACCACAAACAGAAAATACTGCTAATTTACCCCATATCGATTTCCAGAATTCCAGTATTCTTTTTAAATATTTGTCCATGTATTATACCCCCTTAATATAGTCGTAATTTCGAATAATAGATACCATATTTTTAATTCCTTTTAATTTAATTTATTTTATTATATATTATATAACATTATTTTACAAAATAATTGATTATTTTACATTTTTCGAAATATAAATATATTATAATGTATAATAAAAAAGAGCTCCCAGAATATACTGAGAGCTCTTTTTTATTATTTTTACTTCGATTAATATCACCAAATTATTTTTCATAAAACAATTCTTATTAAATATGAAGAAACTCATAATACTATTAGCTGTTTCTGTGTGAATTCCCCGACCTTTTTATCATGTAAGTATAATACTACTATATTATTATATACCTCTCCTACATCGTATGTTATGTCTGCTCTTCCTTTTATTTTAACTTTTGAGCCCGTAACGATTTTGCCTGATCTGCTTGCTGTAGTCATAACGTCACCCGCTTATTCAACCCAACACTGAAATTTATCTATCGCCTTACCAATTATACCGGCATGTCCATCCATTCCATTGGTTTTGCAATCATCAATCTGTTCCGAGTAAAATTTAGGATTATCTTTAACTGATACCATATAATGAAGGTATTTGTAGAAGTATCCTTCTGGTGTATAGAATATAGCCTGAATAGCATCGATTTCCTGATTAAGGTTTCCAGCAAATCCATTTATGTAATCATTAATATCATATCCTGTTACAAATGGCAACCAGTCTCCATTGAAAATATGTACTCTGTACTTTACAGTACCTTTGCTCACTCCAATAGCAAGTGCTTTTATGCCATAATTATCACCTTTACCAGCCCAATCATTTCTATTTATAACTTCCGGCCACCATTTGTCCGTATATGCAGCATATCTTACATCAACATTTCCTAAATCCTGTTTTTCGCATTGCACCGGTGCAATTGTTTCATTCTCTTCATAATAGAAATCCATATCCACATTTCCATTAATGCCCGGCACACTACCAGCAGACGAATATTGCCATCCATATAATGCATGTGCTATTACTGGTGTTTTACTTTCATCAGGATTATCTTGTACATTCATTGTGCGTGTAGACGGATATCGTGCTATCCAAAAAGGGCAATTTATATCCGCTGCATATGGTTTAATATAAGACTCATAAAAGCATAAACCTGTATATACGCCAAATGTGCATTCTGCTGCTTCAATAACTGCTTTGTATGCATTAATAATATCAATAAGCGTATGTCCAAGATGTGTTAGACACGTATCCTCAACATCAAGCCATACCATTGCTTTTCTGCCGCTTAATATCTGTATAACTCTTGTAGCATCATTTACTGCTTTATCAACAGTAATCGCATATGTATAGTTATACACTCCTTGCACTTTAATTCCTGCATTCATACATTCTCTCCAGTTTGTCTCAAACTGTTTATCTGGATTAAGATCTTTTCTTATTACTTTTAATATTGCAAACTCTACCCCTGCATTTTTAACTGTCTCCCAGTCTATATTCCCCTGGTAACTACTTACGTCTATTCCTCGCATTTTTTCCTTTCCGGCAGTGAGCATATATACCCACTGCCTATGTAATCTTAAGATTTATTCTACTTCCGGTAATCCAGCAACTGAGTTGGCAACTGATAATATACCGGCAAGCACACTTGCAGATATTACTATCTTCCAATCGACCTGGCTTATTACTGCTGCTGTGCCTACTGTTGCAACAAATGTCTGCGCTACTGTCCTAACTGCTCTAACTGCTGCTGCTTTAATCCACTTTTTTGTGTTAACACTTGCATTAAATACACAATTTTTAAACATACTTCCACCTTTTTAACCTTTCTAGTTTGAATTTCTTTCTAAATCATCAATTCTATGATTTGCGACTTTAATTCGCTCATCCTGAAGCGCCGTTATCTCTTCTAATCGATAAGTCCTTTCAATTACATTATTATGCTTATCAACTCTTTTTGTGAGTTCATTAAGCTTATAATCAATTAACGCAATTGTTTTATTATTCTGTCTTTTTGCCTCTTTTCCCTGGAACACATTATTAATCATGCAGACTACAATTGCTACCAGGCCTGTTATTATCGCTTCCATTTGTCATAATTCTCCTTATAGAATTTTTGCATAAAAAAAGAACCTCTAAGGTCCTGCTCTAATCTCCATTTTTTCTCCTCTTCTTAAAAAACATATAAAAAAGAGAGCCTATATTTTGCCCTCTGATTTATTGTTCTAATTGTTTTAACTTTTCTATATCTGATTCATGTTGCTCTATAATCCTTAAACAATATTGGACTGTTTTTACCACTGGTGCAATAAATTCTGAATATCTTAAGCCATATTCATATTCTCCAATTCTTTCTTCTGCTACTGTTCGCCCATATTCATCCACATGCTCATCAGACTTTTGTGATTTAATAAAACCAGCAAAATCTTTTGATGCTATACCTAATTTTTTCATCGATTCTTCTATGTCTTGCGCAATAAATCCATAATGTTTTCTATCAGATGTTCCGTTATTCATTTTATAACTAACAGGTTTCCATGTCTTAAGAAACTCTATACAAGATTCTTCATCAAGATTTTCGATTGAATTTTTCTCGTTTCTATCAGATGTATTTATTGCCCCAACTGCTGCATATACACACTCCCATTTATGTAATCCACTTCCAAGATTAATCGGTGCTCCACCCCATGGATTAAACGCCCAACCTTCTACTACTTTACCATTTCCATCATAAAGTACTCCAAAACGTAAATTATTATCCTCGTCTGATGCATATAACTTCAGATCCTGCCCGCCTTCAGATGATATTATTGCATTTCCAACGTTAAATTTTCCTGCATTATTATCTTCATAATTGCAGAAACGAGGATTTGACCTTATATACGTAATATTAGCATTTTGTGCAACCAAATCTGTTGTAATAGTGCTTGTTACATTCACACCATTTGCACCAAAACGCTGTGTCAATTGTCTTCCCCACGCATTTGTGCATGTTATTTTTATAAAACTCTCAGGATTATTTGAATCAAGTATAACTTCCACCGGAACCTGTTTACCATCATAATTTTTATATCCCAATGTCATTTGTCTCGCTGCTATTAAATCAAAAACATCAAGTTTTCCATCTTTCTTAAAATCATATAAATTTTTTTGTTCTGTGCTAGGTGTTGTTCCATATAGAAACGATCGTAAAGTACTACATTCTATTTGCCCTGGATTAACATATGCATTTTGCGTTCTAGAAACAGTTACATTTTGTGTTGTAATTTGTCCAGCGGATGTAATGGTTGTATATGTACTCGACAAACTAAATCTATTGGATGTTAACTTTATTTCATCCGCTGCAGCATTGATACATGAAATTAGCTTTTCTGTATCAACCTTTAGTTCAAGTTTTGCATTAATACTTTTTGTAGCTTCATTCAAACTGTTTTTAGTTGCGTATGTGGCGCTAACAGACTGCGTTATACTGTCCGCTTTTTGATTTATAGCGGTGTTTACTGCGCTCGTTGTTGCATATCCGCTTAGACTGCTTTTTGTCGCATACGTACTACTAACAGTAGTTTTAAAGCCACTTAAATCTGCTGTCAGCTGTGTCACATTCGTCTGCAACGTACTTACTGTAGTTCCATCTGCTTTTTTACTTATAGCTGTAGTATTGCTGTTTACTGTTGCAGTAAGACTTGTTAATGTTTGGTTCAAGCTTGTGTACTGATTTGTCAGTGTCGTTGTTTTGCCCTCAAGTGCAGATATTGAACTGTCGGTATCCTCAATCGCTGGCGACCAATCTGTTACTTTGTTACCTTTTTCAAATTTGACATCAGTAAAATATACTTCATATACAGTAGAAGCGTTGTTTACACCTAAGCAAATCGTAAATCTACCAACTTCAGTTAACGATTTGTTTTCACGGTTGTTCGTTTTGACAGTTGAAGTAACAATTTGTTCATTTTCAGATACCATGAATGAACTGCCACTCGAACTAACAAAATTACCTTTTGCATCTCTCCAATGAAATATAACCCAAAACTCTTGGTTAGCTGAAGCTCCTTTGACTCTAGCACTAAACGTATATTCAGTATCTAGTGTTTTTTCTATTGGTACAGTGACATTCCAATCTTGATAGTATCCCTGATACCTAGCATCTCCTGTACCTTTTACGTGTGCCCATCTTTTACCATCGATAGTGACGATTTCTCTTGTTGCTGGCGAACCCCAATTACTCCAATTGTTTGCATTATTGGAAAAATTGCTGTTTTTAACAAGATTTCTTCCGCCTATTTGTAATTCCGAAACCGCTGTGGTTATATCCTGTTTCCATACTTTTGTACTTATCTGCCCCTGTATAGTAGAAAGCGTCGTTCCCTGCGACGAAACTTTTTCTGTAACTGTCTTTAGATTAGTTTCTAAAGTATTCGCTTTGCTTAGTGCATTACTTGCATTTGTGCTTGCTGTATTAGCGGTACTCTTAGCTGTGTCAGCGGTGGTCTTTGCTGTGTTTGCGGTACTGTTAGCGGTATTAGCTGTACTTACCGCACTGTTGGCTTTGTTTAATGCACTTGACGCATTGCTGTTAGCGGTGCTTGCTGTACTACTTGCAGTATTAGCTGTACTTACCGCGGTATTAACTTTCGTAACTGTCTCGGTTACTGTTGTAGACATACTTTTAAATGCCACATCAAGTGTCTGTTTGTCAGTATCTACATATATTTTTGATGCATTTAGCGTGTGACTTTTGTCACTGTTTATTACACTAAACACACTCTCTATATCTAGCTTACTTGCTTTTATTGCCGCATTATCAGCAACCATATCATTTCTGATTATTGCCTGCTTTATTCCATCAGCCTGAATACCATAAAGTGGGTCAAACATTAATTTACCGTTCTTATCCCAAATATAGATATTGTAATCTCCCATTGCATCTTTGCCGATTTGCACTCGCACTCTCTTAGCATCTGATATCTGAATTGTATTATCTTTCCATGTTGATTTGCCATCATCACTATGCACATTTAACTTTGTAGTATTAATATCTATACCAGTTAATTTATTAAATTCAAGACTGTCTATCATCGCTGACTTAATCTGTGCGTCACCAATCATGCTCACTACTGAATTAGAAAATTCTGTCGTTAAACTGCCGCCGGCTGCAGAACCAAACATCAAAGTCTTAATCTTAGCTACATCTCCGTCAAGTATTCCTACTTTCTCAACTCCAACTTTAAGATTTTCTATCTCCGACGTAATAACTTTTTCGCTTTCGATAGTTGCATATTTAATGTCAGCATCCTTAGTCTTTAAATAATCATTTTCAATATTTTTAATCTCAGCTGTTACCACATCAAGCTTTTCCGCGGTAACAGTATTAGCCTTAACCCAGTCAGCATCAACCTTTTGTGCTAAAAGTTCTTGTGCTAAAACAATATCTGAATACATTCTTTCAACCGATTTTGAGGTAGGCCCCTTAAAGTCTGTGCTTGTCTCAACTTCTGTCTTTCCATATGATGTTATAGACATGGCAAGGCCACCGTCATATTCCTGCTGGATATTCATTACCGGCATCTTATATTCAATGCCATCTTGTATTACTGTTATAATATCCCAAGGATCCAGCCTTATATCTCCAAGTGCCTTAACAGTTCCTCCTCTGTAAGAGAAATTTTTCATACTTTCATATATTGAATTAAGACGTTCCTGTGTCATTAATGGATTATCAAATGTTATTCCTAATGTTCCACTTCCTGATGTTATCTTACTTGAATTACTAATATTACATGACAGATAATCCAAATGATAATCACTTTCATTTTTTTCAAAAGAGAATATTCTTGATTCATCCAATTTAAAACCACTATCAACATAAGATTTAATTACAAGTGTTCCGGATCTATCTATACATGCAAATCCACCAGCAAGAGCAGCTATATACCCTATAACTTCCCTATATGTATACCCCACTGGCTTTGATTCTATTACAATTGAACTTACTCCACTTACATCACATGGTATTTTGCATGCGGTGCTTATCTCTTTTAATAAAGATTCTGCATCCGCAGGATATGATAGATTAGATATATATACTCCTGTAGTCTTCATCATCCTGTCATATGCGGTAAATGTAGTATTATCCTTATCAGATGTTGGATGTTCTGCTGTAAAAAATCCAACCGGTATGTACTCAATTTTATCTGAAAGCTTTAAGCCGATTTCAACAGCAATTTCTGTATTCTCAAAAAGTTCATTTACTTTTTCTATTGTTAATTCAATTTTAGCAGAAACAGCCGACCCAAGTTGTAATGACTCTTCTGATGTGCTGGATGTCTCATAACTCATTTTCTTGAATCTGGCATCAATCCATTTGCCATTGATTTTTACTCTTCCATTAAAAGTTCTTGACGGACTTCTTATTGTTTCTTTAAAAGCATCTGTTACCTTATTATACATAAGCTTACTCCTGTATCATAAATTCAATAGCTGCCATATCCTCCAATGTAGTACCATCATATCTGTCAGTATCGCATTCAATGATATCTTCCATTCTAATCATGTGAACATCAATTTCTGTTTCCATATTATACAGTTCATTAATTTCTTTAAGTACATCCTGCTCTTTTCCATCTGGAAACTGATAAGACTCTTCTTTGATAATCACTCTACCATTATCATCCTTAAGTGCATTATCCTGTATAAGCTTGTTTTTTTCTGCCAGATATGTATCCAGCTCATTAAGTAACATCTTTAAATTTTTTGCAATTGCATAATTAACTGCAACTGGCCAGTGTTTTTTCGCACTCTGAAGCTGCTGTAGAGCTGCTGCGTATTTATCAATCTGTTTAATTGTCATTGTCTTTTTCATGTTCATTCTCCTTCTTCTATTGCTGTATAATTGATACGCTTGCGCTTTTGTAGTAATATATACCATCATCAAGCCTTCCTATTATTTCCTTACTAAGCGTACTCCTGTAGGTTGTTATTGTTATATCCTTTCCATCATCATGGAATGTTACAGGGAAAAATCCAGCACCAAGCTTACTTTTTATAAGTACCAGCTCATTTTCCTGCAAAATTCCCCAATTAATAGCTAAAGTCTTCTTTTCAGCGACGACATCACCCAGCATTGTTCCGTCAAGTGCTCGTCCTGTTGAAGAAGACCATATTATTTCATCATCAACTTTTAAACTTACCGGTGCGGGAAGTTCCACACCACCAGCTTGTATTATCATTACATCACCCTTTCAAAAAGGACCTATGTGTTATCTTACACATAAGTCCTCTTTCTTTAAGTTATAATCTCACATTTCCCTGTCTGCTTCGTGTGCTCGTTAATTTTATCAACCACATACTTCTTAAGGCTCTTTCCATCAAGCTGTATATCAAGGTTTAATGCTTCAAGCACCTTAAGTATCTGCTTTAATATGCTTATAGCTTCTGCTAATAATTCAGTACTGGATGCCATAGCTGCTGCCTTCTGTGCCATATCAATAAGCTTATCCTCAGGTGCTACAACTTCTCCCTGGTGTCTGTTATCTCCAATCATGGCCAACTGTGGTGTATTAGGCTTTACATAACCGCCTTGTGCCAACCGCGGTATTTGCGGAACACTGATAGTAGGTAACCATCCAAATGGTTTTGCACCTAAAATATTTATATTTTTTATGCCATTAAGTGCATTATTAATTCCATTAAATGGTATGGATATAACTTTATTAATACCACTAATCAGTGCATTAACAACACTCTTCAAACCTGATAAAATTCCATCTTTTATACCATCAAATACACGTCCACCAGCACTAAATACATCCTTAACTGCCTGCCAAGCCTGTGAGAATCTATCCCTAAACCAACCAGCTACATTTCCAAATGTATTGCATATTCCAGCCCAGATTCCTGAAAAAAATCCTGTAATGGAAGAAAAAGCACTCTTAATACCATTTGCTGCTCCTGCGAATAAATTTGTAAAAAATGAGCAGGTTCCACCAAATATATTACATATTCCAGACCATAAACCAGAAAAGAAACTGGCAATTGGTTTTATTACATTATCATTAAACCATCCACTTGCTACACTCCAAGCACCTACAATTGCATCCCATACAGCAACTGCAGTTTCTTTTACAACATCCCAATGTTTTACAAGTTCATAAATGCCCAATGCCAACGCTGCTAAAGCTGCGATTACAAGCGTAATAGGACTTGTTAATACAGACATTGCTACACCAAATGCTGTTGTAGCTGCTGTTGCAAGCCATGTTGCCGCTGTATGCGCTGCTGTTGCCGCTGTATCAGCCACCTTTGAAGCTGTCTGAACTGTCCACTGTATTCCCTGTGATATTAATTCCTTTGTTGCCAATGCCATATTTACAACAAAATCCTTAAGTCCTTTTGCCATATCAACAGCTTTATCCTTAATTTTAAGAGCTGTTAATTTTATCCATTCTGCTGCCTGTTTTGCTAATTCCTTTGTTGCTGATGCCATATTTACAACAAAGTCCTTAGTATACAACGCACATATTTTAACAGTCTCCCATTTATCAGCTACCTTTGCTACTGTACAAGCTTCTATTGCTGTTTTCATCTTATTTATGATTCCAACTATACCGCCCGCATTCATAATAAACTCGGCAAGTTCCACAGCTTTCCAAGCTGCAGCAAATGCTCCTATTGTTATAACTATTGCATCAAATAACTTCTGGTTATTATCAATCCATTCTGAAATTCCATTCAGTGCATCTCTTAGACCGTGTAACACGTTTATAATTACCCCACCAGTCCATTCAGCAATTGGTTTAAAAAAATTATTCCAAGCCCAATCCCATAATGGCTTTAATGCATCTAATGCACTATTTAAAACTTTTAACACACCTGCCAGTACATCAAGAAAAGCCGGCAGTAAATCTTCTATAGTCCATTTTGCAAGCGGAACAAAAATGTTATAGTAAGCCCACTTTAAGCCATCAAATAATTTTTCAGTCAATGGCTTACAAGCTTCTTTTAAATTTCCTAAAGATTGTATTAAATTATCAAAATTTATTGCCTTTAATGGTTCTAATGCTTCTTTTACTTTATTTGCAAAATCATTAACTGTATTTGTCGTATCTTTTGTGTCTTTGCTTAAACTTGGAAGTGAACCACCTCCAATTCCTCCTCCAACACCTGCACCTGATGAATCATTATCAGATTGTGGTGCATCAAGTTTTGTAATCTTATCAAAACTTGCAAGTGATCTTTCAATTTCTTTTGCTGTCTTTTTAGTCGAGGAACCCACTCCTGATATATTACCAGCTGTATCAGTTGCTGTATCACCAATATTAGACAGATCAGCCTGTATAGCTCCTGTTGAAGCGGATATATCCTGTCCTGTAAGTGCATATATAAATGATGTGAATTTATCTGCAAGTATCTGTAATCCGGCAAGGCAGGCATTTATTCCTCTTAATATTGGCGTAAATAATGCTATAAATCCTTTTCCGAGGCTTGCCTTTAACTGCTCAAACCTAAGTGAAAGTATTCTTGTCTGATTTGCCCAGGAATCCTGTGTTTTAACAAAGTCTCCTGTAGCATTAGACAATGAACTTGTTACATACTGATAACGCAGCATTACCTTTTCCTGCTCTGTCATTTTAGCGGTTGTCTTACCAAATCCATTATTAAGAGCATACTGGTCAAGGTTCGTCTGTGTCATTACAACACCAAGATCTTTCAATGTTTCTGTCTCGCCAGTCCAAATTGATTTCAGCTTCGTATATGCTTCATCTGTTCCAAGGTTATAAAATGATGCAACATCACCGGTTAATCCGGTAACATTTTCAGCCATATCAAGAGCCGCCTTACCGGTTATACCCATAGCGTTACTCATCTGGCCAAATACGCCCATGTACTTCTTAGCCGACAATTCAGATAGTCCGAAATTCGTCATGGCATTAGAAGCCCACTGATCTGCCTGTCCACTTAAATCTTTAAATGCTGTATCTACAACGTTCTGGACCTCTGTTACATTTGATCCAACCTCTATGCAGTCCTTAGTAAACTTCGTAAATGCAGCTATACTTAAAGCCCCAGCTATCTTTTTCCCCATGCCGGAAAAAATGGATGTTGCCTGCTTTGCTGCTTTGTTGGAAGCTCCTGTAAGCTGATTAATTATCTGTGAACTGTCTATGCCAAGTTCCAACGCTATCTGACCTACTACATCTGACATAATACCTCCTTTCCAGCTTTAAAAAAGACCACTTTCTACGTAGAGAAAGCGGTCTTAGCCCATTTTTGAAAACTATTCCAATATTCGTTGTAAACTTTCGGATTTTCCATTAATTTTCTATTTCTTCGTGCTATCCAATCATTTCGAATTCTTTTTTGTTCTTTTGTAAAATTTTTTATAACTTTAGGATCTTTTTCTGCTCTTATGCCTACTACTCTTCCAAGCGGTGTCTCTGGCATTATCCCAGACATCAAAGAACAGAATTCCGACCATGACATATTATCATCTGTTCGCAATCGTATGCCATACTGGGACAGAAAGCTGGCTTCTATCAGCTCCCAATCATCCCATATATCATAATATGCATTACTCTGAGGGCGTTTGCTCCTCGCCATATGTTCCCATTGCTACCTGCATAATTGCATTATACATTTCCCTATATTCCGGAAGTGGAAGGTCCATAGCCTCAATCTTATCAGCATTTTCCTTACCAATAAGCATTTCAAGCCCCTTAATCATAAATGCCATATCATCTGCATCATCTTTTTCCTTCTTTTTCTCTACTTCTTTAGCCATAGCCTGAATGCATAATATTGTACTCTTTCTGTTATTAACAGTTACTACGAGATTATCTGTAATTCTTATCATTGGTAACTGGTTCGTTATCTTCATTGATATATCTATAATTGTAAAATCTTTCTTTGCCATGCTGTTCTCCTTCATTATTCTGGGCTATATTCAATATATGTTGGTTTTCCATCACTCTGAGCTTCCCACTCAAGCGCATCTATGCTTGTAGAATCTCCACCCAGCGATGTTACATTAATAACAGCCGGAATAAGGAGCTGATCAAGATTAGGAAAAATGATAGAAACCCAAGTATTACATTCCTGTCCTGTTTTATATGCAAGTCCGGCTACATAGTCATTTCCCGGATCTCCATAATTACGTTTGCCACCCATACTCATACCAAGTGACTTACCTGTCATAAGTCTTCTTGTCCATCCAGCCTGATCCATAGGATTCCATTCTTCAATAGTTCCATCCACTGACACACTAAGACTTTCTGCATCCTTTACAACCGTTGTAGTTATACTTTCTGCTGTATCTGAAGTCTTTCTTCCTGATGTACATACACCAAACTGTATTGTATGCACCGGATTAACACCATTAAGAGGTGTTGCACCTGCATTATATCCAGCAATCTTTGTATTCATTTTTAATCATTCCTTTCATAATAAAAATCAAGTTCAATTACATATTCAAATATCCCTTTTTCATCTGTATCGACCGGAATTGGTTCGGGGCACTGCATACATGTAAATAACATATGCGTATTATTAATTGTTACATTTATTGCGTTTCTAAGCTTATCGAACAGAGTGTTTGATACCTTTTCTGTATCTTTAACCGATTTATTCCAATGAACTAATATACTTATGCTTTTAATACAGTATGAACTGTTCTTGTTACCTCCTACCGCCTGTATCGCTCTGCCTTCTCTCTTCTGTGGATACACACCTATGCTTTTGTCAAGTTTACTGTCCAACTTGCCACAATACACATGGTCATTAGCAGTTATTCCAAGGCTCGCGATATAATCTCTCACATCACCTATTCCTAACATCATAACCCCGCATTTCTTCTATATAACCTTTTAAATGTTTTATGAGCAAAGTCCTGTTTCTTACCACCTTTAAGATAATCATCAAGCCATCTTCCCTTAGCATTAGCATTACCTTCATGTCTCTTACCCTGGTCATCTGTCCATGGCGACTGATGAAAGTTATATTCCGGATGATAATATAATCTTCTTGCATATGGTGTACTGGATATAAGCTGTACCTTACCATTGGCAATATCCTGCGTATATACAAAGGTACTCTCATTCTGTAAAGTACCACTATCTCTTGGCATTACCTGGCATTGCACTACATTCGTATGTATAGCCTCTGCTGTCTGTGTAAGTGATACCTGTGCAGCGGCTGTTAATCTTCTTACCACAGGCATATTAAGCTTCACTGTAGATTTTACATTCTTCGCCATTACATCACATCCAATCTTGTATAATTTACTGTTCCATCCGGATTACGTGCTTTAGTGCCTTTGTATATATGTCTTGTTACCCCATATACTACAATATCTCCCTTGGTTATAACTGGAAGCTCCGGTGCGATATCTCCGGGTATCAAAGCACATCCTTCAAGCTGTATAAGCTGTTTTTCTGCGGTCAGTACTGTTTTACCACTATCCTGATAATTACATTTTCCATCCCATATTACAGGTTCTAAGGGTTCGCCATAGACATTACGTCCTTCCTGCTCTATCTCAAGATGTACATCCGTCTTACACATATTCTTTCGTATCAAACATGGAAATCTCATATACGCACCCCCAGACAACACAAGCCGGTCTGACAAAGTACCTGGTATGTATCACGCTTTACAGCTATACCATTCTGTACAAGAATATTCCAACTGCTGCCAAACTGCATAGATGCACCATTAATTGAGTAACTCTGCAGCACAATGTTAATCATATCTTCGTTCTCATACTCAAAATCAGCCATCTCGCAGCATACGTCTATTACAATAGCCTGCTGGAACTCTGTCAGATTATCAAATCCTCTTGCTGTTATACGATTGAAAGTAAGCGAGTCGATATGCCGGCTCGCCTGCTTTAATCTTCTATCTATCTGTTCCTCTGGAATTAGATTATATTCACTCAGGTACTGTTCTTTACTTGCATATACCATAGGCTTACTCCACTTCCGAAGTACCCGCGGTTTTAGATTTTGTCAGCTTAGATGTTTTATTGTTTTTTTCTGTCTCTTCTGTTTTTTCCTCTTTAAGAGCTTCCAATTCATCTACTACCGCCTTATACTTCTCGTAAGAAACTGTCTTACCTCTACCATACGCAATCACCTTGTCATTTTCGTAGATATCATATCCTTCTGCAATATATCTATCCTTTTCCTGCTCTGTGATTACATATTCTTTATTTGCTTTTATTGCTTTCATGTAGACTCCTTTCCAGCTATTAATCCTCTGCTACAGCATTTATCCTACAGCCTGCTGCCTTCTTTTCCAAAAGGAATAAATCGCCATAATTACGATTCTGATAAAGATATCCATCAGCTGTTCTTGAGTCTGTGCCAGGTGTGAACAGTTTAATGTAGCTATACTTGTTCCTGCACACTACACATGACGGATGTATAAGGATCATATTAATCTGCTTGGCGGAAGCTCCAGCCTTGCAACCCTCTGTGAAGTCATATACTGTCTTCATTCTGCTTGATGGTACCGGCTTTATTACCACATCATCAAGACTATGCACATTACGATTAATTGCTGTAGAACCTCCATTGACTGTAATCATCCTCTGAATGCCCTCTGCCTCCTTTGCAATTTTTCTCATTGCCGGTGTAAGATACAGTATTCTTCCTTCCTCAGGTACTTCATCTTCATCCATCTGTGCCATATAATCATCAAACATACTGAGAAAATTAGCCGCTGTGATTTCTGTATGGTCAATATTAGCATTCTTATATGTCTTAAGCTCTGTATAAAGCTTAGAGAACCTGTAAGAGTCCTTTTCAGGAATTGCCTGCTCTGTTTCAAATGTGTTCTGAATGTTCGCAACTGATAATGTAAGATTAGTCTCATCAATGTCCATAGGATCCACGAAGAGTTCAATATCTCTATCATGTGTTAACTTCTTGGCTTCCCAGTCATTACTTAATGTGCCTGCGTTAAATCCTGGAGTTCTTGTGTGATCTTTATAACCGCTTACCGTCATCCTTGGTAATTTAATTGTCTGTGCATTTATAAATGTTACCTGTGGATTAGACTGTGTTAACTCATATGAGCAAAGCTCTTTGGAATACTTCTGTTGTAACAATTGTGTAAACTGTGTAGCATAATCATAAACTGCCATGTTTTTTCCTCTCTTTCTTATAATCCGAAGGCCTTTTTTAACGCCTCTTCGTTCGTTGAATTGTTTCCATTGTTCCCCGGTCCTCCTAACTGGAACCCTGAAGAACTTGCAGCTACCGGCTTAAGCGCTGGTACGTCTTTAAGTACCTGTTCGAGTGCAGCCTTGATGTTGTCATCTGATATCTCTCCATCTGTGCCCTTAGCCTTACTGAAATCAGCCATCTTAAGGACATATGGAAGTGTCTTGGAATCTATTCCAAGTGTCATAGCTACCTGTGTAGCTGCCAGTTCTATACGAACCTTTTCCGTTTCCTGATTAGCTGCTGCCACCTGATTCTGCAGCTGTGCTGTATCATTCTGCTGTTGTGCTGTCTGCTGTGCCTTATTCTGCTTAAATGTTGCTATAGCCTGGTTAACTTCATCTTCTGATAATCCCTGCTGCTGGAAATAGCTCTTAAGTACAGCATTTTCTTTCTTGGCTGTGGCAGTATCTAACATCTGCTGAATCTTGTCATAGTCAATTCCAGCTGAACCCTGACTATTCTGTACTCCTGTATTCTGTCCTGCCGCATTGTTATTAGTTCCTCCAGCGTTATTCTGGCCGCTGTTACCATCTCCGCCTTCTGCGAAGAACTGCAGATTAATAGGTAATATCTTTCTCATACCTGCTCCTTTCCGTTTACCGCCCGTCGGCATTTTCCTAAAGTTTAGTGCCATTAAGTCTTGGGCATAAAAAATAACACCCACAGCGTTTACTATGCGTGTTTATCGTCATTATTCTGTTGCACCGGTGCAACTTTGAATTATTCTACTATGCACCAATCTTCTGCAAGCATATCTGCCTGAGATGCAAGCCATCCCATCTGCACTCCTGATGTTCCTACAAATGCTATGGCTTTGTTACCTATCACCTCGTGTTCGCAATTAATAATTTTATTCTCTGCATTTTTGTATGATATGCTAGTTGCCAATTCTATATACTGATTCCTGCCATTCCATCCTCTTCTCGCAACTCTTTTTCCTTTTTTCATTACTTCAATCGCAAGACCAAATGTCATGTTATTGCATCTTCTATATGCTTCCTCAAACTGCTTCTTAGGACACCAGCTCTCATATCCATCAGGATATCTTATATGATATCCTTCATCCGCTGGATTTTCGTCATTTGGTATCTGCCATCCTCTGTAAGTATTATACTCACCTCTATCCATCAACTCTGCTTCAACTACCTTTGTTCCTATATATTTCTTCATCTTTAATGCCTCACTTTCCTAAGTGTCATCGTAACCAAATTTTTCCTATTCTGCCGGCTTTAATAATCCATTAACATAATCATCAAATTCCTTGATATCTGCCTTGCAAGTCTCTTCATTCTCATTGTACAAATCTACATCAAAAATATTCTTGCTATTCTGCACATATCCTGATACTTTATCATTTATCTTGCTGATTGTTGCACTCATGCTTAAAACAACTACCTGGCCATCATCTTTTTCAACCACGCTTTCTGCGCTAATGTTTGTTGTTACCGTTGTTGTTACATTTTCTTTCTTTTTTAACATTTTTCCGTTCCTTTCTTTGCTAAAATTGGGTATAAAAATGCCACAAAACTGTTGATTTTTTCTTTGTTTTGCATATAATAGAATTAAGATATCTTATAGGAGTTGTTTTGTTCCCCCTTTTGCCCTTAATTATTTAAGGTTGCCGGGAGCGAAAACAGCTCCTATTTATTTCTCTTATAAACATTAATTATTTTATCACCTTTTATAAGAATAATCGTATCTACAAAAGATGTATTCTTAGAATGATAAATATCCAATATTTGTCTCTTTAACTCTTCGATACTCAGTTCTGTTTTATCAGCACATATAACAAAGTTATTTGCTTGTCTCTTTTTTGATTTTACCATGCCATATATAGTATTTTTACCATTACCCAATGGAGTCTTTAAATCAAATCTAACACCATCTATCAAATAATCCGGTGTTTGTATACCTTGCGGATATGTTATTCGTGGCACCATTTTTATATTTTTTCCTGTTTCATTTGCTATTAATTGAGCGATATTCTTTTCATGTATAGAATAATCCAGCAATACCTTTTTGCCATCTACATTATATGTTTTATCATCAATGGTATATTCAAACATATCTTCTATCTTACCTATCCTTTGGTCTGCCTTTTTCCATTCCTGAGTTATATCCTGTGGTCTTCCAAAGAATGATTTCAACCTTTGTTCTTCTACATAATCTTCTGTATCAGATGTGCCAGTCTTAAATCTTACATTCTCCCACTGCTCCTTCCTTGCCTCATACATCTTCTGATTATCAGGATCCAGTGAGTACATTGACAATCTGGAGAACTGTTCAACCATTCTTCCGGCATATTGCTGTTTCTGGTCCTGCCTGTAATCTTCCTTAACCTGTTCAAGTTCTTTCTTTGTGAACTTGCTGTCTGGCTCTTCGTCCAGCTCCGGAAAATATGTTGTATGTATATCTTTACAGTTTGGATGATATAACCCTGCTGCCATAGCAGAGGACATAAGCGGATAAGGTCCATCAGACGCCTTACCTCCACTCCATACATCATCTATAAGCACTTTTCCAACAAAAGGAAGGCACTTAGGACACGCATTAGCACGTTTATTCATAATAACAGTACTAATTCCCCAAGACTGTCTCATTTCGCCCTCACCGGTCAAATATGCACGTTTATTAGCTGTCTGAATTGCCATCCTGGCATAGTCTTTCATTGTATGCCTTGCGCCATTTGCATATTCAATACAATTGATACCAGCCTTAAGAAAATCCTTAGTTGCCATATCAACTGCTTTCTCGTAGGTACCTGCACCCGTATTTGCATATACCTGAGCATTAAATATTATCTGCCTATATTTATCCTCTGACATTCTAAGCATTGCTTTTTCTGCCCTGTTAAAATCCGCTTTCGTTGCTTTAATCAGGGCATTAAGTTTTCTTGTATTAAGCCTGAAAAAAGCACCCTCGGCGCCCTGTGACACCTTGGATGCTTTCAATCCTTTCTTCAATGCTCTTAATATCTTCTGTTCCTGTTTGGTACCGCCTTCCTGTCTGGCAGTAGCAATCATGGCATCTATGGAATCATTTATATTGCTAAACCTTGATGAAAAGTTCTTTCTATTTTCTGCCTTATATTTTTCCAGAGCCTTAAGCTGTTCTACCTGCCATTGTGTCCAGTTAAATCCCATATCTGTTTCTTCGGCTCTGTGCCCTGCAAGATTCCTTATCATGGATGCTATAAGTTCATCTTCTATAGCCCGGAAGGCTTTCTCTATATCATATTCTGTATTAAGTGCCATATGCTACCTCACTGTTCAGGCACTATTCCTGACTGTTTTGTTCCTTTATGATTTATATCAGTCGTATCTACTGTAAAATCACCGGCATCCATATTAAGATCAGGCTCTGTCATATCAGATATCCCCTGTTCCGCTTTCAATCTTGCTATCTCTTCATCTTTCCATTCCTGGTCTTTTGTGTCCCCATAAAGTTCATCTACTGATGCCTCTATGCTCATGATTCCGCCTTGCTTAGCCTTGCTGATTGTCTCGACCTGGCTCTCAAAAGACGGATTAGCATATTCTCCAAAGGTCACATCTACCTCAATATCCTCAACTGCTGCCTTATTCATTGTATTAATAGATTTAAATATAATATCTACAAGCTTTGGCAGTACTTTCTGCAACTGTTCAACTATATTATTGCGGCTATACAACGTTGCTTTCTCTTTTTCGCGCTGTGCATCAGCATTGTCCAACTTCTTGACATCGATTCCTAATGTAGAAGGGGACATAATCCCCTGCAGGCACAAATCCAGTGCTGTAATATATGTTGCAAGATAACTTTCATGTGGAATATTACTTTGTTCCCTCTCTATCTTATTGACTGCACTTTCTCCCATTGATGTTTCAACCTGAATATACATGTTATCAAATGCATTAGGTGCCATAACTTCTCCTGTGTATGGATTCCTTGGTAGCATATTTAGTGGAATGTAATCTTTTGTCTTATTAAGTCTCAATGCCTCCATCCACTGCGACCAGGCTTCATCCAATGCGTCAAAGCAATCTGTCTTGATATCGTATATGCTCTTGCCTCTGCCTTTATACCTGGCTGATTTATAAAACATTAACGGCACTGCCATCATAAACTTATCCTGCCATGTTACCGGCTTTAGCCCCGCCAGCTCTGGAACAACTGACATGTCATCAACAATTCTGCTGCCATCCAGCAGTTCATATGTAATATGTCCTATTCCGTAATGCTCACAGAGTACATATTCTTTAGATTTAACATGGTATACAGTTTTAAACACTATCTCTATTATTCTGCCTCTGTTATACACATATTCCACTTTATCCCCGGGATAAAATTCTATAATCGGATACTGACTGATATTTGTATCAAATGACACTTTAAATGCTCCATCACCTATATACAGCGTTTCAGTGATTGCCTCCTTTACAAGCTCCTTAAACTTATTGTCATCTGCTATCTGCTGCCATTCGTTTTTCAGTTTATCATCTACGTCTATATCATTCATGTCTCCAACAACGATAGCTGCAAGCATATCTACAAGCATGGCCGGGATTCCTACATGGATTTTTCTCATCTCCATCCCTGGTGTACATCTTGCAGCCCAGAAGCGTGTCTTATCTCCTGCTATCTGCTGATACAACTGCGTAAGTTCTTCACTTACTCCTCTGTACCATATTCTGTTTTTTATAGCGTTTCCTTCGTAATCCAGCATTTCCTGAATGTTAAATGTTCCATTCTGCGCCGGCTGGATTCTAAGCCACGTTCTTATACCCTGCCTTACTTTATCTGCCATAGTGCTAAATATGTTCACCTCTCTCACTCTCCTATCGTCTGCCTATCTTATCGCGATATGGAATCCATCCATATTGCACGCTGTTTACCATATGATCATTGCTATCTTCCGGCTCACAGTCCTTGTCTTCTTTCCAGCTGTATACTTCAAGCTCTGTTCTGTAGTTCGTGCATGTATCGACAATATAAAAGCTTGGCTCTATGCCTTTTTCTTTACTAAAAGACATCCAGCCAAGCTGTAGATTAATTCTGTCTATTATTGTTACTTTCTTATATGCCATATTGAATATATACAGGCACTCCATATGTTCTCTCTTGTATTTATTAAGTTCCGTTATGGTTGCCTGATCAGCTGAATCAACAAATACATTTTTCGCCATTCCGCCCCATTCCTTGCGGCAACGCTCCAGGAAGTCTATGTAGTTCTTCACAGTGTCTGAAGGAGCAATAGGTATATCAAGTGAGGCATTATTATATACTTTCTCAGCCAGTACAACAAGTCTGCCCTTATTAGTTATTCCCATAAAGCTCATTGCTATTGTATCCGGCGACTGGCTTGAATACGCTGTATCAAGACCACTCGTATATACTACATACCATTCTTCCTGTTCTTCATTATATTCATCTTTTACAAATGCTTTAGCCTGTTCTTTAGTAAGAATATGCCGCTTGCAGAAATTACAAAAGACAAGACCAGTAGCTTTACCTCGTAAGCCTAGTATCTTATTCTTGTATATCTTTGTACCCGGCGGATAGCTTAACTTTTTCTGTTCTATCTTCTCTGGTGTCATGGATATATTATCTTCAAATGTAAAAAACCAGTATATCCAGTTATTGATTGGATCACACCCTTGCAAATCTTTCATGATTTCTTCTGGCACATCTGTTTTATACTTATCTACAGGCCTTGCATGATTAATGTATTCTGAATATATGGGCAACGTAGGCGCATCCGGGTTCAATGTGCCTACAAAATATTCAGATCGTCCGAATATCTCACGTATGAAGTCTATATTGGCCGTATTACATTCATCTACCCACACACACCCGAACTGTGAACCCAAGGCATTCTTCCACTTGCTCGCATTATCATAACCAAGGATATATATTATCTTTGTACTGCTGCCATCCCTGAATTTTATATGTGGCAGCTTATTTTCTTTATCTCCATTACCACAATATTCCAAATTAGGGAATATCTGAAGCAGTCCCATATCTGCATTGATAATATTCTTCTCAATCACACCTGTGGTATTACCGGCTATAACATGTAGTTTCATATTAGATTCAGCTACATTCATAACAAACTTTACAGCAACTGTTGTAGTCTTTCCAGATGCCGTAGAACCTTCAAGAAATTCTGCTCTTGCTGGTGTATCAATAAAATCCCAGTACTTATCACTTAGAAGCATCAGGCTCACCCCTTGCTTTTCGCTGTGCTAACAGTTCTGAAAGTTCATCCTTAACCGGATCTTTAATAGCAGCATCTATCTTTTCTACCGGATTGAACCCTGCACGATCCATTATGTCTTTTGCAGCCAGATGTGCGACCATATCACTTTTTGAATCAAGTAATTTCATTTGTTTTTTAAACGCTTTTGGTGCTGCATATTGCAAACTGGAACGCATTAAATTATTATATTCAATTTTGAATTCTTCACTGTTCTTTTTCCACTCACATATAGTTTTGGGTGAAATGTTAATTACCTCAGCTATTTTTTTATCTGACATATCGCCCTGAATCATCAGCTGCAAGCACTTTATCTGCTTTTGTTTTAGCATATAAGCTCACCACCTTTTTATTAACATTTATTAACATTTTTAATATTATCTTTTTCTTTTAAGCCGCCCTAGGTTTCATGCGGCTATGGAGGTATTATGCATCAAAAAAACGCAAGGTTGTTTATCCTTGCGCTCTTTCTATTTTAATTATATAACAATTAATGTGTGTCATTCTATGTCATTTTTTATTAAACAAGATATTCTCATTACTGAAAATGCATTAAAGCTTTGTTATGTATTCGATGGATATGTTTCCAACTATAGTTCATCTTAACACATATATCTTCCCACTTCATAAACTTAATATATCTATAAAATAATATATCTTTTTCATCTTCATCTTTAAGTTCTTCTATCTTGTTAGTTATATCACGACAGATTCTTATTCTTTCATAGCGTGCTTTTATGTATCTTCTTTCTTCCTCATCAAGAAGAGCTGCATAATCTGACAAATCACTATTATTATGTGCATGCGGCATACCATCATTATTTGCACTTGGCCATATTCTATTTAATCTTAATTCTTTTAATTTATCTTCACTGCGTTTCATCTGTCGTACTGCTTTTCTATAGCCTTTTAAATATTCCTTTTTTTCTTCTATAGTGTCCATTCTCTTTTCCCTATGCCTTTTCTGTATTTACACTTGTCTAGTGACTTCTTGTTATATGCAGCCAGGTACCTTACCGCATCTTCTCAAGATACTTATCAATCTCATCTGCAAGCTCTGAACCACCATTATGATTCAATGCATTAGATGCCTGCGTTAATAACTGTCTTGCTTTGTTTTTTCTTTCTGCTGCATAATGTTTTGCCCTGTACTTCTTGTTATATATCCAGTTCATTTTTGGCCATTCATTCTGAAATGCATTATAATAATTTTTTACCAATGAATCTCTATATCCCGATACAATATTACAGCTTGATAGTACTGTCTCAAATTCTTTATCATTTAATCTTTCATCTGATATCTTTTTTTCATTTATATCAGGTGCATATGCAAACAATGCGGCATTGACTGCTGATAATATTCTGTCACATTCTGATTCACTTTCAATTATATCCGCAAACAGTTCTTCAAACTTTTGATTATACTCTGCTGCTGTGAGTTTATCCTCACAATCAAGGCTTTCAATTAATTCATGATCCGGAAACTTTGGATTTGCTGTGTAATACAATAGTTTCTGCACATCTTCTGACCTGTCCTCAAATGCCGGCCACACAAAGCCTGCTGCCGGTTTGCATACAATCCACTCTCTTTCAACAGGCTTAAACTCATTATCAAATTTGTCATATCCCAATGCCGGATTTGTAAGCTTCACAGGGCAAATCGCACATGTTATGTACTCATATATTTCATCCGAATCATCTAATTTTATATTATCTTTTGTAACTTTAGGAATATCATATACATCATAAAATAACAATATCAGATACCCATTAAGGCATCCGCTATAATTATCTATTATTATCTTGTATATTTTCTCTTCGGATGGTGTTTCGGTTTTTAATCCACAACTACGAACACCATTTAAATCCGAGCTTATTGTATTATCACTAATAATATCCAGTGTTATATTCTTATTATCAACCTGCTTTGGCTGATATATTTCTTTTACTATATCAAGATATTTATAAAATTCATCTTCCGGAAGATCTAAAAAGTTTTCATCAATTTTAGTAACAATATCTTTGTTTTTATCAACATATATCCCATGCATTTTTGTAATTGTACAATTATCTTTTGTAAACCTTTGCTTAATCTCTGATATTTCCCTTGTATTCATAACCTTATCTTTCATCCTTTCTCATGCAACTATAACTGCAATAATTATATGTTTTTGTGCCCTTTCTGCGTTTCCATGCCCATATTAAACTTGAATGTGTCTCAAAAGGCAGATATTTACCACATATTCTACATGTTCTGAATCCGTCGCCCTTATAGTCATATTTAGCCTTTTTTATCCCTTTTGTGACTACTGGGACTGGGTGTGCAGATTTTTTCAAGCTCTTCCTCTAGTTTCTTAACACGGATTTCACACTGTTCTTCAATAACATTTTTTACGACACCTAATATATCTGGTCCTAATACAGAACTTAAACATACACTTTCTTTGCCGTATCCAATCTTGATTACGCCTTTGCCATCCTGAATATCCGTATTATACTTTTTTATATTTTCAAGCTTTGTCGCCAGCTTTTCCATATTCTGTGCCTTTTCTATAACTGCTTTTGTGTCTATCATAATTACCTCCACTTTGAATATATAAGATTTTCTTCGTTCCAATCAGGATATTTTGATATTAAATACCCCTTAAATATCTCAAGCATTTCTTTGCGTCTGCCTGCAGAGCCATTGTCTAACATATCATGATGATATTGGCATCCTACTGCTCCATTCTGCTCTATTCCTCTGCCATTATGTGATCTTGGAATGTAATGCATTATGCTCAATATGCTTTTTGAATACCATGTTGCTTTTTCCATGTGATAGCACATTCTGCAAAATATGCAACTGTTATTATCACGCAGCTTTATTTTTGTGCGCTCTTTTTGTGTAAATTCTCTTGCACGCGCCTGTTTTGACTTTTTCATTAGCTCCTTTCCCCGCCGGTGACGTAGCCGGCGGTGTTTTATTTGTAATATAATTCGATAATAAGTATGAATTTCTACTCTACAAAGCTCATCTGACCCGGTACATCTGCTTCATCTGTATTTTTCAATGATTCAAGCATTGAATTTATCTCAACCAGACACTTTCTTACTGCGTTCTCGTCTGCTGCAAGCATATAATTCTTCATTTCATCCGCAACTGCTGCCATTGATTCAAATACTATCTGTCTTGCATCTCTTTTTTTTGCAGCATCTGGCTTTATGTCTTTTGCTGCATCAGGAATACTCTCCGCATTCTGTATTTCTGCGGTTTCTACCAGTTTTTTTATATTTGTAGACATTTCTGTAGTATTATCTATTCCTGATTCTGTAATTTTGCGGGTTTCCGGTGTTTTTTCACTGCTTTTGTTACTTACCTTTTTTGTATCTGCTTTTGCAACTTTATTTTGTGATATCTTTTTATGTTGCACCGGTGCAATTTCCTGTTTTTCCTGTATTGGAAATTGTCTGCCATATAACTGCTGCCAGGCTGTTTTACCATCATCTTCAGCTGTATCAATTGTGTTAACCACCGCTACAACTATTTCATACAATGTATATGTATCCTTTTGCGACGTTCTAAGATTTATCGATGTTACTGTTTTTTCTGCCTGTTTAAACGATACCGCCAGTCTTCCAATACCCTGAAGCCGGACCGAATATATCATTTCTCCAGCTGGTGCAAACAGTTCAATTACATTTTCCTCGTCAATACCAATATCTGTTGTTATTGCTTTATGCAGTCTTAGATATGTATCAATATTCTCCTCACATATTTTTAATACTATCTGTTCAAGTTGTGTTAATTCTTTATTTTCCCCCTCTGAGAGCACTTCCAGATCCGATATCTTATTTTCTTCATCAACCTCATCCTTTAATATCTGTATTTCCCTTTTGGTATAATCCGGTGTAAGCTCCTCATTAAGTTCATCCGGCAGCTGCAGCATAATAACCAGCTTTGCATATCCAAATCCCTGATATGCTGTTTTTAATACCGGACTGTTACCATCTTCTGAAAATCTGTCATTGATACTTATAAACCTTGACACCATTGTTTTATCTATGCCATATTCCGCCCTGGCAAAATCATTTACATTTGCATATCCGGAATCTTTAAGTATATCTGTATCTCTTGCCAGCTTAAGCAGATAACCTATTCTCACAAAACCCTCTGCAGATTCTTTCATCTGATTATCAAGAGCCGCCTTGTATTCTGTGTAATCCTTAACCTCTATCAAATTATTCATGCTGTCTTTGCCCCAACCTTTCTTATATGCTCAACGTATCCTGCAAGAAATTTATCAACTTGCTTTTTATCCGGCTTAGTATCATTTAAGCCATACCATTGTTGTATTACATTATTTTTTAGTTCTACTGTCACATATGGCTTATCAGGTTCACTTTCCCGTCTTATTAACATTATCCAGGCCTTTCCATCATTATAATTTTTTAAATATCTCTGATGTTCACTACCAACACAATGATGCAATATCCTGCCTTCCATGACTATTTCTCTTGCACTTTCTGCTGGCCTTATCATAAGACCTGCATAATGCCATGTGTATTTTTTAGGGATCCGCAAAGAACGTTTACCAATATCCGGATACTTTTCACACACTTTATCCATGTAATCCTTATCTCTTCTCTGTTGGGCTTCTATCCTTACCCTTGTATAAGTTTCGTGAAGATCTCTTGGTCTTAATACCACCGTATTCGTCATATCATCACCTGCTGCATCACGTTCCCGAAGATAATCTGCATATTCTCTAAGCGTTCCTATAAGTGCACCCCCATAGCTGTCTTTATACTTATTTAGCAAATTATATAATTTTTCAATGCTCATAAATCTGAGGCAGTAATGCAGATTAGACTGGCTATGTCTATACAGCTTCACAGCTATGTCGTAATGTTTCATCTGTATATTGTGCTGATCTGCAAACTTAATCATTTCCCATCCGGTTCTATCATTGCCTGCCTTTGCATAATCCGCAAGCCATCTCATCTGCTGTTTATTTATCCTCAATATTCCGGCAGCATCCTTAGCCTTTTTGTTAATCTGGCGACTGCTGCCATAAGCCCACATAAGTGACCTGCATATACCAGTAAATCCAATCTTATAAAGTGTTTCAAGCTGTGGTGCATTTGCATAGCTTATCAGTGCTATCAGCTTATTAATATTGCGGCTTGTTTCTGTATCCTTGCAGTTTGTAAGCTCATACATATCAGCAGGAATATATTTTAAATCGCTGGACTGTACAACATTATATCCAGCTTCATATACCGGTACCCTTGATTCAATGTACATATGCTTATTTTTATACCATCGTTCCTGTTCATAATATCTATGATATGACCTTACCATCCCCCGCCTTAAGAACATCACTCCATATTCTCTTGTTGAGATCTGCATCTGTCCATAAATATTCCTGTCAACACTTGTATAAAACCCCCGTATTATCAAGGTCTTATCCTGTGCTGTCTGATACAATAATGTTGTAAATTCCTGCGTGGTCAGCTTTGCATGTCCTCTTTGCAGAAGGATTGCATTACATCCACACATATCACACGTATCTGCTGCAAATCTACTTGGCATTGTAATCATATGTGGCAGGCCAAACTGCAAATCTACTTCCTGCGGCCGATAAAATCTTCGTGTAAATTCCTGTCCACACTGACAGCATTTATAATCCACCCGGCTGCCTTTGCGCTTGTAATATATAATGTTATCCCGGTCAATATGAGTCTGAATTGTTCTACTGAATGTATCTGGTATATCAGGAATCAATTCAAATAGTTCCATACGCTCTTTTTCTTGCCTGTCTGCTTTCGCTTTTTCTTTTATATCCTGTATATTCCACTCGAGCGCTCTTATATAATCAACCGGATCTCTATATTTCGATAGTGATTCCTTTACAACATGTCTTCTGAATTTTTTCAGTTTCGCATAGTCTGTTTCTGTTATGTCAGCTGCTCTTATCTCACCCTGCCAGAGCATGTTATAACCACACTTCATATCCCATTTTTCAGTCCTGTAATCATAATGGGAAAAGCTTTTCTCACTTATAGCCATTCTGTACACCATTTTTTTATAGTTATACAAGTCAGCAATCAGATATGTTTCATCTGATATATCCACTATGTCAACAACCAGCGAATACTTAACTCTTTTCTTGGGCTTTCTGCCATCATATGCTAATATTCTGCTTTTTCTCATTTTGCAGCACCACCTAGATAATACTCATCTATAAGCCGGTATGCTGTTGCCATACCAGGAATCCCCATCTTGACATTTGATGCTCTTATACCTGAAGCTTTTACAATCTTATTATCAACATTGTATGCGTGTGAAAATGACCACTTGAGCAGTGATGCTATGCAGCCTTCAACCGTTTTGCCTTTTCTTCTGACCGCTATTGCCATATTCTCATTTTCAGTACATTTCATTTTGATGTAGTTGATCCAGTCCTCTACTATTTCCTGTGGCTTTAACTGCTCTGATTCGACTTTAATCTTTCCATAAGCTGCCATTAGAGGATTACACAATTCTGTTGCTACTCCGTCTATATAATCCTGCGCATCCTCAGGATCAAGCCCATTCTCTGCTGCTATTTCTATTATTGCATCAGTATCTCCCTGCGCTAACTGTCCTGCTGCCGCTTTGTTTATCTCATCAGCAGAATTAAATTCTCCGTATTTATCAAACATCGTTTCTCTCCTTTGCTTTATTGACAGTATCTGTAAGCCATTGCCTGTAACTGTGCTGCTTTTGGGCAAAAAATGTAAATTTATGCCCGTCTAACAGCCTGTCCAGCTGCTGCCAATCTGACTTATTTGATACTTCTTTACCTCTGGACGTCTTCCAATAATTTGTCTTCCAGGCATTAACCCACCCTGAATTGTATCCGGATGCAACATACATTGATTCAGTGTATATTGTCAGTTCACATTTTTCTGTCATCCTTTTAAGTGCTTTTATCACAGCCTTAAGTTCTGCTGCATTTGGTGTTACACCCTCAATATATTCATACTTTGTAAGCGTAACCGGTGCTTTATCTGTTATGAATTCGAGTATGTAACCAATGTCACCATTTTGTATCTTTACGCCTTTAAATGTTGTCGCTGTATATATATTTACATGCCTCATCCTATTCTGTCCCTCCCGGCGGGCCATGCTTTGTTATCTTAAATTCTGTATAATGCAGATAACTCATTCCCGTATATGGATTAATCCCATACACTATTGAATCTTTATCTATAAAATATCCTTTTGATGGTGTTGGTCCGTCCTCTATCGCCTTACGCATTGTCCACCTCTGATAATGTGTTCTTTCAGCCTCCGGCCTTATGAGATTCCTTGACGTTGAATACTTAACCATCTCTTTTTTGTCCTGATCCGGAAACAGACTAAGTTGTTCATATTCCTCACTTCCCTCTTCTGGAAGCTTTACTATATAATTAGCAAGCTTTGCATATCCACCTGCATCATATATACTTTCATGATTTGCAATCCCATATTTCCAGGCTGACTGTATAATTACATCTGTATCAGCTCCATGTATTCTATTGATTAAAATATGTATATGTATTCCTCCAAGTGCGCCAACTTCGATCCGGTATATGTACTTAAATTCCTGCTTAAGTTTTTTATAAATTCCTCTAAGATTTCTTCTGAACTTTTCAAAATCTTTTTTCACTTCTGAAAATGTCTTTCTCGTCCCTGCAGGATATTTTAATGTTGTCCATAAATCGCCTCTTTTAAAATTTGCTTTTATGAGGCGTCTTACTTTTTTCTCCTTATTGATCTTATTCTGGCGCTTAATCTGTTCCGGTGAAGCTTTCTGCCTCTTTCGCCGCTTCTCTCCCTTTGCTCCATAGTTCCCTGCATACTTATATTCGTACTCATTTGAGCCGGGGAAGCGCCACACATCTTTTATGTATGCCATTTCTACCCCCAGGACAATTAATATGTCGTAACTTTAATATACTTATAAGGTTATAAGAATCGGGCCTATGCCCGCTCTTTTTACCTTGAATTTTAGTTTAAGTCATTATTTGTAAAACCACTGCAATCATGTTCTAATTCTATTACCTGTTCGCTAATCAGTCCAAAAACGTTAATTAAGACATAACTGCATTCATTGGCATGACCTCTATCATCTTCATTATGATAATCGTGCCATCTTTTTAGCCAATTGATATATCTTTGCTGATAAGCAAGACGTGCATTTTCCCAAGCTTTTGTTATATTACTCATATATTTCCTCCGTTAAATTATTATTGTGTAATATAATTTAAGCTCCAAATCCTGGAACTTATAATCCGGTGCCACATCAGGTTGCACCGGTGCAATTAGTCCTTTTTCATTCCATTTTCTAGAACAAAACTCCGGAATCATTCTAAATCTTTTAACCAAAGCGTCATCGTCTTTGTGATCATAGTCGCTAACCCAGCCAACGAAACGCTGTACTCCGGACTGCGTCTTTACAATTAATCTATCTGGACCTGTTAAAACATCTAAAATATCTTTAACTTTCATATTGCTCCTTTTTAATTTAAACGGAATGTTCTTGGCTTAACGCCACATCTAATTTCAAGCTTTCTGAGCAAAACAGAAGCTTCACATGCTCTTCTTGCATTGTGTTCTGCTTTGGCAATATCAATCTCCTGGTTTAGATATTTAATCCAATGTAATGATTCAAATATTTTCTGTACCTTAATCAAATTTATCCCTCCTTTTATTTTGCTCTTATGGTTTCAAGTTCTTTTGCTATATCCTTACCGGTATAATCTCCAAGCAGTTTTTCTGATATATGATATGTCCACTTTGACGACATCTTAATTGCCGTTCCTATGGGTAGCTTGCCCTGCTGCATTGCTATCCGAACAAATTGTGGCGAAACATCCAATATACTTGCTGCTTCTGCTGTAAGAATTCTTCCTGCACTCATATATACTATTCACCTCTTTTAAATAAAATCTTATGGCTTAACCATTTCATATCCTGCTATTTCCTTTATCTGTATATCTGTTAATCCTCTGTTCTCATATTCTTTATCTTTTAATATTTCTGCTGCTTTGATTGAAACATCATGAATAATAAATTTTGATCCTTTGTATTCAATATCACAGTTAACTACTCTTTTCCCTGTTTCAACCATTCCCCAATACAATGCTTCATATGTTGCAAAATCTCCAATATCTGTTTTAATATGCATATTTTCACCTCATTATTGCCTTTTACTTTATATTGTGTTAAATTAGCATTGTGTTATTTTTAAGCGTTTATTCGCTTGGCCGGTATTGCAGTACCGGCTTTTTCTATAGATATCACAAAACGCATTGCCGTATTTTTAATTTCTTCACCATTGATAAGCAGTTTTGCATTATCATAATCAACTGTAATGCTGTGTATCTTGTTTAATCTTTCTCACCTCCTACACCACCGGGCGGACCTTCCAAGCTTCCGCACACTCATTCTTCTTAGCCAGCTCTACCACTTCCTTATATGTCAGTTTCATATTTTCTGCTATGGTTTCAAGGCAGTAACGAACTGTAATTGTTACTTCAGTCTTATGTTCATATTCCATATACATTCTTAGATCACTGAATCTTCCAAAATTCTCTTTTGTTCCATCTGGGAATGTTGCTTTTATTTCTCTCATAAGGCTGCTCCTTTCTTTTCTGTACTGTAAACTCTTGTCTTATCAACCCTTATCTCCTATACTTTATTTACAGGCTATGGCTGTAGCCGAGTACTTAAGAAAGGAGGTTCTTTATGGCTGATTTATCACAATCCCCGGCAGAAATTTTTACACCAGATAATCCAAGTATTGTGCTAACAAATATAAATGGTTATGAAGTGCCTACTTTGGAACTTTCTGATAAAAAAGGCTCTTATATAGCAATTCCTGCTCTTAATAAAGAACTGTCTGATATAGCCAAGCAATTTATTAATGGTCATTACATAACTGAAATTGACTATGATAAATTTAATGGCAAAGTTGCCATTATTAAGGCTTATTACCAGCATTAGAGCTGTTAGCAAGAGGTTCTTCTACCATTGGATGAACCTCTTCACAATAAACAGATACTTTTATCATTTTTTCTGCCTCATTATGAATATTAATTACCTTCTGTCTTAACCAGCCTTCTGTTGATTCATCTGCAATTCCAATAATCGCCGTACTTTTTATCTCTTCATCATTAATAATCAGTTTCGCGTTATCATAATCAATTGCAATGCTGTGTATCTTATTCACTCTCTCACCTCCTCGAATAGATAATCACTTGTATAAATGTCTTTTTACTCCTATACTTGAATTACTGGTGTTGCCGCACCTAGTTTCTAAGAAAGGAGTTTGCTTATGAAATCTTTTGAACAATTTCTTTCATCTCTTTCACAAGAAGAAATTTCAAAGATTAAAGCTGATGTTTTGGCTACTCACACACCTGAACCTGCAACGGACGCTATTGTTAATTTAAGCTTTGAAATATCTCTTAAATTGTTAGAGAAATACCATAATTGGTTAAATGATTAATTGACATTTGCCATCTTTTATTGTTTTTTTACTAATTGCTCTTACAATGTTACTGGGTTGCATTTTGTAAATGCTTATCGCAATAAAAATTATAAGAGCAATTATTACTGCATCTTGTATCTTATTCACTCTCTCACTCCTTTCTGGAATGTCGGGTATTTTGTTTTCATTCTGTAAACTTATAAGGTAAAAAAATATTGGCAACTGGAATATGACATAATTCACAAAATAAATGTAATTGTGCTTTACTTATCTGCGTTTTTCCATTCTCCATATTAGCCAGTGTCATTCGTGATATTTCCATTTCATTTGCAAGCTGAGCCTGTGTTTTTCTTGCATTTACTCGTGCTGCTGCCAACGAAATTTTTATTGGTTCTGCATCTGTTTTCAAATTGCAAACCTCCTTTCATAATCATATTACTCCCCTTTTTGAAAACTGTCAATGCATTTTGAAAACTTTTTTAGCTTTTTGCTTGCTTTTAGTTTTCTTTTTGATATAATAAAACTACAGAAAGGAGTGAAAAATTTAATGGGTACTAACAAATTTGCAGAAATGCTTAAATATTACTTAATGATGAATAATAAAACACAATCTGATTTAGTTAATGACCTTGGATATGATAAATCAACTGTCTCTAACTGGTGTGCGGGATTACGAGTACCAAAGGTTGATGTTATTATAGATATTGCTAACTATTTACATGTAAATGTTGGCGACTTGATAGAAGATAATCGTAATGAAGAAAACTACTACTTAAACGACGATGCTAGAGACATGGCGCAGTTCCTATATGAGAACCCAGACTACAAGGTATTATTTGATGCATCTCGCAAGGTAAGTAAAGAAGATATCGAAATGGTTAAAGCCATCATAGATAAATTTAGCAAGCAAGGATAGTCCTTCTTATCGTCCTCTTTACCTGCTAAAATATACAAAATAAACAAGTAGAGGAGTGATGTAATATGATATGTCAAGATGATGTCCACATTGTAGAAATTAAACTTCCTAATAAGATTAAAGGTTATACAATGGCTTTATTGGACGGAACATTCTGTGTTGTATTAAATTCTAATTTAAGCTTTGAACAAAGATTAGAAACATACAATCACGAATTAAACCATATCTCCTATGGAGACTTTGGTAACAGAATTAACAATGTTGATGCCTTAGAATTAAATGCACACAAAGAATAATGGGGGAATATTTACTATGGAAATATCAAAAGATGAATTAAAGCAACTAAAAAAAGATTATAATTTTTTTTCTAATGTATTTTACATAACTGTACAATACATAAATGGAACAGCAAAGTTCCAGAAAGGAAGCTGTAATATTGCACTTTTTGCCGCTGGCTTGCTTCTTGATGGCTTTGGAAGAAAAAAGTTCATTTATAAAACAAGTGAAATAACTAATGTATTTTTAGCAAATCCTTATATTGTAATAGAATTTATCGATGACGATTTCTGGGTACTATCTTCGTCCGATAACAAGCTAAAAAAAATATATGATGGCTTAATTGCTTCTGGTGTAAATTCAGATATAAAAGATGTCCATCAATTTTTACAAAAAAATATAATTAAAGATACTAACGATATTGATGTGTCTAATAAAATTAAAATATGTAATAATTGTGGTGATAAACTATTAATACAAGCTCAAAAATGTCCTTATTGTGGAAAGAAAGATACTGGCTTTTACATAATAGATAAAAACGATACTGAAAAAATAAAAATAATTATAGGTAATGTCCCACACCCCAAAAATGGAACTCCTATTTGGAATACCAAAAACACTCCTATTACAAAGAAAGGTCAAATCAAAGAAAAAGTCAAAAAAAATAAAGCAGACGGAATAGCATGTTGCCCTAAATGCGGAAGTACCAGCATAGGTTATTCGACTAAGAAATTAAGTCTTGGTAGAGCTGTATTAGGCGGAGCTGCTTTAGGAAGTACTGGTGCAATCTTAGGTGGATTATCAAGCAAACAGGGTGTTGTTAAATGCTTAAATTGCGGACATGCTTGGAAAATATAAAATAAATAACAAATTCTTGCCAACCATACAAAAAGCAATTAAAACATGCGAGCAGAGTGGTGTTAATGTTTCTGAGCATTTCGCTGAGGTGAGCGAGATGGTTTCTATTGGAAGTAATGCTAAAAAAGAAAATTAGGTACTAATCTGAAATTAGATAAAAATATAAGCAAAGAAGAACAACTCGATTATTATTTTAATAATAAGTAAAATTAGAAGGAGGAGATGATATGGCACTTATTAAATGTATTGAATGTGGTAAGGAATTTTCTGATAAAGCTCCAGCTTGTCCAAATTGTGGCTGTCCAACGTCAGAAATGTACAATGATGATATTTCTCAAGATGAAATTGACGAAATAATTCAAGATGAAGTATCTGAAGAAGGAAGTATGTCAGCCAAAATACTATCATCAGTTCAAAATGCTATCCAAAAAAACAAAGATGCATACAGAGCAACTAAAACAGTTGGTCCTGTGCAAATAGACGAAAACCATCATGTATTCCGTATAAAAGGAACTATTGTAAAAAATGGAAAGAAAAGCGGACTTGGCAAGACTATGCTTAAAGGTGCTGTTGCTTTAAGCACAGCTGGATTATCTTTACTTATACCAAATGGAAGCAAACAAAAAGTTGGCTCAAAAGAATGGTTTGAATTTAATGAATTATTGAGTTATGAATTATTTGAAGATGATAGCATTGTTACTAGCGGCGGAGTTGGAAAAGCTCTGATTGGTGGTGCTATATTTGGTGATGCAGGTGCAATAGCTGGCGGTATAACCGGAAAGCGTGTACAGAAAAAACGTGTAGACTCAATTACAATAAAGGTAACATTAAATAGTTTTGATGCCCCTTGTATCATGATACCGATTATTACAAAACCAATTAAGGTTAGCAGCAAAGAATATCAAAATGCTTTCACAAGCGCGCACGAAATATTATCTATTCTAGATGTTATAACTCATAATAAATAAAATAAAAGCCCCTGTGCTACCAACACAAGAGCTTTTACATAGATACTACGTCAGACGGTGTCTGATATAATATACCCTAAACAAGTAATATTATATCACCTTCGACACCTGTTCTGCAATAGGTGTTATTTTTATACTCAATTTTAGGAAGGTGGTATATATGAAATTAGCAAACGGAATGGGTAGCGTTTATAAATTATCCGGAAAACGCCGTAATCCCTGGGTAGCCAGGAAGACCAAAGGATGGGAAATAAATTCAGATACCGGAAGATCTAAACAGCTTTACATTACTATTGGATATTTTCCAACAAAACAAGCTGCTCTAACTGCATTGATTAATTATAATGAAAATCCATACGATATAGAAACAAATAATATTACTTTTGCCGAAGTATATGAACGATGGTCCAGAGAACATTTTATAAATATTGTTCCCAGTGCTCAGCGCACATGGACAAGTGCATTTAATCATTCTGAGCCAATACATAATATGCGTATGCGTGATATCCGCCCTAATCACTTAGAAGGCACAATTAAAAATGCTAAAGTTGGAGATTCAACTAAACAGCGAATGAAATCCCTTTATAACATGATTTATAAATACTGCCTTAAATATGATATTGTTGATAAGGACTATGCTGCTCTATGTGACAGCGTTAAACGAGGAAAGCCACAAATATTGCATATTCCATTCACGAATGATGAAATAAAAACCCTTTGGGATAACATTAATTTCCCATTTGTCGATATGGTACTAATTGGTATATACAGTGGATGGCGTCCACAGGAATTAGCAATACTGAAGATTGAAGATGTTGATTTAGATGCAAATACTTTTTTTGGTGGAATTAAAACAGATTCCGGTAGAAATCGAATAGTCCCAATTCATCCGCTCATACGTGATCTTGTTGTTAATAATTACAATAAAGCAGTCGCAATGGGAAGTGATTATCTTTTTAATGATGAAAACGGTCAGCAAGGTACACATCTTACTTATGATAAGTATCGCGGAAGATTTGATAAAATAAATAAAAAGCTGGGTATGAATCACAGACCGCATGATACACGTCATACTTTCATTACAAAGGCTAAAGAAGCCAACATGAATGAATATATCCTTAAACTTATTGTTGGCCATGCAATAGAAGATGTTACAGAAAAGGTATACACTCACAGAACCATTGAGCAGTTACAGGAAGAGATTTCTAAAATAAAATAACTAAATTAAAAATAAGAGGACGGCCAGATTATCTGACTATCCTCTTATATTTTTGTTAGTTACTTGTTAGTTACGTCTGTTAGTTACGTGTTAGTTACTTGTTAGTTACGTCTGTTTTTTCGTACTTTCTTATACTAACACATATCAGTATTTATGCGGTTTCTTAGAACTTACCAGCCTTTGCAGCTTCCTCAACAGATACAGCTACGGCTACAGTAGCACCAACCATTGGGTTGTTACCCATTCCGATAAGTCCCATCATTTCTACGTGAGCAGGAACTGATGATGAACCGGCGAACTGAGCATCTGAATGCATACGTCCCATTGTATCTGTCATACCGTATGAAGCAGGACCTGCAGCCATGTTATCTGGGTGAAGTGTACGTCCTGTACCACCGCCTGATGCTACTGAGAAGTACTTCTTACCAGCTTCAAGTCTTTCTTTCTTATATGTACCTGCAACTGGATGCTGGAATCTTGTTGGGTTTGTTGAGTTACCTGTGATTGAGATATCAACATTTTCCTTCCACATGATTGAAACACCTTCTGTTACATCATTAGCACCGTAGCAGTTAACCTTTGAACGAAGACCATCTGAGTAAGCTGTTCTTGAAACTTCTTCAACCTTACCTGTCTGATAGTTCATCTTTGTTTCAACAAATGTAAATCCGTTGATTCTTGAGATAATCTGAGCAGCGTCTTTTCCAAGACCATTTAAGATAACTCTTAAAGGTTTTTTACGAACTTTGTTAGCCTTTTCAGCAATACCGATAGCACCTTCAGCAGCTGCGAATGATTCATGACCTGCTAAGAATGCAAAACATTCTGTTTCTTCTTCAAGTAACATCTTACCAAGGTTACCATGTCCTAAACCTACCTTACGATGGTCAGCAACTGAACCTGGGATACAAAATGACTGAAGACCTTCACCGATAGCAGCAGCTGCTTCTGAAGCCTTTTTAGCACCCTTCTTAATAGCGATTGCAGCACCTACAGTGTAAGCCCAGCATGCATTTTCAAAACAAATTGGCTGAATACCCTTTACCATATCATAAACGTTTAATCCAGCATCCTTTGTGATTTTCTCAGCTTCTTCAATTGAAGAAATACCGTAGCTGTTTAATACAGCATTAATCTGATCTATTCTTCTTTCATATGATTCAAATAAAGCCATTATTCTGTCTCCTCCTTATTTAACTTCTTCATCTGTTCTTGGATCAATGATCTTAACTGCATCAGCTACACGGCCATACTGACCACATGATTTTTCATAAGCTGTATTAGGATCATCACCTTTTTTAATGAAGTCTGTCATTTTACCAAGGTTGACAAATTTATATCCGATGATCTGATCGTCTTTGTCAAGTGCAATACCTGTTACATAGCCTTCAGCCATTTCAAGGTAACGAGGTCCTTTTTTAAGGGTACCATACATTGTACCAACCTGTGAACGAAGTCCCTTACCAAGATCTTCAAGACCTGCACCAACTGCAAGACCACCTTCTGAGAAAGCACTCTGTGTTCTACCATATACAATCTGTAAGAAAAGTTCTCTCATAGCTGTGTTAATAGCATCACAAACTAAGTCTGTGTTTAAAGCTTCCATAACAGTTAAACCAGGTAAGATTTCTGAAGCCATAGCTGCTGAATGTGTCATACCTGAACATCCGATTGTTTCAACTAATGCTTCCTGAATAATGCCTTCCTTAACATTTAATGTGAGCTTACAAGCACCCTGCTGTGGAGCACACCAGCCTACACCATGTGTAAAACCTGAGATATCCTCAACTCTCTTGTTCTGTACCCATTTTCCCTCTGTAGGAACAGGTGCTGCACCATGATGAACGCCCTGTGCTATTGGACACATATTTTCTACTTCTTGTGTGTAAATCATCTTATTACTCCTTTCATTATCAAAAGTAAATCATTATGTACTTTTACTCAATTCGTACTTAACATATTTTCTCACAAAGATAATGATTAGTCAATAAAACTTCTCATTTTTTAGGCTATTTTTATATTTTGCAGTGTTACCACAAGCTAACTGTTTTACCGTCTTATACATCAATTGTCCATGTCTCACCAGGCGGGCATGACTGCATTGAATTGTTAATTTTGTACGACACCACATAAAAATAGCTGTTTTTGCAATTATGCTTTTAATTAATAAGCGTGTTTTTCTACAACTTCGCCTGCTTTTTTATAAATGCTGTTGGAATTAACATATCCTCTTACACTTGATAATGGATAAATATTGCTGTGTCTGCCAACAATTGTTCCCGGATTAAGTACACTTCCGCATCCAACTTCAACATTATCGCCAAGAAATGCACCTATTTTTTTAATTCCGGTATCAATATTTCCATCCGGACCTTTTACTGTGATGAGTTTTTTATCCGATTTAACATTAGATGTTATTGAACCGGCTCCCATATGTGACTTATATCCTAAAATTGAATCTCCAACATAATTGTAATGTGGAACCTGAACATTATTAAATAATATTACATTTTTAAGTTCTGTTGAGTTTCCGACAACACAATTTTCTCCTACAATGGCTTTTCCTCTTATAAATGCACAGTGACGCACCTCGGCATTCTTTCCTATTATACACGGACCTGCTATATAAGCTGAATCAAACACTTTCGCACTTTTTGCGACCCATATATCATCGCCACGTTTTTCATATTCATCTTTACTTAGTGAATTACCAAGTTCCACAATAAAATCGCCTATTTTTGAAAGAACTTCCCAAGGATATTTACATCCATTAAAAATGTCAGCTGCTATAGTCTGATTTAAATCAAACAGCTGACTTATTTCCAAAACTTCATTATTCATTTTCTGCTCCATTCATATATTATAATATTCATTTTTCAATCTTATTTTTGAATCTTTTGAATCACATTCTCAAATTTCACTTATTAAATCGCGGTTTTTAATTTCATTCTCAAATTTCACTTATTAAATCGCATTTTCAGATTTCATTTTTAAACAGCCCGAATTAAATATAAAATACAGGCAACATTGCATTGAAAAATTGCCTGGCTGGACACATGACTGATTCAGCCAGACAATAATATTCTTAAACAGAGTTACTTTGCACTTTATTCTACAGTAACTGATTTTGCAAGATTACGTGGTTTATCAACATCATTTCCCTTAAGGACAGATGTATAATAAGCTATCAGCTGAAGCGGTGCTGCTGTTACCATTGGCATAAGAATCTCGTCGACATCAGGAAGCTTTATAACGTAATCGGCTACATCCTTATCAACCTCAAAATCCTTATGTGTTATAAGAACAACCATAGCTCCTCTTGCTTTCACTTCACGTATATTGCTGATTGTTTTTTCAAACAGACGCTTCTGTGTTGCAACAGCAATAACAGGCATTCCATCTGTAATTAGAGAAATTGTACCATGCTTTAATTCACCTGCTGCATATGATTCTGAATGTATATATGATATTTCTTTAAGCTTAAGTGATCCTTCCATACTAAGTGCATAATCGAGTCCTCTTCCAATATAGAGAAGGCTTTCTGCATTCATAAGTTTTGATGCAACAAATGAACACTTATCTGAAAGTGCTAATGTTTCTTTTATAACATTCGGCATATTCTTAAGCTCTGCTGTTAATCTTTCGCACTCTTCTTTTGTAATCTTTCCATAAATATATGAAATCTGAAATGCGATAAGATACATAACAGATATCTGAACCATATATGCTTTCGTGGATGCAACTGAAATTTCAGGGCCGGCATGTGTATATACCACCATATCTGCCTCTCTTGCAATTGAAGAGCCTACTACATTGACAATTGCAAGTGTGTCAGCACCAACTTCCTTTGCAAGCCTTAATACAGCAAGTGTATCAGCAGTTTCTCCCGATTGTGATACCACGATAAGAAGGTCATCTTTGTCAATTAACGGATCTCTGTATCTGAATTCTGAGGCCACGTCAACTATAACAGGAATTCTTGCCATCTTTTCAATTACATATTTTCCAACCATTCCCGCATGCATAGCCGTACCACAGCCTACAATAAATATTTTTCTGTAATTCTTAAATTTTTCAACATCAACACCATCCACATCAAGATCAGGAAGTCCGTTCATTATTCTCGGACTCACAGTATCCCTTACTGCTGTCGGCTGTTCATTTATCTCTTTAAGCATGAAATGTTCATATCCGCCTTTTTCGGCAGCATCTACATCCCAGTCTGCAGTCTGCACTTCTTTAGTTACTTCATTTAAATGTGCATCATAGAATTTTACGCTGTCTTTTTTAATAACTGCGATTTCATTCTGGTCAAGAAGATAATAATTACGTGTATACTTAATAATTGCAGGCACATCAGACGCAAGGAAGTTTTCGTTCTCGCCTACGCCCACAATAAGAGGACTGTCTTTTCTTACAGCAAAAACTGTATCCGGACAATCCCTGAACAATATTCCAAGCGCATAAGAGCCTCTTATTTCTGAAACCACTTTAGCAATTGTTTTTACAGGATCATCAACATAATAACAGTCTAAAAGCTTTGCAACTGTTTCTGTATCGGTCTCTGTTGCAAAACTATACCCCTCCCCTATAAGATATTCCTTGATTTCTTTATAATTCTCAATAATGCCATTATGTACAATTGAAACCCTTTTATTACCATGTGGATGAGAATTAATATCTGATGGCTCACCATGTGTAGCCCATCTTGTATGTCCGATTCCACAGTGTCCTTCCGGTTTTCCATCCTTTTTCATCTTCTCTGTAAGATTAGAAAGTCTTCCTTTGCATTTTTCAACTTTAATAGCATTATTTTCAAACACAGCAATTCCTGCTGAGTCATATCCTCTGTATTCGAGCTTGGATAACGCATCCATTAATACATCAGCGCAATCCCTGTCTCCAACATATCCAACTACTCCACACATATTGTCACCGTTTCCTTTCATTTATTTGTAAAACTGTGCTGTTTTGTTAAATTTCTCAAACAGATGATTCTGATTGTTCTGTTTCATGACGGCAATCGTCCTTCTTTGTACAAATCCATTAAGCTTCTGACTGTACTCATCAGGTGTTATTTCACCTTCAGCCACATAATTAAGCCCCTTTTCCCAGCTCGCTGTAAGTTCGGGATTAAGCAGATGTTTAATTGAGCTTTCAACAACATCATAAATAATCTCTCCAAGCCTGGTCGGTGTAATTATCTGTGTTTTTTTATTAATGGCAATATACTTATTCTTATCAAGCTTCTTTAAAATCTCTGCGCGTGTTGCACTTGTTCCAATGCCACAGCTCTTTATCTGTTCACGGAGTTCTTCATCTTCAATAAGCTGTCCTGCATTCTCCATTGCCAGAATAATAGAACCTGAACTATAACGCTTAGGCGGTGAAGTTTCTCCCTCTTTTATTTCAAAATCATCGAAATTTATTTTATCGCCTTTTTTCAACTTTTTCAATGCCTGAAACAGTAAATCGTTACATTTTGCGTCATCACCTTCGTTTTTTAACTTATCGAAGGAATTTTTTGTAATTTTTAAATAGCCCTCATCCTTTAAAACTTTAAATGATGATGAAAATAATTCATTTTTCACATTAAGCATTATACTTATCTTACTATATTTTGCAGGTGGGTAAAATATACTTAAAAATCTCCTTACAATAATCTCATAAGTTCGTACTGCTGTTACAGAAAGATTTCTTAAATTATTAAATCCCTGTCCCGTCGGAATTATAGCATAATGATCCGTAATCTTTTTGTCATCACAATAACGTGTTTTGGCAAGATTTACATAACTTTTATTATCTATTATTTCCTTAGCTGCCTGTCTGCATGGTTCATAATTCATAAGTCCGGCAATATTTTTTTCTATTTCCTTACATACCGCACTCGAAAGTACCCTTGCATCAGTTCTTGGATATGTCACAAGCTTTTTCTCATATAATTCCTGAATTATATTTAAAGTCTGGTCAGGACTTATCTTGAAAAGCTTTGAACACTGGTTCTGAATTTCTGCAAGATTAAATAAAAGCGGAGGGTTCTTGTTTTCATTCTTTTTTTCAATATTTTCTACAGTTCCCTGTGCAGGAAGCGGATCTCTTAAAAAATTCACAAGCTCCTCTGCCTTCTTACGCTCTTTGAAGCCATTATCCTTATATAAATACGGAGTATTATAATATCTGCTTTTTTCGTTTACTTTCCATTCAGCCTCAAAACCATACTTTTCTTCTGTTTTACCAATTACACGATAAAATGGTGTTTTTACAAAATTACGTATTTCTCTTTCCTTGCGTACTATCATTCCAAGAACACAAGTCATTACACGTCCGACCGATATTACGGTCCTGTCTGTATGCAAATAATTGGAAATATCTCTTCCATATTTAAGTGTAAGTACTCTTGAGAAATTTATTCCCATAAGATAATCTTCCTGTGCCCTGAGATATGCCGCATTACCAAGGCTGTCATACTCCGACAAATCTTTCGCGTTTTCGATTCCCTTATGTATTTCCTCTTCCGTCTGCGAATCAATCCAGACCCTTTTTTCTTTTTTATCCTTAACCCCTGCCATTCTTTCAACAAGTCTGTAAATATATTCTCCTTCACGTCCTGAATCGGTACATACATATATTGTATCAACTCTGTCACTTGTTAAAATTCCTTTTACTATATCAAACTGCTTCTTTACCGCAGGTATTATTTCATATTTATATTCTTTGGGGATAAATGGAAGCGTATCGAAACTCCATCTTTTAAGATTTGCATCATACGCATCAGGATAACTCATTGTTACAAGATGCCCTACACACCATGTAACTATATAGTCATTTGACTCAAGATATCCGTCTTTTCTTGAAAAATCAGAATGCAAAGCCTTTGCAAACTCCTGTGCAACGCTTGGTTTTTCTGCAATAAATACAGACTTTCCCATATTTAAATGCCTTTCTTCTAGTTATAGTTATAGTTCATCAAGTGTGTCTGTATACGCAGGCATAAAATTATCCATAAAATATTTTACCTCAGGCAGCCTTTCTTCCATGTTGCTTATAGCTTCCCTGATTGTTGCTTCTGCTTTACAAAAATCACTGTTTCCTGTTTTTCTTTCCTCAACACACTTAATTAATGCTGAAATCTTATCAGCCGCTTTGACATACTGCCATAGCAGCTTCTCATCTTCACTTCCCGACAAAACACCATCATACGTGCTTTTTAAAATGTCGGGAAGCCCTGTCAGAATCTCATCTTTGGCAACATTTTCAACCGTCCTGTATGCCTGTCTTATAACCGGATTATAATACTTAACAGGCGTGGGCATATCACCCGTGATTGTTTCTGTCACGTCATGATACATGCCAAGTACTGCCAGCCTTTCAGCGTCAATTGTTCCTTTATAAACCTCATTATTGATAATGCCAAGTGCATGTGCAATAAATGCGGTTTCAAGGCTATGCTCACAAAGATTTTCTTTTCGTGTATTACGCATAAGGCCCCAGCGGTCAATATACTTCATTCGTGACAGCATTGCATAAAAATTGTTATTTTTCACTTTTAAATCTCCAGACTACGCACAAATATTGTTTTAATTATATTGCAATTCCGCTAAATTGGCAACACAAAATTAATAAGCAGGTATCAATCGGAATATCCTGACTGGTACCTGCTTATTTTGTATAAGAAAACTCTGTATAAATCATAATGTTGCTATGATTTTTCACACGGCTGATTATTTTGCTGTGATATAACCCTGAGCCTTAAGGAGTTCAGCAATAAGAACTGCGCCACCTGCTGCACCTCTTAATGTATTATGTGATAAACCTACAAACTTGTAATCAAATACTGTATCCTCTCTTAAACGGCCAAGTGAAATTCCCATACCATTCTCAAAGTTTACATCAAGTCTTACCTGTGGACGGTCATCCTCTTCAAGATACTGGATGAACTGCTTTGGAGCACTTGGTAAATCAAGTTCCTGTGGAAGTCCCTTAAAGTTTCTCCACTTTTCAATGATTTGTTCCTTTGTTGGCTTCTTTTCAAAATTAACAAATACAGCTGCTGTATGTCCATCAAGAACAGGTACTCTTACGCACTGGCATGTAATAACAGGTTCTGTAGCAGGAACAATCTGTCCGTCTTCAACTTTACCCCAGAGTCTTAATGGCTCTTTTTCACTCTTTTCTTCTTCACCACCGATGTATGGGATAATATTTCCTTCCATTTCAGGCCACTGTGCAAATGTCTTACCTGCACCTGAAATAGCCTGATATGTTGTAGCAACTACAAGCTTTGGTCCAAATTCCTTAAGTGCCGTAAGGGCCGGTGTATAACTCTGAATTGAACAGTTAGGCTTTACACAGATAAATCCTCTCTTTGTTCCAAGTCTGTTTCTCTGAGCTTCAATTACATCAAGATGTTCAGGATTAATTTCAGGAACTACCATAGGAACATCAGGTGTCCAACGGTTTGCACTGTTGTTTGAAACTACCGGAACTTCTGCTTTTGCATATCTTTCCTCAATAGCCTTGATTTCATTCTTTGGCATGTTTACTGCACAAAATACGAAATCTACTTTAGAAACGATTTCATCAAAATCCTTATCCATATCATAAACAGGCATCTTCTTAACGAATTCAGGCATGTCTGCTGCCATCTTCCAGCGGCCTTCTACAGCTTCCTCGTAAGGCTTGCCAGCTGAACGTCCACTTGCTGCAACAAGTACAACCTCAAACCATGGATGGTTCTCAAGTAATGTAATGAATCTCTGTCCTACCATTCCTGTTCCACCAAGAATACCTACTCTTAACTTTTCACTCATTTTGAATTCTCCCTTTTCAATAAATATTTATCTCAAGTACGAGCTGACGCGCTTGATAAGCAAATGTGTCTTTGTGTGACGTACATTTGTATTTTTATATTTATGGATATTAGCATACAATGCCTTATAATGCAATACCTTTATGAAAATTCCCTTTATTTTTTTAGCTGCTTTCTCAGATTTCAATTATATATCTTTCATAACCATTTATTACTGTAGTATCATTATATGTTCTTTCCCTTACAAAGTTAGACTGATAATCCTTATGAATATGACCATGAATAAAATACTTTGGCTTATATTTATTTATGATTTTTGTAAATGCTTCAAATCCTTTATGGGCATGATCAAGTCCATCACATATTCCCGCTGCGGGTGCATGTGTCAGAAGTATATCTATTCCTTTATGCCACTTCAGTTTAAGCCACAGTTTATTAACTCTCTGATTCATCTGGTGCTGCGTAAACTGGAATGCACCCTCTTTATATTTAACGGCTCCGCCCAGCCCCATAATACGTATACCCTTATACACATATATATTGTCATCAACACATATACAGCCTTCAGGTGGATTAGTTATATAACATTCGTCATGATTACCATGAACATAAAGTATAGGTACCTTTGCAAATGATGCAAGAAATGACAGATACTGTGGTAAAAGATCTCCACATGAAAGTATCAGGTCAATCCCATCCAGTTTCTCTTTTTCAAAATAATCGTAAAGGTATTTTGATTCTACATCAGATAATACAAGTATTTTCATATTTTCCTCTATTCTTTATCTTATAATATTATTGGTTTTAATGATTCCCTGTGCAGTCACTATTGCTTTAGCTGCTTCTTTTAAATCTTCCATCTTAGGTATACTTCCTATGACATTATCAAGCAGCCAGTCCATGGTAATTATCTGGTCAGGTGTAAGTTCCTTTCCGGCTTCGCTTCTGATCTTTTTATTCTGATCGCGCATTTCCCCCAAAAACAGCTCAAAAGTTCCATTACAAATTGAATTCTTTATAAATTCCACAAGGCTTACCAGTTCTTTAGGCAGTTTTGTTGAACATATAAGATCTACTACCTTTGCTGATAATCCCCACCAGTAATTAAGGGACTTTGCAGAATCCCCGTCTTCTTCTTTTTTCCATGATCCGCTCATGATACTCTGAATCATCTTTTCATAGAACACTCCCCAGTGCCATGCAGGCATTGCAATATGCTTGCGAATGCCATCCCCATCAATACTATAAACTCCAAATTTTCTGGTTGTCTGATCAGGTGTAATCATATCCTGGTCAGATACATATTTTATGCCTTCATCCGCAAATATTTTATCAACATCCCTGTTCTTTACAGACGTCCATTCCAGATAAATCTGTGCCCTCGGATTAACATACTTTGCTCCCAGTGCAAATGCATTTATATTGGCAACGGCTCCATATATAGGATAACCTGCCACATAACCAATCTTGTTATTATCAGCAAGCGCTCCTGCAAGCATTCCTGTTAAAAACTTTGCCTCATACATTCTTGCATAATATGTCCGTATGTACTTGTGTGACGTATTAAGTGAACAGTTAAGGATTTTAACATCCGGATGTGCAATAGCCTCCCTTAGGCTTGTCATTATCATAGGCGGTGAAGTTACAAAAACAAGATCAGCCTTCTGCTTTATCATCTGCTCAATCGCTCTTTCATCTGACTCTCCATCAGGTTTTACATTTGTTATTGAAAATGTCTCTATCTGGTCGCCAAATGTGTCGTCAATATACTGTCTTCCAAGCTCATGTGAATACGTCCACTCTGAATCCTGTGGTGTTTTTTCATAAATAAATCCAACCTTCAGCTTCCTGTTACCCGGTTTTGGAAGAAGATAACTCAGTATATTCTTCTTTGGTGCATCAACAGGATCCATTTTAAGATCCACTGCTGAATTCTCAGACAAAAGGACAAATTCAGCCCATGTCTTTGCAATATTCTTAGACATGTCATCCGTTGACATGTTAAGTACATTTTTATAGCCATGTATATGTATAAACCTTAAAAATGCATCTCCAAGCGGATAGTCAAACTTATCACCTCCGCGTGAATAATATGCATTCTTAAATGCAAGAAGGCATGATACAAGGTCTCTTTTTGCATCATCATCCATTTTGTCACCGGGTTTAATACCGATAAGCTTCATAAACAGTTCGAAGCTTCCCTCATGGCTGAAATAAATATCATTAAGTTTGGTAACATCATAAAACTTCATGAATTCATAATAAATCTTTATATCCTCATTATCCGACTTTTTGGGAACCTTTCGTATAACTTCCGCATTTACCGATACAGCATCGAAATACTTTAATACGCTTACACGCTTATTTCCCTCCTGCACATAAAACTTATTCATGTACTCATAAACTTTAATGGGAATTCTTATTCCCTCATTCATCTGACTGTCACTTAAACTTGCCCACTTTGCCGAAAATTCAGACCCCCATTCAAGTATTGGCATGAAATTTCTTGCAAATGCATTTGTTCTTCCTGCATTACAGGTTCCCACCACAAGGTCAAGCGGAATCTGTATCGTACCAAGATTCATTTCATAATCTATATCTGCGTCGGAAATCAGATTTTCCAGAACCGGCAGATATGGATACTTTCCCTTATAAACACAGGCATGATACTCTTTCTTACCCGCCTTGAGCGCACTTAAATAATCCTGCACCGACATATCAGCTACCTCCTTTTTTTGATTTTTATTATATACATGGCAGCCTACGCTGTAATATCACGTATAATTCTGTCCACCACATTTCTCATGACTTTTTTATCCCTGCAGAATATCTGTGCCGATACTCTTACAGCCTGTTGCGACACATTAAATCTTTTCAGTATCATTATATCTTTTTCATTCTCACAGCCGTCACGATATCTTCTGACTGCACTGTTAATAAACTTATAAATATGTATCAGATAATCTGCATCCCTACATTTATCAATACAGCATGTTCCGGTTTCATTTTTTTGTATTACGGCAACAGCTATAATCTGCATAAGTACTCTTAAATCTCCTGAGACATCAGATGCCTCCATCGTTATATCGGGACGCTTCTTTTTATATCCGGCAATGTACTGCATTGCATCTTCCGGATTATTATCTTCTATAAATTCTTTTACTCTTTTTATCACCTGGCCTGTTTCAGCCTTTTCTCCAATAAGCCCGACCTTACATTCAAGTGGTTTTAAATTATTCTTTATGACCCATAAATACAATAGAAATTCTGATATAAAACCAAATACTCTTTTGTGATAATCATCATAAGAATCAATATTGATACGTTTCTGAACCTCAAACAGAATATCAAAAAGCCACTTACAGTATTTATCAAATAATTGTTTTGACATAATACACATATTACCAAAATATGTATGGTTTGAATTAACAAGCTTCAAATATAACTTATAGTAATCAGGATACTTTTCTTTTATGACCTGTCCTGTCATATCAAGATCTTTTATATTATGATTATCTGCAAATCCATAATGATATGAATTATCAAGTGTAATACACTTACTTGTTATAATATCATAATTCTGCAACAATTCAAGTAATTGCGCCCTGGTAAACACTAATCCCTCTGAATTTACAAGATATCTCCTGTAATGGCATATTCCGACATAATCAATGTTGCTTACATTTTTATACACCCAGTATACCCCTGTAAGCTCACTGTAATATTTATTAAGTTCTGATATATTATCTCCTGTGTCATCTGTAAGATATCCAAGGTCTTCTTTTCCTTTTTTACCAACCTGGAGCGGAATATACATCTTATCATCCGGCTCAGGAAATTTCTTGTGAGTCATAACATATATATTTACTGACTTGTCCTTTTTATTATCTGCTGACATATTAACCTGCTTATTCATTATTTCTGCTCCCGCACTTTGGACATATACTGCCTCCTGTATATACATAGCCACACCTGTAACAGCATTTTACTGCATGCTTTTCATGTATCATATATGAAAGCTTTCTGGATTCAGGCTTCTCCTTAAGATATTTAATAAACTGATTAAGTTTATCAATAAATGCCTGAATATCCTCCTTATTTCCACTTTCCGGTTTTAGCTGTCCAGATATTTTAATTCTACCGACTTTATTATAATCAGCATATATACCCTTGTTTAAAATTGAGTTTTCGACATTAAGCTTTTTAACATCCCGGATATTTAACACACCATCACCGGTCATATGCTTATAATATATATGATCCGGCGTAAGTATAAATCCTCTGGTTCCATTACCCTGCTTCGAGTAATCACATAACATTACGGGATATTCATACATATCCAGTGACTGCCCATAAACAGTCATTGCAGTTTCAAAAGGATTGGCTTCATTATTATCAGTTTTATCATCTTCACTGCCGTCATCATATGATTTTTGTACATTTGCCGCATTAAATGATATTTTTTTATCATCATTGCAGGCATATATACCACGTATTGCATCAGGTTCATACCCTGTATCTTTAATAAATTTACGGACAAGATGCCTGTTTTCATCCTTTTTCATATTGCAAAGACGCCTCTCGATACGTGCCAGTGTATCGACCTTAAGCTGTGGAAGTATATCTTCTTTTGAAATATCGTCATATAATTTTGCAGTCTCATTAAATGACATTTGCGATATATTTTCACACATTCCATCCACATGCTTTTTATCAATGTCATATATTTTCTGATTAATCTGTTCTAACGCCGGCTTTACATTTCCTTCTTTGTACCCTCTTGCTTTCAGGTCGTCATATGACTGCTTTAAAACGCGCCTGTTTAGCGGCTTTAAATTAAGTCTGTGCATAAACCTGATGACTTCACCACTTTCAGCTGCATCTTTCCTGCTCTCAAGTTTGTCTAAAATGTCCGATTTATTCACACTGGTGTCATAAGAATTTATTTTCTCTTTTATGGAATTATACTGTTTTAATGTAATTGTGTCCGGTATAGAATCTGACAGCTTCTTAAGCTCTTCTGTTCCTTTTTTTGTCATCAGTTCCCTGACAGCAGACCTTATCGGTGCCTTCACCTCTTCCGGACAATCCTCCGCTTCAATCTGATTCATTACTCTTTTTACTGCAGTATAATTTTTATCCTTCACCTTTGATACTGTATCAAGCATCCTCTTTTGTTTTTCTTTTAAAAATCTGCCATCCATACTTCTGGCAGTTATATCATTTTTATAACTTCTTTGGTTTTTATCAGTTTGTTTATGTGTAGCACCCGTCGTACCTGATACATCTGCGTCCGATCCTGTTATATTATCTGCCATATTATCTTTAATATCCGTACTTACCGTGCTTCCCGTCTGACCACCTGAATATCTGCCTGCAGGAAATCTATCTTCTGAGTGTCTGTGATTGAAATTTTCTCCTCCCTGATATTTTCCATCCGGTAGTGGGATATCCGTTTTTCCGACTTCTGAATGTCTGTAATCTGCCTTTTTACTTTCTAAGTGCCTGGCATCTGAATATTTGCCACCAGCATGTCCGTTGTTACCGGCAAAATCTTTTCTTCTTTTTATTTCACCTTTTACTTTGCCTGAATATCTCCTAACAACATTATCTGAATAAAATTTTGAATCAATTTTTTCATTTATTTCATTAAGAACCTTGTCCGGCAGCTGTTCTATTTTTCTGCATGCTCTGTCAAGCTTCATAAACTCGCCGGCCGCATTATTTTGTTCCTGCTCATAATCCTTATCTTCACAATTATCTTCATACCATTCCGTTAAAGCATCCTTATCTGGATTCACATCATCATCTTTATAGTCATCCCGGATGTCCGATTTTTTCACATCTGCATACACATTAAAATTACAGTTTGATACACGCCTTCCCTTTTCCCCCAGCAGCTCAAGATAATCTTCGTATGCTGGTCTGTCAATATCAAAATCCAGTTCATATACCTGCGAATCAATAAGCATCTTGTATGGTCTTGGTGTATAAAAGCAATTGCATCTGTTACATGTATATAATCTTGCTAAAAGTACTGTCCGCTTTTCATCGGTTTCAATCTTTAATTCATCATGTGGTGGAAATACAAGCATATGTAATGGATTTTTACAGACAGGACATGCATAATCTGAAATATAGAAATCTTTTCCAATACGGTTATTTTTCTTTTCATCTAATGTTACTTCTATTCTGTTAAAAGAAATATCCTTAGACTTCCATACCATTTTATGCCAGATTCCCATGTAATATTCATCATCATCTTCTCTGGTAAAATCTTCAGGATTTTCAGAATCTTCCTGCTGATTTTCATTTTCATCGTTTTCCTGTAAATCTTCTGAATCTTTTTCCTGTACGTCATTGGTGCTTTGTTCATCACTGTCGTCTTCATCATCTTCAAATGGAAGCATCTTTTTAATCATAAGTTCTACAACATCCTCATATGTTACCTGCACTGACTTATTATAAAAATAGCATCTTTCCCAGCTCAAATCCACTTCAACCTTAATATCATACAACACATTATCTATAAGATTCTTAAGCTGGTCATAATTTTTGTGTACCGTAAGCCCCTTTATCTGTCCCCATTTGCCAAAAATATATAACAGCATATTAAGTACATTTTCCAGATCACGGTTATCGAGCATAAGGCGTGCCTTATCTTCATCTATGTTTATCTGTGCAACTGTTTTCATAACTTTTTTACTGTCAAAATTAAATACAATCGACTTTTTACTGCCCGGAAGAATAATTGTATTATTATTAATCACGAAAATTTCATTCCACCCAATGTCTTCTTCCATTACCTTTATAGTCTTTTTAAATACAGCCCTGACTGCCGTATCGGCTTTTAAAAGAATCATAAAATCCCCCCATAAACTACCAGTAATAATTTATCTAAAACCACTTCAATCCGTTTTACTTGACATCTTAAGCCTCTTTATGTCATTATAAAACGCAGATGGTCGTATTGTCAAAATACTAATGCAGATATCCATAAACATATATGCACGTATTGTTACTGTTCACATGCGCCATTCAAAATACTTATAAATGGAGATTATTATGTCAGATTTACCTAAAGATCCTGTAATGCTTTTAAGCTTTGTAAACATGCAGCTCCGTGATCATTATTCCAGCCTTTCAGACTTCTGTAAAACTTTTGGAGTTGATGAAAAAGAGCTTACTGCAAGATTAGAAACTATCGATTATAAATATGAAAGCAGTACAAACCAGTTCGTATAAAACTGGTCTGTACTGCTTTTATTACATTATTATATATTATTGTCTTCTAAAAAACTGCAGCTTACTTACGAACACCTTTTGCAACAAGCTTTCCGTCTTCAAGGTCAATCAGTATGGTATCACCTGTATCGATATCTCCTTTTAATATAAGCTTTGCGGCAAGTGTTTCAACAGTCTTTTGAACATATCTCTTTAATGGTCTTGCACCATACATCGGATCAAATCCATTATCGATTATGAACTGCTTTGCACTGTCAGATAATTCAATCTTTAATTCCTTATCAGCAAGTCTCTTATTGACATCATCAACAAGAAGCTTAACAATATTACCTATATTGCTCTTGGTCAAAGGCTTGAACATTATTATCTCATCAAGACGGTTAAGAAATTCAGGTCTGAAATTTGCTCTTAAGTCATTCATTACAAGATCCTGTGTTTCCTGCTTAATTGTACCATCTGCATCAATTCCTTCAAGAAGATAGCTTGAACCTATGTTACTTGTCATTATGATGATAGTATTCTTAAAGTCTACAGTTCTTCCCTGAGAATCGGTTATACGTCCATCATCAAGCACCTGTAAAAGTACATTAAATACATCAGGATGAGCCTTTTCAACCTCATCAAACAATACTACCGAATATGGTTTTCTTCTTACTGCCTCTGTCAGCTGTCCACCTTCATCATATCCTACATATCCAGGAGGCGCACCGATAAGTCTTGACACTGAGTATTTCTCCATGTATTCAGACATATCAAGTCTTACAATATTAGACTCGTCATCAAAAAGATTTTCTGCAAGAGCCTTTGCAAGTTCTGTTTTACCTACACCTGTTGGTCCTAAGAACATAAATGAACCAATTGGCTTTGTAGGATCTTTTATACCTGCTTTTGACCTGATTATGGCTTCCGTTACCTTTGTAACTGCCTCATCCTGTCCGATAACTCTCTTATGAAGCAATTCATCAAGATTAAGAGTTTTCTGTCTTTCTGATTCACTAAGCTTTGCAACCGGAATACCTGTCCACCTTGATACAATCTTGGCAATCTCATCCTCAGTTACACTTTCATGAACAAGTGACAAATCCTTATTCTTAGCTTTTTCTTCAGCATCTTCTAATTCTTTCTGCAGCTGTGGCAGTCTGCCATACTGAAGTTCTGCGGCTTTATTAAGATCGTAATCTCTTTTTGCTTTATCAATCTCGTTGTTTAACTGCTCAATTTCCTCTTTAATCTTACTTATCTTATCTACGCTTGACTTCTCATTATCCCATTTTGCCTTCTGCTGTTTAAATGTAGAACGCAGCTCTGAAAGTTCCTTCTGGAGATTTTCAAGACGCTCATGACTTAAGTTATCTGTTTCCTTCTTTAAGGCTGCCTCTTCGATTTCCATCTGCATAATCTTACGCTGCATCTCATCAAGTTCTGCAGGAAGAGAATCAAGTTCTGTCTTGATCATTGCACATGCCTCATCTACAAGGTCAATTGCCTTATCAGGAAGAAATCTGTCCGAAATATATCTGTCTGAAAGTGTTGCTGCTGAAACAAGTGCACCATCAGTAATCTTTACGCCATGGAATACTTCGTAACGCTCCTTTAATCCCCTTAAAATAGAAATCGTATCTTCAACACTTGGCTCATCTACAAGAACCGGCTGGAAACGTCTTTCAAGTGCAGGATCTTTTTCAATATATTCCCTGTGTTCATCAAGTGTTGTTGCACCTATACAATGAAGCTCGCCTCTTGCAAGCATAGGCTTTAACATGTTGCCGGCGTCCATAGAGCCCTCTGTCTTACCGGCACCAACAATTGTATGAATTTCATCAATAAACAGTATAATCTGTCCTTCACTTTTCTTAACTTCATCCAGAACTGCTTTTAAACGTTCCTCAAATTCACCACGATATTTAGCACCTGCAACAAGTGCACCCATATCCAGTGCAAAAAGTTTCTTATCCTTAAGTGCTTCAGGAACATCTCCTCTTACAATTCTTTGTGCAAGTCCTTCAACAACTGCTGTCTTACCTACACCAGGCTCACCTATAAGCACAGGATTATTTTTTGTTTTTCTTGAAAGAATCCTTATAACATTTCTTATTTCATTATCACGTCCGATTACCGGATCCATCTTGCCCTCTTTTGCTTTTTCAACAAGATCCTGGGCATATTTTGATAATGTATCATAAGTATCCTCCGGAGTATCAGTTGTTACCTGCTGATTACCCCTTACCGTTGCAAGCACTGATAAAAAGCTGTCCCTCGTAATTGAATATGTCTTAAACAGCTGCTTTATGCCCTTGTTTGGTGCTGCAATCATTGCAAGCATTAAATGTTCTACTGATACATATGAATCTCCCATGCGCTTAGCTTCATCTTCAGCATTAATAAGAACCTTATTAAGATCATTGCTTACATAAAGCTGAACATTTCCCGATACCTTTGTCTTTTGTCCAAGCAAAGTCTCTATATTTTTAACAAATTCATCTTTGTTTATCTGCATTTTCTCGATCAGATTGGCAATAAGACTGTCTTCAATAGTCATTAAACTATACAGTAAATGTTCCTGGTCGATTTCCTGATTACCATAATCATATGCAATCTTTTCGCACTGATTAACAGCTTCAATTGACTTTTTTGTAAACTTATTGATATTCATGGCTATTCCTCCTTTATACTAAGACTATCAAGGCGTTTGTAAAACTTTCCATTCTCAAGTAATGACCGGCAAAATTAACAATTCAACGCAGGCACGCTTTCGCTGCTTAGTGCTGGCAACGGTACATAAGGCGGTAAAATACACCGCCTAAGTACCGGCCGCGCTAAAGCACCTGCTTACGAATTGATTAATTTTGCAAAACTACATATGAAATTTACAGTTTCGCAATTCCTGACTAAAACTATCTATAAACCTGCCGGATATATCATATACATGTACTTCCCAATCTATACAGATTATCAATATTTTGTACATGCTATCTATGACCTGTATCCGACCTTGCTTTCCGTTGTTACATAAGCCAGTATATACTTTATGTATTTCTCTGACCTTGATTATGTTATATCGCCTATTGTTAGCACTGTCAAGAGGTGAGTGCTAATTTTTTTGTGAAGATTTTGTGAAACCTTGATTTTACGGGCTTCACAAGGATTTTTCACTTGCTTTCGCACTCGATTTTCTTGATTTGACCACATTTTTACG